>CANQSB010000098.1 GCA_947626435.1 uncultured Lachnospiraceae bacterium | reverse complement strand
TACCGCTCATTATGGGAAAAAAATTTTTTCGACTCAAAAGATTCCCGCGCAAACGCCCGCACCGTCCGCACACCCGCAAGGTTTTCTTCCGCCACCGTCGTAAGCGCCGCGTTTTCTTCGCTGATCTCCTCGTAAATCACATCCAGCTTCCGTTCCATCACGACAGCCAGGACTCCACAGGCCGCCATCGTCCCCAGCGGGACAAGCGCAAGCCGCCAGCTGATCGAAAACATACAGTATAAAACGAGCGACACATGCAGCACCAGCTCGACCGAAAGCATACTGACATACCCGAGCGCATTCCAGATCCGGTCTACGTCGTCTTTCACGCGCGCCATCAGCTCCCCGGTGTTCGCCTTATCAAAATAGCGCATGGAAAGCGTCTGGATATGGGCAAACAGCTCCCGCCGTATCCTTGTCCCGATCCTGGACGCCAATACGTCAAACGTGTATTCCTTAAAATAGCCGAATATGCTGCGCCCCACGCCGACCAGGGCAATGCCCGCAAGCAGTTTCCCCAGAAGCTCCGACTTCCCCGCGATCACCACATCATCAATGATCCGCTGCGTTATCACCGGGTAAAGCATATCCAGCACAACCGCGCCCGCCATGCATCCGACCGCAAACAGATACGCATACCATTCCTGCACAATATATTTTTTCAGCTTCATGTTCTGTCTCCCTTACTATTTTGCTGTTTCCACTATCATATGGGAATGCGCCGGTTACTCACATTTCCACTTCTCGTCCAGATATGGTTTTATCATATCACTGGAAATAATTTCAAAATCCTTATAATCTGCATTTTCCCGCAATCGGTATTTTGATAACTCAATCAGGCTGCTTTCTAAAATTTTCAAAACGCCATCTATCACACGTTTTGCCTTTTGCAAATAAAACGTCATCTGCCTTTTACCTTTCGCCGTATGCGCTGATTCATACAATACTTTATTAAACGCCTCTATATCCGCAGGATCTAAGAAAAATATCCTTCTATCTTCGCGTCAATGTCATAGATTATCCACAAGTTCGCTGATTGCAATCTTGATCTGATCATCGATACATATCCGCGCTTTTTGAGATTTGCCTCCAGCAGTTCCTCCTTGACAGGCATCCGTTGCCTTCATAACACCTCTTACTCTTTCGCTTTTTTACACGCGGTTTTTTCCACATCTTTTATCGTCTGCAGATAGGCTTCTTCAACAGGCGAAAGTGTCTGTACCTGATATTTTTGATATTCCTGCTTCGCTTTTTCAAGAGCCTGTGCATGGCTCACTGTTCCTGCATCCTCCAAAAGCGCTTCACCGGTAGAACTCAATATTTTGTCCAGATGTTTCACATAATCACTCATGTACATGGGGTTATGGCGAAGCGCCTGCACCTCCGCAAAATCGAAATATCCGGAAACGAGGCCATTCAGTATCTTCAACTCGTCTTCCGTCAGATAATTCTTAGCAATGCCAATATCCTTTGCTGTGGGAAAATCTCCCGAAAAAGTTGTCAGCCCCATAAATGGTTTATCTGCATCAGCACGTTCATATATTATTTCGGCAGCCGTATGACCATGTGCCGCATAGTGCAGCTTGTTTTGCACCATTTTAAAAAAGGCGACAGACTCCGCGCTTTTCGGATCATAGTCTACGCTTGTAGCATACAAATCAAGTACCTGTCGGTACATTACTTTTTCGGACGAGCGAATATCCCGAATACGGTCTAACAACTCACGCCAATAATTTCCGCCGCCGAGATTCTTCAGTCGTTCATCATCCATCGCAAAGCCTTTGATCATATATTCCTTTAACCGTTCGGTTGCCCAACGACGGAAATGGGTTGCAATCATAGACTTCACACGATATCCGAGAGAAATGATCATGTCCAAATTGTAATATGGAATTTCTCTTGAAACCTGTCTGCTGCCTTCGGTACGAACCTGTCGGAATTTCCGACAGGTTGAACTCTCGTCTAATTCACCCTCTTCGTATATGTGCTGTATATGCTCTACGATATTAGTACGGGAGGATTGGAAGAGTTCCGCCATTTGCTGCTGCGTAAGCCAGACTGTCTCATCCACAAATCGAACATCGATTCTTGTGTCACCGTTCTCAGACTGATATATGACAATCTCACCCTGGCCTGCGTCCATCGGATTCTTTTTTTCGTCAGCCATAACCCTCTTTTATCTCCATTCTTGTCTTACTCATTGTTGTGGACATAGCGTCCTTCATTCCATTGCGCTTTTTCCGCTCGCGACCCACTCGTCTAATTCGGAGCATTTGAATTTCCATTGCTTTCCTATCTTGTAAGCAGGAATGCCTTTGTCTTTTCTGATCCAATCACGAATGGTTCCTGGCTTGACCCCCAGATATTCTGCGGCTTCGTCAATGTTTATCCATTTATCGTTAGCAACATCTGCCATCTTTGCACCTCCGAACGAATTTCTTACAGTAAGTCATTATCTGTTATAGCAGACATCGGCATGCTTTTCAATAGGTTTTCTATTATTTATTGTTGTTTCTTATCATTTTTAATCAATGCACACCCTCCCGAGTTTGCCACTTGTCTGCTAATCCCAATTGATTTTTTTCCTTATTTTGCAAGGTTTCCCTTGCTTTTTTTATT
>CANQSB010000097.1 GCA_947626435.1 uncultured Lachnospiraceae bacterium | reverse complement strand
ATAAAAAGGAGAGGTTACTATGTCAGGACATTCAAAATTTGCTAATATTAAGCACAAGAAAGAGAAAAATGATGCGGCGAAGGGGAAGGTTTTTACGATTATCGGACGTGAGATTGCTGTGGCGGTAAAGGAGGGCGGACCTGACCCTGCGAATAATTTCAAGCTGGCGCAGGTTATAGCTAAGGCTAAGGCAAACAATATGCCAAATGACACTATCGACAGGGGTATAAAGAAAGCGTCGGGTGACGGCAATGCTGTAAATTATGAGCATGTTACATATGAGGGGTATGGCCCAAACGGCATTGCGATTATTGTGGAGGCGCTTACTGACAATAAAAACAGGACGGCGGCGAATGTGAGGAGCGCATTTACAAAGGGAAACGGCAGTATTGGCACCCAAGGCTGCGTATCGTTTATGTTTGACGAAAAGGGGCAGATTATTATTGACAAGGAGGAGTGCGAGCTTAGTGCGGATGACTTGATGATGATAGCTCTTGATGCGGGAGCGGAGGACTTTTCGGAGGAGGACGACAGCTTTGAAATACTCACAGCACCTGATGATTTTGCGGCGGTATACAAGGCTTTGCAGGAAAATAAAATTGAGATGGTGAGTGCGGAAGTGACTATGATACCGCAGAACTATGTGGAGCTTACGGACGAAAACGCGATAAAGAACCTTAACAGGACGCTTGATATGCTTGACGAGGATGATGACGTGCAGGCGGTTTATCACAATTGGGATGAATAAAAACAGAGGTAAATGCAAGTGGTTACGGTTAATAACGGGAATTTTGACATTGAGCAGATTTGCCAGTCAGGGCAATGCTTTAGAATGTTGAAATGCGGAGATAAATACAGTTTGGTGGCATTTGGCAGATATTTGGAGCTTAGCCAGAGCGGAAATGATGTTTTTCTTGAATGTACCCCGGAGGAATTTGACGCAATCTGGAAGAATTATTTTGACATGGAAACGGATTATGACAGCATAATAAAAAGCATAGACTCGCAGGACAGATATTTGACATTAGCGGCGGATTTTGGCAGGGGTATACGCATATTGCGTCAGGACCTATGGGAAATGATAATTTCATTCATAGTTTCGCAGCAGAATAATATAAAGCGTATCAGAAAGTGTATTAATTTTTTATGCGAGAGGTACGGTGAAAAGCGGATTAGTGAGACAGGAGCGGAGTATTATGATTTTCCGACGCCAAAGTCTCTTGCGGAAGCGTCAATAGATGACTTATATGCCTGCAATCTGGGCTATCGCAGCAGGTACATACATGAAACAGCGCTTAGCGTGTATCGGGGTGATATAGATTTGGATGCACTTGCAAAGCTGGATTATGCGGCAGCTAGAGATGAGCTTTTGAAATTGTGTGGCGTGGGTAAAAAGGTGGCTGACTGTATTTGTCTGTTTGCGCTGCATAGGACGGAGGCCTTTCCGATAGACACTCATATAAATAAAGTGCTTGCGGCTCAATATCCGTCGGGATTTCCGTTTGAAAAGTATGGTGATTATAGCGGAATATTGCAGCAGTATATATTTTATTATGATTTGAACAAAAATTAAGAAAGGAGCGTTCTATTATGAAAGAGATAACTTCTGATGGAGCAGAAAAAGATGTAAAATACATAGATAACCCGCTGCCTGTGCCCAAGCGGCGTGCACATAGGCAGATGGAATATTCTATAGAGGTCAGCGACAATGATGATTTTGACATCAAGGATATGACGGGAATGGATTTTTATGATGTGGAGTAGTCAGGAATAATAAATCCGAATATGTGTAAAAATAAAGGGAACTTCTTTATATATGGGAGTTCCTTTTATATATTTTATAGTAAAATTCGGAGGTATGCATATATGGCGGATAACAGCGGCGACAACAATGAAATCCTGGAGAATAAGAAATATAAGGACGAAAAGGTAGAAAAGGAGAGTCAGATTACACTTGATGAAAACGAGGCACATCACAAGATACATCTTATTACGATTATTGGCGAAATAGAGGGGCACGAAAACGCGGGTAATCAGTCAAAAGTCACCAAATATGAGCTTTTGCTGCCACAACTTGCGTCGATTGAGGATTCAAGGGATATTGACGGCGTGATAATTCTGCTGAATACCATGGGCGGAGACGTGGAGGCCGGACTTGCGATTGCGGAGATGATAGCGTCGCTCAGCAAGCCTACTGTATCGCTTGTGCTGGGAGGCAGCCATAGCATAGGCGTACCGATAGCAGTGAGCACAGACTATTCCTTTATAGTGCCTACGGGGACTATGGTGATACACCCCGTAAGAATGAACGGAATGGTAATAGGCGTGCCGCAGACCTTCAACTATTTCAAGGACGTACAAAACCGCATAACGAGCTTTGTGTGCAGTCATTGCAGCATTTCCAAGGACAGGTACGAGGAGCTCATGATGGAAACGCAGGTGCTTACAAAAGATGTGGGTTCTGTGCTGGAAGGGCATGAAGCGGTTGACGAGGGAATTATATGCGAGATAGGCGGAATATCGCAGGCTATAGAGAAACTTCATTCTTTAATGAAACAGTATAAATCCCCCAGCGGAGCTGGGGAGACTAACAGATGCCGGAGGCGGTGAGCAGAGTACCAAA
>CANQSB010000096.1 GCA_947626435.1 uncultured Lachnospiraceae bacterium | reverse complement strand
AAATGCAACATTTTACATAAAATGTTGCATTTTTAATGTTGTCAATCCGCGTTTTCCGCGGTAAGCTCTTCTATCCAAAACCACCGTCTGAATATTTTTATGATATTATTTTTTCATTTTTAACACATAATAATTCTTTTATTCACAAAAATAAAAGCTAATCAAAATACCTGCAAAAATATCCGAAATATTCGGATTACATTCGATAACTAAAAAAGGAACCGCCTCCGCAGGCAGTTCCTTTTTATTTTTCCTCTTATTTAAACGGATTCTCCGTAGGATAAGGCAGTGACTTGGGCTGATTGTAATTGAGGTCCTCTACGGGCACTCCGATATACTTGAATACCTCAAACAGAGCCTTTCCAAAGTGTCCGAAAGCAACCGCGCCATGATGAGGATAATTCTTCTCAATCAGCACATGACGATAGAAGCGCTCCATCTCGGGAATAGCGAATACGCCTATGCCGCCGAATGACCTTGTAGCTACAGGAAGAATCTCGCCCTGCGCGATATATGCGCGGAGCTTGCAGTCAGCCGTAGACTGTAAGCGGTAGAATGTGATATCGCCTGGGATGATGTCGCCCTCAAGCGTACCCTGCGTAACCTCCTCGGGAAGCGTCCTTGCCATAATCATCTGATATTTCATGCTGCATGACGAAAGCTTCTTTGTCGTGGTATTGCCGCAGTGGAAGCCCATAAATGTATCGTTTGCCGTATAATTGTACTTGCCCTTGATTGATTCATTGTACATATCGGCGGGAACGGTGTTGTTGATGTCAAGCAGAGTAACGGCGTCGTTGCTCACACATGTGCCGATGAACTCGCTGAGGCACCCGTAAATGTCAACCTCGCACGATACAGGAATACCCATGCCCGTAAGACGGCTGTTTACATAGCAGGGAACGAAGCCAAACTGCGTCTGGAAAGCGGGCCAGCATTTGCCTGCAATTGCCACATATTTGCGGTAGCCCTTGTGGTCTTCAATCCAGTCAAGCAGCGTAAGCTCATACTGTGCAAGCTTGGGAAGCACCTCGGGCTTATTGTTGCCTGTGCCAAGCTCCTCCTCCATCTCCTTAACCTTTGCAGGTATTCTCTCATCGCCCGCATGCTTGTTGAACGCTTCAAAAAGGTCAAGCTCTGAATTTTCCTCAATCTCAACGCCGAGATTGTAAAGCTGCTGTATGGGCGCGTTGCACGCGAGGAAATTGAGGGGTCTGGGACCAAATGAGATAATCTTCAAATCTTTAAGACCTACAATCGCCCTTGCGATAGGAATAAACTCGTTAATCATGTCGGCGCACTCATCAGCCGTACCTACAGGATATTCAGGTATATATGCCTTTACGCCTCTAAGCTTCAGGTTGTAGCTTGCGTTGAGCATGCCGCAGTATGCGTCGCCGCGTCCGCCGACGAGGTCATTCTGTGTCTCCTCTGCTGCCGCGATAAACATTGCGGGACCGTCAAAATGCTTTGCAAGCAGCGTCTCGGAAATCTCGGGGCCAAAGTTGCCAAGGTATACGCAGAGCGCGTTGCAGCCCGCCTTCTTGATGTCCTCAAGCGCCTGAACCATATGTATCTCGCTCTCCACGATACATACGGGACACTCATAAATGCCGTCTGCGCCGTACTTGTCAGTATACGCCTTTACAAGCGCCTTCCTCCTGTTCACTGACAAGCTTTCAGGGAAACAATCGCGGCTTACCGCCACAATGCCGACCTTTACCTGTGGTAAATTGTTCATTTCAAAATCCTCCTAGTTTATAATTTTCGTTATCGGCATAGCCGCCGATATACTTCGCACTTATCGGTGGAAACCACCTAATCTAATTTTAAAGTGTATGACTGCAAAAATCAAGAAAAATAAAATATATTTTTACACCGACTCGCTCACCGTCTTGTCCGCCTTACCGGCAAGCACCTTATGCGCCACAAACGCAAATGTCAGCGCATGGATAAGCATAGTTATAGCCCATGTTATCGGGTACGAAACATACACCGTCTCAAGACTGTGGTACCGCGGTATGTGAAAAATCGTCGCAACCCACAAAAGACGCAGCCCACATGCGCCGATCAGCGACACCACCATAGGCACTACGGAATACCCGAGCCCCCTCATCACGCCCACAAACACATCCATCATGCCGCAGAGCGCGTATGTCGTACAGATTATCCTCATTCTCCTAAGTCCCGCCGCTATTACATCAGGGCTCTGTGAATATATGCCAAGCAGGGAATTGCCAAAGTGTACGGCAAGATTGCCAAGCAGCAGCCCTACAGCCATGGCATAAATCTCGCCCGCTATCAAAATTTTATACACGCGCTTGTACTCGTGCGCGCCGTAATTCTGGCTCGTAAACGATATCGCCGCCTGATAGAACGCGTTCATTCCCATATATACAAAGCCTTCTATATTTACAGCCGCCGAGTTGCCCGCTACTGATATCGCGCCGAATGAATTTACAGCCGACTGTATGACGACATTTGAAAGCGAGAACACCACGCCCTGAAAGCCCGCGGGCAAGCCAATCTGCACTATCTTCATAAACTTTTCGCGCGATATGGCAAGCTGCTTCAAGTCAAGATGTATGCCGCCCTGCTCTTTCATAAGGCAGCGCACCACCAAGAGCGCCGAAACAGTCTGGGAAACAGCCGTAGCGACAGCCACTCCCGCCACTCCCCAATGGCACACGATTACAAAAAACAAATTCA
>CANQSB010000095.1 GCA_947626435.1 uncultured Lachnospiraceae bacterium | reverse complement strand
ACAGCACGCTTAGTAAAAAGCACAATGGAAATTTCAGAAAATGGCAAAGCCATGAAATTTTACAGTTTGGAAGATTTTGGGCTTGAGATAAACAAGGATACGCTAAGCGAGCTGTCAAAAAGCATTGTAATTGAAAATCCTGAAAATGGCAGTTAAAAACACAGACAAAAATGGTACATCACAAAAATAAAATAGCGTGATGTACCATTTTTGTCTGTCACAGGAGTGATTTTAACCGCCAAGACAGTTGTTTGTTGAAAATAGCCATTTTATATGATAGGATATAAATGTTAAAATAGGAAATACTGATTTATGTCAAAATAGATAAGGCGGTAAACAGATGGGGAATATTATTGATATAGTAAAAAGATGCTTTTCATTTGAAGATGAACAGGAATGGTTTGACTTTAAAGACAGTTGGTATGAACTTGATGAAATTGGACAATATATATCAGCACTTTCAAATGCTGCGGCAATGAATGGGGAAGCTTTTGGCTATCTGATATGGGGAATTCAAAATGAAACGCATGAATTTACCAATACTGGATTTAAATATAAGAGAGATATTAAAAATGAGCCGATAGAGCACTATCTGGCAAGAAATGTTTCACCAGCAATATATTTCACTTTTGATGAAGAAACTATTGACGGAAATAAAGTTGTAGTTTTGAGTATACCTGCCGCGCGCATTGTTCCTACTGAGTTTAAAGGCATTCGCTATATTCGAGTCGGATCCAGCAAAGAAAATATAAAAAATCATCCTGAACGAGAGGCGGCATTATTCAGAGTATTGAACTTTGGAATACCGTCCCTTCTCAATACAGAAGCGAGATTTGATGATCTGTCATTCGATCAGCTTTTTCTTTATTTTGATATGAAGGGAATAAAACTGAACAAAAAGACATTTAAAAAAAATCTTGAATTGTTGACAGCAGACGGAAAGTATAATATGCTTGCGCAGTTATTGTCAGATAATCCTCGGATTCCGATTCGATTTGCATTGTTTGCAGGAAACGATAAGACATCTACGATGTATGCCGTACGTGAATTTGGCGATATGTGTTTATTACTGGCACTCGACAAGGTTATAGATTATGGTGATACAATAAATATTCCACAAGCGGATGAACGCGGGCGTAAGGTAGAGCGCAAGGAAGTAATGCTATTTCATTCACAGGCATTTAAGGAAGCTGTAATAAACGCATTCCAACATAATTTGTGGATAAGCGGTACGGCGCCTATGTTTACTGCTTATCAAAATCGGATAGAGATAACATCAATCGGAACATTACCGCCTCATCAAACAAAGGAAGGCTTTTATGCAGGTATTTCAATCCCGGTTAATGCTAAACTTACTGAGATTTTTGTACAGCTTCATATCAGTGAAAAATCAGGTCGCGGTGTTCCGAGGATTATTGGCGAGTATGGCAAAAACGCGTTTACATTTTCTGACAACGCGATTACGGTAACGATTCCATATAATCGCCTTGACTTGGAAAATCCCCCTCAAGTTACCCCCCAAGTCACCCCTCAAGTTACCCCCCAAGATGTTTATAGAGGACAAGAAAATATGATTGAGGGTAAGATTGTTAAATATTGCGTTGAAGCAAAGAGTATACAGGAAATTCTCGCATATTGCGGTCTGAAGGACAGAAAGAATCTCATGGTTTATATCAGGCGGTTATTAGAGCAAGGTCGCATTGCAAGGACGATTCCTGATAAACCAAATAGCAGAAATCAAAAGTACATCACAATCAAATAGAAAGATTAACTCGCAAATTCACACCAAGAGGAGCCACCATGAAAACTATACTAATCATCGAGGATGACGCAGAAATCAACCATATGTTAAGCGTCCTTTTAAACAAACACGGCTATACCGCAGTCAGCGCGTATTCGGGAACGGAAGGCATCTTAGTCCATAGCGCGGAAATTGATTTGGTGCTGCTTGACCTGATGCTTCCGGGACGCAGCGGCGAAGAGATTATTGCGGATTTGAAGAAAAAACATAACGTGCCTGTAATCGTGCTGAGCGCAGTATGCGACGTGAGGAAAAAGGTCGATTTGTTTGCCTTGGGCGCAGACGATTATGTGACGAAGCCGTTTCACAACGACGAGCTTATCGCAAGGATAGAAGCGCGGCTGCGCGGCGCAAGCGGTGAGACAGAAGCCTCTAAACGCCTTGTTTTCCGCGACATTGAAATTGACAGGAATAATTTTGAAGCAAAATGCGCAGGCAGACAGATGGAACTTTCAAAACACGAATTTGACCTTCTGTGCCTTCTTTTGGAAAATCCCAACAGAACCTGCACCAAAAGCATAATCTACGACCATGTATGGGATGACGAAAATTCCGCGGACGACAATACCTTAAACGTATATGTCAGCAAGCTGCGCAAGAAATTGAAAGAATGTAACCCCGAAGCCGAATATATCGAAACAGTGTGGGGAATAGGGTACCGGATGAAAAAAGAAAATGGAGATTAAGACTTTTTTAAGACATTTGTTAAGAGTTTTTTCAGACCTTCCTTTTATAATATCCTTATAAAGCAAAATAAACAGGAGGTTTGATATGAGAGAAACAATATTGCAGACACGGCGGCTTTCCAAGAACTACGGCTCTTTTAAAGCGCTTGACAACGTAGACATGACAGTCTACAAGGGCGACATTTATGGGCTGATAGGAAGAAACGGCGCGGGCAAAACCACGATTATGAAAATCGTTACGGGACTTGCGGAAAAATCAGGCGGAGAGTTTGAACTTTTTTCCAAGCGCGGTGAAGAACTGGGGGATGAAAAGCGCAGAATAGGGTGCCTTATCGAAAATCCCGCTTTTTTCGGAGGACTTACGGCAAGGCAGAACCTGAATTATTACGCCATACAAAAAGGCATCACTGATAAACGGCAGATAGACAGGGCGCTTGAACTTGTAAATCTTACCGATGTCGGAAACAAAAAATTCCGCAAGTTTTCACTGGGTATGAAGCAGCGGCTTGGTATCGCGTTTGCCCTGATGGACAATCCTGATTTCATCATACTTGACGTAAAATGGGGTATAGCGTAGGAGTGTGTATAGTGTGTATAGCGTTAAAATTTACAGACAAATAGGAACGGCATACACAAAATAATACAGAAATGTGTATAGCGTAGTGAAGATGAACAGGTGGAAGGGCATAGCTCGGAAGCCTTTTTTTATTGCACGGATATGGGAAAAATGATACAGAACATTTGTGTAGTATTTCAGATAGCATTTTGCAGGAAAATGTATTATTGTTGCAATG
>CANQSB010000094.1 GCA_947626435.1 uncultured Lachnospiraceae bacterium | reverse complement strand
CGGTGCGTCGCGTTCCAGTTTTCCTCATTTTCAAGCGTCCATTTTATTCTGATTCCTATCGTCTTATTCTGCCTGATTTTGGGAAAATAATTGCCAAGCAGGGCGAACAAAATTCCCACAAAGATTATCGCAACCCTGCCGACATTTAAGCCTGTGCCGAGGGCTTGCGCGTAAATTACTGCGCTTGCAAAGAACGACACGGCTGGAATTAGCCAAAATATCATATTCATAATTTTCCTTGTCTGTTTTTTGTTGCTGCGGTCCGACGCCGTGAAAAAAATACAAGCCCAGTGCCCCGCAAGCATAATAGCGGGAAAGCCAAACACCACAAATGCCCTGCTGCTCCAGCCGTTTGCAGCGCCGTCAAAGCCCCAGTGCGTCACAATGCGCTGCGGCAGCAAGTCCCAATAGATTATACCTATTATAACAGGCATCAGTATTATAGCAGAAGAAATCAGACATCTCCATTTATTGTTTTTAATCATCATATTAATCCCTTCCTTCCTTCAAATCCGTAATCCACAGCATAACCTCCTCCAATACAGAGGTATTCAGTTCATAAAAAATAAATTTGCCCTCACGGTTATCCCTGATTAAATCCGCGTCCTTAAGCACCGACAGATGCCTTGAAACAGAGGCGTCTGTCACTGGAAAATGAGCTGCAATCTCGCCCGCAGGCATTTTCCCGTTTTTCAGCATATTCAGTATTTCCCTGCGTATCGGATCGGCAAGAGCTTTCAGCGTCTGCTGTAATCCCAAGATAAAACCTCCTCTCTTTTAACATTTAACCTAAATGTTAATTGTAATATAGCATACACGTTACGCGCTGTCAATAGCCTTTGAAAACTAATCTTTATTTACGCTTAAATAAGCTTTACATTTCTTAAAACGAAGAAACGCCAAGACAGCATTTTTACTGCACTGCCCCAGCGTTTCTTAATTTTTTATAATGAATTTCAATGCCAGTCTCTATTTCATGTTCTTTCTGAAAAACTCCTCCAGCTTATCAAACGGTATCGCGTTTTTGCCACCGCCGTCATAGAGATCTGTATGCACAGCGTCAGGAATGAGCAAAAGCTCCTTGTTATCCGCGTACTTGCTGTCCTTCACCATTTCTGCGTATGCATCCTTTCCAAAATAGCATGAGTGCGCTTTCTCACCATGCATAACCATGACCGCGCTGCGGATTTCATTGCTGTATTTGAGTATAGGCTGATTAATGAATGACTCACAACCGATTACGTTCCAGCCGCCGTTCGAATTGAGCGACCTTGCGTGATAGCCGCGGCTTGTCTTGTAATAATCATAATAGTCCTTTACAAAAAACGCCGCATCCTCTGGAAGCGGATCGACTACTCCACCGCCAAGCTTATATTCGCCTGCCTTTAAATCCGCAAGCCTTTGCGCGCACATTGCCGCCTTTTTCTGATAGCGCTGTTCTTCGCTGTCCTCGCTGTCAAAATAGCCTTTGGCGTTTACCCTTGTCATGTCATACATGGTTGAGGCTACAGTCGCCTTTATTCTGGTGTCCAGCGCCGCCGCATTAAGAGCCATGCCACCCCAGCCGCATATGCCAATAATACCGATTTTGTCAGGGTCCGCCTTATCGTTCAAGGACAGAAAATCCACCGCTGCCATAAAGTCCTCAGTATTTATGTCAGGCGATGCCATATATCTTACATTGCCGCCACTCTCACCTGTAAACGAAGGGTCGAAGGCAATTGTTAAAAAGCCCTTCTCCGCCATAGTCTGGGCATAAAGTCCAGAGCACTGCTCCTTCACCGCGCCAAAAGGACCACATACAGCAATCGCGGGCAGCCTTCCCTGCGCATTTTTCGGAACATACATATCCGCAGCAAGCGTTATTCCATAGCGGTTTACAAATGTAACCTTGCTGTGCTCTGTTTTTTCACTCTTTGGAAATGTCTTATCCCATTCCGTCGTAAGCTTTAATTCTTCTTTTTTCATAATGCTTTTTACCGTCCTTTCCATGTGTAGCGCTCAACTATTTTTTATTGTTGTCTATGTTTTTATTATAATGTCTTGCTTTTTATTGCGCCAATAGTTATAATGAATATCGTGATATTCTTTTTATGAATATCATGCAGGCAACACAGCTAAACAACCCTTTTATACACATTATTCTGTTTTTGATTTCTGGAAAAATACGCAGATTTAATGTCTTAGTACATTACAGAAACGAGGAAAAATATGGAAATACGCTCATTACGATACTTTCTTGCTGCCGCAAGGGAAGAAAATATGACAAAGGCGGCAGAGCTTCTTCACGTCACACAACCCACACTCTCTAAAGCTCTGCGCTCATTAGAGGACGAGCTTGGAAAAAAACTGTTTGTGCGCCACAGCTTCAGCATTTCCCTTACAGAGGAAGGAAGCCTGCTGCGCGACAGAGCGGCGGATTTAATTGCAATGGCTGATAAGATTGAAAAAGAATTTTTGTCGCTTGATGACATCACGGGCGGAGAACTTTTTCTCGGACTTGCCGAGTCATACCAGATTAGACATCTTGCAAAAGAAATACGCAAATTCAAAAGCGTTTATCCCAAGCTTAGATACCATATTACCAGCGGCGACACAGAGCAGGTCACTGAAAAGCTGGACAAGGGGCTCTTGGATTTTGCAGTTCTGTGCGACACTCCCGACACGCGCAAATATGACTATATCGCATTCCCCGAACCCGACATCTGGGGAGTGGTTATGCCGCATGACGCCCCTCTCGCAGGCAAAGAAAAAATCTGCATAGACGACCTCATAGGGCTGCCCTTGTTTTCCTCACAGCAGGGATGGGAAAACGACATCAGCAGATGGTGCGGCGAACGCCGAAATGAACTTCACTTAGAAGGCTCATTCAGGCTTGCATACAATGCATCTGTTTTTGTCAGGGAAGGGCTTGGATATCAGCTCTGCTTCGACCATCTTATAAACACATCGTCCGAAAGCGGACTTGTATTCAAGCCGCTCTATCCAAGGCTTGAAGCCAAGCTATTTTTGATATGGAACAAATACCAGACCTTCACCCCGATCGCTGAAAGATTTCTCGCGCAGGTAAAAAACAGTTTTGCAATATTGCCATATTAAAATTTAACTGTTTCCAGCTCCTTTTTAAAAGAGCTGAAAGTTGCCGCTGAAAAACAGCATATTCCACATATATATGGAACATGCTGTCTGATTATCACATTATTTCCCAAAATCCTATACTGTCGTAAGTTCCACGAGCTGCTCTACTTCCTCAATACTCAGCCCCGTATCTTCCGCTATTTCCTCAACTGTCATCTTTCCTCTTTTTAACATTCTAAGCGCTGTTTCTTTTTGGTTCTGGTTTATGCCTTGGCTTATTCCCTGACTTATCCCTTGGCTTATTCC
>CANQSB010000093.1 GCA_947626435.1 uncultured Lachnospiraceae bacterium | reverse complement strand
TGACAAGATTTTGAAGATATCCGTCAACAACGACACAAAATGCCTGATACTCAGAATGAGGAGCGTAAATGCTATAGACGCCACGGCAATGCATTCGCTCGAGCAGCTTTATGAAAGCTATGAAAAGAAAGACATACAAATCGTACTTTCCCATGTAAACGGGCAGCCCATGGCGGTAATGCAGAAGTCCGGCTTTGACGAAAAAATCGGCGAGTGCAATTTCTGCGGACATATAGACGATGCCCTTGAACGCGCCAAAGAGATTGTCAGGGCTTAACGCTTTTTCCATGTGGTAGGCATAAGCATTACCATCATAGGGAACATTTCCAGCCTGCCCGCGAGCATGTCAAACATAAGTACAATCTTGGAAAAAGCTGAAAATACTGAAAAATTCTGAGTAGGTCCGACGAGCGAAAGCCCCGGACCTATATTATTTATCGCGGAAACCACGGCGGTAAAGTTGCTTGTAAAATCCAGACCGTCCACGCTGATAAGCAAGGAGGACGCAAGCAACAGCACAAAATAAATCGCAATGAACACATTGACCGAGCGCACGGTATCATGCTCAATAACATGAGCGTCCATGCGTATTCTGCGCACCTCGCGAGGGTGTATTATGAGCGATAGCTCTTTTCTGATAGTCTTAAACATTATAAGCACGCGCGACACCTTGATGCCGCCGCCCGTACTTCCTGCGCACGCTCCGACAAACATCAGTATCACGAGTATCATCTTTGACATCTCAGGCCACAGGTCAAAGTCGGTAGTGGCATATCCCGTAGTAGTGATTATAGAGCCAACCTGAAAAAAAGCATGGCGCGCGGTCTCCTCAAAAGTAGGATACATATGGCGCGTATTGCAGATAATCACAAACGCCGCCGCAAATATGATGAAAAGATACCAGCGCACTTCCTCAAGCTTGAAAGCCTCTTTAAGTCGCTTTGACAATATGCAGAAATAGAGCGTATAATTGACGCCGCTCAAAATCATAAATACAGTTACGGTATACTGAATAGCGGGAGAATATGCCGCAATGCTGCTGTTTTTTATGCCGAAACCGCCCGTGCCCACAGTGCCAAAACTCGTGGTGAGCGAATCAAACAGCGGCATGCCAAAGACGCATAACATTATTATCTCACAAACGGTAATGGCAATGTAAATTCCATAGAGAATCTTTGCAGTGTCCTTTACCCTTGGTACAAACTTACTCACGGAGGGACCAGGGCTTTCCGCCTTCATCAGATTCATAGTCGAGCCGCCCATCAGCGGCAGCACAGCCATAATAAACACAAACACACCCATGCCACCTACCCAGTGAGTAAAGCTCCGCCAGAAAAGGCTGGTGTGCGAAAGCACCTCAACATCATTCAGAATGCTCGAGCCCGTAGTGGTAAAACCCGATATGGTTTCAAACAGCGCATCAATATATGACGGAATATCGCCCGCCAACACAAACGGCAGCGCGCCGAAAATACTCATTACAATCCAACTCAGCGCCACGGTAACAAACCCCTCACGCGTATAGAGATTTTGAGAAGACGGCTTTTTCCTATTTAAAAGCGCCCCTAAAAGATAACATACCCCCGCTACAGCCAGATATGAAAACCCCGCGTATTCGCGGTATATAAGCCCCACAAGCGCAGGCAGCAGCAAAAACAGCCCCTCGAATTTCAATATATGTCCAAGTATGTACAACACCATAAAATAGTTCATAGCCGTTTAATCCTCCAAGGTTTCAAGAATATCGGAAATACGGTAGCCTGATATTACCACAAGCACAGAATCGCCCTTTTTAATGACGCTTTGACCGCTTGGAAGAATCACCTTGCCGTTTCGGTATATGCAGCATATCAATGTATTTTTACGGAAATGCAGGTTTTGCAGCGGAGTACCTGTAATCGGAGAATCCGCCTTGATGATAAATTCAAGCGCCTCCGCCTTGCCGCCCGCGAGCTTGTAGAGCGTTTCCACATTGCTGTCCTTTGGGTTGTTTGTAGAACGCACATACTTCAATATATAATCTGCCGTAATAATCCTCGGGTAGATGACGCTGCCGAGGTTAAGCTCGTTTATGACGGAGTTGAATGTAATTCGGTTAATCTTTGTGACGGTTTTGGCATTTGAAACCTTGTTAGTGTAGAGCGACAGCAGAATATTCTCCTCGTCAAGCCCGGTGAGCGCCGCAAAACCATCCGCATGGTCCAAGCCCTCCTGCATCAGTAAGTCTTGGTCAGTAGCGTCGCCGCATATGATAGTGGCATCAGGCAGAATAGACGCAAGATGCTCACAGCGCGCGCGGTCTATGTCGATTATGGTTACGCGCGTGCCTGACTGCAGAAGCGCCCGCGCAAGATAATATGAAATCTTTCCGCCGCCCGCAAGAATGGCGTTTTCAACCTTCGTCTTCATAATGCCTATTTTCCTGAAAAATTCAATTGCATGATGGCGCTGGGACGCAATGGAAACGATGTCGTTCTCCTTAAATTCAAAATTACCGTTTGGAATGATAACCTCGTCGCCGCGCATAACAATGCACACAAGCACATTTGTGTGAAAAGTTGAATGAAGATTGAGCAGCTTTAATCCGATGAGCGGAGAGTTTGCGGCAATTTTAAAGTGCAGCAGCTCAAAGTGTCCCTTTGCAAAGGAGTCCACGCGTATCGCCGTCGGGAACTGGAATATCCTTGAAATCTCATTTGCGGCGGTCTGTTCGGGATTTATAATCATGGCAAGGCCAAATTCTTTTTTCAAAAAGTCTATTTCATCATTGTAAATGGGATTGCGCACGCGCGCGATAGTGTGGCAGTGTCCCGTTTTTTTGGCAACCACGCAACACAGCAGGTTTTTTTCGTCGTCGCCCGTAACCGCGATAAGAAGGTCGGCAGTCTCAATGCCCGCGTCAAGCAGGGTTTCATGGTTGATACCGTTGCCGACAATGCAGATGACATCAAGCTTTTCGGTGAGATATTGCAGTTTGTTGGGATTCTCGTCGATAACAACAATATTGTGCTCTTCGCTGCTAAGCTGCTCCACAAGAGTGTAGCCAACCTTTCCGCAGCCTACTATAATAATATCCATAGCAGTATTTTACTCCTTTATAAAAATAGACTAAAGCAAACATGCAGATTTATTTCTTTGGCTATTATAGCACACTCTGGTGATAAATACAAAATATTATGGAAAACTATATAAAAAAGTGGAAAATATTATTAAAATTAATTTCATCTCTTTGAAAAAATATCCATTTGTGATAAAATATAATGGATTGTTTAAAAACAAAAGCTGCAAATTACATAGATATCAGCAGCGGAAAATGCCGTAAGGCATTAAAATACAGAAAGCTTCCTGTATACTTTAAATAGGTTAAGATATTGACAGAAAAAAATACCTCAAGTAAATTTAGATTATTAC
>CANQSB010000092.1 GCA_947626435.1 uncultured Lachnospiraceae bacterium | reverse complement strand
CCGCAGCTGCTTATGAGCGCTGACGCGGCAAAGGCGTCATTTGAGGCGATAAAGAGTACGCTGTCAAAGCAGGGCAGACAGAGTGAGAGCAAGGCGAAAATCGTCATAGCCACAGTCAAAGGCGACATACACGATATAGGCAAAAACATCGTAAAGACACTGCTTGAAAATTATGGCTTTGATATGCTTGATTTAGGAAAAGACGTGGCGCCTGAGACAATACTTGCAGCCGTAAAGGAGAATAATGTCAAGCTTGTAGGGCTTAGTGCGCTTATGACTACCACTGTAGTGAACATGGAGGAAACGATAAAGCTCCTGCATGAAAAAGCCCCCGAATGTAAGATTATGGTAGGCGGGGCAGTGCTTACGCAGGAATATGCTGATATGATAGGGGCGGACTTTTATTCAAAAGACGCTATGGGCTCGGTGCGGTATGCAAATGAGCTGTATGAGGCTGGAGAAATATAAAAAATAAAAGCGCTGTCAAAAAATGGCGGCGCTTTTTTCTTTTTCCCTCAATCAGTTATCGACAAATGGTGGGGAATTTTAAATTTTCCAGTCATTGTTTCGGCGATTTTTTATTTTAGAGAACATGATTATCTCGCGTCATGAACATCGCCGTATTTCGTCATATTTCCAATCGTATTCTGGAACTTGGTTTCCTTTGAAACTGTAAGTTCGCTTGCCAAGTCCATGTATTTGATGAATACATCCTCGACAGACATTCCTTTTTCCTTGGCGATTTCCTCCATAATGGGCTTAATCTTTTCAAGTTGGAAAGAAACCCGCGTCTTTTGCGGATCAAAATCCTTTAAAACCTTATCGGCATATTCATTAATACGGTCAAGCATAACCTTTTCGTCTGCTGTCATTTTATTTCCCCCATTCTGTGTGGTTGCGCACAACATTTATTTGATACAGATAGATTGTATCACTATAATTAAGGATTGTCAAAAAGCATATCGTCAAAATTTTCGTCAAAAATTTGTCAAAATTCTGCAAAAAGACTTCTATTTATGAATATTATCTGTTAAAATATTTTATATATTTTAAGTGATGCAATTTTAATGTAATTTGGAAAGGAAATGTGAAATGGCAGTAATAAAACCATTTAAAGCGTACCGTCCCCGAACGGGCTTAGAGGCGCAGATTGCCGCGCTGCCGTATGACGTGTACAGCAGAGAGGAGGCTTGCGAGGCGGTAAAGTGCAAGCCGTTGTCTTTTTTGAATATTGACAGGGCGGAGACACAGTTTGACACTTCAGTAGATACATATGACGACAGAGTGTATAAAAAGGCTCATGATTTGCTCTGGGGAATGATAGAAAAGGGCGAATTTGTACAAGAGGAAAAGGCGGTTTACTACATCTATGAGCTTACTATGGACGGCAGGGTGCAGACGGGGATAACAGCGTGCGCAAGCGTGGACGATTATTTAAATAACATCATCAAAAAGCACGAAAACACACGCGCTGACAAGGAGCTTGACCGCATACGCCATGTCGAGGCGTGTGAGGCGCAGACAGGACCTATTTTTCTGGCATACAGGTCAAATGAGGTGATTAGCAAAATCATAAACCGTATAAAGGCAAAAGACGCGCTTTATGATTTTACGGCTGATGATGGCATAAGACACAGGGTATGGATTATTGACGATGATGACGACATAGATACGATAGGCAGGACATTTGAGGGCATTGGACAGATTTACATAGCGGACGGGCATCACCGCTGCGCATCTGCCGTAAAAGCAGGGCTTAAAAAGCGTGAACAGTTGTTTGGTTTTACGGGAGATGAGGAGTTTAATTATTTTCTGTCAGTGCTTTTTGCGGATGATGAGCTTATGATAATGGACTACAACAGGGTAGTCAAGGACTTAAACGGTTTAACAGAGGAGGAGTTTTTAAAAGGTGTTGAAGGGGTATTTGACGTGCTGCAAAAGGGCGGCGTGTGCCAAAGACCGTCAAAAAAGGGCGAAGTTGCGATGCTGCTTGGCGGCGAATGGTATCTGCTTGCGGTAAAAGATGAATATAAGAGCGGCAATCCCATCGATGGGCTTGATGTGGCGATACTTCAAAACAATATACTTTCACCGCTGCTTGGCATAACGGATCCTAAGACTGATAAGCGCATTGATTTTGTCGGCGGCATACGGGGCATTGAGGAGCTTGAAAGGCGCGTAAATACCGACAGCAAAGCGGCATTTGCCATGTATCCGACTTCGATATCGGAGCTTTTTGCCGTGGCGGACGCGGGCATGCTTATGCCACCTAAGTCAACGTGGTTTGAGCCAAAGCTTAGGAGTGGGCTGTTTATACATTCCATAAAATAAAAGCGAGACTGGCTGTGACTGTTGTGGTCAATGCTTTGGCAGTTTGTTTTAAAATATGTATGATGCTGAATACAAGTATTCTTTTCACAGTTTCAGCCAATGATTTGACGGCTTGCTTTAAAGTGGTTAATTAAATTGGCTGCAAAGCATTTTTGACAAGGCTTGAATTTTGTTGCTGTAATGCGGGGGCATATCTACATTAAACAAAAAATATAATTTACAAACGGAGTACGGAACAATGTTATTAGCTGAAATGGAAGAACTGAGCAAAAACTTAAACGCGCTTGAAAAATTTTTGTCCACGCTGCCTGAAAAGGCGCTTAATCTGGGCGTCAGGGTGCTTATCGCGGCGGTACTGTTTTTTATAGGCGTGAAGGTAATCAAATTTATAAGGAAAATTACCAAAAAATCGCTCGAAAGGGCAAATGTGGAGGTTGGAGTAGTCCAGTTTCTCGACGCGCTGATCAAAATACTGCTTTATATAGTGCTTATCATTATGATAGCAGGCAATTTCGGCTTTGACGCGGCGAGCATAGTGGCGCTGCTTGGGTCAGCGGGTGTGACTATCGGTCTTGCACTGCAGGGAAGCCTGAGCAACCTTGCGGGCGGGGTGCTTATACTGCTGTTGAAGCCTTTCAGAGTAGGCGATTATATAATTGAGTCAGGCCATGGCAATGAAGGTTTTGTCAAGGAAATTGGCATATTTTATACTAAGCTTATGACTGGCGACAATAAGGTGGTGGTCCTGCCAAACGGCGGGCTTGCGAATACCTCAATAACAAATGTCTCCGAGTCAAAGACGCGTCGCGTTGACTTGATGGTGGGCATTTCATACAACAACAACATTGAAACGGCTAAAAATGCGGTACGAGAGGTTATCACCGGGGATGCGGATGTCTTGCAGGGAGAGCCTGTAAGCGTGTTTGTCGATTCGCTCGGCGACAGCAGCGTGAATATCGGAATGCGCTTTTACTGCGAAAACCCCAAATATTGGGATGTGCGTTGGCGTGTGCTTGAAAATGTAAAGATAGCGTTTGACAACGCAGGAATCGAGATACCTTATCCGCAGGTTACCGTGCATAGTGCGGGGCAGGATTGAGTTAATGTATCATGGTTCATTCAATCACGCTCGTATATGAAATATCGGGACCAATGTTTTTTGCCGCCGTTGACAAGATTTTGAAGATATCCGTCAACAACGACACAAAATGCCTGATACTCAGAATGAGGAGCGTAAATGCTATAG
>CANQSB010000091.1 GCA_947626435.1 uncultured Lachnospiraceae bacterium | reverse complement strand
TTTAGAATTTCTTTTTGTCTAAACAAAACTTAGAAATTCTTAAGTGATGTCTTTTATCACTTTAGAATTTCTTTTTGCCTAAACAAAACTTAGAAATTCTTAAGTGATGTCTTTTATCACTTTAGAATTTCTTTTTGTCTAAACAAAACTTAGAAATTCTTAAGTGATGTCTTTTATCACTTTAGAATTTCTTTTTGTTTTAGTCTAGCATATTTCCCCCAAAAATGATAGAGTAATATAAAGAGATTATTTTTCAGGAGGCAGTAATTTATGAGTAAAAAAAATAACAGCATTTCAAGCTACGAGCGCAGAAGCGACGTCCCCAAGGAGTACACATGGGCTTTGGAAGACCTGTATTCTTCAGACGACGAATGGAAAGCAGATCTTGACCGTTTAAGAGAACTTCTTTCCGAAATAGCAGCCTATCAGGGAACTTTATCGCAAAGTGCCGACAGACTTCTTGAGTTTTTGCGGCTTCAGGACAAGATCACGACAGACATTGACCGTTTTGCCAACTATTCAATGCGCAAAGCTGACGAAGATACTAAAAATACAACCTATCAAGGCTTTAAAGATCAGACAAACGGCATATATGTCGCCGTTTCTTCGGTGGGGGCTTTTTCTGAACCCGAAATACTGGCAATAGACGACAGTACGCTTGAGCAGTTTTACAAGAGCAGGCCCGAGCTCAATGTTTACAAGCGTTATATAAACGACATACGGCGCAAACGCGCGCACATTCTCACAGACGCCGAGGAAAAAATACTTGCGGCTGCGGGTGACCTCGCGCAGGCGCCTGACGATATTTTCGGCCTGTTAAATGACGCAGACATGACCTTTGACTCGGTAACCGATATCGAAGGCAACCGTCATGCCGTAACGCATGCAAGCTTTATCAAGCTGCAGCAGAATCCTGACAGGAGTGTCAGAAAAGCCGCCATGGAATCGCTATACAAAACTTATGAAAACCATAAAAACACCTCAGCGGCTCTCCTGTCCGCACAGATGAAACAGCTCAAATTTTTTGCTTCTATGCGCAAATATGACAGCGCTTTGAATGCCGCGCTTGACACTACGAATGTTGACCCTGCCGTATATTACAATCTTATTGAAGCAGTCCATGAAAATATGGATTCAATGTACCGCTATGTGCGCCTGAGGAAAAAGCTTCTGCGCGTTGACGAGCTTCATATGTATGACCTTTACGCGCCCATGGTGCCAAATGTGGAGAAAGCCGTTTCCTATGACGAGGCGAAGCAAAACATACTCAGCGCTCTTTCCGTCTTAGGCGAAGATTATACCGCCCTGCTAGAGGAAGGCTTTAATAACCGTTGGATTGATATTTACGAAAACGACGGCAAACGCAGCGGAGCGTATTCAAGCGGCGCAAGAGTGCATCCGTATGTGCTGCTGAATTACAACAACACCCTTGACAGCGAATTTACGCTGGCGCACGAGATGGGACATGCCATACATTCGTATCTTTCAAACAAAAATCAGCCCATAATCGATTCAGATTATGTAATTTTTGTGGCAGAGGTAGCCTCTACCTGCAATGAGGCGCTTTTGATGCAGTATCTGTTAAAGAATACGACAGATAAAATGGAACGCGCCTACCTAATCAACTACTTCCTCGAGCAGTTCAGGACTACGCTTTACAGGCAAACTATGTTTGCAGAATTTGAATTAAAAATGAGCGAACTGGTTCAGAAAGGCGAAAGCGTCAATTCCGAAACCGCATGCAGCATTTATTATGATTTGCTAAAGCTTTATTTTGGAGAAGATATCACAATCGACCCCCAGCTAAAGCTTGAGTGGGCACGCATACCACATTTCTACTATAATTTTTACGTGTACCAGTACGCCACAGGCTTCTCCGCGGCAATCGCGCTATCACAGAAAATGCTCAAAGAAGGCGAACCTGCCGTCAAAGCTTATAAGGAAAAGTTTTTAAGCGCAGGCTGCTCTAAAGACCCCGTAGCAATCTTGAAAGACGCAGGCGTAGACATGTCTACAAAAGCGCCAATCGAAGAAGCATTAAACCTATTCGACGGACTAATAGATGAAATGGAAGAACTAATGAAATAAAAATCAACACCATAATAAGATAAAGAAATCGGCGAAACAATAAGCAGCCACATAAAATTAGCCGGCTATGTCTGTTCGGAGGAGGGCTTGGCGCTGATGGCGACATTTCCTTATGTAATGCCGGAACACCTAGGCGGAAATTTGCACGGATGCAAATTTCAGGCGCGACTGCGGCACGGACGCCGCATTCGCGCTGGCGCCGACCGCCTTAGAACACCTTTACGCATTACATTAGGAAATTCCCATCAGCGCCACGACCCCTTCCGAACAGACATAGCCGGCGCCCCTATACTATACTCTTATCTTATCTAATCCCTAATCCCCGCCGCATACTCCCCCATATCAACATCAATCACCATCCTAGCAGGCTGCACCAGCGAATTTTCATACCTCACCTTCCACTGCACATTCGGACTCATATCCCCATCTTCAATACCATCAACATGATCCTCCGACTCTATCGGATTTTCATTGTCATAAATATACGAAAGCAAATTGTACGCATGCTCAACCACAAAATCATGATGCATTCCATTAAAATGATACTGCAAATCAGGCAGAAACAACGCACTCATTCCCAAAGTGTCAACTATTTTGTCATCACTTCCCTGAATACTAAAAAATCTCACATTAACCGCATAATATATAAACCGCGATTCCTTTGGCACAGTACATTCCATAATCGCCTCTCTCGTAAGCATCTTTTTAGACGCCTCAAACACTACCGCCCTGCATGATGGAAACATTTCAACCAGCGCCTCGACATATTCCACCAGCATTTCAGCCCTGTCCTTGTAATTCAGCGCTGATGCCAGCATATCCGTTGCCATTACCTGATATCCGCACTCGTCAAGAATTTCCTCTCCATCCTCGCAATCCCAAAGCTGGCTTGATGCAAACACATCCATCACAGGCTGCTTTATTTTGTTGCAACCCATAATCATAAGCTGGGGCGACAAATCCACATTCTTCTTTTCAGAATGAACCTTATATTTTTTAGGACAAAAACCTGCTGACTTCTCGCTGTAGCTAAAGCACTCAGTCTCTCCAAGGTGCTTATTCATAATTGCCGTCATAGTCTCCTGCTCGGGCATTTTGCATTTTTTCTCCATGAGCAGATGGATAATGAATACCTTTCCTGGCTTGTCCTCCGTCTGGCTCAAATCCTGCTCAAAAAATCTTTCCTCCTGTTTTGGCTTCCACGATTTTCCCATAGTAATTCCTCCTTTAATTACCGTTGTATTTTATCTTTGCATAAAATGCATTACGCCTTATTATAACACTCAAATACGCCAGACGCCACTGTTAATTTGTCCCCGTCTTGTCCCTCTGCTGCCGCTTGTGAAAGGCGTATGAATATATCGCAGGTATCGCAACAAGCATAACCATTATTGCAAAAAACGTAAAGCCAAAGGATTCTTCAGGCAGGAACGCGCAAAACATAAACACGATCCCGCCAAGCAGCCACACCTTTCCGCCAAAACGGTGCGTCGCGTTCCAGTTTTCCTCATTTTCAAGCGTCCATTTTATTCTGATTCCTATCGTCTTATTCTGCCTGAT
>CANQSB010000090.1 GCA_947626435.1 uncultured Lachnospiraceae bacterium | reverse complement strand
GGGCGCGACGCGTTCATGTCAATCGCAAGTCCCGCCTTGGCGAAGATAAAGTCAAGCTTTGTAAGCAGTCTGTAATTATTCATCAGTTCTTCTGCGTGTTCTCCCGCAGCGGCGCTTAGCTCCGCGAAAATACGCTCTATTTCCTCTTTTTCCTCGGCAGCAAGCTCCTTTAGGCGGTTGTTAAGCTCCACCACGGCGGCGGGCTCGATGAAAAGCGTGGAGCCTGTCGCGGACTGGTCATGCACCATGCCAGGCACGTCGCCTTTATGCTCGGATTTTACAGGAATACAGTATCGGTTGTTGCGCATTGTGATTACCGCGTCCTGCAGGTATGTGCGGCAGCTGCCGTTTACCATGTTTGTGAGCTGCGAGTGTATTTTCTCGTTTGTGAGGCTTATGTTGCGCCTGATGCGTTTTAACGCAGGGCTTGCGTCGTCAGCGATTTCCTCCTCGGAAATTATGCAGCGGTTTATTTCGTTCTGCAGAGGAGTGAGCGGTTCAAGCCCTTCAAAATATGCCTGCAGGGTGTCGATAGTCTCCTCGTCATGCTCCGTGCGCGAGTAAGCCTTTGCCTTTGACGCGCACTCCAGCGAGGCGGCGATTTTCAAAAGCTCAATTGCTGACAGTGAGCTTCCGATTTCAAGCGATTTTACGCTTCGGCTGATGTCCTTATTTCCTCCAAAGCTTATGCGCCCGTCCTTTACAAGCCGCGTAAAGGCGTCAGCAGTGTTAGCCTGCGCCTCCTCTATGGCTGAAAGCTCAGTCATAGGGACAAGCCTTTCGCAAAGGCGCTTTCCCGATTCTGAGCCTGCTTTTTCCGTAAGAAGATTTATTATTTTGTTATATTCAAGTATGCGTAATGCTTTCTCGTTCATCATTCCCCCCCGTTTTTGGCGCTGTCTGTTTTGATAAAAAATAAAATATTCAGCTTATTATACCACGCTTTTGGGTTAAACACTACTTATATTTTTCGCTTGATGGACAAATCCGCGCTGTGTAAACTCAAACAAATGTCACAAAACTATTGAAAATGTCTACAAAAAAATATACAATATAGATAATACACTGAACAAGGCTTTATATGGACAGAATTGTCACCAAAATTAACAAGACAGGAGGACTTTTTGATGAAAAAAACAAGATTCAGCACCAAGCTGGTATGCTACATTGTGGTTGTGTCATTGCTCGCGCTGATAATCAGTACCCTGATGATGCGCGCCAGAATGACCGACATACTTGAAATGAACATGAGTCTTACCAGCCAACAGACAATGGACGAGGCGGTAGTGAGCTTCCAGCGCTATGCCAAGACGCTCAGCCTGCCGATTGACCTTATGTGCAGGAGCAATGATTTCAAGAAGATAGACGAGGAATACGACAGTCGTCTCAAAGGCGTTGAGGATTCTCTTTTGAGCGCGCTGAAAGTAATACCGAGTTCAGAGAGGACTTACTATTCAACGGCGAGTGGCAAATTTATCAGGGCGAAGATGGTAGTTTCCGAGGACAATAAAAAGACGGGCGATTACCTCGAGCAGGACGGCGTGGACAACTCACAGCAGACATGGTATAAGGATTCGCTGGGGCTTGGCTCGCGCAATACGGTATTTTCAAACTTTACTACCCCATACACAAATGAGGACGGAGTGGAGGTATTTACCGTTTCGCAGGATATAAAGGCGAGCGACATACATGTTGGAGTCATAGCTATGGATGTAAACGTCCAGGTTCTGAAGGATTACATAAACGACATACAGCTTATGAATACAGGCTTTACGTTCCTTGCCGACGCGAGCGGCAATATCATAATAAACAGCGACAAGAATACGATTATACAAAATTCGGCGGCTGACATACCTGTTTGGAATGAGCTGGTGTCAGGGCTTGACGAATATATGGCGGGGCTTTCCGAGGAGGAGGCAGCCGATGCCAATCCGCTTTCAAGCAAAATGTGTACTATTGACGGAGAAAAATACTGCGTCACGCTCATACATGATTCGATAACGGGCTGGTACTTGGTAGGTCTTATCAGCGAGGCTGATGAACTTGCGGACAGTTTTAGAAAAGTAAATATCGTGTCAATCATAGGCGTGGTAATTGCGCTTATATTGTCAGTGCTGGTTGCGCTTTTCATAGCGCACTCAATTGCAAAGGAGCTCAAAAAGCTTCACGGCGCGACAGACCGCATGGCGGAGGGCGATCTTTCCACCAAGCTTGAAATCAAGCGCAGTGATGAATTCGGGCAGCTTGAGCATAACTTCAACATAATGATGGACAGTATTTCGGGGCTTATTAAAAATGTCGAGGGCAATTCGGAGGAGATTTTTGAGATTGCCCAGGCGGTAATGGAGGTATCGAACAACACCAAGGAGGTTGCGGAACAGGTAACGGAGGCAATCGGCAGCGTGGCACAGGGCGCGACAGAGCAGGCGCAGAGTACGTCAGAGGCAAATATGGAGGTTGAAAAGCTTGCGGACAGCCTTGAGCTTTCAAAGAATAAAGTGGAGCGCATAGGCGAAAAGTCAAGGGATACCGAGCAGATAGGCATAAAAGGCGCGGGCATTTTGAAAGAGCTTATCAATAAGTCCGAAAAAGCAAAGGCAAATGCGGCAGAGTCAATTACCACAATGTCAGAAATGCTTAAATCAATAGAAAAGATTAACTATATTTCGGACGCGATTGCGGACATCACATCACAGACGAACTTACTTTCGCTCAACGCGAGCATTGAGGCGGCAAGAGCGGGCGAGAGCGGCAAGGGCTTCGCGGTCGTAGCGGATGAAATCAGAAAGCTTGCGGATCAGTCAAGGGAGTCTACGGAGGAGATAAAGAGCATACTTTTGGAGATTACAAACAATTCGACGCATGTGGAAAGCAGCTTGGAGGAAAGCGGAGTAATCCAAGAGGAGCAGCAGAAGTCTATAAAGGAAACACAGGATTTGTTTGTGGATATCGAAGCCTCTGTTAAGGAGCTTTTGGCTGCAGTTGAGGATATCGAAAACCTGAACCGCGATATGGATGCTGCAAGGGACAACGTGGTGAAGCGCATGGAGAGCATAGCGGGCGTATCAGAGACATCAGCGGCAGCTACAGAGGAGGTAAACGCGTCAGCGGAGCAGGTAAACGACACAATGGCTCAGGTTGCCGAGCATGCCAAGATGCTTGACGAGATTGTGCATAGGCTGGATGCGTCGATTAAGCAGTTTAAGCTGTAGGATTTTATTTTATATTTGAAGAATTTGACGGGCAGGGTATATGTGTTTGAAATATATATCCTGCCTGATTTTTTTGTCAGGAATTATGGCTGGCTGTAGTATTTGACAGTCAGGGCAAATGTGTCTAATGGCAAAAGCAAGGCATATAATTAGAAATGCCGCATGTGCTTTTCATGATTATGCGGAAAAGCACAAGGCGGCATCTTGTTGACAATCCGATTTGCTAATCTTCCTCTTTCAAATACTCCTTCTTAGAAACGCTCACGGTATTTTCATAGCAGGCAAATATCCTTGAAAGGAAGCCGCCGTCAAGCTTTGGTGAGATAAGGCTTACCACAGGCGTTACGATAAGTCCCGCAATCATAGCCACAGCGCCAGCGTTAATCGGTGATGCTATAAATTTAAAGAACATATTCGACACAGTAATACCGACACCGCATATAAAGCTCGCCCATACGCCCGCTCTTGTGACGCCCTTCCAGTACAATCCATACAGGAACGGCGCAAGGAACGCCCCTGCCAGAGCGCCCCACGAAATACCCATAAGCTGGGCTATAAATGTAGGCGGATTGAGTGCAAGCACGACTGAAATAACGATGAAAAATACAATCAGCACGCGTATATAGATAAGCTGCTTTTTATCGTCCATTTCTTTCACAATATTTCCCTTGAT
>CANQSB010000089.1 GCA_947626435.1 uncultured Lachnospiraceae bacterium | reverse complement strand
GAAACAGCCATTACAGATGTTTATTATTCAAATGTATTCAACAACGGAAACGGTGAAATGACAAACCGCGGAATAGTCACATACGACTTATCTAAAGGCGTATATGCCGCATTTGAATTTGACGCGGAGGCGCTCTCACAGGAGGAATGTGTAAAAGCTGCTGAAAGCATAAGCATACCCGACAAAATCACAGCGACAGCACTTTATGGACGAGTTGTTTGCGGGAACAGGCGTTACATATCCGACAAAATCACAGCAGCGGCGACAACACCCTAAGTCCCGCCTGTACTACTTTCTGCGGTATCGGACGCTTAGACCAGCTCTCTAAATCCATTTCCCTGCATTTGTCCAAAGTCCTTAAAAAGTCAGCCTTCATATCCTCAATCGCACGCATCTCACTCAAAAACACTCCGCACTCATAATGAAGATAAAAGCTCCGATAATCCGTATTAATCGTGCCGCACACCGCGCACTCGTCATCTGCAATCACATTTTTGGCATGTATAAAGCCTGGCTGATACTCATAAATATGCACACCGGCCTCCATAAGCTTTCCATAATTTGATATGTTCACCATATAAACATACCATTTGTCATAAATTTTCGGCACTATAATACGCACATCAACCCCACTCTCCGCCGCGCTCGTCAAATCGTCAATCATATTCTGGTCAAGCACAAGGTACGGCGTAGTGATAAACACATAATCCCTCGCCTTCGTAATCATACGCGTATAAGCGCCCTCCGCAGGATTGCGCGGATTCCTGTGCGGACCACCCATAAACGGCTGGACATAACCGTTTACCTCCACATACTCGCTCGGCTTGTAATCCTCATTATTTATCTCAAGCGCGTTTTTGTGCGAAATACGCCACATTTCCAGGAAAAAGCATGTAAAGCTGTAGACACCCTCGCCGTAAAGGCGTATGCCCGAATCCTTCCAATGCCCAAACCTCTCAATATAATTGGCATACTCATCGGCAAGATTAAAACCACCCGTATACCCGATATTTCCGTCTATCACAGTAATCTTCTGGTGGTTTCTGTAATTAAAGGAAAGACGCGCCACATCGCGGTGTATCGGATTGAAAATGCACATATCAATGCCCCTGCGCTTCATATCCTCCCTGAAAGCGTGCGTGTTAATTCTGAGCGTGCCAAAATCATCAAACAAAAGCTTGACCTCCACGCCCTCCCTGACCTTCTGCGTTAAAATCTCCAATATATCCTGCCACACTCTGCCGTCGGACACGATAAAATATTCCATAAAAATAAATTTTTCCGCGCCCTTTAAATCCTCCATAATCGCGTTAATTGCGTCTTCGCCGACTTCGTAATAAACAGCCTCTGTATTTTTATAAATCGGAAAACCTGATTTTCTCAAATACCTGCTAATCTGCACCTTGTTCGGGTGGCACTGCTCCAAATCCTCCGCCGCCTCCTCGTCTTGGACAAGGCTTTCGCGCATCTGCAGATCATATTTTCTAAAACGCTTAAAATATTTCGAATTGTTCCTGCGCCTGCCCCACATAAAGTACAAAAAAACTCCCGCTACAGGTATTATAAGGATAATGATAACCCATCCAAGCTTGTATGACTCCGAATTATTTACAAGCGCAAACACAGTCAGCACGCTTATCACTTCAAAAATAAAATATACTATAACCGCCGCCCTCAAAAGATACATCGCAAGCATAATCATAGTGACTATCTGCAGAAGAAACGCTATCCCAACAGTCACACCCCTGATTATTCCATAATATTTACTCCTGATTATGCCCAAATCTAACACCGCCTTTATTACCGCATGCGTAAAATCTTATAACCAACATTTACAGCAAATTACATATTATTGATTTTACCACTAAATTCAATATTTTCAAGAAAATGTACTAAAAATACACGCAAAATTCAAAAATTATTTTAGGCATTAATGCATATAAAAGTTGAAAAATTTACATGCGAATGCTATTATAAAAAAGCAGATATGTCTGCAGTTTATATCAGGAGGATAAATGTTTGAGTAATAAGATTAATAGAAGGGTGCTGCACGAGGCATAGGCTAGCGTGTGGCGCAAATAGCCTATGCCCTTTCAAATAATTCATTATTTGGAGGTGCCGCGATGGGCTATAAAAATGGAAGTGTGCTGCTTCCGGCAGAGCTGCTGAAGCAAATTCAAGATTATGTTGACGGCGAATATATTTACATTCCTCGGCTGGCCGCAAATCGGAAAAGGTGGGGAGACAAGACAAAATCACGCTTTATATTGGCAGAAAGAAATTCAGAAATATACCGTAAATATAAAAGCGGAGTTACCGTCAGGCAGTTATCGGAAATGTATTGTATTTCCACGCAGGGAATATATAAAATATTATCAGCGCACAAAGATTAGGTCAGGGGCTGCCGTAATAAGGCAGCCCTTTTCTACTGTTCTTTTCATAGTCGTGTAATTGCTTTATGTGAATAAATGGACATGCTATACTTTTTCTGTCGATAAAATTTTAAAAACGGAGGCACAAAATGGAGCGGATTATTAAACTTTGTTCAGAACAATATAAAACTGCTTCTTTGGATTTAGTTGAAAAAGTATTTACCGAGCACGAAAACGCCGATGAGGGAAAACTGGTCAGGCGGCTGGTAGAAGAAATTCGGTCGAAAAAATACTATGTCCCTGAGCTGGAACTGATTATGGTTGATGAAATTGATGAAATCATCGGATATGCAATGTTTTCCCGCTTCCACCTTGAGGGAAAATATTCGGACGAACTACTGCTTCTGTCACCCGTTGCCGTAAAAACAAAGCTGCAGCGGCAGCATATTTCCAAAGAACTGATTGAATACGGTTTGAAAAAGGCAAAGGAACTTGGCTATAAAGCGGTTTTGGTAGAGGGCAATCCCGCAAATTATCACCCGCGCGGCTTCAGGAGAGCGGCGGATTATGGAATCTATGCGGGTGAGAATCTGCATCTGCCGCATATTGACTGCCTGATGGCACAGGAGCTTGTACCCGGCGGGCTGGAACATATTCATGGGATTGTTGACTATGGGGTCTATGAAAGCCTTTCGCCCTCCGAGGCGGAACAGAATCCCTGACGAGAGGTTGCCTGCATGGAGGAACGGTTATGTCCATATTTGAAAAAATAGAAAGAGCGTATAACTGGAAACTAAAGGGTGATCCTGTTCCCTTAAACGGCGGCTTTACGCATAAGATGTACCGGATAGAAACACAGCAGGGGATGTATGCGCTGAAATTGCTGAATCAGTTTGTCATGCAGAGGGAAACCGCAATGGGAAATTTCGCCGAAGCGGAGCGGCTGGAACGGCTATTGGAACAAAGAGGCATTCCCATTCTTCCGGCTTTGACGATTGACGGGCGGAAGATGCAGGAAATAGACGGCGAATATTTTTACCTGTTTGATTATTATGACGGAAAACCGCTTCGTGCGGACGCGGTTACGGAATACCATTGCGGGCAGATGGGAAGGGCGCTTGCGGCAATCCATGATACGGACAGGAAAATTGGGGATCAAGCTTATAAACAAATGTCTGTGGACTGGGATTTCTATCTTTCCGCCATGGAAAAGGCAGATACACGACTGTATGAAATGCTGCGGTCCTGTTATGCGCTTCTTGTGGAAAGCCAGGAGAAGGGAAACGCCGCAAGGAAAAAGCTTCCGAAACTTCTCGCTGTCTGTCATAACGATATGGATTGCAAAAATGTTCTCTGGAACGGGAATGATTATCGAATCATCGACCTGGAATGTCTGTCCTATAACAATCCGATGATGGAATTGTTCGAGTCAGCTTTATGCTGGTCGGGATATGAGGAATGCCGGATTAATTTCCGGCTGTTTCAGGCTTTTCTGAGAGGGTATGCGAATACCGGAAAAGAACTGCCCGAAGACTGGGAGACGCTGTATGACTGCAATAACGGCAGACTGGAATGGCTGGAATATAATCTAAAGCGTGTATTGGGCATTGACTGTGGGGACGATGAGAAACAAATGGGAATCGGACAAGTGGAGGAAACCTTAAGGCA
>CANQSB010000088.1 GCA_947626435.1 uncultured Lachnospiraceae bacterium | reverse complement strand
GGGCAAATGTCCTGAAATTCGTCTATCAGTATGTATTTAAAACGCTCCTGCCACATTTTCAGCGTGTCGGGGCGCGACATGAGCAAATCGCGGCACAAAAGCACCATGTCGTCAAAGTCTACCAGCTTTCTGGTGTTCATTTCCTTTTTGTATGTATTACAGATGTACTGAAATTCCGCGTCTGATACTGTCTCGCATTTATGTTCGTCCGGCTTTATTCCGCTGTTTTTTACTTTGCTTATCTCTTCAAGAATATGCTGCAAAACTTCATTTGTGTACTCCCTTGGCGTATTACTGCCGCCTGAGCTATAGCTGCCCTTGTCAGCCCTTGCTCCTTCGTCGTAATTATGTTTGCCGTCTTTCAGGTCTTTGTCAACTTTTGTGCCTTTGCCATAGCTGCCTATATTGTCTTTTAAATATTTGACCTTACTAACTTGGCTTTCGCCATATTCATTATTTTTATTATCTTCGTTATCTGAAATTATTTCTTTTGGCATTTCCTCGACAATCTGCCTAAGAAGCCTATACTTATCGCCTTCCCTGATTATGCTGTCCGCGTTAAGCTTATATGTATGGCTTAATATATGAAAAAATATTGCATGAAAAGTGCCAAAGTTTACAGCATATGTTTTTCCGTCCATAAGGCGTATGAAGCGCTCACGCATTTCGTTTGCGGCAGCCTTTGTAAAGGTAATCACCAATATGTCCTCTGGCTTTACCTTGTACTCTTCTATTAAGTTTTTAATTCTATGGGTAATAACATGAGTTTTACCGGAGCCGGGACCTGCCAAGACGAGCATAGCCCCTGCTCCATGTTTGATTGCTTTAGATTGTGCGTTATTTGTTTTCAAGTAATTCTATTCCTTTTTTTATTCTGCTCAGGCTCTCTTCCTTGCCGAGAACCTCCATTATTTCCGTCGCGCCTGCGGGTGTCATCTGCAGCCCCGAAACCGCCGTCCTGACGGGCCACATCACATAGCCGTTTTTCACGCCTTTTTCCGCCACATATGCGAGCAGCGTCTGATAAAGCGCGTCATTGCTGTAGTCCTCCTGCTTCTCCAGTATGGGAAGAATATCCCTTAATACCTCGAGCGAAGTCTCCTCAGTCGTCTTCATCTTTTTGTGTGTGTACATTGCTGTATCATATTCGGGAAGCGCGTCAAAAAAGCTGATTAGAGGGATTATGTCGGGGAACACCTCTATTCTTGTCTTTACCATCTCGGCAAGTTTTTTGTAATCAAAGGGCTTGCCGCCTACGGCTTCCTTTATATACGGCAGCGCCATCTCATAAAAGCGGTCAAAGTCCATCGCCTTGATGTATTCACCGTTCATCCATTTGAGCTTATTCATATCAAATACCGACGGCGATTTGTTGATGCGCCTGTAGTCAAACTCCTTTATAAGCTCATCAAGGCTAAAAATCTCCCTGTCACTTTCGGGACTCCAGCCAAGCAGCGCGATAAAGTTTACTATCGCCTCGGGCAAAATTCCCTGCTCCACTATATCCTCAAAAGATGAATGTCCGCTGCGCTTTGAAAGCTTTTTATGCTCCTCGTCGGTGATAAGCGGAAGATGTATATAAACCGGGATTTCCCAGCCAAACGCCTCGTAAAGCCTGTTGTATTTCGGGGTTGATGAAAGGTACTCATTTCCGCGCACCACATGGGTTATTTCCATTAAATGGTCGTCTACCACATTTGCGAAATTGTATGTCGGGTAGCCGTCTGATTTAATCAAAATCATATCATCAAGCTCGGAATTATCCACCGTAATGTCGCCGTAAAGCTCATCATGGAAAGAGGTCGTGCCTGTGCGTGGATTATTCTGCCTGATGACATATGGAATACCACTCTTTAATTTCTCCTCAACCTCCTCCTTGGATAGTCCAAGGCAATGCTTGTCATATATGCTTATCTCCTTGCCCTCGACAACCTCTGTTTTGAGCGTGGCAAGCCTTTCCTTATCGCAAAAGCAATAGTACGCCTCGCCCTTGTCGATAAGCTCTTTTGCGTATTTTGCGTAAATGCCCGCCTTTACACGCTCGCTCTGCACATAAGGTCCATAGCCCTTGTCCTTGTCCGGGCCTTCATCATAGACAAGTCCTGTCTGCTTTAATGTGTTGTATATGATTTCTGTCGCACCCTCGACATATCGCTCCTGGTCTGTATCCTCTATGCGGAAAATAAAATCTCCGCCTTCATGCTTTGCAATAAGGAACTCATACAAAGCAGACCTCAGATTTCCTACGTGCATTCTGCCCGTAGGGCTGGGTGCAAATCTGCATCTTATCTTTTTCATAACTGCTCCTCCTTGATACTTGCTACCTTTTAATGTATTGGTGATTTCAAAATGTTTTCTCAACCGTCCGAATTTAGGCAAAATATATAAAAACGTGGCTTCGTGCTTCGCAAGGCGCCCCTTATTTTATATATTTTGCCTAAATTCTACATTATTGTAAAAATTTTTGCAAATATTTATTTTGATGTATGCTTATCAATATACTTATCTGTCCAAAAAGTAATGAAAAAATCCGCAATCTCTAACAATGCTTCTATAATAAAATCAATCATATTAGACCTCACAAGCATTACATTCTTAATCCAATTTTTATTTAGTCCAATTCTTATTTAATTCAATCCTTATTTTCGTTTTGGGAGCTTTTCTTCTGTGGAATTTTTAAAGGTTAAAAGCTCCTTTGTCGCTGTCGGTATGGCTATGTTTGTGCCTGCGCCCGCGACGCACCCGCCTGGACATGCCATTCCCTCTATAAGACAGCCCTGCTTCTTGCCTGCTTTCGCAAGCATCAGCATTTTTTTACATTCTGAAAGGCTCTCCGCGTGCTCTATATGAATTTCAGTGTCAGGGTAATACTCCTTTATACACTCCTCTATCGCGCTTGCAACGCCTCCTGCCACGCCGTATCCGCGGCCTGCCGCCGTAGCGCCTTCCAGCGTGTCAAGCGCATTTATCTCGTCAAGAAGAATCCCCTTTGCCTCAAACATTCCCGTCAATTCCTCAAAGGTAATTACAAAATCCACATCTGAGCGCACTGTCCTCCTGCTCGCTTCCAGCTTTTTACTCGCGCAAGGACCTATAAAGACAACGCCCGCGTCCGGGTGTTCTTTTTTGATGATACGCGCCGTCGCTACCATAGGAGTGAGCGCATTACTGATTTTGTCTATTGTCTCGGGGAAAAATTTCTTGGCAAGCATTGACCACGACGGACAACATGATGTAAGCAGAAACGGCAGCTCCCCCGTCGCCACCTCCGCCACATAATGCTCCGCCTCTGTCATAGCACCTATATCCGCGCCTATCGCCGTTTCATATACATCGTAAAATCCAAGCTCCTTTAACGCTGTCTTTAACATATCTGGCGTCACATTCGGTCCGAACTGACCTACAAACGCAGGCGCCACCTGAGCGATAATTTTTCTGCCTGACTGCAGGGCGCGTATAAGCTGAAAAATCTGCGACTTATCAGCTATCGCTCCAAACGGGCAGCTCACCATGCACTGACCGCATGAAACGCATAATTCACTGTCAATCACGGCGCGGCCGTGGCTGTCCGACTTTATGGCATTCACGCCGCAATGGGCTACGCATGGTCTTTGCTGGTGCGATATAGCGTCGTAGGGGCATACAGTCTTACATTTTCCGCATTTTATGCATTTTTGCTGGTCTATTATTGAGCGACCGTTTACCATGGTAATCGCGCCTCTGGGACACACTTCATTGCAGGGATGCGCAAGACAGCCCATACACTTATCTGTAACCTCGTATTTATTTTCGGGACACGCATTGCACGCTGAGGAAATTACCTGCATAAGAGGAGGCTCATAATATTTTTCGTCGATATTGCTTTCCTCTACGCCATGACTTACCTGAACAGGCTCATCTTCGGGACGGAGCGACATTCCCATCGCAAGGCGGGTACGCTCCCTTATAATCTCACGCTCCCTATATATATTTCCCCAGTAAGGAGAATTTTCAGCATCAACAAGCTTATACGGCAATGCCTCCATATCATCGACCAAATTCGTGGAATTGTACGCCATATTCGCTACTTCCTTAAAAATCCGCCGCCTGATTTTGCGTACCTGTGTATCTATTCCTCTCATATCAAAAAATATGTCCTTTCAAATGCGTAAGCGCTCAATAA
>CANQSB010000087.1 GCA_947626435.1 uncultured Lachnospiraceae bacterium | reverse complement strand
TAACGCAATTCGTGTTAAATTTTCAAGGTACAAACAAAATCAAATATTTACAAATGTGTCTTTTGACACCTTAATCTGAATGGGAAATTGCGTAAATCTGGTCGAGCATCTCTGACGCTGTAAGATTTCTCGCAAGCCCGCCAAGCGTCGAGGCGCAGAACTTACACCCCATACGGCAGCCCGCCTGCGAAGAAATACACACGCTGTTGCCATGGTGATACCGCATAAGAACACTCTCAACCATATTTCCGTCATTTAATTTAAAAAGGAATTTTTTAGTCCCGTCAAGCTTTGAAGTCTGCACTGCTGCTTCCTCTAAAGCCGTATATGTAAAATTTTCCTCAAGCTTTGCCTTCAGGCTTTTGGGAATATTTGTCATCTCGTCATAGCCCCTCACAAGCTTTACATGCATCCACTCATAAAGCTGTTTCGCCCTGAATGGCTTTTCGCCCAGCGCCTCAATCTCCGCCGTAAGCTCTGGCAGCGAAAGCGATTTTATGTCCTTATTCATTATTTTTACTCCAATAATTTAATAATAGGTAATTGCAAAACACGCTCTAAACCGTCCAAATTTAGTCAAATAGGATTTTGCAAATGCCTAAATTTAACAGGAAAATACCAAATTATCACATCATTTTTCAAATACGCTTATAAAAAATCCGTCTGCATCATGTATTCCAGGCAAAAGCTGCAGATACCCCTTTGACGTAGTGTCGGAATAAAGACTGTCAGAAAGATTTTCATTTAATGACACTGGTGTCATTTTTAACTCGTCTCTGATAAACTCAAAATGTCTCTCATTCTCGTCGCGGTTAATGGTGCATGTGCTAAACAGCAGCCTCCCGCCCTTTCTCAGATATTTAACCGCTATACGCAAAAGACCCTCCTGCAGCCTGATTAACTCCCTTATGTTTTCAGGACTCTGCTTATATTTAATGTCCCGCTTTTTGCCTATAACGCCAAGCCCCGAGCACGGCAAATCTGCCACGACTATATCCGCAACTCCTTCAAGGCTCTCGTCAAATTCCAATGAATTGCGAACCTCCGCGCTGATATGCCCATCAAGCCCGCAGCGTGTGAAATTTTCCCGCATAACAGCCGTCTTGCTCTCCGAAATATCAAAAGCCTTTATCTCATACCCGCCCACTCCCTCACGCTCCAGAATATCAGCTATAAGCATTGCCTTTCCGCCTGGCGCGGCGCACATGTCTATAACCTTTAAAGGAAGTCCGCGCCCCTTTGCCAAACCGCCTATTCCAATCGCCTCCACAGCAAGCATTGAGCTTATGTCCTGCACGGTAAAATCACCGTTTTCATAGCCGTTAAGCCTTGTTATATCATCTGTCCTGTAAATTTTATAGGCATACGGCAGATACGGGTGCGCCCGCGCATTTTCCGCAATGTCCTCTATGCCCGCACCGTTTCTAAGCCTTACCGTCACAGGCTTTTCTTCCAATAGTCCAGCAAGCACGCGCCTTGTCTTTTCCTCGCCAAGCTGCCCCAGCCACATATCCACAATCCATTCAGGCATTGAGTATGTCACGGAAAGGTTAGGATATTTTATATTGCCCTTATTTCTTGCAATATTTCTGAGCACTCCGTTTACAAAACCCTTTAACGTCGCAAAGCCTTTTTTCTGCGCAAGCTTTACAGCCTCGTTGCACGCCGCCGCGTCAGGCACGCTGTCCATGTATAAAATCTGGTACACACCCATGCGCATAATATTCAAAATCACATCTTTAAGCTTGTCCGTCTTCACCTTGGAAAAGCTGTCAATGCAGTAATCAAGCTCTATCTGCCGCTCAAGCGTTCCCTCAAACAGCCGCTTGATAAATGCCTTCTCATGCTGCGGCAGATAGTTGTATTTATTCAAGACATCTCTTGCCACAATATGAGAATATGCCCCTTGCTTTGTCACTTCAAGGAGCATTTCCAATACAATCATACGTTCATTCATTTATTTTCCCCAATTCTAACTTGCACGGCATATAACGCCGCATGCACGTCACCACGCAAATCCAATAACTTCCATATCACATGCACAAATTTTAATCACTGCGTCTGTTTCCGCCAAAAAGCAGGATAAGCCTTAAAAGCTGCAGAATCGCCGTCATAGCCGCCGCCACATAGGTAAACGCCGCCGCCCTCAGCACCTTCGCGCTCTTTCTGCGCTCCTCCACATTTACTATGCCATACCGCTCAATGCACGCAAGCGCCCTACGCGACGCGTCAAACTCCACTGGAAGCGTCACCACCTGAAAAAGCACGGCAAGCGCAAATACCCAGATGCCGATTTGTATCAAAGTCGCATTGCTGCCGAGAATAAGCCCCAGAAAAATAATAGGTATGCCAAGCCTTGAGCCGATATTTGCCGCAGGCACAAGCGAAGTCCTGATTTTCAGCGGCGCATAATCAGTATGGTGCTGTATCACGTGCCCGCACTCATGAGCCGCCACACCGATTGCCGCCACTGATGTCGAGTTGTACACGCTGTCCGAAAGCCGTATCACCTTTCTCGTCGGATCGTAATGGTCAGTGAGATTTCCTCTGATATGCTCAATCCGCACATCATTTATTCCCTGATTTCTCAAAATGCGCTCGGCTGTCTGCGCGCCCGTCATTCCCGCCGAGCTCCTAACCTTCGCGAATTTACTGTACGTGGAATTTACCCTGAACGACGCCCACATAGAAAGCACAGCGCCAATCAGCACCAAAATATATGTCCAGTCATAATAAAAACCATATCCATACCCATACGGCATAATACAACACTCCTCACCTATTTTTTAATTTATGAAACTCAATTCAAAAACGTAGAATTTAGTCAAAATATATAAACATTCACTCACCCAAGCAAATCCCCAACCTTAACTTGATTACCCATCAAAAACGTCTTTGCATCCATACGCTTTTTGCCCTCAAGCTGCAGCTCCCATACTCTAAGCGCGCCTTTTGCGCATGCTACATCAAAGCTGTCCTTTGACACTGCCGTAACCTTTCCCGCCAAGGCTGCATTTTCGCTTTCTGCGTCTATTACCTCGCACCGCCAAAGCTTCAGGCTCTTTTTATTCCAAAACGTATATGCGCTGGGCCACGAATTTAAGCCTCTCACAAGCCTTTCTATCGAAACCGCGTCATTATTCCATTCAATCCTGCCAAGCGACTTGCTCATCATTTTTGTATGGCTTGCAAGCGCTTCATCTTGCGGTACTGGCGTGATTTCCCCGCGTTCAATCTTTGGAAGCGTTTCCACTATTAGCTCCGCGCCAAGCCTTGAAAGCTTGTCAAAAAGGCTCTCTGCCGTCTCATCAGGCGCAATAGCCATGCTTTTTGCGGCAAGTATGTCACCTGTGTCAATCCCTTCATTCATCTGCTGGATTGTCACTCCCGTTTCCTTTTCGCCGTTTATGATGCACCAGTTGATGGGCGCCGCTCCCCTGTATTTGGGCAAAAGCGAAGCGTGGATATTTACGCACCCAAACTTAGGCATATCCAGTATTTCCTTTGATAAAATCTGTCCAAATGCTGCCACGACAAAGATATCAGCCTCAAATTTTTTAAGCTCCTCCACTGCTTCAGGCGCTTTTATTTTTACTGACTGAAAAACAGGTATGCCGTGTTTTACGGCGCATTCCTTTACTGGCGGAAACTGCGCCTGTCCGCTCCTGCCCTTCGCCTTGTCGGGCTGTGTCACCACTGCCGTCACAGTATGCCCTGCCGCCACAATGGCCTCAAGCGCGCCCACGGCAAAATCAGGCGTTCCCATAAAAACAATCTTCATATTTAGTTTTCTTCCTCCGCCGCTTCCGCGTCCATCAGCTCGCCCTCTACCTTTTCCACATAGAGATGCCCTTCCAGATGCTCCAGTTCATGGCAGATTGCCCTTGCGAGCAGCTCATCGCCCTCTATTTCAAAGGTTTCAAGCTTTTCATTCTGCGCGCGGACTTTTACATGATTTGGCCTCGTGACTATCCCTACTTTCCCAGGCACGCTGAGACACCCTTCGTTGCCCTTCTGTTCGCCGTCTGCCTCTATAAGCACTGGATTTATAAGCAGCAGCGGATCTTCCCCTGTAGTATCTATTACCACAATCCGCTTTAATATACCAACCTGCGGCGCGGCAAGCCCTACGCCGTTTGCCTCATACATTGTCTCAAACATATCATCTATCAAATCCTGCACCCTCGGGGTAATCTCCTTTACCTCCTTTGATATTTTGTTTAAAACAGGATCGCCTATTTCCCTGATTGTTCTGATTGCCATTTT
>CANQSB010000086.1 GCA_947626435.1 uncultured Lachnospiraceae bacterium | reverse complement strand
CTATGTACTTTTGGATGTTCTCCTTGTCGGACGCAAATACCGCATTTAAGTATTTAAATATGTCGCAATCGGGCGTTTTATTACCGCGCCTGATTATCACTACCTCCATTAAGTCATAGTTTTCTTCAAGCTCATCTGTATGTCCTATTAAATCTTCCTTTACAAAATGATACCTTGTCACTGTGTTCTGCAGTTTTTCAGGTATGTTTTCATTGCAAACCCATATGCTGTAGGCTTTTTCCAACCTGTTGTAGTCTGTCGTCTCCGTAAGTATGCCAAGCTGCGACGATATTTCCCTTGCCACATAGTATGTACCACGCTTCGTTATCGGATACCTTACATTATAATCGTTATGCACTTCAAAATTTATATGCAGCATTATACAAATCATCCCATTTGAAAGCCTTGGATTTTTCGCCTTAAAGCGACAGTCATAATAAATCGTCTTGTCCGTCGGTGAAGTCATCTCCGTGCCCGCGTCCTTTATACGCAGCGGCAGGTCGCTCACCGTATCTGACAGGCTTATCGAGTCCGCGTCTATCAGCGCAATTATCTCATCATTCGTACAGTCCTTAAATTCCACGACTACCTCCTTCAAAATCGGTGCAATAGCCTCGCGATACCTGAAAAACGCCTTGCACATCGCGTCATACTTCTGCCTTCCGTCCATAGTATCTATAAGCTGTATTATTTCCTCGTTCATCAATTAAATTATACCTTTCCATAATTTTAATATATCATCTATATGTAGGGATTTCAAGATTATAAAGTTAAGCTTTCCGCCTTTATTTTATGCTTCTGAAATACAAGATGAATATGATTTGTCAGAAAATTTTGTAAAAATATGGCACTCACATTTTGATTCATGCAAGCGCCATATCAGAATAACATATATATAAAGAAATGTAAACTCAAATGTAAAAAATAATACAAACATTACTATCTGTCATCAAAAACAACAAAACAAATATACTAATAAGAAACAAAAGACAGCTTCTTATAATCAAATTTGCGACGCATAAAGCGACCTTATTATCAGAAAAAAAGAACAGCTTCCAATAAACTACATTTTATCTCACCAGCCACGCCAACACCCAGAAGGCAGCTAATATACTGTCAAGCGCCCAGACCGCGAAAGCCGAATTTTCTTATGCGGGGCAAGATAACCTAGGGGCAAAATTGGCACGGACGCCAATTTTAGCCGAGCGGCGACACGGACGTCGCCTCTCGGCGGCCCCGCCGCCCTAGAACACCTATAAGCCCCGCATTAGAAAATTCGGCTTTCGTGGACTCGCGCGCAGACAGTATATTAGCTGCCTTCGTCCTCATTAGAATACCCCAGCCTCACCCAACACCCATTAAGCAACACCGAAAAAAGCCACCCTTATGTTTCTTATAAACCTTAAGAAACACTCAGGCGGTGCATTTTACCGCCCTAAAGCTTCTTAATGATTTTTCCAATTCTCATCCCTCTCCTCACTAGCCGCCGTAGCCTTTTCAAGCTGCAGCACAATCTCACTAAAATACCTCTGCGGCACATCCTTCAGCGGAACAATCTTATCCCCTTCCGCCTCATCATAACAATAACTCCCGCGCTCAATAGTTCCCGCCTTATAAAACCTCGCATCATACACAGTTATATCCTCGCCGCCATCATACCCAGAACCTACAAAACTCCCCGAAAAATGCAGCTCCACGCCAAGCCCCGTTTCCACATCCTCTCGGTAAAAAGTATAAAATCCTCCCGCATCCTGCACAGAACCGCGATACCACCCCAGTCCCGCAAGCTTGCCAGTCAGCGACAAATCATTCAATATACACCCGCCAAACCGCTCTAATGTCGGCATATCCTTCTCAGCATCTTCCAGCCTGTAAACCGCCCTGTCAAGCTGCTCTATCGGCTGCTTTATCTCATAATCCTCAAGCTGCTGTTTCCAGTTGGAAAGTGACACATCCGTCATTTCTATCGGATGCACAAGAGCAATTTTTACACCGCTTTCCTCTGGCAGTTCATACTCCTCCTCATCCTCCGTATTGAAAGTGCCATCCTCCATGTACCTGAAACTCTGCACAAGCTCCCCATTCTCATAAACTCCCCACACAAGCCCAATCGCAAACTGATGCATTATAGGATTTTTCACAAACAGCGCCTTCCAAGCCTCCGCCGTCCACTCGCGTTTCGCAATAAGCGCATACTCCAGACGCGACTTCTGGCTCGTTACAGCCGCCTTCATCTGCTTTTTCATTTCCTTAAATTCGCCAATCGCTGCAGACGCCTTTCCCTCGTCGTCCTTCTTGCCAACTGCTGGAAGATTTTTAAGCTTTTTGCCCGTCTCGTCAAATACCTCAATTTCAAGCGCAGTCGTGATTGCTACCTTGAATTTCCTCTCGCCGTAGTCAAAAATCCGCTCCATATTTTCATCAAATCCAAGGTCTGGCACAATCCTGTCCGCAAGCTCCTCGCGCGTGATGCCAAGCTGCCCCGCAGCGTACTCCATAGCCTCTCCCGCCGCCGCTTTCACCTGTTTAAACTTGTACTTTCTTGACATACTGTCAACCGCAAGCAGCGCACTCGGAGCGGGATTCAGCACAAGCGCCTTCACGGCTTCGGCTGCTATCGCGCCCCTAGCGTTCTGCGCCCACTCGCCGATTTGGCGCACAAGCCTGTCCGCTATGGCGCTGCCGCCGTGGATTGATGCCGCATAAAGCACCCAGCGTTTTTTCGCCTCCGCGCCTGCCGCAAACCATTTTTCATAAAGCTCACTGACATATACGGCAAACTCGTCCTCGTTAAGGCTCTCCGCAAGCATTGCAGCGTTTGCATTTATCCCGTTTTTCTCAGCCGTCGAATAGCACAAAAGTATCGCCTGCAGATATTCTTCGTCTGCCGCCGTGCCGTCTTTTTTGTGCACCGCGCTAAACGGAGTTTGGTACGCCCATTCAAGCGAACGCTTTTTGCCTCCCTTATGCATCATCTGCACAAGCTCACTTGCCTCAACCGCATTGGCAGCCCCTTGTCCGTCTCCTGCGGCTGTGATTGTGAGGGAATTTTGCAAAAGTGACGCTATCTTTGCGTTTTTCTCCTTTTCAAGCGCCGCCTTAAACAGCTCACTATAGTCTTTTCCCTCGCTCTGCCACTTTCCAAGCACGCGGACAGCGATTTCGCGCTCGCCCGCCTTTTTCGCCGACATAAGCTTTATGATATCATCCTCCCAGCCATGCTGTTTATAGAGTATTTCCAGCAGCCTCTCTTTTACCGCCTTTGCGCTCTCTTTTGCAAGGGCAAGGATTTCCGCCTTGTTTTCTTCGGCATTAATGCTCATGATGTCAAGGCCAAATACCTTCCCTTCAGTGCCTGCGTCGTCAAACGCCGCCATTGTTTCTTCCCTGTTCTGCGACAGATATTTTGCAAAAATCGGCGCTCCCACCTTATGAAATGCCGCGTATTCGGATCCCCAATTTGTGCCTGTCATATACTCCGCCATGCAGCAGAATGTCAAAAACTGGTGCTTTATTTTCACGCCCTCCTGCTCAAAAACGTCAAAAAGCCGTCTGACATCCTCATCAATGGTATTCCCTGTCCGTTCTCTCATTAATTCCTGTACCAGATATCCTCCGCCGCCTCTCACTGCCATTGCGGCATCCCATCTGCGCACATATTCATCACTGCCGTAAATCCGCTTGTATCCTGACACTTCTCTAATATATGTGTCTGCTGTCCAATCATCGCCATCATAAAGCGTATAGTCCAGCTTGTAGAACTCGGACAGCGGCGTCTTTCCTAAAATATAATCCAGCATCACAGCTTTTTCATTATCGGGCATTGCCGAGAAATGCATCATAATATCCCGCTTTGTGGTAATTATGGCATCCTTTTTTACCCCGTCCTTTGTGCGTTCCGCGATTATCTCATCAAACAGCGCGGGATCATTTTCCTTGGCGCACGCTATCATAGAGTTTACCTCTTGTCTGCCGTATATGCGGTCGTCAATGCCATTGCGTATAACCTCGCAATAAGCATCCCTGTTCTTCACCATCTGCCTTTTGAGGATTTCCTCCGTTCCACTGTGCTTGATATTCTCCTTTGCCGCCCATGTTATGTAATCCACCGCATTTATGTTGAATATCTCATCAAAATCAGCGCCTATCTTTGTGATTGCGTTATTCATATCTTCGCTCACAAATCTAATTGCTTTGAGCGCATCGTCCGTGAACATTGCGATATGGATTTTGATTACATTCCTGAGTACCTGTGACAGAGGAAAATTGATGTAGGCAGGCTTTGTTACCTCGCTTATTGCTTCTCGGCAGGTTTTTGATATGCTGCTGTCTAGTCTGCGCGCATTGATGCGCGGCCGTATTCTTTCAAGGCTGCTGTCAAAATCTTCATTGCCCACTGCCTTGATAAGCTC
>CANQSB010000085.1 GCA_947626435.1 uncultured Lachnospiraceae bacterium | reverse complement strand
AAAATCAGATAGAATTGAATATATACTTGTGATACAATATAAAATAAATTTTAAGAGAAAGCGGGCTCAAAATGGAAACTTTAAGATTTGGATACAAATTTTTCAAAAAAAGCATGCCTGTTGCGGTATTTGCGGAGCTGCTGAGCCTTTTAGGCATTTATGCCGAACTTCTGCTCCCGCTTTTGACAGGGATACTGATTGACTTTGTCATACAGAGCGGGCAGATTGCTGATGACAGCGGCGGAATGTTCCATTTTCTGCTTACAGGCAGGTTTGGCGGCGCGCACAGCATGAAGCTTTTTTGGTCGATTGCGGCGGTTTATATTCTGCTTGTTGCTATAAGGATTGGCTTTATATATGCGCGCGACCTTATGCAGGAGTGGATAGGCTTGAAGCTGGAGACAGAGCTTCGCTATGAAACATACGGCAAGCTGATGGAGCTGGATTCCGCAACCATTTCAGACTATAATTCGGGCGAGCTTCTGCAGATTTTAAACAGCGACACCATTATGTTTAAGGAGCTTTTCGCGCACAGGCTTCCCTATCTTGTTGACGCGGTATTTATGCTGGCTGTCACGCTCATACTGATTGCGGGCATCAACATTTCGTTTATCGTAATTCCGCTGATATTGATGCCGTTTCTGGTAAAGGCAGTGCTCGACTTCAAGAAAAAGGCGCGCATAAATTTTCAGGATATCCGCAGCAAAAGCTCAGAGATGAACCTGACCGTTCAGGAAAATATCGCGGCGGTGCGCATTGTGCGCTCATTCACAAACGAGGAGCTGGAAAAGGAAAAGTTTGGCGTTTCTAACCAAAATCTGCTCAATTCCCGCCTGCAGCAGATTTGGCTCTCGTCAAAATTTGACCTGACGTTTAATTCCATAAAGCAAATAGCGTATATCGGGACTATTATTATCGGCGCTGTCTTAGTTATGAACGGATATATGACCGTGGGATATATTTTGTCCTCATCTACATATGTGCTAAGGATTATGAACAACATTACGGGCTTGAACAATCACATTTTCAATATGCAGCAGCAGACAATAGCGGGCTTGGAGCTGAAGCATTTTATGGAAAAAAGCAGCAATGTCCCTGACAGCGGGGAGCAAAGCCTTAGGTGCGATGCGCCTGACATTGAGCTAAAAAACGTGTCGCTTAATATTGACGGACAGGAAATTTTGAAGGACATAAATGTAAGCGTTCCTTACGGCAAAAAGCTTGGCATTGTGGGGGAAACAGGCTCGGGAAAGAGTGTCCTTTTAAAGACGCTTGTGCGCACGCGCGATATCACGGGCGGCAGCATTACCATAGACGGACACGACATAAAGGAATTTGGGCTTGACAGCCTGCGCAGAATGTACTCCTATGTATTTCAGGATGTATTTCTGTTTTCAAACACGATAGAGTCGAATATTGCATACAGCAGGTCTGACATTGACGAGCGCATGGTTACTCAGGCGGCGGAGCATGCGCAGGCGGCAAAATTCATCGACGCGCTTGCTGACCGCTACAAAACCATAGTGGGAGAGAGAGGCTTGGGCATTTCGGGCGGGCAGAAACAGAGGGTATCCATTGCGAGGGCTTTCCACAAAAATGCGCCAGTCTTTATTTTAGACGATTCCACCAGCGCGCTCGATGTAAATACGGAGCGTATTCTGCTAAAGGACATCGAGGACAATTTTAAGGAAAAGACAGTTATAATCACGGCGCACAGGTTTTCGTCGGTAGTAAACTGCGATGAAATACTGTACATGCGCGACGGTGAAATCACTGAGAGGGGCACGTTTAAGGAGCTGATGGCGCTCGGCGGAAGTTTTGCCCATGTCTACAATGTGCAGCAACAGCAGCAGGCGTCAGTGGTGGATTATGACAGTCTTGCAGAAAAGAGCGGGGGAAAATAATGGCTAAGCGCAATACATTTTTTGAAGATGAAAAAATAGAAAAAAAGATAGATATAAAGCAGTTAGGAAGGACAATAAAATACATTCTGCCCTACAAAAAGATTCTGCTCCTTGTCACCTGCATGATGCTTGCGGCGTCCATAGTTTCGCTTTTCCCGCCAAGGCTTTTAAAGCTGATAGTTGACGAGACGGTTGTAAATAATGACTATAGGCAGCTTGCGCTTGTGGGCGCGGGGCTGGTGCTTCTTGCGGCAGTGGAAATCATTTCCACTTTTATACAGTCGCGTAGCATGGGCAAAATGGGACTTTTGATTATCACGAATATCAGGACTGACATATTTGAAAGACTGCAGCGGCTTTCCTTTGACTATTTTGACAACCGCCCTGACGGCAAGATAGTAGTGCGCGTTACGGAATACATCAACGGGCTCGCGGACTTTTTCTCAAATTACGTTATGATGTTTGCGATATACATTGTGAAAATCATAGTGGTGACGGTGTTTATGCTTTCGCTGAGCCCCATGCTTACGCTGATAGTGTTTGCCACGATTATTCCAATGATGACGGTCGTGTTTGTCCTGCGCGCCGTTCTGCGCAAAATGTACACAGCGCACAGGCTGAAAAATTCCAACCGCACCGCTTTTTTGGTGGAGTCCATAATGGGTGAGCAGATAGTCAAAAATTATAACCGTATTGACATCAACAAGGAAACATACAGGGATATTCACGAGGAAAGCGTTGACATGTGGTGGGACATTGTGAAGCGCTCCCGCTTAAACCAGCCTGTAGTAATGGCATTTTGGAATGTGGGCACATTATGCATATACGGCGTGGCGCTTGCGCTTATCCTCGGCGGCAATGACTTGATTACGGCGGGCGTTGTCATCACATTTACGACATATATGAGCGCCTTTCAGGATCCGCTCTCGCAGCTTTCCACCATAATTCAGGAGCTTGCGCAGGTAAGCTCTAATCTGGAGCAGGTTTTTGACACCATAGATTACCCTTCGGCGATACAGGATAGGGAAAACGCGGTTGAGCTAAAAAATGTAAAAGGCAGAGTGGATTTTAACGATGTCACATTTGCATATGAAGATGACATTAATATTTTGGAACACTTTAACCTTCATGTGGCGTCGGGTGAGACAATAGCGCTTGTAGGACCTACGGGCGCCGGAAAGACGACGATAATAAATATGCTTACGAGGTTCTATGATGTCAAGGAAGGCAGCGTGACTATTGACGGCATTGATGTGCGTGACGCGGAAATTTATTCGCTGCGTAAAGAGGTCGGCGTATTGATGCAGGACCCGTTTATATTTAAGGGGACAGTGCTCGAAAATATCCGCTACGGCAGGAAAGAGGCGACTGACGAGGAATGCATCGCGGCGGCAAAGACAATCTTTGCGGACAAATTCATTCAAAGGCTGAACGGCGGATATATGCATGAGCTTGAGGAGCGCGGCGCAGGGCTGTCCGCGGGCGAAAAGCAGCTTATAAGCTTTGCGAGGATTGTGCTGAAAAATCCGTCGGTAATCATTCTTGACGAAGCTACAAGCGCCATTGACACAGAAACCGAGCTTCTCATTCAGGAGGCGCTGGATGTACTGATTAAGGACAAGACGGCGTTTATCGTCGCGCACAGGCTGTCAACCATACGCAACTCCGACCGCATACTGTATATCAGCAATAAGGGCATAGCGGAGGAGGGAACGCATGAACAGCTTATGGCGAGGAAAGGGCTTTATTATGAGCTGGCGAAGTGACGCTGTTAAAATATTTTGTAAAAAGTGTGTTTTGAAGGGATTATTTAAAATGTATGAAGAAATTCAAAAAGTAGCTGAAAATTGGAAAATCCCCATTGAAATACTTTCATCAGAACAGGCGGGACATATATAAAAATAGTATTTACCAAAAATATACAGATGGAGGCACGGAAGGCGTTCTATGGGGACATTTGATTGATTATTCTGTGCTGCGTGATTCATATGCATGGGCTATTATTGATGAGTTTGTAGATTGGGATTATAAAGATAAGGAAGAAAGCCTGTTATTTTTTAATGACGAAGATGATAAAAATATATTTATTATAAAAAATGGCAGGGATTTATATAAGATACTTTCTGAAACTTGTGAAAACAGAGAGTTTTATCTGACAAATTTTAACACAAATTATTTGATTTGTTTTAATAGGTATGGTTGTTTATACGGAACTGGCGCTGCAAGAGAATGGGTAGGCAAGCAGTTCAAGGGAGTATGATTATGATGAAGGTTGAGTGTGTAAAAGGACTGATATCCAAAGGCATTCAAGAAGAAGCCGAATATTGGAGATTTTCAATAGAGAAACTTTCAAAAGAACAAGCAGAAAAAATTAAGTACAGTATCCGAAGAAAGTATATCGAAGACGGCTTGGAAAAGAATTGGATGTTTTTATGGGAGCATTTTATTGATGATTCGATTGTAACAGATGATCATGGATGGGAATTGATTTGTGACTTTGTGGGGGCATTACCCCATATGCACTAACTTTAGGGAAAACATAAAAGCTGCTGTCGGACGTTTTTTCGCTTTTCAATAAATGACAT
>CANQSB010000084.1 GCA_947626435.1 uncultured Lachnospiraceae bacterium | reverse complement strand
ATTGATATATAACAGACATATGTTTTTTCAGGAGGGACATTAAATGCAAAAGAATGTTTTCGTAAGCTGTATGACCAAATATATGTGGATGCTGCCCGCAGAAATCGTACTGATGGCAGTTGTAAGCTATACTTTGGTACAGGGCATGGATATTATCAGCATAGTCATAGACGATATGCTGGCAGGCGGTGAAGTGGCGCTTGGCAGCTTTATCCTGCGCTTTTTGTTATTTACGGCAGTCGGCGCTATAGCGGCATTCGCACAGAGCATAATATCATCAAAGTACGCCATGCTTGTCTGCACAGAATACAGAGACAAAGCGGCAGATAAGCTATACCGCATGGAATACAGATATTTTGATGAACATTATTCTGCTGAACTCTTAAATAAAGTAACAGGGGATTTGGGGGAAATTTCAACATTCCTTGAAACGCTGCTGCCTGAAATCATAAGCAGCCTTATATCTCTTATCACATATTCTGTTTACATAGGGCATTTAAATATCAGGCTTATGGCAACAATATTGATATCATATCCTTTGATATTTTGGATAGCGTCCGCCCTTGTAAAGAAAATCAGCAATCTGCAGGCATCATACAGACAAAAAACTGATGTAATGGCAGCTATTGCACAGGATGCAGTAAGCGGCATTTTAGTGCTGCGTTCTTTTGGGGCGGAGCATATATTCAGCCAAAAAATGCGCAAGGCATCAGAGGAGCTTGTGGAAAATGAGGAAAAAAGAGCAAAGATAAGCAATGCCGTACTTGTCATAAGAAAGGTCATTGAGTGGCTCCCAAACATCATCAGCGCGGTATATGCCGTATACCTGGTAAGCAGGGGAAGGGTAAGTCTCGGAGGGTTGGTTGCATTTATTCTAATTTTGGACAAATTTGTCAAATCATTCATCGGGCTTCCGCTCAGCATAGTGGACGCCTCCGCAGGGCTGGTCAGCATAAAGCGCATGGAAGAAATCCTTGCGGAAAATGAAGAATGTGGAGGAACGCAAGACAAGCCGCTGGACACAGACACCGCAGTCTGCTTCGATAAAGCTGATTTTGGATATTCCGAAACCGAGCTGGTATTGGATAAGCTTTCTTTTGAAGTAAAGACTGGTGAGAATGTTGCCTTCGTCGGAGAATCGGGTGGAGGAAAAAGCACTATATTCCGTCTGCTGTGCGGATTTTACAGACTTTCAGGAGGACAATACAGGTTATTCGGAAGGGATATGGCAGACTGGAATATCCAAGCCCTGAGACAGCAGATCGCGGTCGTATCACAAAATGTATTTTTATTTCCCGACACAATAGAAAAAAATGTTTCTTATGGAAAACCTGACGCATCAATCAAAGAGGTCATGGAAGCCTGCAGGAAAGCGGAGATACATGATTTTATCATGACGCTGCCGCAGGGATACCGGACTGTCATAGGAGAGCGCGGGGCAATCCTTTCAGGCGGTCAGAAACAGAGGATATCCATAGCAAGAGCAATCATAAAAAACGCTCCCATCTTATTATTGGACGAACCGACATCAGCGCTTGATGTCGAAACGGAAAGCAGCATAAAAAATGCAATAGACACAATGGTTTCAGGAAAAACATGCATTACCATTGCGCACCGCCTGTCAACAGTAGTGAATGCTGACAAAATCATGGTACCAAAGCATGGGCACATAGTGGAAAGCGGCACGCATGATGAGCTTATGGCGCTTGGACAGACATATGCCAAAATGTACAGGAATGATATGCGCGGATGTTAGCGCGGAAATGGAGAAAATAATGGAAAATTACAGGCTGTTCATACATTCAATGAAGGTAATGGGAAGACGGTTGTATATATATTTAGGCGCCGTTTTTGTTATGAGTGTATCAATTTCGATGTTCTCGATAATGGGTTCAATGCTGATGAAAAGCGTTGTTGATATCTCGCAGTCAGGAGAATACCAAAGACTGTCCGTAATTATTGCCGTAATTATTGCGGCAGGAACGGCATCACTGCTGATATACAGGGCAGCCGCCGTCTGCTATAATGTTGAGGCAAAGAAGGTATACGGCAAACTCTCGGAATCCGTACTGGAAGTGGCAGTGAGACTGCCCTATAGCTATTATGAGAAGCATCACAGCGGTGAGATCATGTCAAAAATCTCATATGACCTGATAAAAATGGGAGATATTTACGGCTCAAGATTAAGGAGAGTCGTGATGCCGCTGCTTCAGGTGGCGGCATTCCTCGTACCCATGTTTTATTTAAGCTGGCAGCTTACACTGTGCTTGGCGGCAGTTAATGTGCTGATGATGGGAACAGAGATGCTGCTTTTAGAGCCAATGCACATGGTAAGCAGGAAGCTGTCAACAGTAAATGTGGGCATCACAAGCCGTTTGTCCGATCTGCTGCAGGGCATGGAGCAGGCAAGGATGTATGACGGCGGCAGACAGACTGTAGGGGAAATTAAAAAGCTAAATCATGATTATGCAAAAAAATCAAATAAAAAAATTATATATACAGCATGCCTCGAATGCAGCGGCAAGGGCTTTGAGCTTTTGTGCTCCCTTGTCTTCCTTGTAATCGGCATAGGCTTTGTAAATAAAGGATATACGACGCTTGGTGCGTTGACGGCAATTTATACGATGTACGGTTCTTTTTCATTCCAGTTCCTGCAGATTGGGAAATATGTCCCCGAGCTAGTAGGATGCCTTGCAAATGCAAAAAATGTCTTTGATTTTCTGGATGAGACAGGCGAACCGCAAAATTGGTATGCAGATAAGCTGTTGGTAAAAACCACACCGTCTGATGAAACTGCCGATGAAACTGCCATAGACATTGACAGTATCACATTTTCATACGGCAAAAATGCGGATGTGTTTGATAATTTTTCGCTTAGGATCAACAGCGGGGAATGTGTAGCCATTACAGGGGCATCGGGATGCGGAAAGACTACGCTCTCCAAACTCTTACTGGAACTCTACCCGCTTGATAGAGGAACTATAAAGGTAAACGGTCTTAATATTAGGGAATGCAGCCTTGCACAGATAAGGGAGCAGATTGCCTATGTCCCTCAAGAGCCGTATCTTTTTAACGCATCAGTCAAGGACAACATACGGATGGGAAAACCAGACGCCACAGACGAGGAAATCATTAAAGCTGCCATACAGGCAAACGCACATGAATTTATTGAAGCCCTGTCGGAAGGATATGACACGAATGTCGGAGAAAGGGGAAATCTCCTGTCAGGGGGGCAGCGCCAAAGGATAGCCATAGCGCGGGCTGTTCTTAAAGATGCCCCTGTTATTCTTATGGATGAGGCAACCTCTGCACTGGATAACGAGTCCGAACAGGCAGTGAACGCCGCATTGAAAAGCCTGCGCGGAAATAGGACAATACTTATGATCGCGCACAGACCGTCAACAATCAGGCTTGCCGACAGGGTATGCTGCATAGAGTGATGGAGACTCAATAAAACCTAAAACAGGCACAAGCTTTTTTATGGTTTGTACCTGTTTTGTTTTTTTATTGCATTTTATTTATCTCATTTATGACATCATCTTCGGAAACAGCATAATTTTTGGCAATAAGACCGACTATTTTATCATCTGGCAGATTCATGCTTTTTAACATTGCTATACTGTTCTGTATATCCTGCTCTCGCGTTTCGCTTATCCCGCGCTCAAAACCTTTATTTACGCCACGCTCAAAGCCCTCGCTCATGCCACGCTTATGTCCTTCCTTAATGCCATCATCATAGCCTTCCTTATATATACTTCTCTTATACAGCTTCTCATCAAATTCAGTAAGCAGCATACTTTTCACCTCACTCTTGCATTTAACTAAAATATCCGCCAAAACATCCTTTTCTATGCAATAGTCCACCGCCATGCTTATCGCGTCCTCTGTCGTATATCCACTGTCGATATATTCATTTATCTTAGCTATAAAATAAGAATAATCATGCAGACGGCGAATGTTCAGAATTGATTTGTTTCATTAGACTGTACTATATCACCAATGCTTAAAGCTGGCAAGCCTTTAGGCAAAAATAGCGCCTGAAATGTAAAAAATCGTACAAAATTAAAAAATTGAACCCAAAAACAGATTATTTTAAAAATGTAAAATTTGCAAAAAAAGCATTATTTAATTCCAATGATATTGAAAATTTTTCCCAGACTGACATACTAACATTATTATATATTTTTTATAATTCAATATTAAATAAATGCAATGAGGAGTTCAAATGAAAAAATCAAAAATTATTTTAATAACATTATCAGCATTGCTTTTGACATCATGCAGTTCAAAATCAGCGCAAAACCCGGAAGCGGAGAATAATTCAGAATTACAAAACAATCAGACGGAGTCAAATTATGACACATCTGTCACATTTTCTAACGATATAGATATAATCGATAACACAGACATCATCTCACAGGCTAATCAGGAAACTCAAACCGACACAGCTAATACTGAAAATAATTCAAAAAATTACAAAGTAAACAGCCTTGTATTCCCATCAGGAAATGACGAGCTTACCGAATACAACGCTGATATTTTAAATATTGAACCTTTTACGGTAAACATCACTCTGCCCGAAAAATGGCAGATTAGTCTTGACAAGCCGGACAGCACAGCTTTTGCCTATAGCCTTGGCTTTTCCACATACTATATTTATGACGAAAACAACACCTGCATAGGTACGGCAGGCTACAATGCGATTCCCGATTTAGCCGACGAGAATATGATGCCTGCCGCGATTTACAGCCAGATAGACTTAGGCAACGATTACCGCTTTGACATAAGAGAAAAATACGATATCGTCACAAGCACAGAAAATTTCGAAACAGCCATTACAGATGTTTATTATTCAAATGTATTCAACAACGGAAACGGTGAAATGACAAACCGCGGAATAGT
>CANQSB010000083.1 GCA_947626435.1 uncultured Lachnospiraceae bacterium | reverse complement strand
AGGTACATATCAAATCCTGCTGGCAATACGGAGCTTTTTGCGGATTTGGAGCGGCCTGACGATATGCTGATACGCGCTGAGGCGATTGACATGGTTATAAAGGCGGCAAAATTTTTCCCCACAAACGTGTTTAATGATGTCTATGACGACATTGCGGGGCATGAGTGGTATGCGGGCGCTGTGGAGTGCGCGTACCAGAATGAGATTATACCGCCGCAGATGGTTGAAAATAAGCGCCTTATGCCGCAAAAGCAGATAACGACGCAGGAGTTTATCGCCCTTATGATGAGCGCCTGCAAGGGAAGAAGGGCGCTGCCAAAGGAGGAGCCCTGCGTGTATGATGACAAATGCGCGCCGTACTGCGTGCCGTTTGTGAGGGCGGCGTATTCAATGGGCATTATCGGCGACGGCGAGGATATGGGGGCTTTAATTACAAGAGGACACGCTGCAAAAATGTGCAGAGGACTAAATATATAATTTGAAAGGAAATAAACTAATGGGAACTGTTGAAAATGTAAAAAGCAAAGGCGGATTTACAATGCCAGGCGAGGCAGGCTATGAGAAACTGACGCTGGAGCTTGCAAAAAAATGGGGAGCTGACGTTATAAGGGACAGCGACGGCACGGAGCTTTCAGACGAGATAATAGATGCGGGCTATGGCATCTATTCCACGATATGCATAATCAGGGATCACAATGAATGGGCAAAGAAAAATCAGGATAAGCTGCAGCAGAGCTTTCTTATGACGCAGCCTGTAGTTGCTGACAAGGATACTCTGACAGTGGGGCTTTTAGCCGATTATTTTGATGAGCAGTTCAGGATAAATGACAGCGAGGCTTCGCTTAAATATTGGCAGGTTTATGACAGGACTACGGACACGCTTGTAGACGCTTCAAAGTGGACTTATGACAAGGCGGCAGGTTCAGTTACGATAAAGGGTGTAGCGCTGTGGCATAAATATACTGTGAGCTTTCTTGCGTACCGCATCTGGGAAGAAATTTCGATGTACAACCACACTACGAACAACTGGGACAAGGAGCATCTCATGCAGATTGATCCCGTATATCCCGAGACGCAGGAGTATATGAAAAACTGGCTCACTGACTGGTGCGAAAAGCATCCCGCGACGACGGTAGTCAGGTTTACGTCAATGTTCTACAACTTTGTATGGATTTGGGGCAGCAGCGAGAGGAACAGGCAGATTTATTCGGACTGGGCATCTTATGATTTTACGGTAAGCCCCAAGATGCTTGACGATTTCGCTGCAAAATACGGCTACAGTCTTACTGCGGAGGACTTTATCAATCAAGGCAAGCTCCACGTGACGCATATGCCAGGCAATAAGAAAAAAGCCGACTGGATTGACTTTATCAACAGCTTTGTAATCAGCTTTGGAAAAGAGCTGGTTGACATAGCGCATAAGTACAATAAAAAGGCGTATGTATTCTATGATGACAGCTGGGTAGGAATAGAGCCGTATAAGCCGACATTTAAAAACTTTGGCTTTGACGGTCTGATTAAATGTGTATTTTCGGGATATGAGGTAAGGCTCTGCTCGGGCGTGGATGTCGATACGCATGAGATAAGGCTTCACCCGTATCTGTTCCCTGTAGGGCTTGGCGGCGCGCCCACATTTATGGAGGGCGGCAATCCTACGCTCGATGCCAAGAAATACTGGAACAGTGTAAGGCGTGCGCTGCTGCGCTGCCCGATAGACCGCATAGGGCTTGGCGGGTATATACATTTGGTTGAGGATTTCCCCGATTTTGTGGAATATATAGCGAAGATTTCCGATGAGTTCAGGGCGATAAGGGAGCTCCACAAGGCAGGAAAGCCCTACAGCTGCAAGACGAAGGTTGCCGTGCTCCACTACTGGGGCGCTATGCGCTCGTGGTCGCTTTCAGGGCATTTTCATGAGACGTACATGCATGACTTAATTCATATAAATGAGGCGCTGAGCGGACTTCCCGTAGACGTGAAATTTATAAATTTTGATGATGTAAAGAACGGCGCACTCTCAGATGTCGACGTGGTTATAAACGCGGGCGCGGCGGGCAGCGCATGGAGCGGCGGCAACGCATGGAAAGACGAGGCTGTCATTGAAAAGCTTACCAAATGGGTATATGACGGCGGCACGTTTATCGGCGTAGGCGAGCCCTCTGCTGTGCCTGGCTTTGACACCTACTTTAGAATGGCGCATGTGCTCGGCGTTGACGAGGACATCATTGACAGAGTGTGCCATGGACAGTGGAGCTTTGACGTTGATGAGAAAGCGGCAAAAGTTGCGCTTACGGCAGGCGCGGACATTCCCGAAAAGGTTAAGTGCCATCTGACAGACGGCAAGGCGACAGTGCTTGCGGCAAAGGACAATAACCCGCTGTTTACGATAAACAGCTTTGGAAAGGGACATGGCATTTATCTTTCATCATTTGAGGTAAACAATGCAAATACCAAGCTGCTTTTGAAACTTATACTCAATGCGGGCGGCGAAGCGGCAGACGGAAATTATCTCACGGACAATGCCGATATGGAGTGCGCATTCTACCCTGAAAGCAGGACTCTTGTAGTGATAAACAATTCCGACACGACGCAGGAGTGTACTGTAAATACAGAGTACGGTGTGGAGAAAATAAGGCTTGACGCGTTTGACACTGTGATAAAGACAATTTAATTTAACGGTTATGGCAAGCGGTAAAAACAGCGTCTGATGTAATTGTGAAGTGACATTTAAGTTTTAATAATTTGGGCGGAATAATACGCGAACATAATTAGCAGTATATATTCCGCCCCAATTTTATGTCGGAATAAACACCGCGCTTTCATTTTTATGCTTGCGGATACGAACGGAGGAAATTGATGAAAAAAAGTAAAAAAGGCGCTTCTAACGTTACGCGTATCGAAACTGGTGATGGACCGGCATCAGTTTTTATTTTAAAAAAGCCTGAAAAATATACGCTGAAACAGCAGATGCAAAGGCTTAAACATAAAATAAGGAAATACTGTGTGGAAAAGACTATTAAATGCGAGCCCCACAGCATGGACGAGACGGTGGACTACATTGTGAATAAATGCGGTCTTGTCGAGGTGGACAGAGAATCTAACGAACTTATAAATGAATACACGCAAATGAGGGCTTCCTTTATCATACAGTATGCCCCCGAGCTTCTGGGGGAATACGCCGAAATCCCGAAGCTTAAGGGGGAGTCGGCAGAGGACATAAAGCTTCACATAGAACAGGCAAAAGAACAGATAAAACGCGCAATGGAGGTGCCGCAGTCCGCATTTGACATTGATATGCACAAATTCAAAAAGGTGTTTGGCGACGTGAATGACAATATACATATCGACATTGAAAAAAAGTACGGCTACATCGGCGGAGGCTGCAGCGGCGGCAGGAAAATAAGAAAGGAATTTAACCGCATATATAAGGGAATCTACAGGTATTACGGCGTGACGCAGGAGGACATACAAAGTAAATCCAAAAGGTATATGGAATTGGTGCGGACCTTGAGCAGGTGAGCTTTTGCAGGTAATGGCGGGGCTTGTAATTAGGGCATAGGGAGATTGGTATGAAAAGAGAGATTTTTTGCATTATATGCGGTATATTGTGCTTTGGCTATTGTCTGGCGGTGTATGGCATAAAGTCGGGCTCGTATTTTTATATGGTATGGGGCGCGTGCGGCGTGTTCTTTATTGCGGCGGCTTTGTTTCTGCATTTTCATTTATGGGAAAAGCTGCCTTCGGTCATTCAAAAGCTTGCTGTGATATGCATAGCGGCGGGCATAATCCTTTTTGCCGCGGTGGAGGGCTGCGTCATAAGCGGGTATAATGCAAAGGCTTGGCAGGAGCTTGACTATATAATTGTACTTGGGGCTCAGGTTAAGGAAAATGGACCGTCTGTCGCGCTGAAATTCAGGCTTGACGCGGCATATGATTATCTTGTGGAAAATGAAAGCACAGTCTGCATTGTATCAGGCGGACAGGGCGTAAATGAGCCTTGCAGCGAGGCGCAGGGAATGAAGGAATATCTGGAGCAGAAGGGGATTTCTCCCGAGCGGATCATAATGGAGGACAAGGCTACAAATACCGCAGAAAATATCGCTTTCAGCTCTGCATTTTTTGACAAGGAGAATGACAGGGTAGGCATAGTCACGAACAATTTTCATATCTTCCGCGGCGTCAGCATCGCAAAGCATTATGGAATAAAAAATGTCTGCGGACTTGCCGCGCGCTCAAATTTCTATATGCAGCCAAACAACATGTTTAGGGAATTTTTTGGAATTGTGAAGGATTTTGCCTGTGGGAATTTGTGAAAATAAATAAGGGCAGACTGTATGCGTGTGGTTATTTTGACTAAATTCGGATGGGTTAGAACATGTTTCGCAATTGTCTATTTTGACTTTAGGAGGTTGAAGTGATGAAAAAAAGTAAGGTTGTAAAGGTTTTGCTTGCCGTAAGGGCGGTGTTGTGGTTTGTCGCCGCCGCTGCTACATTTTATTGGATATATTGGTCTTTTAAGCTGTATGCCATGGGCTTTTATGATGTGCATGAATACAGCAGCCGGCTTCGTCCGATTTTATGGAAAGGATTGCTTATAGCGGTTGTCAGCATATGCATCAGCATGATTTTGCGCCATATCAGTGACAAAATAAAAAAGAAAAATTCTTAAAAATTGTATTGACAATGAGTAATGGCGGTAGTATCATGAATATATGAACAATCATTCATATGAACAAAAATTCAATAACACATGCCAATGATAAGAAATACTGAAAATATGGAAAGGGTGAGCAGTATGCCAAACGGGATAAGTACACAGACAGAGATTGAATGCTGCGATACGCACGAGATACACCGCGACCTTTTGCAAAAGGTAAACGCGGCAATGCCTGACGAGGAGGAGATAAGCGATTTATCTGATTTGTTCAAGGTGTTCGGCGACTCCACGCGGCTCAAGATATTGTTTGTGCTGTTTGAGGAGGAAGTGTGCGTATGTGATTTAGCGGAGCTCCTGAATATGACACAGTCCGCAATTTCGCATCAGCTAAAGGTATTAAAGCAGTCAAAGCTCGTAGGCAGCCGCCGCGAGGGAAAGTCGGTATTCTATTCATTGGCTGACGACCATGTAAGAAGCATCATAGCACAGGGCCGCGAGCACATTGAAGAATAAAACCTTAAGAAACTCTAAGGCAGTAAAGGACACTGCCTAAGACTTTCTAAATGTTTGGAAAAACGCGAAGGGCGGCGTTTTTCAGCATTATTTGAACTTCAGTGGGATATGACAGAATGAGAACTGCTGTGAGGAAAATTTTAATTTAAGAAAGCTTCCTGTATACTTTAAATAGGTTAAGATATTGACAGAAAAAAATACCTCAAGTAAATTTAGATTATT
>CANQSB010000082.1 GCA_947626435.1 uncultured Lachnospiraceae bacterium | reverse complement strand
GTTAATAATGCTCTAGGTTGTACGTCTCTCAGCATATGAGAATGACCGAACCCTAGAGCTTTTTCAATTATAGGAGGTACATATGAAAACCGCTATTCTTGTAGATGGTGGCTTCTACCGCAGGCGCGCCCAACAGGTATTCGGCGATGTCAGCGCACAGACTAGAGCTGCCGAATTAGCAAATTACTGTAAAAAACACCTAAATTCACATGGAGAAAACAATAACAAATTGTACCGCATATTTTATTATGACTGCCCTCCCACAGCCAAGCGGATATTCCATCCTTTTCTGCAGAAGCAGGTGGATTTGTCAAAAACAGAATTATACACATGGATGAACCAGTTTCTTGAAGAATTGAAAAGAAAGCGCAAATTCGCCATACGTCTCGGCAAGCTTGCTGAAGAACAGGCACACTATACAATCCGCCCTGAAATTGTGAAAAAGCTCTGCAATGGAAAACTTGATTTTTCAGATTTGACCGAAGCGGACTTTTGTATCGAAATAGACCAAAAAGGCGTTGACATGAAAATCGGGCTTGATATTGCGTCGCTTGCCTATAAACAGCAGGTAGGGCAGATTATTCTTATATCCGGTGACAGCGATTTTGTATCTGCTGCCAAACTCGCCCGGCGTGAGGGAATTGACTTTATCTTAGATCCGTTAGGCGCTCCAATCAAACCTGATTTGTTTGAACATATAGACGGCCTACGTACTTGTGACCGCGCATATACGCAGAGCGCTTCCGTAAACTAACTCAGACTTCAAAATATGATTTTACAGACAAAAAACATGCAATAACAATGCATAAATTAAAAACCGCCCAGCGTTACCAGCACTGAACGGATTTTAATAGATACCCAAAGATGATACCTACGAAACAAATATATTATATCATCTTTGGGGGCAGCTTGCAAGCGAACATGAATAAATGTCTTAACGATTTGCCGCGACAATTTACCATGTTCACAGGCTGTTATTTTTGTACCCAAAAAGGAGGATATACTATGCCGCGTGGAAAGGCTATCAGGAACAAAAACGGATATGGTACGGTCGTAAAGCTGTCAGGCAGCCGCAGATGCCCGTATGAAGTCAGAGTCAATACAAGAATGGACGAACGCTATTATCCTGTATATGACGTCTTAGGACGCTATCCCACACGCGAAGAAGGTCTGATTGCACTGGCAGAATACAACAAAAATCCATATGACCTCAGCAAGTCATCAATGACCTTTGCAGAGCTGTACAAGGCGTTTTATAATGACAAATACGAGCTGTCAGGCAAGTCTTTTTCAAGAAGCTCTAAGGATTGCACTCGTGCCGCATACAATCATATGGAAGCGCTCCACAACCGAATATACAAGGACCTGCGCACAAACGATTTTAAAATGATTTTTATACAAACCAAAAACGGGAAAAGCCTTTCACATGCCATGCAGGAACATATGAAGAACCTTATCGTACAGATGGACAAATTCGCGCTGCAGAATGATATTATCAGCAAAGGCTATGCGTCATATGCCAGTATTACTGTCGAAGAAGATGACACCCCGGGGGTTCCGTTTACCAATGATGAAATAGCCAAACTGTGGCAGAATCAAAATATTCCTTGGATAGATGTGGCTTTAATATATATTTACTCTGGCTGGCGAATATCTGAGCTGAATAACATGCCCAGCGAGGATATTGACTTATCAAAATGGATTTTTAAAGGAGGCGTCAAAACTGCCGCTGGCAAAAATAGGATTGTTCCTATACATACAGCTATACGCGATATGGTAGCGCGTAGGATGAAAGACAACGGCATCCGCCTGTTCATGGAGAACGGCAAACCTGTCAGCAATATTGCCTTATCAAGTCATTTCAAATCGGCATTGCTATCCGCAGGCATTACCACATACCACACTATACATGACTGCCGCCATACTTTTACCTCTCTCCTTGATACCGCAGGAGCAAACCCCACATGCATTGACCGTCTTATCGGTCATGCCTCCAAAACATTAACTACACGCACATACACGCATAAGGATATTGAGGAGCTTAGAGCGGCGATTGAATTGATAAAAGCACCCGAACATTGATTTGTTTTTCGGGTGCTTTTTGTGTCACTAGCTTGTCACTAGTAGGCTAATTTTTGCGTTGTTTTTATCCATTACTAAAAATCAAAAATGGCGTAAAATCAAGCTTTTTAGGCATTGGGAGTTGCCTGATTTTTGATTGTATTTAAACCAACCTTAAATCCACAATAAAAAATTTTAGCAACGCAAAAACTACCGCATAATATCAATGTAATCTCCAGAAAATAATTTTTTATCCGGAGATTACCTTACAACGCTTTTTGTAGCACGCAATCCCGTATTTGCGGATTGTTGTCATGCCGTCATTGACAAGTCTTTCCTCGTAGCCGCGTTCATTAATCTGCTTTAACGCCTCTTGACATGCGGCATCAAACGCTGCCTTCTCTGCATATTTCAATTCTATTATAATACCTGTTTCATGCTCCTCTATCTCTATGCTGATGTCGCTGTAACCGTCACCGGACTCGGCATTGGACTGGACCTCCCAACCGTCCATATTCGCAAAGAGGCCAAGTAAGATGCCGTGATAAAAATTCTCCTTCATTTCTTTTCTGACACTTGTGTCACGTATACTGATTGTCTTTTTCAGATAGGCGTTGAAGCCCTCCTCGATAGCAGCGATGTTATTTTCCTCAAATGCGCTACAAAAGCTTTCCAGCTTTTCTATATTTTTTCGGGTCTCACTTTTGAACCACTCTCGGATTTGGCGGACAAAAATCCACTGTATTTCCCTGTTGGGGATTACAAGCTCTGTCAGCTCCCCTTCCTGTGCGCCGCGCTGTGTCAAATATCCAGTCGTAAAAAGAATGCTCCACAAGTTATCAGGATCAGAATCGAGGTCTCGGTAGGTCATCTCTTGACGGATTATCTTTTTAATACTTCCTCCGTTAATGAGCTGCTCTATATCGCTTCTGTCTGATGTTTTTGCCTTGCTTAGAAATCTTCTTATAATGTCGTTGCTGCTTGTGTTTACCCAGTAATTCTGCGGCTCTATAGACGGCTTCATTTTAAGGGCATGGCAATAGCTCACCACGTCCCATGGGCAATAAACATCCAGCTCTCCAAAGCGGTACCCATCATACCATTTCTTTATGGCTTCATATTTTTCCATAAATCCATAGTATTCCAGCAGCTTCCGAACTTCTGTGTCTGAAAATCCAAAAGCTTCATTATATTGTACATCTTTTATTGTATAGACATTAAAATTGTTCAGCCCTGTAAAAATGCTTTCCTTCGATATTCTAAGACAGCCTGTCAGCACTGCAAACTGAAGGCTGTCGTTTGTTTTAAGGACTCTCCCGAACAGCGTCCTAATCAGACTTACCATGCCATCATAATAGCCTGACTGATACGCCTTATCAAGCGGTACATCATATTCATCAATCAATACGATTGTATTCCTACCGAAATGCTTCTGCAGAAAACGTGACAGAGTTAGAAGGCTCTTGGATAAAACCTCATCTGACATTGCATATTCACCTTGGTTATCCAGCTCTATAAGCTTTTTATACTGTTGGCGTTCTGTTTCAGTGAGTCTGTCACTCTCCTTCAAAAATGAAAACCTGACCGCCTCATCTCCAAGGACAGAACGCAGTATTCTTTTTGCCGCATCAAGATTTTCCCCTGCTATTTCCTTTAGGCTGATTGAAATCACTGGAAATTTCCCCCTGTATTCTTCACACAGTCCCTTTTCCCTTGAAATCTCAAGTCCATCAAAAAGCGTACTGTCACTGCCTATTTCAAAGAAATGCCTGAGCATGCTCATAGTCAAGGTCTTGCCAAAACGTCTCGGGCGCGTGAATAGGTTTACTTTTCCCTGATTTTCCAGAAGCGACTTGATAAATCCTGTTTTATCTATATAATAGAATCCTTCTGTTCGCATTTCCCTGAAATTCTCAATTCCCATAGGAAGCTTTGCTTTTCCTGTGCCGAATTGCCGTGGAAAATGTTATTATAGGCGAAATCGGATGAATCTGCCAAAGAAACGAATTTGAAATCGTCACAGCGCGGCTTGAATATAGGCGGGGTATAGCCTCGAATGAACCTGCCGCTATGCTATAATGTGTAAAGACAGCAAGGCAGGCTTACAATAAAACTCTTACCTCTATGCCCCTGTCCACAAGCTCCGCAAACCTTTTCCCATCTTCGAGCGAGCCTGCCACCGTGCCATAATGCGTGGGAATGGCAAGCTTAGGCTTGATGATGTTTACAAGCTCAGCTGCCTCTTTATAGTCCATCGTGTATTTTCCACCGATTGGGATAAGGGCGGCATCGCATTTGATTTTTTGGTTTTCAGGCGTTATGTCCGTGTCGCCCGCTATATAATAGACGGTGTTGTCCATTGCTACCACATATCCGACGTAATTTTTGTCTCTGGTGTGGAAAGGCTTGTGCGGATTATAGGCTGGAACTGCCGTAACTGTCAGCCCTTCCAGCTCTAATATCTCGTTTGGGCGGATAAATTTTACGTTTCTTATCCCTGTCTGCTGCTCCTGCCCTTTTATACTTTCAGGCATGATTAGCAGGGTATTCTCCTTTGCCGCCTTTTTAATGTCCTGCGGTGAAAAATGGTCAAAATGGTCGTGCGTGATGAAGATGATGTCCGCGTCGTGGCTATTCTCCCGCATTTCATATGTGTCAAAATATATTATTTTGCTTCCTCTTATTTTGATACTGCTGTGTGTTAATACGTTTATTTCTTCGTACATATATACCTGCCTCCTCAAATTTTTAACCTCAATCCTCTTCAATCAGGTGAACAATCCGATACTAATGCTTCACAGCAGGAAGAACATTGTCAAAATACTCCTTTATCTCCCGCATCCGCTTCATCTGGTCCACCGCGAACGGACATCGGCTATTGCAATGGCCGCAGCCGATACAGTCGGCAGCGTTCTTTTCTAACGCAAAATAATGCTCCTGCGCCATATCGTCCCCAATCTTTGCCAAATCATAGAACTTGTTTACCGCACCGATGTCAATCCCTGCCGGGCAAGGCTCACAGTGGTTACAATATACGCATTTCCCGCTTGCCTCTGGCGGGGCAAAGCTGCCAATCACGCTGTAGTCCAACGCGCTTTCAGGCTGCTCCTCATATTGCAGCAGAAAATCCATCTCCTTTACGCTCTGCGCGCCAGGCAGCACCGTCAGCACACTGGGCTTATCCAGCGCATAGCGAATACACTGGTACTGCGTGAGTGCCTTTCCAAAGGGAGATGTCTTCCCATCCAAAAGCTGCCCACCCGAAAATGGCTTCATAACGGAAATACCGACTCCCTGCTTTTCACACTGCCGGTATACCTGCGCCCGTTCATCCACTCCACCGTAAGCGTATTCTCCATGATGATAATCATAGGCTGGATTGACTGAAAACATCAGCATGTCAAAGTCACGAACCACCAGCCCCGCTGGTGGTTTGATGTTGGCCCTACTGGGCCAATAATACTTTTCCGCCTGAA
>CANQSB010000081.1 GCA_947626435.1 uncultured Lachnospiraceae bacterium | reverse complement strand
CTGACACTGCTGATTTTTCAGGCAAGCGAATACGTGCATATCACAGGCACGTTTTACCATCACCCTTGGTTATCGTATGCCGCAGGAATAGTCTGCTTTGTATGCTGGCTTCCTTATTTTTTGTTTGAATATCCAGCCGTTATGACGCCCGACAGCATAAATCAATACGCACAGATTATCGGGGCTTATGGGCTCAGCAACCACCATTCGATTGTGCATACGGCAATTATAGGGTGTTTTTATGACATAGGCATGGCGATTACCGGCGACGCGCACTTCGGACTTGCAATGTATACACTTGCCCAAATGACATTTATGGCGATAGTGGTCGGCTATGTCATCAAGACGCTGCAAAAGGCAGGCTTTATCACGCCAATCATCTGCGCCGCAGTCTGCTTTTACGCGCTCATACCGTACAACGGCATTTTTGCCGTGACCATGTGGAAAGACATACCGTTCGCCGGCTGCATGACGCTTTTCTGCGCCGTACTTGTAAGGCTCCTGCTGCGCCCAAATGCCACTCTGCCAAACGGAAAGCACGAAAAAATAAAGCTTTCCGAATACTTTACGCTTATTTTTCCCTATACCTTTTCAGGTATAATGCTCTGCCTGCTGCGCGGAAACGGGTGGTACGCTTTTCTGGCAAGCCTGCCCTTTATATTTTTTGCATATAAGAATTATTGGAAGATTTTAATTCCCATGAATTTGGTCATAATCGGCATAGCGCTTTTTGTAAAATATCCCTGCATGGAAATTTATAATGTGAAACAAAATGATTTTGCAGAGGCAATTTCCATACCCGCCCAACAGCTTGCAAGCGTAATGACAAACGGCGGCAAACTGACTGACGACGAGCGTGAGTTTTTAGGCAAATTAATGGATCCGGAAAAAGTCGCATACATGTACCAACCGGATGTTTCTGACGGCATTTTGAAACTTATTCGCGCAAGCGGGCTTGATTACCTTGAAACGCACAAAGGCGAATTTTTCAAAAACTGGCTCATGATAGGCATCGCCAATCCAAAACTGTATTTTGACGCGTATGTGGAGCAGACTAGGGGGTACTGGTATCCCGATACCGAATATAAGACGGGACTTGCAGACGGAATTTATCCCAATGATTTTGGGCTTTCGTGGCGGCCTGTACTGCGTGGAGGCGCTGTAGTAAAAATACGCGAGATACTTTTCAAGCTCAATGATTTGTTCCCTGTGTATGGGGCGTTTTGGAGCATGGGATTATTGTTCTGGCTCGCCTTGATTGCGGCTGCCCTATGTCTTAGGTCCGAGTGCGCGGCAAGCGCGCTCATATGCCTGCCGCCGATTGCACTCGTGCTTACATTGTTTCTTGCCGCACCCGCCACTGAATTTAGATATGCTTATGCGCTCGCTTATTCAATGCCGATATTTCTGACCGCTCCGTTTTTGCGCATAACAAACTAGCGTAATAGGCGGCAGGCAGATGCCTTTCTGCATTTAGAACGCACATGTTTGCCGCTTAAAAATTTCTTTATTTTAATAGATTACCTCAACATTCCGTATCTCATTGTCTTTTATGTCAAATGCTATGATGTTCTGGCTTGTCCTGTGGTGCGCCATATAATATCTACCATCTATCTGCGTGATGTAATACGGCGTGCCACCGCTTACGCCAAATTGCTGGTAAACATCCTCATAATTTCCGTCCGCCAAATCAGAGAGCCTTTTGCACCGAATTATAGTCGCGTAATCCTGATTTTCCGCATTATCCGTGGAAATCGTGATATAATAATAGTCCTCCATTTTGGTAAGCTGCACCATTCCCGCAAGCTCATCGGGAACAGGATAGCTTTCTTTTATTTCAAGCGCCGTACCGTCAGCGTTTAATTCGGCTTTGATAATCTTTTGATTGTTGTGCCCCGATACAAAATATATATATCCGTCAAGCATCGTAAACGACCTTACATATACGGCATAAAGCTCGTCAAGCTTTAAAATTTTTTCCACATAAAGAGAAATTACTCCGTTATCCTGCGGCGGATTTTTTTTGAGGTAAAACATCTCGCCCGTTATCGAGCTGTATGCAAGAAAAGTATCCGTCGCGCCGTCATACTGAACATAATGCGGTCTTAATCCCGTATTCTCTATGATTTGGGTATGGACATATCCGCTATCAGTTTTTTGGAATACCAAAAGGCGATTATTTTCCGTGTCATCTATAACAATAACCGTGCCATCCGACGCAACCGTATGCGCATAATGAACATCGCTTGTCAAAACTTTCCATTCCGTAAGCGGCGCTGTCAGACTGTCATTATAAATCACCTGGTCGTGGTAGCAGTCACTGATGAAATAGTCATCGTTTATCTTTGTAATATATGTTGCTACATTCAGCGTGTCAAAGGTATTTTTTACCTGTGCCACCTCTTTATAGAAGACCTGCGAATCTGTCAATGGCGCGTCGTTTGGTGCGGCAGCGTCTTCCGGCTGCACATTGCCCCCTTTCCAAGTTATCATGGGAACATCCGCCGTCCCGCCGTCCTTACCGGCACAGGCAGTAATTTCCGTGAGCGAAAAGAGAACAATGCCTGCAGCGCATATTATGGCTTTTCTTATGTTTTTCATTGTGTTTACCATTAAAAAATATTTTTCATGTTCTTATTAATATTTTCTAACATTTTCTTTAGATTTTGTCAACCGTTAATTCAACTGCCGGGGATTACTGCGGTATCTGCCTGCCCTCGTGATCCATTGTGTAATTGTCCCTGTAAATCAGCTCCGACAGCGGGACAAAGGTGTAGCCTGCCTCCTGCAGTGTGCTGATTAGGGTATCAAGCGCCTGCGCTGTATATTTTGCGCCGTTGTGGCAGAGGATTATTGAGCCGTTGCCGAGGTGCTTGTGCTGGGTGACGGTCTTGATGATGGAGTCGACGCCGTAGTCTTTCCAGTCGAGACTGTCTACGTCCCATTGAATCGCGTAATAACCACATTCGCGCGCTGTTTTTATGACAGCATTGTCATAATCGCCGTATGGCGGGCGGAAAAGGAACATATCGTAGCCTGTGAGCGCTTTTACTTTGTCATGGACGCTCATCAGCTCGGTCTTTTTTTCCGCGTCGGAGAGCTGGCTCATGTTTTTGTGGTTTTCACTGTGGTTGCCAAGGTCGTGACCTTCGGAGAGGATGTATTTTACGTCGTCAGGGTAAGCGTCTACCCACCCGAATTGGCTTATCATAACTGCTTTTTGTGCTGTTTTTGTAATAATCTATTGACAATAGATTTGTGTTTTTCAGAAAGTCAAGATATATGTCAAGACGGTTTTCATATACTTTAATCTGTTCAACGTGCGAACACATTATAGGAAACTCTATTCCCTTTTCTTCTTTATTTTGGAATAATTCTCTTACGCTGTTTAGCCGTTTGAACAGCTCGGAGTTTTCTTCATTGCTGCTTTCTATCAGCATTTCTTTTTTATCCAATGCCGACAGTTCAGCATTGATTGATTTTGTCTTTGATGAATATTCCTCTTTAGTGATCGTGCCGTCCAGCAGGAAGTCCATAAGCGCGGTTTTTCTATTATTTAGCTTTTCTTTTTGTGACTTTATATCGTCATTTGCCTGTGTTTTGCCGCTTGCTAATTCATTATAAATTTTGTCTATCGCGTTATTCAATGCTTTTTCTTTTTTCTCTTTATCAATCAGAGTAATTCCTATATGTTCTATGAGGGATTTTATCTCATCCTCCTTTAAATTAAGCGATACGCATTTCAGCCCTGTTTTTTCTCTTACTTTTCCTGAGCGTATTCCCTCGCTGCAGTACCAGTATATGCCCTGCTTCCTTTTATTGCGCCAGTATTTTGAGCCGCATTCGCCGCATATTATTTTTGATGAAAGTATGTTATTTCCTTTGTTTATTCCCACATTATGCGTTCTGTCTACTGTTTTTCGGCTGTTTAACTGCTTATTTGCCTTTTCCCATAAATTATTGTCAATAATCTGCGGAACTATCCCTTCTCTGTATATCCACTCGCTCTGGGGATTTTTGATTATCTTTTTTGTTTCAAAATCAAAATGCTCTTTATTCATTACTGCGATGCCTTTGTAGAGAGGATTCTTTACTATTTCGCGGATAGTGTTTTCGGACAGTGTATTTCCATTACTGTTTCTTACCCCGTCTGCCCTAAGTGTCCGCGCTATCACTCTGCCACCAAAGCCTTCAGCAAACATGCTGTATATTTTCTTTATGATTTTAGCCTCATCTTCGTCTATCAGGATGTTTCCGTCAATGTTCTTAAATCCCCATGTGCGGTTTGTGATGATGGGCTTGCCTTTTTCCTGCCTCCGCTTTTGTGCGGCATTTCCTTTGACGCTCAAATCGCGGCTGTATTCCTCGGACATCATCGCTTTTATGCCGAATATGAATTTATCCTTTGAATTGAAGAATGTGCTTTCCAAATACAGGTACAATTTTTTCTGGTTTTGCATTAACTCGTTTATGAAGATATACCAATCCATGGTGTTGCGCTGCAGGCGTGACTGGTCTTTGGCTACGATTATGTCAAATTTGTCCTTTGGTATGTCGTCAAGCAGCCTCAGATACTCACTGCGTTTTTTCGCCTGTGTGCCTGTTATGCCTCGGTCTATGTACTCATCGACTAATATCCACTGCTTTTGGTTTATTATATCGCGGTTTTCTTCAATCTGCTTTTCGATCGCGTTCAGCTGCTGTTCTTCTTCTGTGCTTACACGCGCGTAAAATACGGCTCTTAATTTTTTTTCATTATTCATGTGTGCCACCTGCCTAATCATTGTACTCATTGCATCTAGTTAGAACTTTGGTATATTCTTCTTCTGTAATTATATCATGTGCTTTCATAATGTCCAAGAGGTATTTTGTTACTAATGTTTCGTCTTCCTTTGAAATATCTGTAAGTTTTTCCTCCACTCCTGAATCCTCTTTATCTTTAACAAAAGAAGTGTTATTAATAATATATTCAAATGGTTCTAATTTATCAATCTTATAATAAAAATGAGGAATAGGATTTGATGTGTAAATTTTGTTGTTGAGTGATGTATTAATGGCAATCACCTTTCTTTTTGTATAGTATAATAAAAGCAAGGAATAAACTTGATAATTTATCCCTTGCTGTAAAAATAATTTAATCAATATATTTAATTTTATACCACACCACAAATGTGTGTACTTTTTATATCATTTTGCGGCATCTTTACCCATACACTTTGTCCAACTCTTAAATCTAAGTTAGGAATACAGCATTTTACTGTCCGTTCGCTGCCTGTATTGTCTAATATCACATAGCCTTTAGAAGTTACGGTTTTAATTACAGATTTGTATGTTTTGTCGCAAGCAATGGTTTTTCTCTCAATTCCGTATTTAATTGCTTTTAAAATCTCGTCCGATATGCTTTTCATCTTTGCTCCTTAGTCATTATAGAGGATGCTGTATAAAGTTTCCGTAAGTACCTGTTCAAATTGTTTGATTATCTCCACTCCGTAGGAAACCATGGCATTTGTAAAAATAGCGTTACAGCCTTGTTTTCCCTGAACGGAGTCACTTATATGCTCCTCTATGCTATCTTTATTACTTGTCAGCACTTTTACTGTAATTTCATTTATCAGACATCCTAACTGTTCTTTGTCCATTTGCTTCATAAATATAGTCCGCCTTTCTGCGAAAGGCACCAATGCGTCATGAAACAAGTTGGCTGCCCTTCACTTTTAATTC
>CANQSB010000080.1 GCA_947626435.1 uncultured Lachnospiraceae bacterium | reverse complement strand
CTCGTCATGGTGCAGATGTGCTTCTCCCTTCTGCTTACGGATAAAAACACGGATATGCGCCTGTGCAAACACTGCAAAGAAAGCCTTTATCGCAAGCAGGAAAGGGAACGAATTTTGCAGCCCGCAGTGCAAGAACCAGTTTAATGTCTACAAATCGAGGGAAAAGAAGAAAGACAAAAAGTAAGATTTTATTTGCTGTCACATCTTGCAAAACTCTGTCACTATGGTAAAATATACATGGGTGTTACCAAAACGGGTAGCGGTTCGCCTTTTGCCAAAATGAGTACATTTTGAGAACTTCCTGTATCGAAGGAGGGGATACATATGGAAAATAAAGTGAAAGGTAAGCACTATTGGTGTTCGGAATGATTTTGGAGCTTGTCGGTATTGTAGTGACGGTCATCAGCATCATCGTCACGATAATCAGTATCCGGCAAACCAGAAAAATAAAAAACATCAAAAAAGCAACCGCACCAGCCAAAGTTAGGTTGCTTTTTTGAATTATCCTTAACTAAGGCGAACCGTTGCTTCACGGTAACACCTTTTCTATAAACTATCTTAGCACTTATCAGTATTTCCGTCAACATTTTTTTCACACGCAAAATCCGCCAAGAATAATTCAAAAGAATAACCTAAATTTGACCAAAGTGGTTGTTTTTTATGTCATTTATTTTTCCTGCTCTGCAAAATACCGATTACTATCAATATAATGCCTGCAATTTCCAAAATCGTCCCTAACACCAATATTGCCTGCCCTTCACTTTATTTTCCATATGTATCTCCCTTTTCTATTCAGGAAGTTCTCAAACTGTACTCGTTTTGGCAAAAAGCGAACGGTTGCCCGTTTTGGTAACACCCGCAGATATTTTATCATGGCGACAGGATTGTACAAGATGTATACACTATATCTGCATTACAACAGTATAGACCTTCTTAAACCCCGCAGTTTTTAATATATCTGCCGCTATTTTGCTTTTATAACCCCTTTTGCAGTATAAAATCACAGTACGGTTTTTATCACCGAGCATATGCGGATTTTTCGCAAGCGCCTCAAGCGGGGCGCTCTGCGCGCCCTCTATATGTTTTTCGTTGTATTCCTCGCGGGTGCGTACATCCACAAGCAGCACCCTTTCATCTTGAAGCAATCTAAACGCCTTATCCAGCGTTATTTCACAGCTTATGCTTTCAATTCGCTCCGGCTTTTTACGCTTCGCTTTATCTGACATGCGTGCGGCGATGTCTGCTGCCTCGTCCTGTGTCACTATGCCCTCCAAGTCAAATAAGCAGCTGCTATGCTCAGCCATAATGCCTTTCACATATACCTGAGCGATATGATTTAAGCATGCATGGCATGAATACAGGTCTTTGAGTCTTTCCGCCGCCGACCAGTCGGCATCATCTTTTTCATTAAGCTCTATTTCCAGTATTTTGTGTATTATTCTTGCCGCGCTCCGCCGTTTGATCGGCTTTTCCGCATTTACCCTGTCATAATCCTCGGTTATCAGCCTGCTTTTGGCATAATCCATGGCGTCTTTTTCATTAATGCCGACAGCGGCAAGTGCAATCTTAACAAATTCCTCTGTTGTCACGCCATTGTCATTTGCGGGGTCAATGTAAGCCATAAAGCACCTTCCCTAAATCATTTTTCAGTCAAATATAGGCGTTATCCTTACAGTCACGCTGTCGCAGCCGCCAAGATTTTCCGTTCGAAACTCCCTGCCCTCCGTTACCGAGGTTTCCTTTGTCCATAAGTCTTTTGCAAGATAACGCCGCGCGTTTCCAAAGCTGCTGCCGTTTATCATTTTTGAGCCGATATATCTTATTATTTTATCTACTGTTACGCCATACACGCCGCTTGCTTTTTCCGTATCCGTATTTATGAAGCAGAGTGCGACATCGCCGTTTGAAAGCGGCTTGGCAAGTATGTCCACGCGCCTGTTGTCTGTGATATATTCGGTATCTGGGTTATCAGGTTCAACTGAGCAGTAAATCCTTTTTGCCTGCACTCCGAGTGTGTCCTGATTAAGTGCGATAATGTCTGTGTTTGAAATAATGGTATGTATGTTGTCGCCTTTTTCCACGCGCCTTAAATCCATACCGAGCATCAGCGGCGCATTTATCATACACCACATTGACATATGCGTTCTGCTCATGATTTCGGTTATTCCATCCATACCCACCACAAGCATGTCGGGGTCATTCCAGCCTTTGCCAAGCCCCGCGTATTCGTTCATTATTACTGCCTTGTTGTATTGCGAGGTTATGCTTGCAGTATTGTTGGAAGCCCAAGACGCGCTGCCGCTGCTGCCGTCCGAACCGACAGTAAAGGTTATATCGTTCAATATCCTCCATGAATCCCCGACTTTATATCCCCATTGCTGCGGCTGTGTCTTTCCCCATTCGCAGAGCGAAAGCACTATGTCGTTATCGGGAGCGGCTTTGTCCAACGCGTCGCGTATTGCCGCGTATGAAATAAGTGTGTTCTCCTGCCTCCTGTGGTTCATCAATCGGATTTTATTTATTCCTTTTTTCAAGGTGATCTGTATCTCATCGCTATCGGTAAAATCATCGGCTGCGGGAAGCAAGCCGTCAAAATACCTTCGCTCGTTTTCCATATCTCCTACGGCAATCTGTAGCCAGCAGCCTTTGCCTCTTTCCTCACCTGACACATAATTTACAATGAGCGAATATTCGCCGTCCGACAAAACATCTACATTAAATTCAAGCTCACCCGACAGCGTGCCGTTTGGCGAAGCGTCTATATTCGTCCCGTCCGTCGTACCTATGCCCGTCACATAATCGCCGCTTATGCTTGCGGACGCACCGCTACCTGTAATGATTCCGTCTTTAACGGCATTGTATGTTTTGGTTTTATCCCCTTTCAGGGTGATGCTTCTGATATTGGGGGCGTATGTGTATTTAGCGTTTGCTTCGCTTGAAAAAGTCGCGTTGTCCCAAGGATAGTAACAATTATCCACTTTGATAAAATCAATTCCCCATTCGGCGTAAGTTTGCGCGTCCACATCTTCATGACCGCACAAGCCTACTTTGTCTCCGCTGCACAACGCTATGCCTATATCATTGTACATGCCAAACTTTAGCCCTTTGCTGTGGATATAGTCCGAGAGCTGCTTAAAGCCGCTTGGAAATTTCACATCATTATTTGCAAGCCGTCCGTCCACTCTGCATGAACGGTAGCAGCCGTCGTCTATCACAATATATTTATAGCCCGCCTTATCCAAGCCAAGCTCGACTATTTTGTCCGCCATTGCTCTTGTAAGCATTTCTGTGTTGCCGCTGCCAAAGGCATTCCAACTGTTCCAGCCCATAGCGGGTAACCTGCCCGTCTTTTTCGCGCCTAATACCTTGCCGTTGAAAAATGCAGGAAACATATAAGCTTTGTCCGTAATCGGCTGGGGATGTTCATGTATACTCTGATGTTGTCCGCTCATCTTATTAACCTCCTCATAAATTTAATTTCAGGTCAGTATTCCTTTACTATCTCATCTCGCTCAACTCCATAGCTCTGCATAAATTCATACAAATCGCCATCGTTTCTTATCAGCATTATCTCGCTAAACTGTCCCGTCGCCAACTCCTTAAAGCCAGCCACTTTTTCACCCGTGCATATGCTGGCTCTTATTATCGGCTTTTGTTTTGTCCTGTCGTACTGCTGTTTTTGCGTCTGCGTCTGCTTTTTGAAAATATTTTTTAACATGTCTGCCACTTCCTCTATATGACACCAATGTCATTTTTTATTCCTGTCTGCATGTAAAAATTTTGTATTCTTGGATTAATCGGTTTCATCTATTCCTCGTCGCTTGTTATATCCACATTGATAAGTTTTAAATTGTCAATATTTTTGTGCTTAATTCCATATCTGCCATGCGCCTTCACGTTTTCAAGAAAGACATTTTTGAAATGCCTTTCAGGCAGGCCGCACAGGTAAACGGCATTGCCGCCGACTGTCTTTATGTCAATATTTTTAAAATAAATGCCGTCAACCTCTGGCGTTCCGTCATTTATCTCTGCAGGCGTATCGGCGTCAAATTCAGCGTCGCCGTAAAAGCCGTCTAAATAAAGCGCGCCGCGGAACCACTGTGAGTCGCTTATCTCCCTGTCATTGTTCACAAGCGAACAGTCTTCATAATGTATGTTTTTTATGTAACTCCCCCTGCCGCGTATGGCTTTGATGCTTGCGATGCCGAAGGCGTTCTCAAACCTGCAGCCGCGCACATACACGTCTTTTACCCCGCCTGACATCTCGCTTCCTATCGCCACGCCGAAGCCGCTCAGGAAACGGCAGTTTTCTATCGTCACGCGCTTTGAGGGAATGCCCGCCCTGCGCCCTTCCTCATCTCTGCCCGATTTTACCGCGATGCAGTCGTCCTGGCTTGCGATAAGCGAATTTGTGACAGACACGTCTTTGCAAGAGTCAATGTCTATTCCGTCGCCGTTGAAAATGCCCTTGTAGCGCCTGCCCTCCTCATCATATTTGGTGTGAACGCTTATATTGTCAATGACCACGTCTTTACAGTAAATAAGGTGTAGGCACCATGACGGCGACTGGCGTATCGTGACATTCTTAATCACAAGATTTTTGGTGTTCCTGATACATACTGCGCGGCCGCGCTTTCCTTTCTTTTCACTCATCTCTATTGCAAAGAGCGCAGCGCCATTTGCGTCTATGACGCCTTTGCCGTCAATTGTAATGTTTTTGTGCGGCGCACCGTCAGTATTGATAAGGCTCGCATAGCAAAGCTGGTCAAGCCCCTCAAACGGATAGCCCATGACGGGAAAATCTTCTATGCTGCCGCTCCCCATAAGCCTTGCGCCCTCCTCGATAAAGAGCGTCATATTACTCTTTAAGTAAAGCGCGCCCGTAATAAACGTACCCTTGGGAACATATACCGAGTCGCCCTTCCCGCACAAGTCGATTGCCCTTTGAATTGCCTTCGTATTTACAGTCACGCCGTCAGCGACTGCCCCATAGTCTGTGATGTTAAGCATATCAACGCCTCCTTCTTTTAAACAGTAGTAAATTTACGTTCTTCGCCTTCAAATTTTTCCTGTAAATACAATAACTATAAATTGAGATAAGTTTATCACATGGCATATTTTTTATCAATAATGCAACCCTAGGGCATTTCAATTTTTCCATTTTTCACAGCATTGCCATTAGTGCCTTGCATATATATAAAAATATCCTCAATTGCCAAGTTCTCCGACAATCCAAACATCTCATTTGTAAAACGCGCCATTTTAAAATTTTTTGAAAATTCAACCGCTCCACTTGTATTTGGCATTGCCGTTGTGCTATACTCAAGATATAAAATACTTTGCATACCGTACAATGACAGGGAGGTTTGCCATATGATGATTGGAGCTGTTTCGGGATATTATCCGAATACTATCTATACAAACACGCTAAACCGCGCAAATGGAGCGGCAGCGTCTGGCGTTCAGACCGAGTTTGGTTTCCCCCTCGGTCGCGCTGATGAGGCAGAAAAGCCAAGTGCCAACCCTGACGATATAAAAAAACCCGGCCGCCGTTCATCTCCCGAGGACTGCGAGACCTGCAAAAACCGCAAATACCAAGACGGCTCAGACGAAGCTAACGTCTCATTTAAGTCGGCCTCGCACATCTCGCCCGAATCGGCAGGCGCAAAAGTCCGCGCGCACGAGAACGAGCATGTCTCAAACGCGTACAAAGAGGCAGCTCAGAAAAACGGCAAGGTTATAAACGCCTCCGTTTCAATACATACCGCCGTATG
>CANQSB010000079.1 GCA_947626435.1 uncultured Lachnospiraceae bacterium | reverse complement strand
GCCGATATCACCCCAAAATTGGCTGATGGTGGTAATTAGGGATGTTGGTTAAGGTATTAATCAGCGTTTCCTTAAAAGTCATATTTTTTTAAATTTCATTTTAAGGTTGGTTTAAGGAATAGCTGTTAAACTGAATAAATCAAAAATGAAGGGATGGCTATTCTATGAAAAAGAAATTATTTGTTATTTTTATGGCTGCGCTTATGGCTTTTTCGACTTCCGCCTGCGCAGGCCAAAATGGTACGTCTGAAAGTCAGTCTGCCAATAACACTGAAAGCGGACAGACAGAAAAAGAAACAGACCTGTCAAAAAATAATGCATCGGAAAGTCTATCTGCCGACAGCACAGAAAGTGGACAGACAGAGATAGAGACTAGTCTGTCGAAAATTGACAATAAGGCATGGCAGTACAATTCGGATGATGATGTGTACTATCAAATAGGGATTCCATATTGCGAAAATCCTGCTGATACGGCTTATGAAACGCTTGCCATATTTGTGCCTGGCGCGTATATGGACGCGGAGGATAATGGCGACGGCACTTACACCTGTGAAATAAACACTTCTAAAAAGGCAGGCAATTATACGGCAGAAACAGCACCTATTGTTATGCCGATAAACACGCCGGGGTATTCGGCAATGGCGGCGCTGACTTCATATTCCAGCTTTGCCGAATATACGGGGGCGGGCTTTGTTTATGTCCACGCAGGCTGCCGCGGCAGGGATGCGGGTGCGCCTGCAGGAGTTACGGATTTAAAGGCGGCTGTAAGATATATCCGCTATTCAGACGATACTATTCCTGGCAGCGCCGAAAGCATTTTTACATTCGGCATGAGCGGCGGCGGAGCCCAGTCTGCGCTTATGGGCTCCACTGGAGACAGCAGCCTGTATGATGCATATCTTGAGGAAATTGGCGCGGTATCAGGCGTCAGTGATTCAGTTCTGGGTTCTATGTGCTGGTGTCCTATCACAAACCTTGATTCGGCAGATGAGGCTTATGAATGGATGATGGGTGTTACGAGAAGCGGGCTCAGCGATGAGCAGCAGCAAATTTCCGATAAGCTGGCAGAAGCGTTTGCGACGTATATTAATGAAGCGGGAATTAAAAGTCCAGATGGGGAGGTTCTCACATTGAGCGAATCCGCTGAAGGCATCTATCAGGCGGGCAGCTACTATGATTATATGAAAACTGTTATAGAGCGCTCATTAAACAACTTCCTTTCAGATACAGAGTTTCCTTATGATGCATCTTCTGGCTCGTCAAACGGCATGGGTGGCTTTGGCGGTGAAAGACCTATGCTTGATGGAGAAAAGCAGCTTGACGGCGGCATGGGAAACATTGATGGCGAAAAGCCTTCCTTTGATGACAGCAATCGTCTTGACAGTGGCATGGGAAACTTTGACGGAGAAAAACCTTCTTTTGACGAAGGCAAGCGCCCAGACGGCGGGATGGAAAACCTTGACGGGGAAAAGCCTTCCTTGGGTGAAGGAGCAGAGCCTGACGGTCAGATGCCCGAAATCGGCAATGCGCCTGTCGGGCAGTCCTATGAAGATATAGACGATATTACCCGCAACGAAACCGCGGGCGGAGTGTCGCTTTCTGGGACATATGAAACCGCGCAGGATTATATCGATGCCCTGAATGCAGACAAGGAATGGGTTATCTATGATGAAGCCTCCAATACAGCGACAATCACCAGCATTGAGGATTTTGTCCTTGCCTGCAAGAGCGCATCTAAGAACATTGGTGCATTCGATCAGCTTGACGGCGGACAGGGTGAAAACACGCTTTTCGGCTACGGAGACGGAAACGGCGCGCACTTTGACGCTTATCTGGCGGATATTTTAAATGAGCTTGGGAGCAGTTACGCGTCCGATTATGCGTCAGACCTTGCAAAGAAGGATAGCGCGGGCAATACAGTTGATGTGAGGGTAAATATGTACACGCCGCTTTATTATCTGCTTGAGTCCTCTGAAGGCTACCAGACAAGTACAGTGGCTAAATATTGGAGAATCAGAACTGGAATTGCACAGGGGGACTGCGCGCTGTCCACGGAGATGAACCTTGCCCTTGCGCTTCAGAATTACGAAGGGGTTGACTCGGTTGACTTTGAGACTGTATGGGGAGCAGGGCATACTCAGGCTGAACGCACAGGCAATTCAACAGACAATTTTATTGCATGGGTAAATGAGTGTATGGCTAATGAATAAGTATTGTATTTAGAAAGAAAATCGTTTTAAGCTATATGAAATCGGAAAATAAATTTTAGAAAACCGGAGGTGAGGCATGGAAGAAAAAGTACGGCTTTCGGATATTGCTGAAGAGCTGGGGCTCAGTACGGCAGCGGTATCATATGTGCTGCACGGCAAAACTGGCATGGTGTCAGAACGAACGGCTGTCAGGGTGCGCCGTGCCTTGGAGGAGCGGGGATATCTGCCTCGGGCGGCGGAGGTGCTGCTGGCGGAAAATCCAGCGAAAATAGTAGGAGTGGTAATTAATTTCCACGAAAAATATGAGGCTCACGTCTTAGAGGACGCTTTTATTGCCTCGGCGCTCAACGCCCTGAACGCTGAGACGGACAGACGCGGACTGCAGATGATGGTAAGAACCGTGAACGACCTTGATGAAATTGTTTCCTTTGCGACCATGTGGAATTTAGAGGGGCTGGTGCTGATAGGATTCTGCAGCGCTGATTACAATCACCTGCGTGAAAATGTCCGCATACCATTTGCAGTATATGATGCCTGCGGCGTTATAGCGGAGCGTGTCTGTGTCGTGAACATCGACGACCGTCATGGGGGATTTCAGGTGGGCGAGTATTTCCGCCTTTGCGGACATCAGCGCGCCCTGTGCCTGTCCGACAACGATATCGACATGGATTTGGAACGCTGGAAGGGCTTTCGCGAGGGCTTCGGGCACGGCGCGGAGTTTATGATGATTCCTATGGTTAAGGCGGAGCGGATTGCCTTCTATCGAGAGAAGCTGTCGGAGATTAGGAGCTTTTCTGCTGTTTTTGCCGTATCAGACTACTATGCCGTTGACCTTATTCATTTTTTGCAAGGCAGCGGTGTCGATGTGCCAGGCGAGATTTCCGTTGCTGGATTTGACGATACACCCCTTTGCGGTATGGTGTATCCGTCATTGACCTCTGTCCGTCAGGACAACGCAGAACGCGCCAGGGCAGCGCTGGACGCAATCGCAAAAATTCGGGCTGGTGAGCCGTTTGAAACGGTCATTACCCTCTCCACGTCCCTTGTTATCCGAGACAGCACAAGGAACTTATGAACACATTGCCTATAGCATTTTGCCGTCATTTTCAACAAAAAATGGCGTTCCATTTTTGTCACGGCTTACGGATTTAAGATTTGAAAAGACTCCTTTTGTCAGTTTATACTTGAGCTGACAGGGGAGCTTTTTATTATTAATTTGAACCGTTAAAGCGACAGGAGGATTAAAATGGAACAGAAAAACTTATTCAAAAAAGATGATATTGACACATTTTTACGGAAGGTCATTGTCCTGGCTGTGCCAGTGGCGCTGCAATCAATGCTGCAGGCATCCTTCGGCGTGGCAGATCAAGTCATGATTGGTCAGCTTGGGAGCGTGGAGGTGGCTGCGGTCGGACTGGCAGGGAAATTCACGGGGATATTCAATGTAGTTGTATCCGCTGTGGGCGCTGTGGCGGGAATCATGATTTCCCAGTACATGGGACAGAAAAATGCTGCCAAGACGCGCCAGAGCATGATTTTCAATCTGCGTGTGTGCCTTATGCTTGCCGCGCTGTTCACCCTTGCTGGCATCGCGGTTCCAAAGCAGATTATGAGTCTTTATATTAATGATGCCGCGGCTGCGGAAACGGCGGGGAGGTATCTGTTTATCGTGTCTGGCACGTTCTTTCCCGCGGCGGGGATTACTATTCTGTCTACCCATCTGCGGTGCATGGAAAAAGCGTCACTTCCGCTCTACGCAGGGATTGCGTCGGCGGCGGCAAACACAGGACTCAACTGGATATTGATTTTTGGACGGCTGGGCGCGCCAGCCCTCGGTATCACAGGGGCGGCGCTGGCGACACTGGTTTCGCAGCTTGTCTATTTTCTGGCTATACTTGCGATGTATCTTAAATACAGAGAGAGGACAGAGAGCACCGCAGCAGGTTCTTTTGACTGGAAACAGTATCTGTCTATGCTGCTGCCGCTTTTAGCCAGTGAATTTATGTGGGTATTGGGTGAAAACGTGTACGCGGGAATTTACGGGCATCTGGGTACTGAGGCAAGCGCTGCCATGACGCTGACTAATCCTGTGCAGGCATTGGCAATGGGGGCTTTGTGCGGACTGAGCCAAGTCGCAGCGATTCTGATAGGCAAGCGACTTGGCGACGGTGACAGGGAGATGGCATATCGGGAGGCGAAAAAGCTCCTTTTCTACGGCTTAGTGGGTTCCCTCATATTGTCAGTGGCAATCCTCTATATAAGACATTGGTATGTATGCATTTTCAAGGTTGAAGACAGCGTCAGGGAACTGACTGCCTGGATTCTCACCGCCTACGCCGCGGTCATGCCTTTCAAGGTGTTGAACATGATTATCGGCAGCGGCATTCTGCGCAGCGGCGGGAAAACGACATACGTTATGGTTATTGACCTGATGGGCACTTGGATTTTCGGAGTTCCTTTGGGGTTCATCACAGCTTTCGTGTTCCACTGGTCTATTCCTTTAGTTTATTTCGCCTTGTCGCTGGAGGAGTGCATACGCTTTGCCGTTTCCCTTGTCGTTTTCAGGCGGCGCGGATGGATGAACCAGCTGAAAGCGTGAACAGCGAAGCAGTGAGATACAGCTATGGCTTGGCTTGTGCACAAAATGCAAAAAAAGACAGATAAAGGTAGATAAAAATGGAAAAGAGATATATACTTATAATGTAAAGAACCAGCTGGCTGGCAGGAAGTCTGAAAATTTGCAAATAATATTATTTTGACTATTCCTTTGATATTAATGGCAGTATCAGGAGTAGTAGATTGGAGATTGATATGAGAGAAGTTGATTTTGTGGATGCTACATATAACAATGACGATTATATGTCAGTATTTATAGGGGTATGTGAATCAGAAAGTTTGCTTGAAGAATATATGGAATTAGATTATGATTTATTAGATGACTACTGTATAGGATTTGAATTAGGGGTTGATTTTGGAATCAATACATATGATGAGGACTTTATGGTCAGAGTGGTACATGATAAAAGTTCCACTGATATTGATGAAGTCTTTAAGGATGCAGAGGTGTTTGACCTTTCGATATTAAAAAAACAGTATCCCAATGGATTTGATCAGCCGTATAATGCGGTAGTGGTGATTGGGCGAATGAAGTATGAGGGAGATATTACAGAAGTCCATAATGAGAAATTCGGATATTTCAAGTTTTTAGGTATCTTTAATGAAGAATAATTATGGTAAGCTGTGATGCTCTTTTTACAGAGAGGTTATATTTCTGACATATCACAATGGCGGGAACCGACATTTGATTAATCTGCAAACAATGAATATGGCGGCCACGTATGTGACCGCCATCAAAATGTTATATGGAAGTGTTACTATTGTTTAGTAATATAAGTAAATCATTGACAAGAGAAGAAATAGAAGCAATGGAATCAGAGTTAGGCATCACGTTACCAGACAGCTTTATTGATCATTATTTAGTTTATAATGGCGGGATTCCGTCTAAGCCATATTTTTATTCAGAAGAAGAAGATGTAGAAACGGAGATTCAGATATTTTCACCGATAAAATATGGTTTCAAGGATTTGGATTTAAGAACAGTTGAGCAAAAGTATGTTCTTTTCAAGGAAAAGTATAATGTGATGTGCCGTTATCTGCCTTTTGCAAATGACTATGGCTCAAATCAAATCTGTATAAATTTAGATAACGGAAAGGTATATATTGTATATATGGATATTGGCGAATTGGATCAAAAGTGCTTTCAGTTTCTTGCAAATGATTTTAGTGAGTTTTTGAACGGATTGTCAGAGGAGAGTGTAGACGATTAGTCCTATGGCGGGATAACACAGGGCGCGGTACGGCTATAATGCCAGAAACAAACGCCTCCTAGTGCGTGACGGCGAGGGAGAAAGTGTGTTAGGTGGTAAAGTTTGAAACAAATAAGTAGAGGACAGCCAAGAAATAAAGGGCATACCAAACAAACCATCTAAACAGGTGGTTTT
>CANQSB010000078.1 GCA_947626435.1 uncultured Lachnospiraceae bacterium | reverse complement strand
CCGCCTTCAGGCGGAAAAGTATTATTGGCCCAGTAGGGCCAACATCAAACCACCAGCGGGGCTGGTGGTTCGTGACTAGACAACGAGAAGAAAAAATGCTATACTGATAAGTAAAGCGTTTTTGATGGGGAGGAATATAGATGGCATCTGCTAATGGAAAAAAGAGCTCGGGAGGCAGGACAGCTAACGGGAAAAGTTCAAGCAGAGGTACAGGAAAAAGCACAGGAACAAGACGGACAAGCGCCAAAAGCGCAGGCGGCAGAAAGAAAGGTAAAACGAGAAATCAGGTTGATATTGCGGTAAAAAGCGAGGTCATGCTTATCATAGTGTTCGCAATTGCGATATTTGCGTTTCTCTGTGTCATAAACCTTATTCATGGGGCAGCGGCAGAGGGAATACGTGATGTTATGTTTGGAATATTCGGGCTGATGGCGTATCTTATCCCGGTTATTGTTTTTCTGGGTTTCGCCTTTTGCTTGTCAAACAAAGGAAACACTGTCGCTATCATAAAGCTTGTGAGCGCGGTGGTGCTTGTTTTTCTGCTTGGCATAGTCGCATATATGATAATGGGACAGGAAAAGCTGCTTTTTAGCGGCAATCCGTTAGTCAAGGAATTATACAGTATTTCCGCCGAGCATCATGCTGGCGGCGGAGTGCTTTTCGGAAGCGTGGCGCATGGGCTGTATTCGCTGGTGGGCTTTGGAGGCACGCTTTTTGTAGTGATAGTGCTGGGAATTATTTCAATAGTTTTTATTACGGAAAAGAGCTTTTTGTCAGGTATAAAAAGAGGCGGCTCATATATTATCGAATCGGCAAGGGAAGACGCTGCGCGCATGCGTGAGTACAGGGAGTCGCTTGCGCAGGAGGAGGACTATGACGATTATGATGAGGATTATGACGATGAGGAGGAGCCAGAGCCTGTAAGGCGGCCGAAGCGCCCTTCGCGCAGAGAGCTTGAAAGGCAGCGCGCGCAGGAGCGTGAAAGAGAGAGAGAAAAAGAAAGAGAGAGAGCAAGGGAAAAGGAGAAGGCGAGGGAAAAATCAAGGCGTCTTGATAAAAAGGCGCGCGGAGTAGTGCCAAGCGCGGCGGTGACATTAAAGAGCGAGGAGCCGCAGCTTGGCGCAAGGCAGAATATTCATGAGATTATGCTTGTCGATGAAAATGACGAGGGCAATACATATTATGAGGATATTCACAGCAGGCCGTACAATGAACAGGAACCGCCTGCGTTTGACAGTGCAGGGGAAACTGAATATGCCGGAGAGGAGATGGAGACGGAAAATGTTCAGGAGTATATAGGGGAGCTGTCTCAGGAGGAGCAGGAGTATGAGACGGAACAGATACAGGAGCAGGAGTATGAAAATGCTTTCGATTTTCAGCCGCTGCCAGATGCGCAGCATATTCCGTTTACGCCTGTTTCGCCTGAATTTGACGTGGACGCGATAGAAAGCATGCCGGAGCCAATCACTGAGGATACGGTGCTTGAACCGCCAAAAGAGCAGATTGAGGAATCAGGCAATGAAAACACAGTGATTTCATCAGACGCAGAGACGATAGTAATACAGGAGCAGCAGCCTGTGCCTGCAAAATACGTTTTCCCGCCTATAGAGCTGCTTAAAAAGGGAGAGGGGAGAAAGGGTGACTCGTCCAGTCAATTAAAGGAAACGGCGCTCAGATTGCAGCAGACCTTGCAGACTTTCGGCGTAAGGGTAACTATCACTGATATAAGTCAAGGCCCGTCAGTCACAAGATACGAAATGCAGCCTGAACAGGGCGTAAAGGTCAGCAAGATTGTAGGGCTTGCGGACGACATAAAGCTTAACCTTGCCGCCACAGACATAAGAATAGAAGCGCCAATACCAGGTAAGGCGGCGGTAGGCATCGAAGTGCCGAACAAGGAGACTTCTCCCGTAGCTTTCAGGGATTTGCTGGAGTCGGACAGCTTTAAGAATTTTAAGTCCAATTTGTGCTTTGCGGTAGGCAAGGACATTGCGGGACAGGTGGTAGTGACGGACATAGCGAAAATGCCGCACGTACTTATAGCGGGAGCTACGGGCTCGGGAAAATCAGTATGCATAAACACTATTATTATGAGTATTCTCTACAAGGCAAATCCTGCAGACGTAAAGCTTATTATGATAGATCCGAAGGTAGTGGAGCTTAGTGTGTATAACGGCATACCTCATCTTATGATACCCGTTGTCACAGACCCAAAGAAGGCTTCGGCGGCGCTTCACTGGGGCGTGGTCGAAATGGAGGAAAGGTACAAGAAGTTTGCGGATTTAAACGTGAGGGACTTGGCAGGCTACAACAAAGCAGCCGAGGAGGGAAAGCTTTCATCAGACGGAGAGCCGCTTAAAAAGATGCCGCAGATACTTATTATAGTAGACGAGCTTGCTGATTTGATGATGGTCGCATCAGGAGAAGTAGAGGAAAGCATCTGCCGACTGGCGCAGCTTGCGAGGGCGTGCGGCATACATCTGGTAATAGCGACGCAGAGGCCGTCAGTGGACGTTATCACAGGCTTAATAAAGGCAAATATGCCGAGCCGTATCGCATTCAGTGTTTCAAGCGGAGTGGACTCGAGGACAATACTGGATATGAACGGCGCGGAGAAGCTGCTTGGCAAGGGCGATATGTTGTTTTACCCGCAGGGCTTGTCAAAGCCTACGCGTGTGCAGGGCGCTTTTGTGTCTGATTCCGAGGTGTCAAATGTGGTGGATTTCCTCAAAAATCAGATGCTTGGAAATATTTCATATGACACGGACATAGAAAACAAAATTAAAAATATGCAGGGTTCGGGCGCGGGCGCATCATCTGGAGGTTCAGGCGGCGCGGGCGGTTTCGACGCATATTTTGCGGAGGCAGGCAAATTTGTCATAGAAAAGGACAAGGCTTCAATAGGCATGCTCCAGAGAGTGTTTAAAATAGGCTTTAACAGGGCGGCGCGCATCATGGATCAGCTGGAGGAGGCAGGAGTGGTAGGCGCAGAGGAAGGCACAAAGCCAAGGAAAATTCTTATGAGCATGGAGCAGTTTGAAAATTATATTGAGGAAAATGCCTGATTTAATAGACAAATCAGGCGTTTTGGTGGTATAGTCATTAACAGGCATATGATGTATTTATGCTTCGGCTGTTTGGTTGCTTTTCATTATTATTTGGGCTGCCTGCGGGTGACAAGGGGGAAAGGTTATTATGAAAACAGATATTGAGATTGCTCAGGAGGCTGAGCTTATTCCGATTACTAAGATTGCAGAAAAGCTTGGCATGACGGAGGACGATATAGAGCTTTATGGCAAGTACAAGGCTAAAATTTCGGAGGAATATTTAGATAAGATAAAAAATAATAAAAACGGTAAGCTTATACTTGTGACGGCGATAAACCCTACTCCTGCGGGAGAAGGCAAGACCACCACAAGCGTGGGGTTGGGACAGGCGTTTGGCAGGCTTGGCAAAAAGGCTGTCATTGCGCTCAGGGAGCCGTCGCTTGGCCCGTGCTTTGGCATAAAGGGCGGAGCGGCAGGAGGCGGTATGGCGCAGGTCGTGCCTATGGAGGATTTAAACCTTCATTTTACGGGCGATTTTCATGCGATTACATCAGCCAACAATCTCTGCGCAGCGCTGCTTGACAACCATATACAGCAGGGAAACGAGCTGAATATTGACACGCGCCAGATTGTGTGGAAACGTTGCCTTGATATGAATGACAGGGTGCTTAGGAACATAGTGGTCGGCATGGGCAGCAAGCTTGACGGTTTCGTGCGCGAGGATCATTTTGTGATAACGGTTGCGTCTGAGATAATGGCGGTGCTTTGTCTTGCCGAGGACATGGAGGATTTAAAGCGCAGGCTTGACAGAATGGTAGTGGCGTACAATTATGACGGCGAGGCAGTCACGGCGGGACAGATCAAGGCGACGGGAGCTATGGCGGCGCTGTTAAAGGATGCCATAAAGCCTAATCTGATACAGACGCTTGAGCATACGCCCGCTATAGTGCATGGAGGACCTTTTGCCAATATCGCGCACGGCTGCAACAGCGTGCGCGCCACAAAGGCGGCGCTTAAAATGGCGGATTATGTGGTGACAGAGGCTGGCTTTGGCGCGGATTTGGGCGCGGAGAAGTTTTTTGACATCAAGTGCCGACAGGCGGGGCTTTTTCCTGATGCGGCTGTGCTTGTGGCTACAGTGCGCGCGCTTAAATACAATGGCGGCGTGGCAAAGGCGGATTTAAACGAGGAAAACCTTGAAGCCTTAAAGCGCGGCATATCAAATCTTGAAAAGCATATTGAAAATTTACATAAATATAAAGTGCCTGTGGTAGTCACTCTGAATGTTTTTGTGACAGACACTGAGGCGGAGCTTAAATTCGTCGAGGATTTCTGCAGAAATATGGGGTGCGAATTTGCGCTTTCAAGAGTATGGGAAAAAGGCGGCGAGGGCGGGATAGAGCTTGCCAATGCAGTCATAAATACGCTTGAAACAAAGGAAAGCCATTTTGGGCCGATTTACGACACAAAGCTTTCCATACGTGAGAAAATAGAGATAGTTTCAAAGGAGATATACGGGGCGGGAGATGTGGCGTTTGCGCCGTCGGCACTAAAGCAGATTGAGAGGCTTGAGGCGCTTGGCTACAAAGAGCTTCCCGTATGCATGGCAAAGAACCAGTATTCGCTGTCAGACGATCCAAGCCTGCTTGGGCGTCCGAGCGGATTTACGATGAATATAAGGGAAGTCTATGTGTCGGCGGGCGCAGGCTTTGTAGTCGCGCTTACGGGAGCCGTGGTGACAATGCCAGGACTTCCGAAAAATCCTGCCGCATACAATATTGATGTTACTGACGACGGAGTTATTACAGGCTTATTTTGATAGAAGGACGGAATTGTTACAGCTTTTCATTTTAGAAGCCGTGGGAGCGGGATGGGGGATTACGGCGTGAAGTGTCCTAAATGTGGAAATGAAATTGAGGAGGGCAAGCTTCTGTGCGAGGTGTGCGGCGCAGAGGTCAATATTGTGCCCGACTTTGACATAGAGCTTGAAGCCACGCTATCAGAGTCGATAAGCTCGATGGCGGAGGAGCTTGAGGCGCAGACGAATGAGGAAGATATTTATGGTGATTTTGACGAGGGCGACGACATTAAGCTGGAGCTGCGCGACTATCTTCCGAGAGGGCTGCTGAATTTGCTGCGCAATTCAAGGATTTTTGTCGCCGTGGTATTTGTGGTGCTTGTGATAGGAATATCAGTAATAGCCGTGTCAGCGGCAAATAATAACAGGAACAATTCCTATGAGCATCAGTATGAGCTTGCGCTGTCGTGCATAGAGAAAAATAATTACACGGAGGCGACAAGTCATTTGGAGCAGGCATTGGCAAGAAATTCTGAGGATTTGGATAGCTGGCTTTTGCTTGCAGAATGCTATGACCATATCGGTCAATATGAGGGAATGACATCTGTTTTGGAGGAGATGCTTGCCATAGACACAGATGAAGGGCGCATGGATGAGGCATATGATTTGCTGCTTGGCGAGTATGAGCGGCAGGGCAGATATGAGGAGATGGGCATGCTTTTAAAAAGCTGCGGCATACAGAGAATCGTCTCAAAATACAACAAATATACGGCGCTTGCGCCTGTTTTCAATAAGCAGGGCGGTACATACGATGAGCTTATATCAATAACATTGAGCGGCAATACGGAAGGGATTATTTATTATACGCTTGACGGTTCTGCGCCGACCAGCAATTCGATGGTATATGAAACGCCTATTTTGCTTGAATCAGGCGAGTATACCATAAAGACTATGTTTGTAAATATGTACGGAATAAGCAGCGATATAGTGACGCAGAATTATTATATAAGCCTTTCAGCGCCGGCAGAGCCGAAGGTAAGCCTTGACAGCGGCATGTACAGTAAGCCGTCGCTTATCGAGGTGTACCACAACAATGATACAAAAATATATTACACCACAGACGGAACAGCGCCTACAAAGGATAGCCGAAGGTATTCGGGACCTATTGAGATGCCGTATGGCATAAGCAATTTTGCATTTATAGCATATGACAATAAAGGGCTTGAGAGCGAGACGGTAAAACGTACATATCAGCTTGGACTTGGCGGCGATGTGAATTTTTCAGATACGCTGGCGGTACAGGTGCTTGTAAATAATCTTTACGCAATAGGGAAAATAAGTGACATAGACGGCCATTTGCCAAATAAAGAAGGAGTAAACCGCTACAGGGTTCAGACAGTGGCGGAGGTAGAGCAGGTTATTTATTACATTTTTTATGAGGAATATATTGACTTAACAGGTCAGGCAGTAGACACAGGCAATATATATGCCGTAAGCGCCGATACGGGGGATTTGTACAGGGCATATAAGACGAATGAAGGTGAGTATCGGCTTGCGGATTTTTTTGAGTAGGTTTAATGTAGTTTTTGCTGTTTTGTAAGATAGACGCAAGCTGAATGAAAGCGCGCTGATGCAGTTTTACAAAGAGTGCTGATGAACTGTTATATAGTTTTGCTGTAGATTTGCAAATTGTCTTGAAATTATGCGATTTATCGTATAAAATATAATAGGTGTGTGAAAAAAATAACAAGAAAGGCATGGTG
>CANQSB010000077.1 GCA_947626435.1 uncultured Lachnospiraceae bacterium | reverse complement strand
AAATTACCCTTTTTCCATTTAATTTGATTGCCGCGCGATATGCTGTCACTTTTCACGCGTTCGCTCTTGCTCACATCTATACGCAAAACATCACATTCTCGCTTTAAATCCGCCATAACCCTCCCATGCCGCCAAAATGCAAACTGCCAAACTTAAATTTTATTTCAACCCGTCTGCCCGCCAAATTTATCCAGATACTCCTGCGCCTTTTGAAGCGATGTGCCAAGCTGTGCCTGAAGCTGCTTTATGATTTCGCTATCTGACAGATTTAAATCATGTCCCATTTTAATAATCCCCTGCATAATGCCTTGTTCTATTCCCTTTTCTATCCCTCTGTCATATATAGTCTGCCCCATTCCGCTCATCTTATCGACCTCCTCTCGAATTTGCGGATTTCTGTCCATGTCTATGTACTTTTGAATATTCTCCTTGTCTGACGCAAATACCGCATTTAAGTATTTGAATATATCGCAATCGGCTGTTTTATTGCCGCGCCTGATTATCACTACCTCCATTAAGTCATAGTTTTCTATTGGCTCATCTGTATATCCTATCAGATCTTCCTTTAAAAAATGATACCTCGTCACTGTATTCTGCAGCTTTTCAGGTATGTTTTCATTGCAAACCCATATGCTGTAGGCTTTTTCCAGCCTGTTGTAGTCTGTCGTTTCCGTAAGTATGCCAAGCTGCGACGAGATTTCCCTTGCCACATAATATGTACCGCGTTTTGTTATCGGGTATCTTACATTATAGTCGTTGTGTACTTCAAAATTTATATGCAGCATTATGCAAATCATCTCATTTGAAAGCTTAGGATTTTTCGCCTTAAAACGGCAATCATAGTAAATAGTCTTATCCGTCGGCGAAGTCATCTCCGTACCCGCATCCTTTATACGCAACGGCAGATCGCTTACTGTGTCTGACAGGCTTATCGAATCCGCGTCTATCAGCGCGATTATCTCATCATTCGTACAATCCTTAAATTCAGCGACTACCTCCTTCAAAATCGGTGCAATAGCCTCGCGATACCTGAAAAACGCCTTGCACATCGCGTCATACTTCTGCCTGCCGTCCATTGTGTCTATAAGCTGTATTATTTCTTCATTCATCAATTAAATTATGCCTTTCTGTAACTTTAATATATCATCTACGGTTGGAGATTTCAAGGTTATAAGATTAAACGCCTGCCTTTTATTTTACACCTCAGAAACATAAGATGAAAAAGATTTATTATAAAAATCCCGCCTCACTCAAATACCATATCAACATAACATATGCCAAAACATTTGTAAACTCAAATGTAAAAAATAAAACAAAAATAAATAAAAAATAGCCACAACCCTAAAATTCAAAGAAAGCTCTGCACCTTTTAATCAAACACCACCATCACTATTCTCAAAAAACAAACACCCACCAAAACGGCTTTCCAACACCCAGAAGGCAGCTAATATACTGTCTAAGCGCCTAGTCTGCGGGAGTCGGATTTTCTTATGCGGGCGAGAACACCCAGGGGCAAAATTGGCATGGACGCCAATTTTAGCCGAGCGGCGACACGGACGTCGCCTCTCGGCGGCCCCGCCGCCTTATAACACCTAAAGTGCCCGCATTAGAAAATCCGGCTCCCGCAGACTCGCGCGCAGACAGTATATTAGCTGCCTTCGTCCGCCTTAGAACACATCCCCCTCCACACACTACTCCTGCTTATACTCCGGCTTAAACACCCTAGCCTGCCTCTGTTCTTTCTCCAACATAGCCGCCTCAGCCCTATATTCCCGACAAAACTCCTCCTGCGCACAACACGCATTCTCCTTCGTCACCAACTCCTTATCCACCTTAGCATAAGTCCCATCAGCCCGCAAAAAATGCGCCTTCAAATTATCCCTAAGCTGCACCTCCAGCACATGCCAAACCTTCTCCTTAAGCTCAGGATTAAGTATCGGAAACAATATCTCCACACGCCTCTCCAAATTCCTGGGCATCATATCCGCACTCCCCATATAAAGCTCCGAACTCCCCCCATTCTCAAAATAAAAGATACGCGCATGCTCCAAAAAATTCCCGACAATCGACCGCACCTCAATATTTCCGTTAGTCCCCTCAACCCCCGTCTTCAAGCAGCAAATCCCGCGTATAATAAGCTCAATCCTCACGCCCGCAGCAGCCGCCTCATAAAACGCCTTTATTATATCAGGATCGCACAATGAATTCATCTTCGCCACAATCCGCGCAGGCCGCTTGTTCTCCGCATTCTCCTTCTCGCGGTTTATAAGATAAAGAAACTTCTCCTTTAACCACAGCGGCGCAAGCGCAAGATGATTCCACCCCAGCGGCTCAGAATACCCCGAAAGCATATTGAACACAGCCGTAGCATCCTCCCCAATCGCCTCGTCGCAAGTCAAAAGCCCAAGGTCTGTATAAAGCTTTGCCGTAGCGTCATTGTAGTTGCCCGTGCCAAGATGAACATAGCGGCGTATGCCCTCCTCCTCGCGCCTCACCACAAGCGTAATCTTACAATGCGTCTTTAATCCGACAAGACCGTATATTACATGGCAGCCCGCCTTTTCAAGCATCTTCGCCCAGACAATATTGTTCTCCTCGTCAAAGCGCGCTTTCAGCTCCACAAGCACAGACACCTGCTTGCCGTTCTCCGCCGCCTGCGCAAGCGCCGCAATAATCGGCGAATTGCCACTCACGCGGTATAGCGTCTGCTTTATCGCAAGCACATTCGGATCGCGCGACGCCTGCTTTATGAAATCCACCACAGGCGTAAACGTCTGATACGGATGATGCAGCAGAATATCATGCTTTTTAATCTGCTCAAATATATCAACTCCCGCAGGCAGCTCAGGCACCTGCTGCGGCACATACTGCTCTATCTTAAGCGCATCAAAGCCTGGCAACGCATACATTTTCATAAGAAAAGTAAGGTCAAGCGGACCGGGGATATTGTAAATGTCCCTCTCGTCAATCATAAGCTCTTTTTTGATAATGTCGAGCAGCCGCTTGTCAATGCCGTCCTCTACCTCGAGCCTGATTGCCTGCCCCCACTGCCTTTTTTTCAGCTGCTTTTCCATCTCCTTTAGCAGGTCCTCAGTGTCCTCCTCGGCAAGCGAAAAGTCCGCGTTTCTCATAATTCTGAACGGAAATACGCACTCTATGTCATAGTTTAAAAACAGCTTATCCATGTTGCGCTCTATCACCTGTTCGAGAAGCATCACGCGCTTTGTGCCGTCTTCAGCGCTTGGCAGCTCCACGATGCGCGGTATGCCGCTCGGCACCTGGACAGTCGCAAATTCAAGCTCCCTGCCCTGCACAGCCTTTTTGTGGAACAAAAGCTTTCTCGCCGAGCCTTTTGTCTTTCTCGATACAAGCGCGCCCAAATTCAGCGATTTGTTTCTGATTAACGGAAACGGACGCGACGAATCCACCGCCATAGGCGTAAGCACGGGATAGACATAATCCTGAAAATATCTGTCAACAAAAGCACAGTCCTTATCTGTAAGCTCCTCGTGGTACTCCACCACCATAAGCCCGTTCTGCGAAAGAAGCGGCAATAGCGATTTGTTGTATGCCGAATACTGCATACCCACAAACTCATGCGTCGCCGCATTCACCTTATCAAGCTGCTGCAGCGGCGTAAGCCCCGAAATATCAGGCTTAGTAATGCCCGCATTCACCAAATCTTTTAGCGACGCCACCCTTACCATAAAAAATTCGTCAAGATTTGACGCCGTAATGCTCAAAAATTTAAGCCGTTCAAAAAGAGGTATGCTCTTGTCGCGCGCCTCGCCAAGTATGCGGCTGTTGAACGCAAGCCAGCTCAGCTCCCTGTTGAGATAATATTCAGGTCTGCTGTAATCTATCTCTTCCATTTTAATCCCCCATTCCTGATGCATCTGCGAATTTATGCCCTAATCATAAATTTGCATGTGAAAAAATTTATTTTTCACACTATCTCCATATTATTACAAATCACTGTTCTTCTGTTTTAGTACAGGCTTGATATTGAATACCTCCTCAAAAAACGCCCCGCACCTTGAAAAAAATCCAAGCTCCAAGGTCATATCCGCGTTTGTCTCCACAGTAATCACCATATTTTCGCCTTTATTTGCAAGCTTTATCTTATCGCACTTTCCCTTGTGGCTGATGTCAATCCCCTCGGCAAGCCTAAGTATCGCCGTAAGCTTTGCTATTTTCAGATAAGCCTCCCTGTCAAGCGTCGTGACGCGCCCTAAAATCTCGTTGTACTCAAAACGCTCCGTTATATATTTTACTATGTTTGCCACAATCTCCCTTTCAAGATGCGACAAACCGATAATCTCCGTCGCCATTATAATATTGTAGGCGCTCATTCCCACGTTCGACAGGCTTATGTATCTTCCGCACTCGCTTAAAATTGCCGCCAACTGCAGCAGAAGCCTGTCGCGTTTTGAAAGACCGCACTGCTTTTTCATATGGTCGAAAATAGCAAGCGACAGCTCCTCGCGCTCATTTGTCCTGCGCTCTATGCCTGAATACCTGCGGTTTATATCTCTTGCGCACGCCAGTATATCCTGTTCAAAATCATGCACCACAAACTTATCCGTATCGCTGAAAAGCTTATTTTTCTCGGCATACTCATACGCCATGCCGTCGCATATGCTCACCCCAGGCACCCACAAAAGCTGCGCGTCAAGCTCGTTAAGCATATATTTGAGCATAAGCGCCGACAAATGCAGAAGCTGTATATTTTCCTCGGAAATTTTTAACGCCTCCGCAATCTCACGCGATTTGCGCGCCTTTAGAGAGTCCACCAGCGCTATAAAGTCCTTCGCCTCTATATACCCTTTTTTGTCCGACTTAAACGCGCTCTTTTGGAGCACACGCGAGACATAATCGTCTATGAGGATAACATTCTGGATTTTTTTATCGCCCACAAACATTTTCATAAAGCTCTCAAAACGCTCGCACAACATCTCCTCAACCAAATCTTCAAGCTGGTATGAACGGTGTGATATGCTCGTGAGCTCCTCACGCATACGGAGTACGCCCGGGCGCATATTCTGCGTGGTGACAAGGCTTTCCCTGTCAAAAAGTGAAAGCTGTATGCTGCCGCCTCCTATGTCGATAAATGCCGTGCTTTTGCCTATTATGTCCTGGAATGCCTGCCCTTTAGACGCCACAGACTTGTAATCAAGAAAACGCTGCTCCGAGTTGCTGAGGACTTCGATTTTTATGCCCGTGCGTGTCCGAAGCTGGTCGAGAAGTATCACGGAATTTTTTGTCTCCCTTATGGCGCTCGTGCCGTATGCCTTGTAATCGTCAACCTTGTACGACTCCATCACGTTTGTAAATTCGCTCAATCTCCTGCACAGCTCGTCAATGCGCTCGCTGCTAATCTTGCCCGTATAATACGAATCCGTGCCAAGCTCTATCCTGTGCATTATGTGGTCGATAACCTTTATCCCGTTTTTACTTGAAATCTCAAAAATTTTGATGGCAAGCTCATAAGAGCCTATGTCAATCGCGGCAAAAGTCCTGTACGCCATAATCTCACCCTTTTTATTTCATAACATAAATCAAAATCAATAATTGCCAAGTATCTTCATATTGCGCGTTTCCTCGCGAAGTCCCCTGAGCGCGTTCCTCACGGCGCTGTCCTCCATGTTCCCTTCAAAATCAAGGAAAAAGCGGTACTCCCAGTTTCTACCCTCAAGCGGTCTCGACTCTATCTTTGTCATGTTTAAACCATTGTAAATCAGATGCGAAAGCGCGTGGTAGAGCGCGCCGCTCTCGTGGTTTACCTCAAAGCAGAGGCTTATCTTTGTCGCCTCCTTTGAAAATACCTTTTGGTTTGTGACTATGATAAAACGCGTCGAATTTTCCTTTAAATCGTTTATCCCTTTTTCAAGTACATTCAAGCCGTAGATTTTTGCCGCCGTTTCGCTTGCGATTGCTGCCTGCGTTTTGTCCTTGTCGTCTGCGACTTTTTTCGCAGCAAAAGCGTTGTTTTTCATGCTTATCTGCTGCCAGCCCTTATCCTGCAGGTAATGCGCGGTCTGCATAAGCGACTGCGGGTGGGAATATACGGTAGTGATATCGTCCTTTGTCGCACCCTCCACTCCTAAAAGGCAGTGCTCTATCTTTATAATCTGCTCACCTACTATGTAATTTTCAAACTCAACAAGCAGGTCGTATATTTCACTTACCATACCTGCAGAGGAATTTTCTATCGGAAGGACCGCAAAATCCGCGCTGCCCTCGTCAATGGCAAGCATAGCATCCCTAAAGGTATCTACCTTGAAACAGTTTACCTCGTCACCGAAATATTTAAGCATTGCCGCCTGTGAATACGCGCCCTCCGCGCCCTGAAAGACTACGCGGCACTTTTTAAAATCTATGTCATTCATCTCTATAAACGAAAGCTTGCCTGCCTTTTCGTGCTCGGCAAGTATCTGGTACTGCAGCTTTCTGCTGATTGATATTATCTGTTCAAATATCTCGCGTACTCCCTGGGCATTGAAATCACTGTGGGTAAGGGCGCTGAGCGTGTCAAGCTTTTGCTGCTCCCTCTCTTTGTCAAATACGCGCTTGCCTGTTTTTATCTTGTAATCGGCAACCTGCTTACACAGCTCCACGCGCTCCTCATAGAGCTTAACTATCTGCTCGTCTATCTTGTCAAGCTCAAGCCTTATTTCAGATAAGTCCATTAAATTTTCCTCCTTAATGTTTAGGTAGTAATCCCTCGACTGTAATTCATAAATAAGTATATCACAATCATTACACTTTGTAAAAATATCTTTTCTTTTATTTGATTTTAAATTATAAT
>CANQSB010000076.1 GCA_947626435.1 uncultured Lachnospiraceae bacterium | reverse complement strand
AAACGAGCAAAGAAACCATGAGCGACAAAATCAAGCGGCTTATTTTGAATGATAGCGAAAAAATTTCTTAAACACCCATGACAAAACGTATCAGATGCGACCTTTTTGGACATGGATATTCAGAGCGGCAACACTTTTCTGCGTTCCATATTGTTTTGTAAGATTTTTCGTTTCAATTACATAGTTGCTCATTGCTAAACCTCCTCGTATTCATGTCTGTTATTCTATCACACTAACCTTGCATTAACCTTGCGCAAACCTTGCATTAACCTTGCAGTGATTCTGAATCCATCAGAGGAAAAAGCAGGGTGAAGACAGTTCCTTTTCCTGGTTCGCTGTCTGCCGTTACAGTTCCGCTTAATTTTTCTACAAGCTGATGTACGATAGACAAACCAAGACCGCTTCCTTTTTCAGACCGCCCTTTATCGCATTTATAAAGCCTTTCAAAAATATGCTTCAAGTCCTCCCTGCCAATTCCTACTCCATTATCTGACAAAAGAATTCTTATATTCCCGCCTTGTCCAGATAAGGTAATTTCGATTTCATCTGCGTGGCTGTGGGAAATTACATTCTGTATCAAATTGTTTAGTATCCGCATATACCCGTCCGGGTCGATCTGTACCCGAAAAGGCTGCTCCGGAATGTCAAATGTATAGTCTATCTTTGTATCCTCAAATATTGGTATCCAGTCGATCAATATGTTTCGTGTCAGCTCTGTTAAATCGACAGGCTGAATATTCATGGAAAATTCATCGGAGCCCAGCTTGAACCAGTCGAAAAGGACATCGATATATTCTTTTAAGTCGTGGGCTTTCCGGCAGGCGGTTTCTATATAGTCGTCACGCTCTTTCCCCTGAACAACTCCCTTATGTGCAGCGTCCAAATATCCAATCAGGGTGGTTAGGGGCGTCCTTACATCATGGGAAAGGCTCGTCATAAGCTGCCTGTTCGTTTCTTCTGTCTGACGATAGGCGGAAAGCCTGTTTTCATAGGACAGGATAATATCGTTGATTACATAAGCAAGAGGAGCTGTAAGCTCATGGGTTTCTGACAAAATACGCCTGTTTCCATTACCGTTTTTTACATCCTCCAAAACGGCAGTCATTTCTAAAATCTGCCTTTTCACACGCCGGACGATATGAATGGAACCGCAAACTGCAAAAAGGACAATGGCTGTTCCAAGCGCAATCATAATTTTCATTTCCATATACAACGGTCATACCTCCTTGTTGAAACGGTAGCCAATTCCTTTTACCGTTTGTATGTATTTCGGATTTCCGGAATTTTCTTCCGCCTTTTTCCGCAGACGGCTTATAATCGCCATGATATTACTGTCATCATATACATAATCTTCTCCCCATACTTTTTCATAAATTTGCTGCTTTGTCAGAATCTTTCCCTGATTTTTTGCAAGAAGCAGGAGAATGTCAAATTCCTTCGGCGGCAGCTCAAAAGTCCCGTTGACCGATGTAATGCTGCGTTCTTCAATATTGATTGTAAGCCCCTCAAATTCAAGAATCTGTGCCTGCCCTTCTTTCCCGCCAAAGCGTATATAACGGCGTATCAGAGAAGTAATTCGAGCCATCAGTTCGTCCATATGAAAGGGCTTTGTCAGATAGTCATCAGCTCCCGCCCGCAATCCGCGCACTTTTGAAGCGTTGTCATTTTTAGCGGTAAGCATTAAGATAGGCAGAGTATTTTCCTGCCTGATTTGCTCCAATGTTTCAAAGCCGTCACAGCCCGGCATCATTACGTCAAGTATGACAAGCTGATAGTCTGTCTTTTTTAATTGTTCCAGACCTGATTTGCCGGAATAGCAGCAGTCTGCTGCCATGTTTTCCAACAGGGCATTTCTTTTGATTAAATCGCATAGTGCTATATCATCGTCTATGACTAAGATTTTGTTCATTTCATTGCTTTTCCTTTCCCTAGTTGATATATATTTTAAATTTTATTATATACATACAATTCAAAAATCGCAAATTGCAATTTTAATACTTATTACAACTTTAATATTTACTTTTAACTCAAAATAAGTTATAATACTAATTGAAGTAAAGAAAGGGCGGTAATGATGGAGTATCTTAAATCTGTACTTGGGATTCGTGTTGTATATGGTAATGATGAAATAATAGGGGTTCCCAATTATATTCACGCTAGGTATCGTTTACAAGAAGTATCTCTTGATGGCAAAAAAGCGGTTTTTGTTTATCCGAAAACGGAGTTGGATGCTATTGATGTTATAAAAAAGCATCTGAAAAGAATACAGGCGGCGACGGATGATGCATCAGCCGTACTTGTATTGGATCATCTCACTTACCGCCAGAAGAAATATCTTTTGCGTGACCACATTCCGTTTGTCGTGGATGGCAAACAAATCTATCTGCCGTTTATGGCGGTTTATCTGCAGCAGCGTGCTGACGCAGAGAATACTGAGATTACAGAAATTCTTCCATCAGCGCAGCTATTGTTTCTTTACTATGTTTATCATGGCTGCGGAGAACTGTTGACAAGCGATGCCGTAGACGCGCTTTTTTTTACAGCAACATCTATTTCCAGAGCATCCAGACAGCTTGAAGCTTTTGGTCTGGTAAAAACAGAAAGACGGGGTGTACAGAAGGTTATTTATTCCGAAAAAAAACCACAGGAACTTTTTGAAGCGGCAAAAAGTTATCTGGTCAATCCTATCAAGAGAACTATTTATGTGCCTAAAACGGAAATAAGAGAAAAACTGCTCATGAGCGGATACTCGGCACTCTCTGAGTATTCGATGCTAAATCCGCCTGCCATAGAATGTTATGCTGCAAAGAGTATCACAGCATGGGAAAAAAACGCATCGGGCAAGTTACAAAATTCGGAGGATCAGTGTGCAGTGGAGCTTTGGCGATACGATCCCGAAAAACTGAGCAATGGGGAAAGTGTTGACCGACTTTCCCTCGCTTTAGCGCTTAGAGAAGACACAGGTGAAAGAATAGAAGAAGCTGTAGAAGAAATGTTGGCTAATGTATGGAGAGAAATAGATGGTAAGAGGAATTGAAAATTTCAGGAAATGGTTTCGTGGATACGAGGAGCAATATGTCATTATCGGTGGTACGGCATGTGATCTACTGATGATGGAGGAAGGTCTGGATTTTCGAGCCACAAAGGATATTGATCTTGTTTTGATTATAGAAGCAGTAAATATTGCCTTTGGCGACAGATTCTGGAAGTATATTATTGCCGCCGGATACGAACATCGGAATAAAAGTACGGGTAAGTCCCAATTATATCGTTTCACAAATCCACAGTCAAAAGAGTATCCTGCTATGATAGAATTATTTACAAGGAAGCCGGATACCATCATCCTGCCGGAAGATGCAGTGCTTTCTCCACTTCCGATAGATGGAGATGTGTCAAGCTTATCGGCAATTCTTCTGGACGAGGATTATTATGAATTCTTGCGGCAGGGAAAAATTCAGATTTCAGGTGTTACCGTACTCTCTGCGCCGTATTTGATCCCGTTCAAGGCAAGGGCGTGGCTGGACCTGTCGCACAGAAAGTCGGAGGGCGAACAGGTTGACAGCCGGAATATACGGAAACACAAGAACGACGTATTTCGCTTAACAGAGCTTCTTGATCCTAATATGCCCCCACTTACCTACATACCGGACGCGATCAGAGCTGATATAGGTGAATTCACAGAACGAATGCGATCAGAGGATGTTGATTTGAAACAGATCGGCATTCATAACAAGTCCAAGGAAGCCATACTTGACGAGTTGAACGCTATTTATAAATCCCCCCGATAATGCCGACGATACCAATCACGATACCCAAAATGAAATATCGTTCCCATTCACCTTTACTCCACCGCCCGCCTGAACAAAATCCACGTCGCCATAAAATAGCACCCAAGCAGCGCCGCCAGTATCACGACTGTCGCGCAGAGCTGCGAAAGCAACGCCCCCGCGCCGATATACGCCTTTACCTGTGTCCAAAAGCTTGCGCAGACAAAAACCTCAAAAACTCCTGCTGCCACGACAGCCGCCGCTACGGGCAGCCCAAACCAAAACGCAATCTGCTTCATAATAAGCCCGTTTATCCGCTCCCTCGGCACGCCCAGCTTTTTAAGCACATCAAAGCGGTACCCGAAGCGGTCAGCCTCCGAAAGCTGCTGCAGCGCAAGTATCGTCACGCAGCTAAGCATAAGGATAACCGCGCCGTAAATCATTGCAAGCTTCAGCGTGAAATTTGTCGCTATTCCCGTGCTCATCTGCTCGCTCCGCGTGCGGATAATATAATCAAATGCCAAATCATCGCCATATTTCTGCCTGAAAAATTCCTCCAGCGCCGCCGCCGTTTCATACGGTATCGGCTCCTTTGCCATCATAAAACGATTGCCCGATACAGGCAAAAGCCTGCCGCAGACGCTGTCGGGAAACACATAAAGCACGTCTGTATAACTGTTGTAAATGGACTCCCCCAAAGGCGCGTAATATATCCCGTCCTCGGCAAGCGTAAGCTTTCCCGCGTCGGTTTCCACTGTGCCGTGCGCATCCGCGTACTCCAACGCCGTATCATAATCCGCAATCTGCCGCCACTGCATCAAAAACTCGCTCTCTCCAAGGCTTACCGCCTCCTCGCCCTGCATTTTTCTCAGCGCATTGTAATCCGAGAGCGAAATCGCCCCGACAGGAAAGTCGTATTTCTTGCGGTTGTGAAAATCCTTGGCAAGCGGCAGATACTTTACCACGAATACATTCTCCGCAAGCTCTACGCCCCTCTCCTCCAAAAAACTCGTACATTCGTCATAGCTGTCCATATGAATATCCTCTATCGTCTCCGCCTGATTGTGGAACGAGCATATCTGCACATCAAATACCGAGCGCATTTCAAGATACCCTTCTGCCCATCCCACGAGCAGCGGCTCCGCCATAAAAATCCCTATTGAAAACGCCAGCGTGATCCCGATAAGGGACATGCTTTTTACCGCTGTTTTGAGCGTTGACAAAAGCTGCCCGTAAAAAAACAGATTTTCACCCCTGTAGCTGCTCTGCTTCCTGTTTTTCAACCGCGTAAGCAGGACTGATGCAAGGCACACTACAGCGCTGATTGCAAAGGCAAAGCACACGGCAATGTCAGCAAGATACACAGTCAGCGTGTCCTGAGTTATCGGGAGAAAATACGGCAGCTTTTCAAGCGGCACAAGCAGCAGCGCCACAGCCACAAACGGCACAAATGCCAAAAGCACGGCGACAAGTCCGTAAAAGCGGAATGCCTTCCTGTTTTTTGCAAATTCGGCAACGCTGTACGCGAGCGCCGCCACAAGCGATGCAATCGGCATCACGGTCACGCCGAACATCATAAGCTTGACCGCAAACGGATATCTGCTGTCGTAAAACGGCAGTACACGATATACCGCCGTGTCTATCATCCACAAAAGCGCGGCAATATACAGCGCCGACATAACAGGCATAAAACGGCTTTTTTTCACAGTGCCTTCGTTGCGCCTGTTTTCCGAAAGCATCTGCGTGATTGGAATGCGCTTTATCACAGACGAATTGTATGCGCCTGCCGCCAGAAAGCATATGAGGAAAAATACCGTGCAAAACAGCGCCGTATCGGGAAAAAGCGTCCACATTATGCGGTAGCGCATTCCATATGATGAAAGCATAAGCGCCGTGATGAGCTGCGACAAAAACGCGCCCAGCACAATGCCAAGCCCGATTGACAACGCGCCCATAAGAAGCGTTTCCGCAAGGAAAAGGCGAGATGTCATAGCGCGCTCCATTCCCATAATAGTCTGCAGGGCAAACTCTTTCATTCTGTGCTTTATCATATATCTGTTCACATAGTTTACAAGATAAAGCATGAGCAGCGTGAGCAATGCTATAGATGCTTTGAGAGGGGTTCCTAATATTTCAAGGCTGAACTGAGCGCCGATGTCGGGCTTGAAATAACGGCTGGTGATTGATATAAATGCGTAGAACATGCTTACGCAAAGTGTCAGCGTCATTATATATATAATGTAGTCCTTTGCTGAGCGTATGGCGTTTCTCAGAATTAGTTTTATATACATATGTTTTTTCCCTTTCATTATTATTTCGGTAGGTAATTGCGAAATGTGTTCTCAACAGTCCGAATTTAGACAAAATATATAAAAATCGCGTCAATGTACTGTATCACAGATACAGTACATGGTCGCTCCGCGAGACGCCGCTTATTTTATATATTTTGTCTAAATTCTACGTTATTGAATATAGTTTCGCATACGCCTAATTATTTCGACTGAACCATTTGGAAATTCTAAATACTTTAACACTTTCTGATAATTTTTATGATATCATAGACAACACATCAAGAATTTTCCCGAAAAACTGTCTGCGCGTATTATTTCCTTTTAAAAGCTCCGTGAAAATTTCTCCGTCTCTCAGAAACAAAATACGGTTTGCGTAGCTTGCCGTGAAAGCGTCGTGCGTGACAAGCAGGAGCGTTGCGCCAAGCTGTTCATTCATGGATTTCATCGTTTCAAGGAGCATCTGCGCGGAATGGCTGTCAAGCGCCCCTGTCGGCTCGTCTGCGAGGATAAGGCGCGGCTTGTTGACAATGGCGCGCGCACAGGCGCAGCGCTGTTTCTCACCGCCTGATACCTCATATAGATATTTGTCCAAAAGAGCTGATATATTGAGCTTTTGTGCGATTTCCGCGACGTTTTTGTCTATTTCGTCTGCAGGTGTCCGATTGATGGTCTGCGCCATAGCTATATTCTCCCCCAGCGTAAGCGTATCGAGAAGATTAAAATCCTGAAATATAAATCCAAGCTTCTCTCGCCTGAAACGGGCAAGCTGGTTTTCTTTAAGCTCTGTTATGTCCACGCCCTCAAGGAAAATATGCCCTGCGCTTACGTTGTCTATTGTCGCTATACAGTTTAAAAGCGTGGTCTTTCCAGAGCCCGACGCGCCCATTATGCCGATAAACTCGCCCTCACTCACGCTAAAGCTTATGCCGTTTACCGCCCT
>CANQSB010000075.1 GCA_947626435.1 uncultured Lachnospiraceae bacterium | reverse complement strand
TTGTTTCCCCTAGCGGTAATAAACATTTCAAGCAATCCCTTTTTCTTGCCGTGTCTACCTTATAGGGTACATTATAGGGATATTCATATATATTGCCGTCATCCCTTGTATACCAGTTTACGACCGTATCATCCGCCACTTCCCAAAAATACGGTTCGTATTCATCCGCAAGTTCATTCAGAGGATATATCATATCATTTTCTATCATCTCATCAATCTGCGGCTCCCAAAAGCCAAGTGTAATCAGGTCAGGCAGAGTATCAGACGCCATAAGGGCATTGAGCTTCTCACTCTCGTTTCCTATCGGTGTTATAAAATTAATGTCAACGCCTGTCTTTTCCGTAATCGCGCGTGATACGGCATTTTCTCCCCATGGCGTGGCATACCACGAATAGTTTACATACCAGTCAAGCGTCACCGCCTCATCACTGTCCGCAACAGTTTCACCGCTATCCGCGCCGCAGGCTGTCAGTGCAAGGACAGACGCTGCCGCCGTTATTATTATTTTTAATTTAGCATTTGCCTTTCTCATCAACATAAGCTTTCCCTTTCGACGCTTCGGTCATCTGCATATATCAATAATAGGATAACACATTTTTTGTGCAAACGACAACAACTGTCACCACAAATGTGACAGTCTGTCATCTTGCTTACTCCTTTACGGCTCCCGCTGATATGCTGCTTATAATGTACTTGGAAAAGAACGCAAACACCAACAAAATCGGTATTACGGAAATCGCAACGGAAAGGTATATCGCGCCCTGATTCGCGTTTATGTCCGTGGAAGCCCTGAGACTTGCCATCATGACAGGAAGCGTAAATTTATCTTTCTTGTTGAGAATAATCATCGGAAGAAGATAGCTGTTCCAGTTTCCAATAAATCCCATAATCGACATCGTAGCAATTCCCGGCGCCATAATCGGAAGCACTATCCTGTGGAATGAATACAGCTCGCCCGCGCCGTCTATCCGCGCCGCCTCTATGAGCGACGGCGGAAGCGCCGACATAACATACTGCCTTAGGAAAAATACTGTGCCCGGCGCCGCCATCGCGGGTATTATCAGCGGAACATATGAATTGACAAGATGAAGCTTTGTACATAGGTTGTAAAAGCCTATCAGTCCAAGCTGCCCCGGTATCATCATAAATACAAGTATCGTGCCGAAAATAAGCTTATTTCCCTTAAATTCATATGCGGCAAGCCCGTAAGCCGTCAGCGCCGAAAAATACGCCGTCAGCACTGTCGCGGGCACTGCCACCTTTAGGCTGTTTGTCATGCCGTCAAACAGGTTAAAATACTCGAATACCGTATGCCAGTTTTCAACAAGCTTATCGCCTGGTATCAGGGTAAACGAGCTTGAAATCTCACTGCCGCTCCTCGTGGCGTTCACCAACATAAGGAGAAACGGCAGAAGGCATGTTACCGCGAGGATTATGAGCAGTATGTACAAAATGGTTTTCTTAACCTTATATCCCGTCGTGTTCATTATAGTCACCCCTCCTTAGTGCCAAAAAGCTTTAGCTGTATGACGGATACTATACAGATGATTGCAAACAATACATATGCCACCGAAGACGCATAGCCCATCTGCGTCGTGCCTGTCTCAAAGCCGAATTTATACATATACATCACCACTGTCTGGACAGATTCATATGAAGCGTCCGTCTTCTGCGCCATAAGGTACGGCAGATCAAAGAGCTGCAGACCGCCAATCAGCGAAGTAATAGCCACATACATAAGGATAGGCTTTATCAGCGGCAGGGTTATTTTGCCAAATATTGTCCATCTGCCTGCCCCGTCGATTGCTGCCGCCTCGAAATAATCCTTTGATATTCCCTGAACGCCCGCCATAAGCATAATGAATGAATTGCCAAACCACAGCCATGTCTGAATGACGGACAAGGACACTCCCGCATAGCTTGGATCGCCAAGCCAGTTAATCGGATTATAGGAAGCTCCAAAAAGCCTGTATACCGCGTTTATTATCTGGTTGAACGTACCATAGCGCCAGTCAAGCAGAGTCTTAAACAGAAACGCTATTGATGTCGCAGCAATAAGGTTTGGCAGATAATACAATATCCTGAATACCGAAAGCCCCTTCATCTTATATTTTACGTCGGAAAATACCATCATCAGCAGAAACGCAAGCCCTAGCTGCAATACGATGTTTACGCCCCATATCCTGACCGTGTTCCATAATGCCCTCCAGAAAAATTTATCCGTAAGGACTCTCTGGTAATTCTGGAACCACACCCACATAATGTTTTCACGCTCGGAAACCCTCATGTTGGTAAAGCTTATATACAATGTCCTCAAAACAGGATATACATTAAAAATCAAAAACACAATCACGAAAGGAAGTACAAACAGATATCCCATCCGGTTATATCTCTTAATGCTTTTCTTTTTACTTTCCATAACAGCTTTTCCTTTCATAAACCGCGCTGCGGGCGGCTGTCCATATATTTGCCGTCTGCCCGCAGCCGCATAAATTATGTACTTATCTTGTTACCTCAATATCAGGATATGTTGACTCAACCAAATCGTAAAAGTCGCTTATAGCCTGATCCTTGGTCTTTTCACCTGTCTTGATAGCTGAAATCGCGTTGCCCCATGCGTCGCCGATTCCTTTGTCGTACCTTGTGACCTTGGAGTAATCTATGCCCTCAGCCTGTTTTAGCCAAAATGCGTAGAGGTTCTGTCCGCCATATGTTTCATTGGGATCGTCCTTGTGCTTCTCAAGAACCGATTTAAGGGAAACCGTATCACCCTCTGAAAACTCAATCCACCACTCCGCCGTATCTTCATTCAGCGTACAGAATTTTACAAAATCCCATGCAAGCTCTTTTCTCTCAGACTGTGAAGATATGCCTATAAACGTACCGCCGCCAAAGCCATATGCAGGTCCTGAGCATACGCCCCATTTGCCTGACGTATCGCCTACGTGATCCCTGAGCGTAAGCACACCCCATGAGGGAAGTCCATATGCAAATACCTCTGTCGTTTCATAGTCCGCCGTCGCTTCCTTGAAATTCGCCTCATCCCAAATGTTCATGTCATCGGTGCCCCACTGCGTTTCTGCCGTAAGCAAAGGTACTGGACCTGACATAGCCATATACCAGGGAGTCGCCCACTGTGCCGCATAAGCAGTCAAATCCTGCTGGTAAAGCTCCACGCACAGATCCATATAGTCCTGTCTTGCCTGTGCCACATTAAGCTTTCCGTCTATAACCCATGCCGAGTCTCCTGAAAAGTAGTTAATTTCGCTGTCAGATGCGAAAATCCTGTAGCCTTTATCCTTTAAGGTCTTTGCTGTTTCTAGAATTGTGGGATAGTCCGCAAACAGCTTGCCGATTTCATCAGGATCGTCCGTACCAAATACCGTCTGCGCTATATCCCTTCTATAATAAATCCCCGCGGGAGTAATCTGGTATGAGATTGCTCTCTGCACCCCGTTGGAGTCCTGACCTACCTCCCACACATAATCCACTATCTGATCGGCATAATCCTGAGCTCCGAACTGATCCAAGTCTTCAAAAAATCCCTGGTCAAAGAAATCCTCCAGCATCTGCGGCTCTCCTACGACGATGTCCGGCTCCGTCTCGCCGCCAAGAAGCGCGGTCTGAAGCTTGGTAGGATATTCCTCTGGAGCGATGACCGTAGTTTCTACGGCAACTCCTGTCTGCTCCATATACCTGTTTCCAAAGTCTTCAAGGTCATCAGCCAATGTCCAGATAACAAGCTTCTGGTCGCCGTCGGCTGCCGCCGACTCCGATGCATTTTCCTTTGTCGTACTGTCTTGTGCCGTACTGTCCTTTGTGTCTGTACTGCTGTTTTTTGATGAACCGCCGCAGGCTGTGAGTGACATCGCCATAACGCCTGCAAGCATCAATGAAGCTGCTTTTTTTGCTTTCATAAAAATTCCTCCGTTTCATTTTTCATTTTTTCTTTATTACTTTGTGTTGATAACTGCATTATACCGTCTGCGCGTCTTCAAAAAAATGCGTCTAATTTTAAAAAGGTGTCATTTTTTTAGTTTTTGCAATCCGCAGCCTGCAGGATAATAGTCTGTATTGAATGGGGCGCTATCCTGCGCTCGATTCCCATATACATCTGCTCAGATTCTACCCATTCCCTGAGTGTATATGGTATCTCCTTTTCCGTCTTATTGAGTATAACGACCGTCTTAGTACCATCAGGATTTAAAAACGCCGTCGCTTCGACCGCATCAGTGTATCTTGTCAAGCCTATCCGCTTTGCGCCTTTCTTTATAAAGCGGCTGAAATGTCCTATATAATAGTAGCTTAAACGCTTTTCGTACATGTTCCCGCCATGCGCTGCCATAATCGGCGCGGCGCAGAAATTCCCTACATGATTGGGTCCTCCGTTTTCATCAAGCAGGAGATTCCAGTCCAATGACGCGTTTATTCCCGCATTCAGGTTTCCTATGATGTCATGCGCGTACATTTCCGCTTTCTTTATTTCATCTGAATCCGCAAAGCGCGAATACTCAACGCAGCCCTCCGTAAAAAATATTTCCTTATCAGGATAAAGCCTGCGCAGCAGCTCTATTGCCTCAAAATGGTCGCCCGTATACCAGTGGAGCGCCTCGCCTCTGACAAGCCTTTCCACTTCTTTGTCAAAAAGCACGTCCCTAAAACGCTTTACGGCTTCCTCCTTGTTGTGGTCCCACACAAATATGCCTACATCGTCAAGCCCGTTTCTTATCAGGGCGGGCGCCAGAAAGCTTTTCACAAAATTTCCTTCCTCCTGCGCCGTATATATGCAGGAATCCCATGTCTGGACTGCCATCGGTTCATTTTGGACTGTAAGGTATTTTATTTCCATTCCACGGTTACGGAAAGCTTTTATATATTTGACAAAGTATTCCGCCCATGCAGACGCATATTGAGGCTTTAGGCTGCCGCCGTTATTCATGTCATTGTTTGTCTTCATGAACGCGGGCGGAGACCATGGTGACATGAGCAGCTCTATTTTTGTTCCTGCCTTTTCCTGCGCATCTTTAATCATGGGGATTATCTCTTTCTCGTCATGGCTTATGTCGAATGTCGCAAGCGTGTCGTCTCCCTCGTCAATATAGACATAATTCCCAAGCGAAAAATCGCAACTGTTCATATGTATGCGCCCAATGTTATAGCGCAGTCCGCTTTCCCCAAAAAGCGCTTCCATGATTCCTGCCTTATTGCTTTCCCCCATTTGACTGTACACATGCGCCGCTGCCTCTGTGAACGCCCCGCCAAACCCCTTAAAGGTCTGGTATTCGATATCGGGATACAGATTTATCACGCACATGCTGTCCTGCACAGGCGTTATTGCCGTCTTTTCCGCCTGCCAGTAAACATTGTTTTTTTCGTCTGTGGTTATGATGTTCAGCCCGCCTTGTTTAACCTTTTCCATATTTTCCCTCCATTTCTTTGCCTATTTTTTGCTTTCCACCCGTTTTGTCAGCGCAGGCAGAAAACAGATTGTTAAGGCTCAAATTTTTTGATATTATCGCTATCAGCTTTATTTTATGAGGGTATAGTTCTGAAAAAAAGGAAGCGTTTTTTATTATAGGTGCTGTTTTTTTATAATATTTATAATAATTGAAATCGTCCGATAGAAATTAACACCTTATTTTTCCTTTACTTGTCATACCCAAATGAGAAGAAAAGGTAAAGGCATAATCTAAAAATAAAGAAAAAAGTAAAGACAAACACTTATATATAGGTAATGTCATTCGCATAAGTCACACAAAAATGCAGGTTGCATATGGCGGGTTTAGCAATGTATAATATGTATAATATATATTGGCTGATGTTTAGATTATTTATATTCTAAATATGGAAAAATTGATATATCAGGCATATGGCAGGCAATTGCAGTATGTGCCTGATAACTGGAGTATGTGCAATGAAGATTACAATAGCAATGGATTCATTAAAGGGAAGCCTGTCTTCGCTGGAAGCCGGGCATGCTGCCGAAAAGGGCATAAAAAGGGTGTATCCTGATGCGGATATTTCTGTCCGCGCTCTTGCAGACGGCGGCGAGGGAACAGTGGAGGCTCTTGTCTGCACAATGGGCGGAAAACTACAGACAATAACGGTAACAGGACCGCTTGGAAAGCCTGTATCATGCAGCTATGGCATCTTATCTGACACCCATACGGCGGTTATAGAGATGTCTGGCGCCGCAGGCATTACTCTTGTACCGAAAAAGCTGCGCAATCCTATGAATACTACCACATACGGTGTGGGAGAGGTTATCCGCGACGCGATAAAAAAAGGCTGCCACCGTTTTATCGTGGGTATTGGCGGAAGCGCCACAAATGACGGAGGCATCGGAATGCTGCAGGCGCTGGGCTATGATATTTTGGACAAAAACGGCAGACAGGTTTCACCTTATGGAAAGGGACTGGCGGACATTGTGCGGATTACTGACGAGCATGCGCTTCCCAAGCTTTCACAGTGTACCTTCAGGATTGCCTGTGATGTGGCAAACCCGCTTTGCGGGGACAACGGCTGCAGCGCCGTTTACGGTCCGCAGAAGGGAGCTTCACCTGAAATAATACGCAATATGGACAGATGGCTTTACAGATACGCACAGATTGCAGCTATGACAGGACGCAGCGCCAATCCTGACATGCTGGGGGCAGGCGCTGCGGGAGGTCTTGGTTTTGCATTCATGACCTTTACCAATGCGGTCTTGGAATCAGGCGTTAAAATAATTCTGGAGGAAACACATTTAGAAAATTATATAAAAAATGCGGATATTGTCATAACAGGCGAAGGCAGGCTCGACAGTCAAACTGCAATGGGAAAAGCTCCTGTCGGCGTGGCGCGGCTTGCAAAGAAATTTGGAAAGCCTGTCTTGTGTTTTGCGGGGTGCATTGGAGAAGGAGCCGCAGCCTGCATTGACGAAGGAGTAGATGCCTTTTTCCCGATTTTGCAGAATGTGGTAACACTGGAAGAAGCTATGGCAAGGGAAAATGCAGAGCAAAATATGACTGCGGCTGTAGAGCAGGTATTTCGTGTAATAAAAATGATGGAGTTTCTCTAAGCTCCTCATTTTCAATGCCATCTAAAGCAATCTCAATGATATGGTCATTATCCACACCACTCTCCAATAAGTATTTTTTAAACAGCACAAATAGGACGTCTTAGAACACCCCATTATACCCTCAGCGATTACCTATTGACTTTTCCTTACAATCAGGTGTAAGCTACATAAAGAAGAAAATATTAAAACAGGCGGGAAGCCGAGATTTAATGGAGGTTAAAATGAAAGTACGATCAAGCGATTATCTCAAGCGAGTCAAGCCGATTTTGATAAAGCTGCGTGACAGGCTGCTTGAGGAATTTCCGTATGCGTCGATTTTGGCGCAGGATTCCGTGGCGAAAAACTAC
>CANQSB010000074.1 GCA_947626435.1 uncultured Lachnospiraceae bacterium | reverse complement strand
TAGATTTTGATTGTCCTGGTACCTAAATCAATACCGTATGCGTTGTTAGCCAACATAACAACTCCTTTCTGTTTCTCATAAAAGTCCTTTTTGATTAAAGCTTGTATATTTGTTGTCCCCTATGATGATATGGTCAAGCAAGGGAATTTCAACTAAATCGGATACTTCCTTTATCTTGTGTGTGACAAGCATGTCCTGTTTGCTGGGCGTGGGATCTCCGCTCGGGTGGTTGTGCAGCACGACGATATAAGCCGCCTCCTCACGTACAGCGCGTATCAATATCTCACGCGGCGATATAAGCGTGGCGTTTGAAGTGCCTGTTGAGATGACATTTTCGCTTATGCGGCGTTTTTTGTTATCAAGCAGCACCAGGAGAAGATTTTCTGTGGAAAGATGGCGCATATTTTCCATATAGTATGCCGCCACCGTCTCAGGCTGGTCAAAGGTCAGGTCTGTTTTTGCCTTCATGCTGGAAATGCGCCTTGCTATCTCCGCTATGCACAACAGCTGTACCGCCTTTACCTCCCCGATGCCCGGTATCTGCATCAAATCCTTTACCGAAAAATGGTGGAGCCCCAATAATCCCCATTTTTCCCCCGCAAGCCTTAAAATATCCCTGCCAAGCTCAATCGGCGTCTTGTCGCGCGTGCCTGTCCGCAGCATAATAGCAAGCAGCTCCGCGTCTGACAGGCTCTGCGCCCCCATACGCATGAACTTGTCATATGGCAGCTCGTCACTTGGGTACATCTCCTTCAAAAGACTCATATTTAATTGCCTTGTATATTCATAGCATAGTCCAATAGTAATATTACCACACGAAAAGAAGTTTGTATATTAAAAAGATTAGTTTTTTTTCGACAGTTTTTTTGTCTATATTTTTACAAGCCCTGCCTCCGATACGCTCTGCAGCGTTTTCATAATGCCGAATATCGCATGCTCGCAGGTAAGACCGCCCTGAAAATATACGGCGTATGGCGGTTTTATCGGTCCGTCGGCGCTAAGCTCTATCGACGATCCTGACACGAAAGCGCCTGCCGCCATTATTACCTTGCTGTCATACCCGGGCATGTCCCAAGGCTCGGGAGTGACAAAGCTGTCTACGGGCGCTGCCGCCTGTATGCCCCTGCAGAAGGCTATCACGCCCTCGGGAGAGCCAAACTCGACTGCCTGTATGATGTCGTGGCGGCTTTCCGTACCGTTTGGAACTACCTTAAAGCCCAGCTTTTCGTATGCGTTTGCGGCAAATATCGCGCCTTTTAGAGCGCCTGCCGTAACAGTCGGAGCTAAAAACAGCCCATGGTAGAAGTCTCTCAGTATGCCAAGTGATGCGCCGACTTCCTTGCCAAGTCCCGGAGATGTAAGCCTGTATGCCGCATTTTCGACACATTCTTTTCTGCCCGCGATATAGCCGCCTATTGGTGCAAGACCGCCGCCCGGATTTTTTATCAGAGAGCCTACTACCATATCCGCGCCTGCGTCTGTGGGTTCTATGCGCTCAACAAATTCTCCGTAACAGTTGTCAACCATGCATATCACGTCAGGCTTTATGCCTTTGATGAAGGAAATGAGCTCGTCTATTCGCTCTACCGACAGCGTCGGGCGCGTTTGGTAGCCTTTTGAGCGCTGTATCGTGACTAGCTTTGTTTTTGCGTTTATCGCCTTTTTGATGCTGTCATAGTCAAAACCGCCGTCGGGCAGCAGGTTCACCTGACGGTATGTGATGCCATACTCGGCAAGCGAGCCCTTTGACGGGCGTATACCGATTACCTCCTCCAGCGTGTCATAGGGCTTGCCTACGGGGGAAAGCAGCTCGTCGCCCGGCCGCAAATTGCTCATCAGCGCAAGCGCGAGCGCATGTGTGCCGCATGTTATCTGCGGGCGGACAAGCGCATCCTCTGTGTGAAAAATTGAGGCATATACCGCCTCTAAGGTCTCTCGCCCAAGGTCATTGTAGCCGTAACCTGTCGTGCCTAAAAGGCATGCCTCGCTTACTTTGCTGTCCTGCATTGCTTTTAACACCTTTAGCTGGTTGTACTCTGCCGTCTTGTCTATCTCGTCAAAGCGCGGCTTTAAGCCGTCAAGTATTTCCATGCTGAATTTGTACACGCTGTCCGATATGCCAAGGGTTGCGTACATGCTTTTTGTGTCTGTATTCTGTGAAATAATCATTTGTGATACTCCTTAATCCTTAATTTTTTCCAACCCGCTTTTTATAATATCTAACATATATTTTAACATCTTCTCCTCATCATATGCAAATTTATCCTTTTCTATCCATATCACGTCACGCTCACGCCTAAACCATGTGAGCTGTCTTTTGGCAAAATGGCGCGTGTCACGCTTTATTTTGTACACTGCCTCATCAAGTGTTATTTCTTCCATCAGGTACTCGATAATCTCTTTATACCCCAGCGCCTGCATTGCCGTCGAATCGCGCTTACAGCCCATATCAAGCAGCGCCTTTACCTCGTCAACAAGCCCGTCGGCAAGCATAAGGTCAACGCGCTTATCTATGTTTTCATATAGCTTTGAACGCTCATCGGTAAGGACAAAATAATACGAATTGTAAGCGGAGGTTTTCTGGCGCTCTGCTTCGTTGTGTTCAGATATTTTCTGTCCTGTCTGGCGGTAATATTCTATTGCGCGTATAACCCTTTTCACATTGTTTGCGTGTATGATTTCTGCTGATTTAGGATCACATTCTTTTAATATGTCGTGAAGACGCTCCGCTCCATTTTCGTTTGCGAAGGTTTCCAGCTCTTTTCTTAGCGCGCTGTCCTCGCTGCCTTCGCTGAATGTGACATCATACAAAACCGACTGTATATAAAAGCCTGTACCGCCCGTCATTATCGGTATTCTGCCCCTCGCACATATCTCGTCAATGGCTGCCTTTGCATGCTTTTGGAAAAATACTATATTGAAATCCTGCGTCGGCTCAAGCACGTCTATCAGGTGATGCCTTACGCCGTTCATTTCATCGGCGCGTATCTTTGCCGAGCCTATGTCCATATGCTTGTATACCTGTACGGAGTCGGCTGAAATTATTTCGCCGTCAAGCGCCTTTGCAAGCGCTATGGAAAGCTTTGTCTTACCCACCGCCGTAGGACCTGTCAAAATTATTAGTGGCTTTTTCATAAATTTCCCCTATCTCCGGCTACCATCTTTAGGCAACAGCAAAAAACTGACTGACAAGGCTAGATATTGAGCTGCAATTACTCAGCATGGCATTAGCCCTTTGCCTGATTTTCGGCTTGCCATATCATAACACCCGTTTAAATTTTTTCTCTATCTCGTACTTTGACATTGATATAATCGTAGGTCTGCCATGCGGACAATTATAAGGATTATCAAGCTCCAGCAGCTGCTCTATCAGCGTGTCCATCTCCTCATAGGACAGCGAATTGTTACCCTTCACCGCCGCCTTGCACGCCATTGACGCGATTTTTTCCCTGATGATATCAGGCACGCCTTTTATCGGACTTTCCGACATCTGCGTCACTATCTCCTCGAAAAGCTCCTTTATGTTGTAGCTGAACAAGTCGAGGGGAACTCCGCGTATCGCGTAAGAGTTCATTCCGAAATCCTCTATGACAAAGCCAAGCTCCGCAAAATATTTTTCATATTCCTTTATCAAGCCTGCCTCGCGTGGAGTAACGTTTATCACGACAGGAGGCGTAAGCGTCTGCGTGTAAATCTCGTTGTCCTGCACTTTTTTAAGTATCTGCTCATACTTGACCTTTTCGTGCGCCGCGTGCTGGTCTATGACAAGCAGCTTATCGCGGTACTCGATTATCCAGTAGGTGTCAAAAACCTGCCCAACAATCCTGTATTCCTGCCGCGCCTCGCGTGTCAGAAGCTTCTCGTCAAAGAAGTTGAGCTGTTCGGGCTTTTCGATGAAAACCTGCTCGCTTGCCTTGATGACATTTTTTGCAGGATTTTCAGGGCGGCTCTCGCCTCCGATTATCTTATTCACTATCGGCGTACCCATGCCGTATTGTACTGGTATATCTTGCGGTGGCAGTATGCCTTGAGGAGTCGTTATTCCCGGTTGTGTTGACTGATGCAGCTGCGTCGTCTGTGTTGACTTATTTGCTCTATTGTCGGCGAAAAAGTTTCCGTTATTTTTATTGCTTTGACCTATGCGGTCATTGCTTGAATGTGTGTGATTTTGCTGTGTAAATTGCGAATATCCCGGTTTTCCATAGTTGTTGTCCTCCTTCAGCATATTTATTATCCGTTCGCTTGCGTTGACTGCTTCGGACAACCTTCTTTCTTTTTCAAAAGGCTCAGGAGCTGAAGGAATTTTCTCATTTTTACCCTTTTTATCCCTGTCGGCTTTATTGTCTTTGCCCAGAGTGGCAGCCGGTATCATCTCCTGCCCCGCCAGAAAATCCGATATACCCTCGGCTATTATTTTGTACAGCTCTGTCTGGTTTGAGAAACGCACCTCCATTTTAGTCGGATGTACGTTTACATCCACGCTGTCTGGCGGGACTGTAATATGCACCACGCAAAACGGATACCTGTGCTGCATCATATAAGACTGATATCCCTCCTCCAGCGCCTTGGAAATTATTTTACTCTTGATGTAACGGTTGTTTACAAAGTAATTTTCAAAGTTTCTGTTTGCGCGGTTGAGTACGGGTTTGCCCAAAAATCCCTTTATGGAAATGCCATTGTCCGACATTTGAAATTCCATCATTTCATTGGCAATATCGCGTCCAAAAATGCGGTATATTATCGCCCGCATATCGTCATCGCCGTTCGTAAAAAATTTGGTCTGCCCGTTTATGATATATTTAAAGGAAATTTCAGGTCTGGCAAGTGCCATATGCTCAAGCAGGTCAGTGACATAGCTGCCCTCTGTCATTGCCGTCTTTAGAAATTTGCGCCTTGCAGGAGTGTTGAAAAAAAGATTTCGCACTATGAAGGTCGTGCCGTCGGGCGCGCCTATCTCCTCATATTCCGTCTCCTTTGCGCCCTCAAGACAATAGCGTATGCCTGTCATATCGTTCTTTGTCTTGGTGATAAGTTCTACCTTAGACACTGCCGCAATGCTTGAAAGCGCCTCTCCCCTAAAGCCCATGCTCTGCAGGCTTAAAAGGTCTGATATATTGCTTATTTTGCTGGTAGCGTGTCTTAGAAAGGCGTTTTTAACCTGCGGCTTTTCAATGCCCGAGCCATCGTCTGTCACGCGGATAAACTCAATGCCGCCTTCCTTTATTTCCACTGTGACTGCCCTTGCACCCGCGTCCATCGCGTTCTCCACAAGCTCCTTGACTACGCTTGCGGGGCGCTCTACCACCTCACCTGCGGCAATCTTGTCTATTGTGCTGTTGTCAAGTATATGTATTTCCGGCATCTCTGCATTACCCCAATTCTTGAATTATGGCAAACGCCTTAATCAACCTTAAACAATAGAAAACACACTATGCGAATTTTCTATAATCATGAATTATAAAGAAAACCTGTTTTTCACCTTATTTTGCAGTCTGTAAAGTGTATTCAGCGCATCGAGCGGCGTAAGCGTCGAAATATCAATCTCGCTCAACTCGTTTATTATATCCTCATCTCTTACCGTATCCAAAAGCGACATCTGCCCCATATCCACATCGTCATAATGCTTTGGCTTTTTCCTGTCGCTCTTTAAGTCAACCGTGATGCTCTGCACCTTCTGCGTAATGTCGTTGTCGCTTAGCTGCTCCGCTATCTCCTTTGCGCGGTCTATCACCATATCCGGCACTCCCGCAAGCTTTGCGACCTGTATGCCATAGCTGCGGTCGGCGCCTCCCTTGACGATTTTCCTCAAAAATACTATGTCGTCGCCTTTTTCCTTTACGGCTATGCAGTAATTATTGACATTGCTTATCTTGCCTTCAAGCTCTGTGAGCTCGTGATAGTGGGTAGCAAAAAGCGTCTTTGCGCCGAGTAGCTTTTTGTTGCTGATATGCTCTATAACCGCCCACGCAATGCTCAGTCCGTCATATGTCGAGGTACCGCGCCCTATCTCGTCAAGCACGAGAAGGCTCTTTGGCGTGGCGTTGCGAAGTATGTTCGCCACTTCGTTCATCTCTACCATAAATGTGCTCTGCCCGCTTGCAAGGTCGTCAGACGCGCCCACACGCGTAAAAATCCTGTCGACTATGCCGATGTCGGCGCTCTTTGCAGGCACAAAGCTGCCCAGCTGCGCCATAAGCACGATAAGCGCGGACTGACGCATATATGTAGATTTCCCAGCCATATTCGGACCTGTGATGACTGATATGCAGTGATTGCCGTTGTTTAGATATGTGTCGTTCGCTACAAACATATCATGGTCAATCATTTTTTCCACTACGGGGTGGCGTCCGTCCTTTATGTCTATTACACCCTTGTCGTTCAGCGACGGTCTGACATAATGGTTCTGCTCCGCGACTACGGAAAGCGACGCGAACACGTCAAGCCTTGCGACTGCTTTTGCCGTCTTTTGTATGCGCTCTAGCTGCGAGGCTATGTCGTCCCTTATTTTGCAGAACATGTCGTACTCGAGGGTGTTCAGCTTGTCCTCGGCGTTCAGTATAGTGTCCTCGAGTTCTTTCAGCTTGGGCGTGGTATAGCGCTCCGCGTTTACGAGCGTCTGTTTTCTGACATAATCGTCGGGCACCATGTCCTTAAACGAATTTGTCACCTCAAAATAGTAGCCGAATACCTTGTTGTATTTTATCTTTAGGTTTTTGATACCTGTGCGCTCCCTGTCCTCCTCTTCGAGCTTGGCAAGCCAGTTTTTGCCCTCGGTTTTGGCTGTGCGCAGCCTGTCTATATCCGCGTCAAAGCCCTCTCTTATGATGCCGCCCTCCCTGATTAGCAGCGGCGGCTCATCGCATATTGAATTTTTTATAAGCTCGCACAAATCCTCCAAACCGTCTATCTGCTCGTCAATCTCGCGCAAAAGGCGCGCGTCCATATCGCGCAGCACAGTCTTGATATGAGGCAGCATTTCCATTGAGCTTGCAAACGATATCAGGTCTCGCGGGTTTGCTGATTTGTAGCTTACCTTGCCGAGAAGCCTCTCCATATCATAAATCGGATTGAGGTACTCTCTTATCTCATCCCTTGATACCGTATTTTTGCAGAACTGCTCGATTGTGTCAAGCCTGTCATTTATTTCTTCTATATCTAAAAGCGGCTGCTCGATATCATTTCTAAGCTGCCTTGCACCCATAGCAGTCTTTGTCTTGTCGAGCACCCATAGGAGCGAACCGCGTTTTTGTTTCTCGCGCAGCGTCTCCGTAAGCTCTAAGTTTCTCCTCGTGGCGCTGTCTATCAGCATAAAACGGCTTGCAAGATACGGCGTGATGTGCGTGATATGCGAAAGCTCCGTCTTTTGCGTGTCCAGCAGATATTTCATTGCCGCTCCTGCAGAAATCATCCCTATCGGAAAATCATCAAGCCCCAAGCCCTTCAGCGAGCTTACCTTGAAATGCTCCATAAGGCATTTTCTGCACGCGTCATCGTCAAAATACCATGGTTCAAGCGAATATACTACCATTTTCAGGCGGTTTTTAAGGCTTTCCAAGTCAAAGCCGCTCATTATAAAGGCATCGTTGCATATGATTTCTGACGGCATATATTTGTACAGCTCGTCCGTAAGCTTGGCAAGCGTGTCAACTTCAGTCATATAAAAATCGCCCGTAGTTACGTCAGCGACCGATAGGCCTATTTTGTTCTGAAAGTATGCAATACACATAAGGTAGTTGTTTCTTGACTCTTCCAAAGATTGTAAATTTATGTTCGTGCCCGGCGTGACTATACGCGTCACCTCACGCTTTACAAGCCCCTTGGCAAGCTTTGGGTCTTCGGTCTGCTCGCATATCGCCACTTTATAGCCCTTGTCTACGAGCCTTGTCAGGTAGTTGTCCAACGCATGGTACGGCACTCCGCACATTGGCGCCCTTTCCTCAAGCCCGCAGTCCTTGCCCGTAAGCGTGAGCTCAAGCTCCTTTGAAACGGTCTTAGCGTCATCAAAAAACATTTCATAAAAGTCACCGAGTCTGTAAAAAAGTATGCAGTCACTGTACTGTTTTTTTGTCTCAATATACTGCTGCATCATCGGTGTCAGTCCCGCCATCGTGTTAACCTCGCCTTCCTATAATGTCAAGCCCTAAATCATTGATTTTTCAGGCTTTTCTTTAAATATTTACCTCATAAAACAGAGC
>CANQSB010000073.1 GCA_947626435.1 uncultured Lachnospiraceae bacterium | reverse complement strand
CGGCGACTAAGCTTATGATAAATAATGAGAATTATTACGCGTACTATCTTCCGCTTGAAAATCCTGACGGCAGCATAGTCGGCATGGTGTTCGCGGGCGCCCCGAGCAGCGAGATTGACAGCTTTATCGCGCAGAAATGCGGTCTTCTTGTCGGAGTGACAATAGTCATAGGGATAATAATGCTCGTCATTATAGTGCTTATTTCCACAAACCTTGTGAAAGCAATCAATAGCGCGAGGGAGGCCGTAGGCAGTCTGGAGCAGGGGAACCTTACATACAAAGTTGATGAAAAGGCGCTTGCGAGAAAAGATGAGCTTGGCGATATGGCGCGCGGCGTGGCTGAATGCATCAACCGTATGCATAGTACAATCGGCGATATAAAGAAATGCTCTGACGAGCTGCTTTCATCGGGCGAGGAGCTTGAGGCGATGTCGCAGCAGACGAGCAACAGCGCGGACAATATAAATATGACTGTGTCAGACCTTTCGACAGGCGCGATGTCGCTTGCGGAGGACATCGAAAGCGCTACGCTCAAGGTAGACGAGATGGGCGTGCTCATAGAGAATATAGTGGCAAATATCAGCAATCTGAATGAAAATTCGGCGGAAATGGCCGCGGCGAGCAAAAAGGCGTTTGATATAATGCATGAGCTCGAGGAATCAAACGGCAATATGGCTGATGCCGTACTTGGCGTGGCGAAAAATGTGTCTGAGACGGACGAGGCCGTAAGGCGGATTTCGGAAGCGGTAAGCATGATTATGAGCGTTGCCTCACAGACGAACCTGCTTTCACTCAACGCGTCAATCGAGGCGGCAAGGGCAGGAGAAGCAGGACGCGGCTTTGCGGTGGTAGCTACGGAGATACAGAAGCTTTCCGAGGAATCAAACCAGTCGGCGCACCATATATCCGAAATAATAGCGACGCTTTCGGCGGCATCGCAAAATTCGCTTAAGATGATGGATGAGGTTAAGGTGCGTATCAGCGAGCAGCAGGAAAAGCTTAACGCGACTAAGAACCAGGTGGAGAATGTGAATGACGGAATACGCGTGGCAAATGACGGCGTGACCTCGATAAACGAGCAGGCCAAGGGCTGTGATGAGGCAAGAGGCGGAGTGGTTGACATTATCCAAAGCCTGTCTGCGATTTCGCAGGAGAATGCCGCTTCCACCGAGCAGGCGTCGTCGTCAATGAATGAACTCAGCCAGACAATCACGACGGTGGCGGAGTCTTCCGGCAAGTTAAAGGAGCTTGCGATTTCTCTCGACAACAGGACCGGTTTCTTCAACATTAATGAACAGTAGTCGTTTAGCCTTATAAAAGATGAAAAAGCCCCAAGGCATTCCAAAAAGCCGAGGGGCTTTAATTAATATTAATCTGATTTTAATGTTGTCTGCATTTTAATTTAATCTTGATGCCGTAATATAACAGCATAAGCAATACAAATTTTACATTATTTATCAAATGCCTGAAATAACGGCATCAGAAAGGAATAATTTTATGGACAATTTTGAAAAGGTGGAAAAACTGAAAGAAAGAGCGGATGTGTCATACGAGGAGGCTAAGGAGGCGCTCGAAAAAAGCAACTGGGACATACTTGACGCAATTATTTATCTGGAGCAGAGCGGAAAGGTGAAACAGGGCGCGTCAGGCTATACTACGCGGAGCAGCCAAAAGGATGTGGACTTTGACTTTGACAAAAAGGAGGAAAAAAAGGTGGGTTTAGGAGAGCTTTTGGGAAGATTTTTCTCATGGTGCGGCAGGTGGCTTGAAAAAGGAAACAACAACAGCTTCTGCGTCGAGAGAAAGGGCAAGGAAGTATTCAGGATGCCGATAACGGTGCTTGTGCTGCTGTTTCTCGTTTCGGCGGGCATGGTGATATGGCTGCTCATCATAGGATTGTTTTTCGACATGAGGTATCGCTTTGCGGGACCTGATGTGGCGGCGGTGGACATAAACAGGGCGTTTGACAGCGCTGCGGATGCGGCGGAAAGCATAAAGAGCGAGTTTGGCGATACCGTAGCTAAGGATAAATAGGGGAAATGCTTTGAGGGGAGGGCGTCTGTGCGGCGTTCTTCCCGTTTGACGGTTATGAACAGAGAGGCGGGGGTTATGGCGGTAACGGTTTTGGTTGTTGAGGATGAGGAGAAGATAGGGCGTTTTTTGGAGCTGGAGCTTAAGCATGAGGGCTATGGGGTGTTGAAAGCGCAGGACGGCAGGGAGGGACTCGAACTGGCATTGAGCGGAAAGGCTGATTTGATGGTGCTTGACATTATGCTGCCTGAGCTTAACGGCTTTGAGGTGCTGCGCAGGCTCCGCAAAAATTCTGACATGCCTGTCATAATGTTGACGGCCAGGGATGAGGTTATGGACAAGGTCGCGGGGCTTGACGGGGGCGCCGATGACTATATGACCAAGCCGTTTGCGATAGAGGAGCTGCTCGCGCGCATAAGGCTGGCGCTCAAAAAGCGGCAGGGAGCGGCGCGTGAAAATTCAAGTGTGCTTTCCTGTGGCGGACTTACGGTCGATACGGCGCGTTATGAGGCGAGGTTTGAGGGCGAGCTTATAGAGCTTACGCACAGGGAGTTTGAGCTCCTGCGAGTGCTGCTTGAAAACAAAAATATCGTCATTTCGCGTGACACCTTGCTTGAGAAGGTGTGCGGGTATGACTATATGGGCGAGACGAACATTATCGATGTGTATGTGCGTTATCTGCGCGGCAAGATTGATGACAAATACGGCATAAAACTGATACAGACGGTGCGCGGCGTGGGATATTGCATAAAGGATTAGCTGATATGGAAAAAAAATCAGGGAAAAAAACGGAGAACATAAGAGTAACCTCAATCGCGCGGCGGATTAATTTCCAAAGTGTCCTGCGCAGGCTTTGGAGTTATATCGTCGTGGACTTTTTTGCCGTTTTGCTTTTTGCGGCGGCATTTGTCTATGCGGCGGATGTTGTGAATGCCGGGGGGTTTTCGATTTTCAATAGAAGGGAAATATTTTTTGGCAGTGATGAAGCGGGAGCTTTGACGGAGGAAAGCGTAGATGACGCGGGGGCTCTGGCGGATAATGTCGCAGATGGTGCGAATGGCGTGGATGCGGACGGACAGGGCAAAAAAGGCAGAAGCATTGAGGATTTGGTATACCGCGTGAGCAGTCCCGCATGGGATGTCGAGGATTCGGCGTATCATGCGGACAGTCCTGAACGGAAAGAAGAAAATATGCGGCTTGATAAGCACGAGGCACTGTACACGCTTGAAATCGGAAAATGGCTCTATCCGCTGTGCGTGGCGGGGTGCGCGGTGTTAGTAATAGAGCTTTTTCAGCTTATCAACCTCGCCGTATACGGCACAAGGCTTGTGAGGGAAAACCTAAGACCGTTGAATGAAATAGCGGCACGCGCACATGCGCTCAGCGAGCTGGCGTTTGACGAGGCGAAGTACCGAAGCTTGGAGGACGCCATCTCAAAGTTAAAGGTAGACGCGATAGACACCGGCATCCATATGCACGACAAGGATTTGCGCGGCATAGAAACGGCGCTCAACGGGCTTTTGGAGCGTATCAGGGACGCATACAGGCAGCAGGCGCAGTTTGTATCTGATGCTTCTCACGAGCTTCGGACGCCGATTGCGGTAATTCAAGGCTATGTAAATATGCTTGATCGCTGGGGCAAGGAGGACGAGGCGGTTTTGGAGGAGTCAATCGAGGCGATAAAAAACGAGTCAAACCATATGCAGAAGTTAGTGGAGCAGCTCCTGTTTCTGGCACGAGGCGATTTCAACAGGCAGAATCTTGACATGCAAAGGCTTTGCCTGAATGATGTAATGCGCGAGGTATACGACGAGTCCGTTATGATTGATGAAAAACACCATTATATATATGAAGAAACGGAAAAGGTTTTTGTATACGGAGATAATGCCATGCTGAAGCAGTCGGCGCGTATTTTGATAGATAACGCCGCAAAGTATACGGACGAGGGCGAAGAAATCATTATCAGGGCAGGAGAAAAAGGCGGTTCTCCCTGCTACAGTGTGCAGGACAACGGTATAGGCATGAGTGCGCATGACTTGGAGCATGCTTTTGACCGTTTTTATCGCGCCGACACAGTCCGCAGCAGCAAAACGGGCGGCACAGGACTGGGATTGTCCATTGCCAAGTGGATAGTGGATAGGCATGGCGGCTACTACGACATACTCAGCAGGGAAGGGATAGGGACAAGGTTTGATGTGGTATTTCCCCAAGTATAGCAGCTTCTTATTCCGACATCTTCAAGACGTCATTCTTTGCGGCAAGCCGAAACACCAGCCCGAGCAGGGGCATATATCCCATGAAGACCCTTGGGGAGCGTCGGCACTTAACGAAATAAGCTGTAAAAGCGTAGCTCCTTTTGCAGCGCAATTGAGTTTAGTGTCCGCTACGCTTCCCACAAAGCGCAAGCGGGTCTGAATGGGATATATGCCCCTGCTCGGGCGTAAGTGCGCAAATCAGGCATAAACATAAATAAAAATACAGGTACACTTAAAAGCAACAAGTATACCTGTATTTCGTCATATAATAACCTCAACCTCATACTTTTCAAGCCAATAATTCACTTGCAGTAGATAAGCTACAAGCTGCGGTCCTGCCATCAGTTGTCCGTAGAAGGGTCTGCCGTAGTCGCTTGGCTTTTGCAGAAATGCTTCTGTCTTATTTTTGTCAATCAGCTTGCAGAGCGGCGAGTGATTGTTTGAGAGTACTTTCAAGAGCTCACTTTTCAAAAGTCTTTCATATTTGGGGTCATAGGTTTTTGGGTACGGGCTTTTTTGGCGGTAGAGTACATCATCAGGGAGTAGATTTTGCGCCGCCGCGCGCAGCAGCCCCTTTACGGTTCCGTCTTTGCACTTCATTTCCCAAGGCACATTCCATATGTATTCTACAATCCTGTGGTCCGCGAAGGGCACTCTGGCTTCAAGTCCTGTGTGCATGCTTGTTCTGTCCATTCTGTCCAGCAGCGTCTGCATAAACCACCTCAAATTAAGATATGAAATTTCCCTGCGCCGTTTCTCATCCCCTTTTTCACCGTACAAAACCGGAGTTTCCGCTACTGTGCGCCGGTACGCCTCATGCGCGTATTCCTCAAGCGGCAGCTTTTCAAGCACGCTGTCCTTTAACAGCATAGTGCGTGGGGTAAAGTCCATAGACCATGGAAAACAGTCCGCGTCGAAGCACTCCTTTTTGTGAAACCATGGATATCCGCCAAAAATCTCATCTGCGCATTCGCCTGTGAGCGCGACCTTGTGGTTTGCGGAAACTCTTTCGCAGAAATACAGCATCGACGCCTCCACATCCGCCATGCATGGCAGGTCGCGCGCGTCAACGGCTTTGAACAGGTATTCATAGAGCCTGTCGTTGGTACATTCAAGATACTGGTGGTTGGTGCGGCAGAACCTAATCATTTTGTCGACCCAAGGGCGGTCCTGCGAGGGCTGGAATGAATTTGCCTTGAAATTTATGTCGTTATCTTTAAAGTCAAAGGAGTATGTGTCGAGCCGTTTTCCCTGCTTTTTTAGCTCGCCCGCGCATATTGAAGTGACGAGGCTGCTGTCGATGCCGCCCGATAAAAATGTGCAGACAGGCACATCTGAAAGCATCTGGAGCTTGACAGCGTCGCATACGAGATAGCGCGTATGCTCTACGGTCTGTTCCCATGTTTCCTCGTGAGCCTTGCTTTCGAGCCGCCAATACGGCGACACCTCGTATGATGAGCCATAAAATTCAAGCATATGCCCGCCTTGAAGCTCTAAGATATCTTTAAAGACGCCCTTTCCGTATGTTTTTGCGGGACCTAAGCCGAATATTTCGCATAGTCCTTCGCGGTCTAATGTGGGCTTTATATTCGGAAACTGGAAAATTCCCTTTAATTCCGATGAAAAAACGAGGGTATTTCCATAAAAGGTGTAGAAAAGCGGCTTTACGCCCATTCTGTCGCGGAAAAGGAAAAGCCTCTTTTTATCCTCGTCCCATATTGCAAAGGCGAAAATCCCGTTTAACTGTTTTACATAGTCTTCTCCGTACATCAGGTATCCCATGAGTATCACTTCTGTGTCTGAAGTCGTGGAAAGCTGCGCGCCGTCCTTTAAAAGCGCCTTGCGGAGGTCGGGCATGTTGTAAATCTCGCCGTTGTAACATATCGTGGCGCGGCGGTTGCCGTATTGGCGCGTCATGGGCTGTCTTCCGTTTGACGGGTCGAGTATTGAGAGGCGTGTGTGCGCCAGCCCGCAGCATTTGAAAAGGCGCACATCGTCCTCGTCAGGACCGCGGTGTTTCTGGGCGCGGTTCATATTCTGCAGTATTTTGTACCAGCGCGAGGGGTCTTCTGTATAATTTACATTAAAGGAGCTAAAGCCTGCAATGCCGCACATCAGCCCACCACCTTTTCATAGTCTTTTAGTATCGGTTGGTATTGTCTATGCTCCAACGCTGCCTCAAGAGTAGGCAGCAGAAGCTCTGTGTGCGCTACGAGCGAGTTTGGCTTTTTTAGATAATTGTCCTGTCCGAACGGTACGAAATATATGTTTTTGCTGTTGCACAAAAGTCCGATATTTTTCAGGTTCATGCCCAGTCCGTCATTTGTGGAAATGGAGATGACGAGCGGCTTGTTGTTTCTGAGATGCGCTTTTGCCGCCATAAGCACCGGCGTGTCGGTAATGCCGTTTGCAAGCTTTGCCGCGGTGTTCCCTGTGCATGGAAGTATCACGAGCGCATCGAGGTATGCCTTGGGGCCGATAGGCTCTGCGTCCGCGATACAGGTGATGGGCTCGTTGCCGGTGATTGCCTTTATGCGGGCAAGATAATCCAGCGGATTTCCAAAACGGTTTTTGATAGTCTGCGAGGCGTTTGAGAGTATCGGATATACTTCGGCTCCTGCCTCGGTAAGCTTTTTTACTTCTGTAAACATTTTCTCATAGGTGCAGAATGAGCCTGTGAGGGCGATGCCGATTTTCTTTTGCTCTAATGTCATAATAATCCCTCCTAGATATTTGTTGAGAATAGGCGTGTGCATGTTTCTGTCTTGTGGCTGTCGGATGGTCTTATGTCTGTTTGTATCCGCTTTTGGCAAGTACATATTGGACAAGGCGCTCTGCGCAGCTTTGTCCTGCGTATTTGCCGGGAAGTCCGGGGCAGTAGAGAAGCCTTGTGCCGAGGGTTTTGGCGGCTGAATAGTCTGCGCCTGTCTTGTTTGAAGCGATGTCTATCATCAGCGCGTCATGGTCTGCCGCCGTTAGTGCTTCTTTGGTCAGGACTTGTGCGGGAATTGTGTTGAATATGTATTCAAAGCGGTTTATTTTTGGTATGAGGCATGACAGGGCAAGCGTGTTGAAGCCGAGTGTCGAGGCAAGCGCGAGTTCATTTTCGTTTGATGAGCATACTGTTACTTGTGCGGAAAGTCCTCGTAATTTTTCGGCGAGCGCTTTGCCGCATCTGCCGTACCCGAGTACGAGGGTGTTGCTCATATGTAGATTTGTGTCTTTGTGCAGGAGCGCTTCCAGTATCGCGCCTTCGGCTGTGGCTGTGGCGTTGAAGAGTGAGATGGGTTCATCTGTCATAAAATCGTAGCAGTTTATTTCGCGCTCTTCGCATGTGCGGCGGAACGAGTCGGGGATGACGCCTGCAAAAATTTTTTGGTGTTTTCTGAGGCAGCGCTGCAGTTCTGAAAGCTTTATTTTCTCTGGGCTTTCCTCGCAGTAAAGGTAGTCGTTTTTGGTAAATGGTATGCCTGCGATGATGATTGGGGAGCTTTCTAGCGCTTCTTTTAGGGAGGTGGCGATTTGGATTGGTGGGGGAGCGCTTTCATTATGTTGGGTTGTGTTGAAGCATATGACGCGGTAGCCTTTTTTTGTCAGTGTTGAAGCCATGCAGGAGATGCGGCGGTCTCCGCCGATGACGGTGAAATCGTGTTTTGGCATTTTGGTCTCCTTTTTGAGGATGTGGGATAATACTTTAGAATATGTAGAAATATGGGGATTGGTGCGTTATTGGTGGGGAATTTGGGGGATTATTTGAGAAATTGTGTGGTGAGATAGGGCGGGGGCGAAGTCAGCCGTATATATCAGCACATGGAGCGTGGCGGCAAATGGGGATTTCCTAATGTAATGCGGGTGGGTGTTCTCGGGCGGTCGGCGCCGGCGCGAATGCGGCGTCCATGCCGCAATCGCGCCTGAAATTTGCGTCCATGCAAATTTCCGCCTAGGTGTTCTCGCATTACATAAGGAAATCCCCATTTGTCGCCAAGGCTCCTGTGCTGATATATACGGCTGACTTCGCTTCTCATATAGCTGTGGGTGCTGGTGTGGGGAGGGTAATTTTGGATAAGTTCGGACGGGTTAGAATAGTTTTGTAATTATTTAATCTCTCAGGGTAAATTCCCATATGCACTAACTTTACTACTGCAAATCCGTAAAAATTATGATATAATCAAATAGGGTGAATCTTATGAATACA
>CANQSB010000072.1 GCA_947626435.1 uncultured Lachnospiraceae bacterium | reverse complement strand
CTTCAGGCGGAAAAGTATTATTGGCCCAGTAGGGCCAACATCAAACCACCAGCGGGGCTGGTGGTTCGTGACTTTGAACAGGTGAAGCAATCAAAGAATACGGGGCTTTACTTTTTGGATATAGATTTAAAGTCAAATAAGAATGGAATAGTGCTTGCTAAAGAAATAAGGGAATATGATCCAAGAGGTTTTATAGTATTTGTAACATCTCATTCGGAAATGTCGTACATAACATTTCTATATAAGGTAGAGGCTTTAGACTTTATTTTGAAAGATGAACCGCGGGAACTTCAGCGTCGTATATGTGAATGTATGGAGAATGTAAATCAAAAATATGCAAAGATTTCAAGAGGCAGCGGGAAAACGATTACAATTACAAGGGTAGGAAGGAAAATAACATTATCTTACGATGACATTATGTTTTTTGAAACATCTGTTAATGAGCATAAGCTTATTGTTCACACGATAAATAAGTCAATGGAATTTTTTGGCAAAATGAAAGATATAGAAGACGAGGTCGGAGAAGATTTTATTCGATGTCATAGAGCATATTTAGTGAACAGGAAAAACATTGCAGAAGTATTGTATGTTGATAAGCTTATTATTATGAAAAATGGAGCTGAGTGTCCTATATCACATAGACTGCTAAGGCAAATAAAAAATCAAATATGATAAATTGCGTTTACCGCAAAAAAACCCCCTTTTAAGAAAAAAGAGTATGAGATGCCGCGATGCATGATAAAGTAACCTTATCAAATAAAAGAAAAAGGGCAGAAACACACCTTTTCGGTGTGGGAAGCTTTAATTAGTAATTTTGCAAAAATGAGAGGGAGCAGAACTTCGGCGATAAGGGGCAAATGAATGAAAGAAAAAATAAGTATTATCAGGAAATCAATTGCTTTCTGCTGGAAGAATATTATGAAATATTCGCGGTTTTGGAGCATTGTGTTAATTGCTGCTGCTCTGATATCCTCTTTCAGCATTTTAATAAATGCAAGAGTTCTTGAAAAAATGATTAATGCTTTATCCGAAGAAGCGATAAGTACTAAGATTTATCAATTGATTGCCGTTTGGATTTTAAGCGTATTAGCGATGAATTTGTTTTACTTATTGAATAAGTACATCAATATTCACATCAACGCGGAAATGGAAAAAAATTTTCTTCCGGATGTCATTGACAAATATAACAAATTGGAATATTGGCAATATGAATGCAGCGAAAATCAAGACTTATTCCAACATGTTAATGCGTCGTCTTATACGGACATTGTTTCCGTACTTAATATTTCCATCAATATAGTATCATCTGTTATTGCTGTGATTGAAGTCATCTGTATTTTTACATGGGCTGTTTTGTGGGTGGGGCTGATTGCAGGTTTGTTGACGATACCGTTGGTGTATTTTGGTTTATCCGCAGCTTATATTGAAATGAAACAGCGATGGACTATGACAAAAGATATAAGAAAACGATACTACTTTCAAAGCCTTTTTGCCGATAAAAACGCTTTGCAGGAAATAAAAGTGTTTAATGCAAAAGATTATTTTATTAATGAGAGTGAAAAATTGACACAATCAATTAATAATGACTTAAAAACCAATATCGGAAAAGTTACGAAATATAAACTGTTTTTTACAATGACAATATGTATGTTTACTGTGCTGGTAATCTGCGTGTCTTCCGAAATGATCATTGCGGAACGGTTACAAATCGGCACATATGCGATTTTAATCAACAGCATTGCAATTTTTGCCAGATCACAGCAAAGCCTGTCAAGTAACATTTCTACTTTGGCACGAACTTCCGAAAAAATAAATCTTATTTTGGCTTTCTTTGAATTGGATGAAACAAAGGACAGCAAAAAAATAGAATTTTGTGGTTTGGAGAAGAAATTATGGAATGACCAAAAGGCGATAGAGTTTGAGCATGTATCCTTTTCTTACCCCGATTCCGATAACATTGTGCTTGATGATGTGTCTTTTTCTGTAGAAAGAGGAGAAATTGTTTCTTTTGTTGGAATAAATGGTTCGGGTAAATCTACTATCATAAAACTGTTGTGCGGATTATATAAGCCGGACAAGGGGACGATCCGTATAAACGGGGTTGATATTACGGATATGCCGAATGAAATGATTGGAAAAGCGTTATCTGTTGTTTTTCAAGACGGACAGCATTACATGCTGTCACTAAGAGAAAATGTCGGACTTGGAAATACAGATGATATGCAGAATGATAATCGGCTGAAAGACGCTTTAACTGCAGCGGGTGTGAAAGATTTGTTTCAGTTGGAAAAAGGGTTGGATCAAAACCTTGGAAACATTTTTGAAGATGCGGTTGATTTGTCAGGAGGACAGTGGCAGAGAGTTTTAATAGCAAGAGCTTTTGCGGGAGAGGCAGATATGCTTCTCTTAGATGAACCCGCATCGTCACTGGATCCCATTGCAGAATGTGAATTGTATCATGTGATACATGATGTGCTTATAAAAGCTAAGAAAACTTCAATATTAATATCACATAGGCTGGCATCTTGTATTTTATCTGATAAAATTATGGTTTTGAAAGACGGACACATACAGGAAAGCGGAACTCACGAAGAGCTGATGGGGAATAATGGATACTATGCGGAAATGTTTATGAAACAACGCTCTTGGTATCAGTAGGAAATTTTGGAGGACAAATGAAATCAAAATCCGGAAGTAATGTGGTTACAATACAAAAAGCCACAAGGGATTTATTTGAAATAATGCCCGGTATAGTAACAGTAAAGATAGTCATCGGCATTGTATCTGCTTTGATAGCAGTCTTAAATGTAAATCTTTTAGCGGATATTATTGATTATGCAGGAAGATTAATAAATTCGGAACAGGTGAAAAAGGACTTTATCATAAGCGTAACAGGCTATGTCTTATGTTATGTTGCACTTCAAATGAGTTCTGTTGTTATGTACTATATTGATAATATACTGATTATACCCAAAATGGAACATTTCCATCATAGACTATCTGAGCATTTGGTAAATATTTCTTTGGAAGTGACTCATAACCCGCAGATACAAAATATGTTTTGGAGAGCGAAAGACGCAATCTATCAGGATAGAATTATGTCTGTGTTTATGACTGCTTTTCATATAGTTCCAATTATGATCCAGTTAGCAGGCACTATGATGATTCTTTATGGTTATAGTTTATCACTTGTTATACTAGCCTTTATGAGCGTTTTTCCATCAGCAATGGTGTCATTTTGGATTGGCAGAAAAGAATATCGGTTTTCTGTTGAACAGACACAGACAAGCAGATTAAGCGCTTATCTTTGGGAAATTATGACAAAGAAGGAAACGATTAGGGAAAACAGGATATATAATTTTGGAGATTACTTAAAAAAATATTTTTTTGATGTACAGCACAAAGTTTTAAAGACCAGAAAAAAGTTATTGATAAAAGAAGATGCAGGCAGAAATCTGGCAGAGCTTTTGAAAAATTCATTATATATACTTGCGTTGATTTCAGCAATCGGATTGGTCAGGAAAGATGTTATCACAGTAGGTATGTTTGCCGCCTGTATCGGCGTATTTACTGCTATGCAGGGAAAAGCTTCCGACTTGTTTTCCTATTTTTCGGAAATTGACAATATATGTAAATACGCAAATGATTATTATGATTTTTTGAATTTTCCAAAAGATAAAAGCGGTACTGTCAAAATGGAAGATGGTATAAAAAGGATAGAATTAAAAAATGTATCGTACAGTTATCAAAATAACCAAAAATATGCTGTTAAAAATGTGGATTTGACTGTTGACAAAGGACAGCTGATTGTTATAGTCGGGGAGAATGGTTCAGGTAAAACTACCTTGTCGAAATTAATTTTGGGACTATATAAACCGCAGACAGGAGCTTTATTTGTAAATGGGATGCCTCAATCAGACTTTCAAAACACTTCGTATTTGCGGAATTTCTCAATTGCTATCCAAAGTTTTGAAAGATACGCGATTTCTTTGGCGGACAATGTTTTGATAAGTAATATAAATAATCGTACTCAGAATATGGACTCATTCTTTTCCATGTGTGATTTGTCAGAGATTAGGGACAGATTAGGCGGATATGATACAATGCTGGGAATTGAGTTCGGGGATGCAGATTTATCTGGCGGGGAATGGCAAAGAGTAGCTTTGGCAAGAGCCATGTATAAAAACGCGGATATCGTAGTGTTAGATGAGCCGACAAGCGCAATAGATCCTCTGCTTGAGTTTGATTTATTAAATCATTTTTTAGAAATAGCGGAAGAAAGAACCTGTATTGTAATATCCCATAGGATCGGGCTGTGTAAAAAGGCTGATAAAATTGTTGTTATGGATAACGGAAAAATAGTGGAACAAGGTACACATGATTTCCTTATACATAGTCATGGCAAATATTATGAGCTTTGGCTTGCGCAATCTAAATGGTATCATTGACGAGGTGACAAAAATGCTTTATTGGACGATTATAGCATAGTATGTAGATTTATTTCTTTACATATTATTCTTGCGGCATTATAATAAAATTACAGATAAGCAGAATACTACAGGGAGAACGAAATGGCAGAAAACAAACAGAAGATACAGTGGCATCCGGCATTTGCAGCCGCTCTTGAAATGGAGCTTTTGGAGAACAGGGACGACTTGGAATTTGAAAGGGAACATAACCTTAACAGAAAACCGTTACTTATAGATTGTCTGGTAATAAAAAAGAAAAAGGATGTAGTCATCAAGAATGAGATAGGAAAGTTCTTTAAGAAGTACAATATAATCGAATACAAATCAGCGAGAGATTCCCTGTCCATAGATGATGTGGCAAAGACACAGGGATATGCTCATTTATATAAAGCATATGGTGAAAGCGTTAATGCAGTAAAGTTTGATGAAGTGACAGTCACGCTGATACGCGAATCAAACCCCGTTGGATTATTCAAATATCTTGATGAAAACAACTATACGGTATCAAATCTTAACAAAGGGATATATTATATAGAAAGCGGGCTAAAGTTTCCGACACAGATAATCGTGGGAAAAGAGCTTACTTATGAGAACCATGAATGGTTTAATCTGCTATCGGATAAGGTAACAAAGCAGGAAATGGCAAGAGCCATCGAATATTCCAGGGATGTAAAAAACAAGAATGAAAAGGAACTAATAGATGCTATATTTGAAGTGAGTGTACCGGCAAACAAGAGTATAGTGGAAGAATTAAAGATGGGAGATGAGGATATGTGCCAGGCTTTAATGGAGATAATGAAACCGGAAATTGAAGAAGTAGTTGATACAGCAGTCAGGGAAACCACAGAGCGTGCAATTAGAGTAGCAGTTGCAATGCTTCGCAGTCTAAATTTGGGGAATGCTGAAATTAAGGAAGCATTACAAAAGAATTATAAGCTTTCAGAGGAAGAAGCGCTTTCTTATCTTAAGTAAAAGAGCAAGAGAATATAAAAGAAGCAAAAAGAAGTTGGATGAGTTAATCTCCAGCTTCTTTTTATTATGCAGTTAAAAGTAAAAAGGAGAGTTTTATTATCGGCGCTGGCGGTCTATCTCTTGCTTTCGGGTACTTGCTTCTTTACCGTACATGAGCATTGTGAGATTGGTTTGGAGTATATATTTAGAGATTAAGTGGGGTATGGGGAAGTGTGGAGTGAATAGAGTGTGTTTGGGGGAGGGTGAATTTTTTGGTACGAGAAGATATTGTAAAATTTGTGAAAAATGAAACAACCTGTTTTTCACCCCTTGAAAATAGTTGCGAAACAGTGTAAAATCGACTTTAAGATTTTTAAATGGAGGTATGTTTTCACTATGGCATTAAATAAGAAGCCTGTACATGGAATGAAGGACATAATGCCTGACGAAATGCAGATACGCGATTATGTGACAGGCGTTATAAAGGAGACCTACGGCAAATTTGGATTTACGCCGATGGAAACGCCATGCATGGAGGACATAGCAAATCTTAGCAGCAAGCAGGGCGGAGAGAATGAAAAGCTGATTTTTAAGATATTAAAGAGGGGCGAGAAGCTAAAGCTTGACGAGGCGCAGAGCGAAGCCGACATAGTGGATTTTGGCATGCGCTATGACCTGACGGTGCCGCTTGTAAGATACTATTCAAACCATTCAAATGAGCTTCCTTCGCCATTCAAGGCGCTTCAGATAGGCAATGTGTGGAGGGCGGACAGACCGCAGAAGGGCAGATACCGCCAGTTTATGCAGTGCGATATAGACATACTTGGCGAGGCGTCAAACTTGGCGGAGATAGAGCTGATTCTGGCGACGACTACCACGCTTGGGAGATTGGGCTTTAAAAATTTTGAGATAAGGATAAGCGACAGGCGCATCTTAAAGGCGATGGCGGCATACAGCGGCTTTGCAGAGGAGGATTACGACGATATCTTTATCACCCTTGACAAAATGGACAAGATAGGGCTTGACGGCGTAGAGAGCGAGCTTGCGCAGGCAGGCTATGATAAGGCTTCGATTGACAAGTACCTTTCGCTTTTCAGGGGCTTTAACGACGCTGAGGATAAGCTAAAGTTTATAGAGGAAAAGCTTGCAGGCGTGCTTGACGGAGATGTGCTTACGGGCTTTAGGGAAATCATAGAAAGCGTAAACGCCACTAAGGGTGACTTTTTCAAGCTTGTGTTTGACCCGACGCTTGTGCGTGGGATGTCTTATTATACGGGCACGATTTTTGAGATATCAATGCCCGAGCTTGGCATAAGCTGCGGCGGTGGCGGTCGATACGACAAAATGGTAGGACGCTTTACAGGCAAAGATGTGCCCGCCTGCGGATTTTCAATCGGTTTTGAGCGCATTATCCTTATTCTCATGGAAAACGGATTTAAAGTGCCGAACCAGAGCAGGAAGGTTGCCTATCTTATAGAAAAGGGCGTATCGGGCGAAATGCTCTGCAGCGTGATAGCCAAGGCGCAGGACGCGAGAAAGGACGGCACGCAGGTGCTTGTCGCGCGCATGAACAAAAATAAAAAATTCCAGAAGGAGCAGCTTACGGCAGAGGGCTATGAGGAGTTTGTGGAATTTTACAAAAATCCAATCAAAGAGTGAAAAGGGGTCAGAAAAATGGCAGAGTCGATGAAAGGTTTAAAGAGGACGCATAGATGCACAGAGGTTTCAGCCGCAAATGTGGGTGAGACAGTTACTGTAATGGGCTGGGTGCAGAAAAGCAGAAATAAAGGCGGCATTATATTCGTAGATTTGCGCGACAGGAGCGGGCTTCTGCAGATAATATTCGAGCAGGGCGAGGATTTGAGCCGTGCCGTAGATGTTGCGACATTTGAAAAAGCGGAAACCTTAAGGAGCGAGTTTGTAATCGCGGTAGTTGGCAGGGTGGAAAAGCGCGAGGGCAATGCCAACGCAAATATGAAGACAGGCGACATAGAAGTACGCGCGACGCAGCTTCGCATTCTTTCCGAGGCGGAGACGCCCCCGTTCCCTGTAGAGGCGGACTCAAAGACAAAAGAGGAGCTTAGGTTGAAGTACCGCTACCTTGATTTAAGACGCCCTGATTTGCAGGAAAAGATAATGATGAGGAGCCGCGTTACGGCAAAAATCCGCGAGTTTATGACAAACGAGGGTTTTCTTGAGATAGAAACGCCGATACTCAATAAGTCAACGCCCGAGGGCGCAAGGGATTACCTCGTGCCGAGCCGCATACATCAGGGCAGCTTTTATGCGCTTCCGCAGTCGCCGCAGCTTTTCAAGCAGCTGTTGATGTGCTCGGGCTTTGACAGATATTTCCAGATAGCAAAGTGCTTCCGCGACGAGGATCTGCGCGCCGACAGACAGCCAGAGTTCACGCAGGTGGATATGGAGCTTTCGTTTGTTGATGTTGATGATGTTATAGAGGTGAATGAGCGCCTCATACAGTTTATATTTAAGGACACGATAGGTATTGACGTGTCGCTGCCGATACCGCGCATGACATGGCAGGAGGCTATGGACCGCTTTGGCTCAGATAAGCCCGACACGCGTTTTGGCATGGAGCTTGTCGATGTGAGCGATACGGTAAAGGGATGCGGATTCGGCGTATTTACTGGCGCGCTTGAAAACGGCGGTTCAGTGCGGGGCATAAACGCAAAGGGACAGGGCGAGATGCCGAGGAAAAAAATCGACGCGCTTGTCGAGTTTGCAAAGGGCTTTGGCGCGAAGGGACTTGCCTATATAGCAATACAAAGTGACGGCACTTTCAAATCATCATTTGCTAAGTTTATGACAGACGAGCAGATGAGCGCGCTTGTAAAGAAGATGGACGGTGAAAATGGCGACCTGCTGCTCTTTGCCGCGGACAGCAATAAGGTAGTGTGGGATGTGCTTGGCAACCTCCGTCTTGAAATAGCGAGAAACCTTGAGCTTATGGATAAGAATAAATACAACTTCCTGTGGGTGACGGAGTTCCCGCTTTTGGAGTGGAGCGAGGAGGAAAACCGCTATGTGGCTATGCACCACCCGTTTACAATGCCTATGGAGGAGGACTTGAAGTATCTTGACATAGAGCCCGGCAGAGTGCGCGCAAAGGCATATGACATAGTGCTGAACGGTACGGAGCTTGGCGGCGGGAGCGTGCGTATCTTCCAAAACGACATTCAGGAAAAGATGTTTGAGATTATCGGGCTTACGAAGGAGACTGCAAATGAGCGCTT
>CANQSB010000071.1 GCA_947626435.1 uncultured Lachnospiraceae bacterium | reverse complement strand
ATTTATGCGGCGCGCCATAGAGCTTGCCAAGCGCGGCATCGGCGCGGTAAATCCCAATCCGCTTGTAGGCGCGGTAATCGTAAAAAACGATCAGATATTATCCGAAGGCTGGCATGAGCGGTTTGGCGGGCTTCATGCGGAGAGAAATGCGATAAAGCATTTCCTTGAAAAATACAGCATTGACGAGCTAAAAGGCAGCACCATATACGTCACGCTTGAGCCCTGCTGCCACCACGGCAAGACTCCGCCCTGCACGGACGCAATCATAGAAAACGGTTTTGCGCGTGTGGTAGTCGGTTCAAATGATCCCAATCCGCTTGTCGCGGGAAAAGGCATTAAGCTGCTTAAAGCTGCGGGAATAGAGGTTGTGACTGAATTTTTAAAGGAAGAATGTGATGCGCTGAACTTTATATTTTTCCACTATATAAGCACAAAAAAGCCGTACATCACGCTTAAATACGCCATGACAACCGACGGGAAAATCGCTACCTCCACAGGCAAATCAAAATGGATAACAGGCGAGGCGGCGCGCCAGAAGGTGCATGAGGACAGGAACAGATATATGGCAGTTATGGCAGGCGTAGGTACGATTATAGCTGACAACCCTGAACTTACCTGCAGGCTGTTAGACGGCAGGACGGGCAGAAACCCCATAAGGATAATCTGCGACACAAATCTTAGGACTCCGCTCGAAAGCCGCATAGCAGTGACGGCAAAGGACATAAGGACAATTATCGCTACATCGTGCGCAGACAGCGAAAAACAAAGACCATACATTGAAAAGGGCATCGAGCTTATAGTCCTTCCGCAAAGGGACAATCATATAGACTTGGCTGTTCTGGCGCAAAAGCTCGGTGAAATGGGAATCGACAGCGTAATATTGGAAGGCGGCGGCACGCTCAGCTTTTCCGCCTTGAAAAGCGGCATAGTAAAACGCGTGCAGGCATATATCGCGCCTAAGCTTTTCGGCGGGGCAGACGCCAAAACGCCTGTCGAGGGCAAGGGAATAGATGAGGTAAATGAGTGCATAAGATTAACTGACACAAGTGTCACAAAAATAGGAGAGGACATACTGCTTGAAAGCGAGGTGGCATACGGTTGTTTACAGGGATAATCGAGGAAATAGGACATATAAACGCCATAAAAAACGGGGTAAAATCAAAGCGGCTTACAATCGGCGCAAAAGCCATAATGTCCGACTTAAAGCTCGGTGACAGTGTGGCAGTAAACGGCTTATGCCTTACCGCGGCAAGCATTTCCAAGGACAGCTTTACGGCTGATGTAATGCACGAATCTCTGGACCGTTCATCGCTTGCCACGTTAAAGGCAGGCTCTCCGGTGAACCTCGAACGCGCTATGGCGGCAGACGGGCGTTTTGGCGGGCATATAGTATCGGGGCACATTGACGGCACAGGCAGGATTTTGAAAATTGAAAAAGATGACAACGCCGTATGGTACACCATAGGCGCGGACGAAAAGCTCATGCATTACATTGTTGAAAAAGGCTCAATCGCAATCGACGGGATAAGCCTTACAGTTGCCCGCGTGGGCAGGACGGATTTTGCTGTGTCGATAATACCACATACCATCGGTCAGACAACGCTTGCAATGCGCGCCGCGGGCGATATAGTAAACCTTGAAAATGACATAATAGGAAAATATGTGGAAAAGCTGCTGCTTGACAGGGCAAGTGATGTGCCAATGCCCAAAAGCAGGATTGATAAGGGTTTTCTGGCTCAGCATGGATATTTGGCTTGACTTGGCAGCAGCAATAGCAATAGCCGCGCAGGCGGCGGAAGTGAGGAGAAAATGTTTGAATTTAGCACAATTCCCGAAGCGTTGGAGGATTTGAAAAACGGGAAAATAATTGTCGTGTCCGATGACGAGGACAGGGAAAACGAGGGTGATTTTATATGCGCCGCTCAGTTTGCCACTACAGAAAATGTCAACTTTATGGCGGCAAACGGCAAAGGGCTCATATGCATGCCCATGAGTGAAGAAATCTGCGCAAGGCTTCATCTTCCTCAAATGGTGAGCGATAACACAGATAATCACGAAACAGCTTTTACAGTGTCTATAGACTATAAAGATACCACTACGGGCATATCTGCGTATGAGCGCGGCATTACGGCGAGAAAGGTTGTGGATGCGGCTTCAAAGCCCGAGGATTTCCGCAGGCCGGGACATATGTTTCCGCTGCTTGCAAAGAAAAACGGCGTGCTGGAGCGTAACGGGCATACGGAGGCGACAGTTGATTTGATGCGTCTTGCAGGTCTGGAGCGCTGCGGTCTGTGCTGTGAGATTATGGGCGACGACGGGCAGATGCTGAGAATGGAGGCTTTAAAAGAGCTTGCGCAGAAGTTTGGACTTAAATTTATAACCATCAAGTCACTGCAGGATTACAGGAAAAAGCATGACCGCCTTATAGAGTGCGTCGCGAGCCCGCAGCTGCCTACGGCATACGGCGAGTTCAGGGCATACGGCTACAGAAATCTCTTAAACGGCGAGCACCATGTTGCACTTGTGAAGGGCGAAATCGGCGACGGGGAAAACGTGCTTTGCCGCGTTCATTCGGAATGTCTGACGGGCGACGTATTCCACTCGGCGCGCTGCGACTGCGGCGAACAGCTGGAAAAGGCAATGCAGATGATTGAGGCAGAGGGCAGGGGAATTCTGCTTTATATGCGGCAGGAGGGCAGGGGCATCGGGCTTCTGAACAAGCTGCGCGCTTATGAGCTGCAGAGCAAAGGCATGGATACGGTGGAGGCAAACCTTGCGCTTGGCTTTGGGGAGGATTTGCGGGAATATTATATCGGTGCGCAGATTCTGCAGGATTTAGGCGTAAAGACGCTGCGCCTTATGACTAATAATCCCGACAAGGTATATCAGCTTTCAGATTATGGCATGGAGATTGTCGAGCGCGTGCCAATCGAGATAAAGGCAAACCGCTTTGACAGATTTTATCTGCAGACAAAGCAGGCAAAGATGGGACATTATTTAAAGCTGGAATAATATAATATTTTGCAAAAATTTTATATATCTATGTTATTGCGAAAGGCGTTCTAAGCCGCCCGAATTTTGGGTTGTTAAATATAGTTTTGAAAATGTTTAATTTTATTTTAGGAGGAGAAAAACATGAAAATTTATGAAGGAAATTATGCCGCTCAGGGGAAGGACATTAAAATCGGAATAGTTGCCGCGAGGTTCAACGAATTTATAACCTCAAAGCTGCTCAGCGGGGCGATTGACGGGCTGCGCCGCCACGAGGTCCCGGACGAGAACATTGAAGTCGCATGGGTGCCGGGCGCGTTTGAAATACCAGTGATTGCTTCAAAAATGGCAAAAAGCAGAAAATACGACGCGATAATATGTCTTGGCGCGGTAATACGCGGCAGCACGTCACATTACGATTATGTATGCAATGAAGTGTCAAAGGGTATCGCGGCAGTTTCCCTGCAAAATGACATGCCTGTCATGTTTGGCGTGCTCACCACTGACACGATAGAGCAGGCAATCGAGCGCGCAGGCACAAAGGCGGGCAACAAGGGCTTTGACTGCGCGACAGGAGCTATTGAGATGGTAAACCTTATTAGGGAGATTGAGAAGTAAAAAATAATTTCTGTTTTGAAGAAAACGGGCAAAAATATAAAAAGGAATCTTTAAGAATTAGGAGGACAGCACTATGAAATCAAAGGTATATTTTTCAAAGACAATCACGCCCGAAAAAGTATTGGAGCTGTACAAAACGCTTGGCAAGGAGCTGACCGGCAATGTCGCGGTAAAGGTTCATTCAGGAGAGGTGGGCAACCAGAATTTCCTGCGCCCTGACTTTTGGAAGCCCGTTGTTGACTATGTGGGCGGCACTGTGGTGGAGTGCAATACAGCCTACGACGGTGAGCGCAATACTACTAAAAAGCATTTAAAAACATTGAAGACGCATGGCTGGAACGACTATTTTAAGGTAGATTTGCTTGACGCGGAGGGACCTGACCTTGAGCTTGACATACCCGAGGGAAAACAGATTAAGAAAAATTATGTGGGCAAAAATCTGAAAAATTACGATTCGCTTCTCGTCCTTTCCCATTTCAAGGGGCACCCGATGGGAGGCTACGGCGGAGCGCTCAAGCAGCTTTCGATAGGCATAGCGTCCTCGCGTGGAAAGGCATATATTCATGGCGCGGGCGTGCCGGAGGAAATATGGAGTGCAGACCACGACTCGTTTCTGCGTTCTATGGCGGATGCCGCATCATCAGTCGTCAAGTATTTCAAGGGAAACGCAGTCTACATCAATGTCATGAAAAATATGTCAGTGGACTGCGACTGCTGTGCTGTAGCGGAAGACCCATGTATGGAGGATATAGGCGTATTGATCTCGCTTGACCCTGTGGCTATCGACCAGGCGTGCATTGACTTGGTTTACGCGGCGACTGACGACAAGGGGCAGGCGCATCTGCTGGAAAGGATAGAAAGCCGCCATGGCGTGTATACAATCGAGGCGGCAAGTGAGCTCGGATTTGGTTCTAGGGAGTATGAGCTTGTTACAATAGACTGATGTAGGAATATAATGACGCCCTTAGATATGGATGAAAGCTTATCTAAGGGTGCTGTATTGTAAAAAATATTGTCTAAGCATCAGAAGTGGGGAATAAATTTAAAGTATGAACGAAAACGAAACAAAAAAGCAGGAGAATAAGCAGCAGAACGCAGAGCAGATTACGGCGAGCGATTATGAATTTCTGCAGGAGAGGATAAAGGAGCGTCCCATAAACAAGAAAAAGCTTTTGCAGAGGACGATTATAACGGCGGCATCAGCGTTGTTGTTTGGCGCGGTTGCCTGCCTTGCCTTTTTACTGCTGGAGCCTATGCTGAGCAACTGGCTTTATCCCGAGGAAGAGTCAAACGCTGTCACTTTCCCACAGGAGCAGGACGAAATGCTTCCTGAGGATATGCTTACGGAAGGCACGACACAATCAAGCGAGGAGCAGCACTCTGAGGAAACGCGGCAGACAGAGGCAACAGAGACGCAGACGGATACATCTGAAGAAACACAGGAGGATGATGCCGAAACGCCGCAGACGGATATTCCCTCTGATACCCCATCCGAGACGATTCTGCCCGAAGACATGGAAGGCGGTGAGGATATGGCGCAGGAGGATGTGATAGTGCCGCTAGAGGAGTATCAGCTTCAATATAATGAACTGTATGACGTTTACCGCAAGGTTTCCGCGAGCATGGTGACTGTGACGGCGGTGCGTACTGATGTGGACTGGTTCAACAATCCTTATCAGAGCGAGGGCAGCGCAGCAGGCGTGATTATTGCAAACAATAACAGGGAGCTTCTGATACTTACCAAAAAGGACAGGCTTGATGATGCGGAAAGCATTAAGATAAGGTTCTGCAACGGCACGAACGCGGACGCCGCGATAAAGAAATTTGACGCCAACACAAATTTATCAATATTGGCGGTAGATTTGAAATATATTGACAACGCCACGCTTGGCGCTATATCAGTCGCGGCGCTTGAAACCTCGTCAGGCTCAGGAAGTACGGGGACGCCTGTTATCGCGGTAGGCAATCTTTTTGGCTATAAGGATAATGTATGCTACGGTATTGTCACATCAAACGGCACGCCCGTTTCCCTTGCGGACAGTGAGTACAGGCTGATAACCACAGATATTTACGCGAGTGAAAATCCCAGCGGAGTGCTGGCGAATGTGTCGGGCGGCGTAATCGGCATTATAGATAATGGCTACAACAACGCGGACACGAAAAATCTTTTGTCGGCTGTAAAGATAACCGAGCTCATGGATATGATAGGCAAGCTTTCAAACGGTGAGGATATCCCTTATCTTGGTATTTACGCGCAGGATATTTCAAGCGATGTGCGCAATGAGCTGGGACTTCCGCAGGGGGCGTATATAGTGGATATAGATATGGATTCGCCCGCCATGCTGAGCGGTATACAAAGGGGCGACATAATCGTGCAGGTCGGGGCGCAGGAGATAAGGAGCGCCTCTGATTATATGGAAGCCCTGTTAAATGCCCAGCTTGACCGCGAACTGTCGATATCTGTTTACCGCGAAAGCCTTGACGATTATCAGAAAATGAATTTTTCGGCAAAACCAACCCTGCAGCCTGCCGTAGCGGATTAACGGCGGCACAGGCGGAATAAAATTCGTACTTGCTTAATATAAGAATAGAGAATAAAATGTCCGTAAGGCGGGCAAGGGGGAATAAAAGATGAAGTATATCAAGGATTACAAGGACGGCGACAGAGTATTTGACATTTATTTTTGCAAATATAAAAGCTCTGCGGTGACAAGGAACGGGAAAAATTACGATAATGTGATTTTGCAGGATAAGACGGGCACACTTGACGCTAAAATATGGGAGCCAAACAACGCGGGAATCGCTGATTTTGACGCGTTTGATTACATAGAAGTGTATGGCGATGTCACGAGCTTCAACGGTGCGCTGCAGGTAAACATCAAGCGCGTGCGCAAGTGTGCGGAGGGCGAATATGATGAGAAGGAATATATGCCCGTAAGCTCTAAAAATATTAATGAGATGTTTGACGAGCTTTTGAAAATTATAGACAGCGTCGAAAATACATATTTAAAAAAGCTGCTGGAGAGTTTTTTTGTGGAGGATAAGGAGTTTATAAAAACATTTAAAAAATCCTCCGCGGCAAAGACCGTACATCATGGTTTTATAGGAGGGCTTCTGGAGCATACGCTCGGAGTGACAAAGCTCTGTGAATATTACTGCACCGCTTATCCGATACTAAAGCGCGATTTGCTCGTCACTGCCGCAGTCTGCCATGACATAGGGAAAACAAGGGAAATAAGCGCTTTTCCCATAAACAACTATACTGATGAGGGGCAGTTTTTAGGCCATATCGTCATAGGCTCTGAGATGATAGGCGAGAAAATCAAGGAGATTGACGGCTTTCCCCCAATGCTTGCGATGGAACTGAAGCACTGCATACTTTCGCACCATGGAGAGTATGAGTTTGGCTCGCCCAAAAAGCCCGCCATTATTGAGGCGGTGGCGCTTAATTTTGCGGACAACACTGACGCGAAGCTTGAAACCTTTAAGGAGATACTAAACGGAACACAGGAAAGCGGGTGGCTTGGCTTTAATAAATTTTTTGACTCAAACCTGATAAAGAGCGAAGTGGATGGTTGACGCTGCCTTTTGGCGCGGCGATAAGCGGAAATACGGTATTTTGTTGGTGTTTAAGTCTGTTTGTTGGAAATATTTATGAGGGATTATTGTGGAATATAAAAAGGATGATTATATAACGACGGATATTATTGACATGGGAAATGACGGGGAAGGAATCGGCAAGGTTGGCGATTTTACTTTCTTCATAAAGGATGCTGTGATAGGCGACAAGGTCGAGGCAAAGGTGATGAAGGTAAAGAAGAACTACGCTTATGCAAGGCTTATGAGACTTGTCACTCCGTCGCTCAAGCGTACAATGCCAAGATGCGCGTACCATAAGCAGTGCGGCGGCTGTCAGATACAGGCACTGGAATATCGGTCACAGCTTGACTTCAAAGAAAATAAGATAAAAAATAACTTAATTCGTATCGGGGGATTTTCCAAGGAGCTTATAGAGAGGATTACAGAGCCTATCGTAGGAATGGAAAATCCCTTTAATTACCGCAACAAGGCGCAGTTTCCAATCGGGACGGACAAAAGCGGCAATCCGATTGCGGGCTTCTACGCGGGGCGGACGCATGTGATTGTCCCCAATACTGACTGTGCTCTGGGAGCGGCGGAGAATAAAGAGATACTTGAAATCGTACTTAATTATATGAAAGAATTTAAGGTATCGGCGTATGACGAGGCATCAGGAAGAGGGCTGCTGCGCCATGTACTGATACGAAAGGGCTTTGCGACGGGCGAGCTTATGGTCTGCCTTGTCATCAATGGTGATAAGCTGCCAAAGGCTGATATATTGGCGGAAAGGTTGGCGGAGATTGACGGCATGACAAGCGTTTGCGTCAGCATTAACAAGGAAAATACCAATGTAATCATGGGCACAGAATGTCGTACTGTCTGGGGGCGCAATGCGATAAGCGATGTCATATGCGGCATAAGCTTCTTGATATCGCCGCTGTCATTTTTTCAGGTAAATCCTGTGCAGACGCAGAAGCTGTACGGCATTGCGCTTGAATACGCGGGGCTCATAGGTACGGAAACGGTATGGGACTTGTACTGCGGAATAGGCACGATAAGCCTCTGCATGGCAAAGCGGGCGGCGAAGGTATATGGAATAGAGGTTGTAGGACAGGCTGTAGAGGACGCGAGGGAAAATGCGCGGCGTAATGGGATAACGAATGCGGAGTTCTTTGTCGGAAAAGCGGAGGAAGTATTGCCGAAGCTGTATGAAAACGATAAAATACGCGCGGATGTCGTATGCGTGGATCCACCGCGGAAAGGGTGCGATGAGGCGTGTCTGGAGACGATTGTGCGGATGGCGCCTGAGCGGGTTGTGTATGTGTCATGCGACAGCGCGACGCTGGCGAGGGACTTAAGGTATCTGTGCGGGCGTGGGTATGAACTGGTGCGGGTGAGGGGGTGTGATATGTTTCCACAGACTGGGCATATCGAAACCGTGTGCTTGCTAACCCGCATAAAATAAGGATTTTCGCTTGTTTTGAGTAACAAAAAAGGCGGCTTTGCCACCGATTTGCCACCATGATTTTGAAAAATGTACTTTGAACTAAAAACGGGGTTGAACACGTTGAATTTTCAGCGGTTCAGCCCCGTTTTCAT
>CANQSB010000070.1 GCA_947626435.1 uncultured Lachnospiraceae bacterium | reverse complement strand
TCGCGCCCCGACACGCTGAAAATGTGGCAGGAGCGTTTTAAATACATACTGATAGACGAATTTCAGGACATTTGCCCATTGCAGTACGAGGTAGTAAGGCTCCTGGCAAAGCCGCAGGACAATTTGTTTATAGTGGGAGATGACGACCAGTCGATATACGGCTTTCGCGGTGCAAGCCCGTCAATTATGCTGAATTTTGACAAGGATTATCCGAGCGCGGAGCGCGTGCTGTTAAATGTAAATTATCGAAGCAAAAGCGTAATAGTGGACACCGCGGCGCGCCTGATATCCAAGAATAGCAATCGTTTTGCAAAGAATGTCGAGGCGGCAAATATTTCACAGGACGGCGTGGGAATTTATGCGTTTGATTCAAAGGCAAAGGAAGCTGAAAATATTAATGAGTTGATAAAACAGTACATGAATACGGACGGCGCAAAGTACAGCGATATCGCGATTCTTTACCGTACAGCGGGCAGCATGCCGCACACAGTTCGTAGACTAATTCAGTCAAATATACCACTGCAGATGAAAGAAAAGCACCACAGCATATATGAGAGCGAGACGGCAAAGGACATTATAGCTTATCTGCGATATTCCTTAAAAGAAGATAATATTGCAGATTTTTACAGGATTATAAATCGTCCTGTCCGATATGTAAAGCGCAACAGTATACCGCAGAAGCCATTTAAAATGAAAGAATTAATGCAGAATAATAAAGGGCTTGACTATGTAATACAAAACATAACACAATTTTACGAGCAGTTGGAATTTATTCGTCGACAACCGCCATTTTCGGCGGTCAATTACATAAGAAAAGGCATAGGGTATGAAACTTATCTCAAAAAACAGGGAAAGGATAAGGCATTAGAGGAGCTTGACGAACTGCAGGAGTGCGCAAAGGCGTATGAGACAATAGAGGAATGGCTTGCGCATATCGAAAAAACTCTTTCGGGCAATGAAAAAGATAATACCAGCAATAAGGTTGTGGAAACAGACGCAGTAAGCATTATGACAATGCATGCGTCAAAAGGCTTGGAATGGAAAGTAGTGATACTTCCCGACATAAACGAGGGCGTAGTGCCGCACAAAAGAGCCGTTACAGACAGCGAGCTTGAGGAAGAGCGTAGGATGCTGTATGTCGCCATGACACGCGCAAAGGAATCGCTTTTTATATTTTATGTGGACGAAAAAAAGGCAGGAAACTTCCTGCCCTCGCGTTTCATAGAAGAAATGCTTGATGAATAATAAAATGCCTGATATTAAGTTATTCAGACGGGTGAAGCTTTTCGTTTACCAAATCCTTTAGCTCAAGGCTCTTGTCCTTTAAGCGGGGAGAAGTGTTTCTGCTTGTGACAACGCCTGAGAGGTATTGCATGGCAGTTGAATATTCGCCTTTTATGTACGCATAGTATGCAAGAAGATAATCAAGCGTAGTTTCAGACATACCGGCTATAGGAAAGTCTTCGTTCATGCGGGCTTTTACCAGATGGTCATATGCGTTCATGGCAGCATTGTTAGCTTCTTTGAGGTAGGCTTCTTTTTTCTTGGCAGATGCTTCATCGTCAGGCAGTTCATCCGCCAAGTCCTGATAAAGCCAACTAAGCTTTAAACATACATTGCCGATTTCGCTGTCCTTTGCCTGCTTTGTGACAGTGCAGAGCAGTACCATTTTCATACGGCTTATAGCCATTTCGGTGGTGTAAACCTCACAAGGCGTTTCCTCATGCGGCCTGTAATTTGCTTGGATATTTTCGCGTATAAGCCGGCGCTGGGTTTGCGTGGTGTTTGTAAAATTTTTGGTGAGTGCGGCAAATCCGCAATTAGTACAGCATATGGCATCGTATTTGTTTACATTTATATTGCTGTGTATGGGGCGAAGGTCCCATTTTGTCTCCACAAACTTAGCGCTGTTTGTCTTTACAGCCTTGGCTGTGAGCTTGTGGTCACACACAGGGCAGGTATATTTACGGTCTAATACTAATGATTTTTCGTCCATATTTTAATTATTCCTCCAGTTCATCATAGCTTATATTCATTTCCTCAACAATTTCGTCGAACTCTGATGAGTCAAGATATTCATCGAATGCGTCCTCGACCTTTTCATATTCGTCATCATCATTTATATATTCGATAAGCGGTTCTTGGTCGGGATTATTTTCATCCTCCGAGTAACGGTAAAGCCATACCTCGCCGTCATCATTCTCGCCGTTTTCGTCAAGCGGAAGCAAGGCAATATAGTCGCGCTTATCAACAGTTAAAATCGTAATAATCTTGCAGCTTACGCTTTTGCCATCATCAAGCTCGATATCTACTGTCATATCTTCGGCATCATATCCTTTGTTTTTGCTGTCTGTCATTTTTTCCTCCATTCTTAACATAAAAAAATATATACTCCAAAATAAATACAAATATATTGTAATAAAAACAGAAGTATAAAGCAAGAATTTTTTTAAATTATGCTTACTGAATCAAAAGCGCATAAATAATTTAATCAACAAACGGCTTGACACATTGCATACAAACCTAGTATTATTTAATTAGTAGAAGATTGTTTTGCTTGGAAACCAATGTGTAATGCAGTAGGCGATTATTGTTTTAGCGGGGGATTATCAATGAAACTAAATACAGATGAGCGCGTGTTGAATTACCTAAAAAAGAAAATACAGGAGTCCGGCAATGTTGTGGCTATCCTCGGTATAGAGATGCTTGTGGAGGGCGGTGGATTTGACCTTGACACCAATGATGAGACATACCGCGTAGAGAGTAAGTACGGTTACAGCCCTGATGATATGCTTTCGGCAAGTTTTTTTAATTCAAAGGTGGAAAAATTCTATCGTTTTTATAAAAATGAAGTGCTTGGAATGCATGTAGGCTCTACGCCTGCGTATGATGCGCTCTTGAGGCTTCAGCAGCGGGGAAAGCTTTCGGCGGTTATCAGCCAGAATTATCATGGACTTCCGGAAAACATACATTTTAACAGGGTTATCGAGTTGAACGGAAATATGCGTTCAAACAAATGTCCGCGCTGCAACAGAAGATACGGTATAGATTATATCATGGCGGCAGACGGCGTGCCGAGGTGCGAGAACTGCAATGTGGCGATACGCCCCGACATCAGGCTGATAGGGGAAAGGGGCAATGCTCATCTTATGACGGAGGCAGTAAACGCGTGCGCTATGGCGGATGTTCTTTTGATTCTTGGCAAAAATATGTACAGCGACCAGCTTGACACTACGCAGCCTGACAAAAAGCAGATAAAGGTTTTGTTTTCGGACGAGACCTTTTTACCGAAAAGCAGGGCGGATTTTGTGATTCAGGATGAGATAAAGGCGGCGCTGCCTATTATTGTCGGCTAAACTGATGGGATGTGTCATTATTAGGGAGTGCGGCACAGATATTTTTGGCGGATATAATGGAGGCTGATTAACCGCATTAGCCGCAACAGGCACAGGATTAAGGAGATATATGAAGAAATATAAGGTAAAAAAGGGACAACCATACCCGCTTGGCGCATATGTGCTGAACGGCGGCGTAAATTTTTCCGTAGTGAACAGCTCCGACGAGGACTGCAGCGTCATTTTATATAAAAAAGGCGTAGAGCAGAAGGTACGCATAGATATTGACAGGAGCAACAGGATAGGCAATATTTCCTGCATATTCGTTGAGGATTTGCAGCCTGGCGAATATGAGTATAACTTCCGCATAGGCGATAAGGTTTTTGTCGATCCTTACGCCAAACGTATTATGGGGAATGAAAAGTGGCGCGGAGCGGAGTTTAAGCAGCCTTTTTTGAGAGGCGGATTTTACAGCGGCGAATTTGACTGGCAGGGCGCGCAGCCGCCGCACATTCCTTATAACGAGAGCATTATGTACTGTCTTCATGTAAGGGGTTTTACAAAGCACCGCTCATCAGGCGTAAAGCATAGGGGCACATTTGAGGGAATCATTGAAAAAATTCCTTATTTAAAAGAGCTTGGGGTAAATTCGCTTGAGCTTATGCCCGCGTATGAGTTTGAGGAGTGCGAGTGGGCAAGCGGCGCGGAGATTGCGCTTTCACAGACGATAGAATACCAGGTGCAGCATATTGACGAGGAGCTTTCTGCGGACAAGGAGCCGCAGCGTGCAAGAAGGCTTAATTACTGGGGGTTCAAAGAGGCGTATTATTTTGCGCCCAAGGCTTCGTATTCGTCGGATGCAAATCCCTGTGTTGAGTTCAAAAAAATGGTGCGCGAGCTGCACAAAAACGGCATAGAGGTCATAATGCAGTTTTATTTTCCTGACAATATTAAGCCTGGATATATACTCGACATTATAAAGCATTGGGTGATTGAGTATCAGATTGACGGCGTGCATTTAAAGGGCGGCAAGGTGCCTGTGACGCTTATTGCCACTGAGCCTATTTTGGCTAACGCAAAGATTATGTGCGAGCATTTTCCGCTTGATGAGATTTATGCGGGCGTGGAAATTCCCGCATATAAAAACCTCGGTTATTACCGCGATGAATTTATGTATGATATGCGCAAATACTTAAAGGGCGACAGCGATATGCTCAAAAGCTTTCAGTACCATATGCGCAATACCAGCGCAAGCTGCGGGGTAGTGAATTATATCACCAATTATTACGGTTTTACCTTAAATGATTTGGTTTCCTACGACAGAAAGCATAATGAGGAAAACGGCGAGAATAATTCCGACGGAAATGACTATAATTACAGTTGGAACTGCGGCGTTGAAGGCCCTTCGCGCAAAAAGGCAATCAACCAGCTGAGAAAAAGGCAGATGAAAAACGCGCTGTGCTTTCTTTTTACAGCTCAAGGCACTCCGCTTATTATGTCAGGCGATGAGTTTGGCAACAGCAAAAACGGCAACAACAACAGCTACTGCCAGGACAATGAAACAGGCTGGGTTGACTGGCGCGGTCTGTCAAAAAATGCCGATATTTATGAGTTTGCAAAGCTCCTTATCAAATTCAGGCAGGCGCATGGCATACTTCATCTTGACACAAGCCTGTCCATGCTTGACAGGTACGGCTGCGGCTATCCCGATTTGTCATACCACGGCGAGGAGGCTTGGAAAGCACAGCTCGACAGCTACAACCGTCATATAGGCATTATGTACTGCGGTACGGACGGTGAAGGCAAAGAGGGCGATTACATATATATTGCCTATAATATGCACTGGGAGACACATCGCTTTGCGCTGCCGTCGCTTGCGGATTATGAGTGGGTTCATGTGTTTGACACAAACGAGACGCCGATCGACGTAGAAAGCGATAAAGGTTCAAGCTACGCGGATATTCCTCCGAGGAGCATTGCTGTCCTTGCAGGCAGGAAGCTTCCAAAGACACAGCCCAAGCCGCGCGCAAAGACTTGCGCCATAGGCAGGAAAAATAAAAAATCAGACTCAAAATAATTAAAATATATTATTCAGGCTGTCTGTGAAAGGCATGGGGGATTAAATGCTGCACTATTGGAAACATTTTAAGACAATTACACATCATAAGCTGATGGTGATGAAGGGCTGCTTTTCTGTCGGTATGTACTGGCAGGGGCTTTTGCACGATTTGTCTAAATATATGCCGAGCGAATTTATAGTGGGGGCAAAATATTATCAGGGCACGCAGAGCCCCAATAACGCAGAGAGGCTTGACAAAGGCTATTCCTCGGCGTGGCTGCATCACAAGGGCAGGAATAAGCACCACTATGAATACTGGCTTGACTACAGTTCAAAATGGGGCGAGGGCATTATCCCCGCGAAAATGCCCGACCGCTATATCGTGGAAATGTTTATCGACCGCGTTGCCGCCTCAAAAAATTATAACCTTAAAAATTATACTGACGACATGCCGCTTAAATATTATTTAAAAGGTGAGCCATGGCGCTTTATGCATAAGGACACGCGCAGAAAGCTTGAATTTCTGCTCAAAATGAACGCAAAGCTTGGTGAAAAGAGGACAATGCGCTATATCCGCGATAACTATAAGCATGGGCGGTTAAGGCTTGTAAAGCCTGTGCCAAACGGCAAAGGCTGATTTCAAGGCTTCCACTCTGATGTAACACATTTTTGCAAACTCCATATATTAAGATAAAAAGAGATTTTAATATTAAGGAGTTAAAAAATGAACGGATGGATTTGGCTTTTACTTTTGCTTAGCTGCTGCAGCTGCAATAACGGAGGCTGGCAGAACGGCACGGGCAGGAGCGGCGGATGCGGCTGCAATAATAATTATAATAATGATTACTACGGCAGCAATTCCTCTTGTGGCTGCAATGACGACCTTATTCAGCCAAGGAATTTTTCGGGCTATTCAGGAACGGGCACATGCGGCTGTGAAAACAGCGACAATAGCAGCAACAGCAATATAAACGTAAACAACAGCAACCAATAATTGCCAAGGCGGGGTGCAAACTCCGCCTTGAATAGAGTAGAGTGAGAGTGCATTAAGAATGGGGGATTATTGTGTCATTAGGAGCTGTGGCTGTCGGAAAGGCCGTCAATATGCGGGAGATATACCGCTATATGGGCTATCAGGGAAATGTCCCCGACGCTGATGTACGCGCTTTGACTGACGAGGTTCTTGACGAGCTTTTACAGGCAATAGAGCCAAAAAGTATATATAAGCGTTTTGAATGCGCCGCGGAAGATGGGATTGTCAGGTTGTATGATATGGAGAGCAAAAACCTGTCGATTACAGCATCAAGCAGGAATCTTGCTGACAATCTGGCGGGCTGCCGTCAGGCGGTCGTCATGGCGGCTACTCTCGGCATAGGCGCGGACAAGCTTCTTGGCAGATATGAACTTGTAAATATGGCTAAGGCGTCAATTGCGCAGGCGTGCGGCGCGGAGTGCATAGAGGCGTACTGCAATCTCATTCAAGAGGAGATAAAAAGCAATTGGGCGGATAAAGAAGGTTTATATCTTAGACCTCGTTTCAGCGCGGGCTACGGCGATTTGGCGCTTGAAACGCAGAAGGATATATTCAGTGCGCTTGAATGTACAAAACGCATCGGATTGACGCTCACGCAGAGCTTACTGATGTATCCTACAAAGAGCGTCACGGCGTTTATAGGTCTTACGGCAGACGCGGGCGGCTGTTACAGCAAATCAGGCGGCAAATGCGCCGCATGCGGTAATAAAGGGTGTGAATTTAGAAATGATTAACGGTTTAGGAGAAAAACTGCTTTTTTTTGACGGAGGAATGGGGACATTGCTGCAGGCGCGCGGCTTGCAGGCGGGTGAGATACCCGAGACATGGAATATTCTCCATCCCGAAAAAATAAAGCAGATACACAAGGAATATCTGCTTGCAGGCTGCGATATAGTCAAGGCGAATACCTTTGGCGTAAACAGCTTTAAATGTAAGGGCACGGACTATAGCGTGGACATGCTTGTCAGCGCGGGGATAAGGCTTGTAAAGGAAGCGATAAGCGAGGTAATGGCGGAGGAAAATGCCGCGACAGAAGAAAATGCCATGGCGATAGAAAATGCCGCAGACGGCACTGGCAAAGTGCGACAGAGGTACACTGCGCTTGATATCGGCTCGCTTGGCAAGCTTTTAAAGCCTTTGGGCGAGATAGAATTTTCAGCGGCATACGAAGCGTTTAAGGAGATAGTAATATCAGGCGATAAAGCGGGCGCAGACCTTATACTGCTGGAAACGCTCAGCGACTCATACGAGATAAAGGCGGCTGTCCTTGCGGCAAAGGAAAACAGCTCGCTTCCCGTAATCGTAACAATGATTTTTGATGAAAACGGAAAGCTGCTCACAGGCGGAGATGTGGCAAGCGTCACGGCAATGCTTGAGGGGCTTGGCGTTGATGCAATAGGCTTTAACTGCGGACTTGGACCTGAGCAGATGAAAAGGCTGCTGCCAGAGCTTACCTCCTGCTGTTCGCTGCCAATCGTCGTCAATCCAAACGCAGGGCTTCCCGCCGTCGTAAACGGCAACACAGTATATAACGTAGAGCCGCCTGAATTTGTGCAGAGCGTAAAAACACTTGTCGAAATGGGCGCAAGCGTAGTCGGTGGCTGCTGTGGCACTACGCCAGCGCATATAAAGGCATTGACCGAGGCGTGCGAAAATATGCCAATCAAGCCGATAACTGACAAAAATATGACAGTAGTGTCATCTTATAACCATGCTGTATATTTTTCTGAAAAACCGCTTATAATCGGTGAGAGAATAAACCCGACAGGAAAGTCAAAATTCAAGCAGGCGCTACGTGACCACGACATGGAGTATATATACAAAGAAGGGCTTTTACAGGAGGAAAAAGGGGCGCATATCCTTGATGTGAATGTCGGACTTCCGGAGATAGACGAGCCTAAGCTTATGGAGGAGGCAGTGACAGGCATACAGGCAATCATAGACCTGCCCCTGCAGATAGACACATCAGACACAGAGGCGATGGAGAGAGGACTCCGCTGTTATAACGGTAAGCCGATGCTTAATTCCGTGAATGGCAAGCGCGAGTCTATGGAAAGCGTATTCCCTATTGCAAAAAAGTACGGCGCTGTAGTAGTGTGCCTTTGCCTTGACGAAGGCGGCATACCAGAAACCGCAGACGGGCGTATTGCGATAGCTAAAAAGATAGTAAAGACCGCTGCTGAATATGGCATACCGAAGAAAAATCTCGTGATGGACGCGCTGGTGCTAACAATAAGCACAGGACAGGACAATGCAAAGGTCACGCTTGAAACGCTTCGCAGGTTGCGTTATGAGCTGAGGCTCCATACAGTGCTTGGCGTTTCAAATATTTCATTTGGATTGCCTGAGCGCAGCCGCATAAATACGGCATTTTTTACAATGGCAATGAACAATGGGCTAAGCGCAGGCATAGTAAATCCGTCAAGCGAGCCTATGATGGCGGCGTATTACAGCTTTAACGCGCTTGCGGGCTTAGATGAGCAGTGCATGGAATATATAGCGAAATGCTCACAGCAGCCTGAAAAGCCAAAAGGAACGGGCGGCGCATCGGCAAATGCAGACGCCAAGAGCGCAATGTCCTTGGAGGATGCGATAGTCAAGGGCCTGACCGAGAGCGCATATCAGGCGACAACAGCGCTGTTGGAACAGAATATCGACTCTCTCACGATAATAAACGATAAGCTTATCCCCGCGCTTGACATAGTAGGAAAAGGCTTTGAGGAAAAAAGGATGTTTCTGCCGCAGCTGCTTATGAGCGCTGACGCGGCAAAGGCGTCATTTGAGGCGATAAAGAGTACGCTGTCAAAGCAGGGCAG
>CANQSB010000069.1 GCA_947626435.1 uncultured Lachnospiraceae bacterium | reverse complement strand
AAAAGAAAAATGGTATAATTGTACCCGTAGAATGTGTTTAGCCATTTGCATATTCCACACAGATTCCAAATAACCGCCACGCGCATTCCTTATTTATGGTTTATCCTATAACCACTGGCGGAAGTCAGAATCATGAAAGGTGGAATAAGCTATGAAGAAGAAAACAATTGTACTATCCGCTGTCGCTGCATCACTTGCGCTGTCGTTGGGATGCGTGACCGCATTTGCCGCTGAATCCGATGGCGCATCCAGTTACCTTACCGGAAGGCAGCGCAGCACTTCACGGAATGAACTGTATGCACAGTCGGCTGAATTGCCGGAGGATGAGCGGGAAGCCTTTTTAGCTGAAAATGGTATCGGGGAAACGCCCTGGTCCGAAGAAGCTGCGGCATCTTACAGCTATGTGCTCGGCCAGCAGAGAGGCGCGTCTTACCGGCAGGGCGGTGATGCGGACAGCACACAGGATATGTCAGGCTACAGTTACCTGCTCGGACAGCAGCGCGGCAATAGCTATCACAAGTAACAAAAAGCAAAATGCGCAAAATAGCAAACCGTCCAAGTGGCGGTTTGCATTTTGTGCTGTATGGGAGGAAAATCATGGCTTATCTATTGGCTGTCGATGACGAAAAGGACATTGTAGAACTTATTTCCCGTTTTGCTGAGCATGAAGGTCATACCATCGATACGGCGGACAACGGCAAAGAAGCAGTGCGTCTATGCAGTGAAAACGATTATGATCTGATTATCCTTGATATTATGATGCCCGAAATGGACGGGTTTACTACCTGCAAAGAAATCCGCAAACAGAAGCAAACGCCCGTTATAATGCTGTCCGCACTGGGTACGGAGTATGACAAGCTGATGGGCTTTGAATTGGGCATTGATGATTATGTGGTAAAGCCATTTTCGCCTCGTGAGCTGATGGCGCGGGTCAAGGCGGTTCTTGCAAGAAATGCCTCCGGCAGGACGAAAGATGAAATCGTGATACAGGGCATACGAATCGATACACTGGCTCACGAGGTCTTTGTTGATGGGGTGAAGACAGAGTTGACCGCGAAGGAATACGAGCTGCTTGTCTATTTCACGCAGAACAAAGGAATCGCGCTTACTCGGGAAAACATTCTGAACGCCGTATGGGGGTATGACTATTTCGGCGACGACCGCACGGTGGACTGGCAGATTAAGCTGCTGCGTGGCAAGTTAGGACCATATCGGAAGTGTATAGTAACTTTGCGGGGAACGGGGTATCGGTTCGATGAAAAAGCGTAAATCCTTCGGCGTAAAGCTGTGGCTGTGGTTTGTTCTTTTTTCTGCCGTCATCTTTCTTGTGCTTTGGCTTTTGCAGACAGTTTTTTTGCAGGGCTTTTATAACGATATGGCAATCCGCGGCGCAGAAAAAGCAGCAGAGAAAATGGCGGAACATTCTTTAAACGCGGATTTCTATGATGTGATTGACGAAACGGCGACGGAAAACTCCCTGCTTGTGTTCGTAACGGATGCCGAGGGAAATATCCTGTACAGCGCCGACGAATATAAGAACCTCTACGGAAGCTCCAGCCAGACGAAACAGCAAAATGGGAATCCCTACCTTTCTTCTGATAAGGTCTTGAATTGGGAAAAAGGCGCGCTGCGGAATCTGCCGTACAGTTATGAACCGCTCATTGCAAAGCTCAAAGAGACTGGTTCGAACAGTGTCGGCTTTGTCACGGAGGACAACACGGCTTATGTGGCGGGAAACGTTCTGGGCAATGGAAATATTCTTTACGTCAGCATGCCTCTCGGCACGGTAGGCGGGACAGTCCGGATATTGCGGCTCCAGCTTGTATGGGTATCTGTCCTGTCCCTGATTTTGGGTTTTGCCATTGCATGGGCCATTTCAAGGCGGTTTGAGAGGCCGATAGAGAAAATAGCCGATTCCGCGAGGGAGATTGCCGGGGGTAACTTCCACTCGGAACTTCCAAAAGGCTTTTGCAAGGAACTTGACGAACTGTCAGATACGCTGGGCGAGACGGCGCTGAGTTTGGAAAAGGCCCAAAATGCCCAACGAGAATTTCTCGCCAACGTGTCACACGATTTGAGGACGCCCCTCACAATGATTAAGGGCTATGCGGAGATGGTCAAAGAAATTTCATGGAGCGATGAAAAAAAGCGTGAAAAGGACTTGGACGTAATCATTCGCGAGGCAGACAGACTCACGGCACTTGTTAATGAAATATTGGATTTTTCCGCTATGCAGTCAGACAGTGCGCCGCAGGAGTACGGCATTATAGACCTGAGCCGCGCGGTTCGGGATGTAGTCGGGCAGTTTGCCCCTTTCTGTGAACAGAACGGCTTTGTGATTGAGGCGGAGATTATGGACGGCATCACCGTATCTGCGGACGAGGTGCAGATTAAGCGGGTTGTCTATAATTTCATTGACAACGCTGTAAACCACACTGATGAAAGCAAAAAGATTAATGTGTCGTTGACGGCAGTGGACGGCTCCGCGCGGTTTGAGGTGACAGACTATGGCAGGGGAATCACGGATGAGGAGCTCCCATATATTTGGGACCGCTACTACACCGCAAGGAACAGGAAGAACAAAACCGTCGTTTCAGGGCTGGGACTGTCCATTGCAAAAGAAATTTTAACAGCGCATGGAGCGAAATTTGGCGTTGACAACAGAAATAAATGCGCATTTTGGTTTGAACTACAAATTTGCTAATACAGCTAATTCGATGAAAAAATATTGTTGATGAAAGGGAAGCGGATATGAAACCGATAAATTGTAAAATCCAGAATTATTACACGCAGACGGGTGTTGAAAACGCCCCTGTATTTATGTGGAAATACGGAGCGGGAGACGATACTCAGACCGCGTATCAGATTGATATATTCAACGATGACGATCTCATATATTCAACAGGCAAAGTCATATCAGCTGAACAAAACAATATTCAGGTATCCATTGCTCTCATGGAGCAGTCCGAATACAATTTCACAGTTACCGTATGGGATCAAAACGATGTCAGGGAAACCTCGGAAAGGGCGTATTTTATCTCCGGAGTCCGCAAGTGGCGCGGCGTCTGGATAGGAAACGGCACAAAAAAGCCGTTTATCGCGCGAAAGCTGTTTAATGCGCGTGGCGGTGAAAAAGCGGTTGTTTCCATATGCGTGCCTGGCCAGTTCGAGGTTAAGATAAACGGCGAAAAAATAAGCCCGTATGCGTATGAAGGCAGCCAAACGGATTTTAATAAGCGCGTCCACTATTCGACTTATGATGTAACGAACATCATCTCCAAAGGGGAAAATGATATAACGATAGAAGCCGCAAACGGCTGGTATATCGGCGACGACGGCGGGGGGACAAGATATTTTTATACTATGGATAAAGGCTATGAGCCGTTCGGCGAATGCCTTGCAGTGCTGGCACAGCTTAAAATTGGTGATGAATATGTCACAACTGATACTTCGTGGGAGGTAAGCCGCTCAAAAACAACGCTTGCTGATATTTATGGCAGCGAGGATATTGACAATACGGTTGAGTATGATTGGACGGCGGCAAAAACCGTAAGCGCCCCGAAAGGGAAAATCGTTCCGTCTGTTTATCCGCCAGTGATACATAAATATTGCTATGAACCGCAAAGCGTTGACAGGGAGCGTATGGTTTTTGACTTCGGACAAAATATGTCGGCACAGTTTTATCTGAAAATTAAGGGCAGGCGGGGACAGAAAGTGAAGCTGGTACCTGCTGAAAAGCTTGCAGCGGACGGCGGCATATCACAGACGACATACGCGTATTCGGAGCTTACGCTAAGCGGCGGCGAGGACGAGTTTGAACAGAAATTTTCGGTAAACGGCGCGCGGTGGTACAAAATAGAGGGCGCGGAGTACGGGCAGATAATTGAATTTAAAGCGTATTTCACAACATCATCGGCTGAGGATGTCGGATATTTCCACTGCTCGGACGAGCGGATAAATAAAATTTACGCGCTGGTATTAAAAGCAATCGAGAGCAACCTAAACCACCTTCACACAGATTGCCCGACGATTGAAAAGCTTGGCTGGCTTGAACCGAACCATCTGATGGCGCGGGCGGTTATGTATAATAAGGACGTTGATACGCTTTGGTCAAAAATAGCTGCTGATATGCGCGACGCGCAGTATGCGGACGGCGAATTTGACACGGATAAAAGCGGATTTTACCACGAATACAAAAGCGGCTTAATCCCGTCGATTGCGCCGCGCTATGCGAAATTTCTGTACGACGGCGGTGAGGGCAGCTTTTGGGACATTATCCCATGGGGCAGCTCAATCATTCTCGCCGCGTATGAGCAGTACCGTTTTTACGGAAATAAGCGGGTACTTGAGGAAAATTACGAAAGCGCGGAAAAATATATAGAATACCTGACGCGCCAGTATAACGACTACAACCGACTGTACGGCAAAACAGGCGATGAAAGGTTTATCCGTGCGGGCTTAGGCGACTGGGGCATAGCGCAGAACAAGGGCGCAAGCCGTGAAAATATCGAAACGGCATTTTACTATCACGACCTTATGACAATGGCAGAGATTGCGGAAATTCTCGGAAAAGAGGACAGATTTACCGTACAGGCACGGGAAGTTAAGGCGCTCTACAATAAGTCACTGCTGACGGACATCGGCTACCGTGATTACGAAACGGGCAAAATCACGCAGGCAAATCAGGCGATACCGCTCAGCTTCGGACTTGTGCCAAAAGAAAGAAAAGCGGATGTGCAAAACGCGCTGCTGGACGCAAGCAGGGGAAAATACCTTGAATGTGGTGAAATCGGGCTTGTCTATATCCTGCGCGCGCTTTCGGAGGCGGGCGGGAACGATATAATCTACGATATGATTTTAAAGGAAAACCACCCTTCATATCTGCGGTTCGTAAACATGGGGGAAACCACCCTGCCGGAGTTCTGGCGTGACGATGCGCGAAGCCGCAACCACGACATGATGGGACATATCATGGAATGGTTTTTTACTGAAATCGCGGGAATAAAAAGCAGCGACGGCTTTAAAACGATAACCGTTTCCCCTTCATGCAGCGGGTTTATAAAAGAGTTTGAATGTACATATAACAGTATTCGCGGTAAGATAACGGTCAAATATGAAAAAGGCGCGTTGACGGTGGTGATGCCGTGCAATACTTTGAGGCGTTGAACAGAATACTGAGTAATACCAATAAATTGGAAATGGTAGAGAAAAATTAAAAATGTGAAATCCGTTTGCTTTAAATTTTTTAGTTATATGAGGGAAAAACCATTTCGAAGAATGGAAGTCCAGTTGCATTTTTGATAGAGAAAACGTACTACAATTACTGTCTGTTTATTCTCATCAACTGTATAAAAAGCAAGATAATTATTTACCGTTATAAAACGAATTCCCCAACCAGCTAAAACAGGATCATCCACAAGACGAAACTTTTGCGGCATGTCAGACAGGGAATTGATTTGCTCAGTTACAGCACCCAACAGATTATTAGCGGCACTGGGATTTTTGAGGGTAAATTCTATATAATCTGCGGCGTGTATAATGTCGCGCTCTGCCATGGAAGTGATATGAATTTGGTAGCTCATTTTTGGCGATGACTCCTGATGTCCTCCATAGCTTCAGAAAATGGTCTGGTATTGCCTGATGCAATATCATCTAGTCCTTCTTTAAGTTGGCTGTATAAATCAAATCGGCCGGTTAATTCTTCATAGGCCTCAATGCTCATAACGGCAAGATCGCCTTTTCCATTCTTCGTAATAAAAACCGGTTCGGGATAATTGTGGCAAAATGTAGATATTTCATTGTAATTATTTCTTAAATCAGCGCTTGATCTAATTGCTGGCATAAAACCACCTCCTTGAACGGTAACAAAATTATACACAAATTTTAATATGAAGTCAAGCTGCTGTAGGCGAAAATAAAGTTATTTTCTAAATTTTCGTAACTACTCAGCCTGACAACTGAGTATCTGCGAATTAATAATTCCCTCTCATAACTCTTACGAGAGGGAATTAGATTCGTCTGCTCCCTTCTGCCTGAAAGCTGAATCGTCAAAATGACGGAAGACAACTCAGCCCCAGAGGGGAATGATTTTGGATAACATAAAATAAAGGCATTGCCTAAGGGGATTTCTTTAGTTGGAGGAACGGTATGGGAATGTCTGGTTTTGAATTTGATTAAATAGCCGGGAGGACAAGAAGGATGGGATTATTGCCATAGCAAACCAGACGAATCTTCTTTCTTTGAATGCGTCTATTGAAACGGCGCGTGCAGGGGAAGCGGGAAAAGGTTTTGCCGTTGCAGCGGACGAGGTCAGAAATCTTTCCGAACAGATTAAGATTTTGATTGGAAATGTCGGAAAAAGCATTGAAAATGTACAGGCGAATTTAAAGGGCGTAGTATTTGAGGATATGTCTAATATTCTGCACCAGTTTGTCCCAATCGTAAAGAGTATTACAAAATGAGTCGCTCTTGGCTGAAGCACGATTTTTCCAATGCCTTTATTTTATGTTATCCAAAATTCGATACGGCATTACAAACTGAAAGGAGACATCCGGTTTTAGCTTATATTCAATTAATTCAGAGGGCAAAAATGAAAAAATTACGCCGGGCGTAAAAATTTCGTTTTTGCCCTCTGATTTTTAGGAGATTTATTTTTATGTCAAAACAGGAACGGCACAGTTTAAACTCAGACTCCTGCAACGTTTACTTTGCCGACACAAACCGCTTTGGGTCCTTCAAAATCTTTTTCCGTCTGCATTTCTTTTGAAAATACAAGGTGCTTCTGCGCCTCTAATATGTTGCCGTTGATAGATCCGCCCGTTATCGGCGTCACTTTTTCACCATCGTACAAAAAGGCAATGCGAATTTCACCGCCAAAATTCCCGGTTTCTGCACTCATCTGAAAATCTGAAAAATTCACGACTTCCAAATACGGCTCAGACCGCATTTCTGACAAAGATACTGTTCCCGCCGGAATTTTTCGCCCGCCAAACTGACCGGTCGGCTCTATGCCTAGATATTGCGCGAACCGATTTCCACCGTGTATCAGCATAAGCTTTCCGTCCTTCACAAGTTCGCGGTCACGCATCGGGATTCCCTCATTGCTGAACGGCACAACCGCTTTCAGCGTCATATTGATACGGTCGTTTTCCACATCACCGCCCTGCACGTCGCAGCCAACCGAAAATGTAGAATATTTCGGATAGATCATGCCCGAAGATGAGCGGCTGACATAATACGACATCAGCTCGTCCACGTTTGCGCCCGTCAAGATTACGCGGTATTCCCCTGATGGGCAAGCCGCCGTTGCCTTTGCACGCGCTTCTGTCATCTCGATTGCTTCCCGCACCTTGGCTTTGAGCGCGTCCGGTTTCCAGTCAGTGTAGGCAAAATCCTGATATGTCTCAACATCCTGCCCCGCGACGCATTGCACGACAAACTCACCCTGCAGGCGGCTCTTGCGATACGCCACGTCCACACCGTTTGAACTAACTATCCGCACTGTGCTATGATGTGCAAAAATCTCTGCTGAATTAATGAAAACGTCGCTGCGCACGTCTTCCGCAAACAGCGCCTCAGTACAGCTTTGCACGATTTCCTTCAATGTCATGCCTGAAAGCGAACCGCCGGCATCCACAAGCTCATGGCGGCTGCCCTGATACAAGTCGTAATATTTATTTTTCACAAATCCTGCCGCATAATATGCGTCACGGAACATTTTACACAGTTCCTCCGGCGTCTGGCTGTCATCGACTTCAACGCTTGACACGCCTCGAAAACGGTCTTCTCCTTCCGAAAATACCCGATAAATGGCAACTGTCGCCGTATTTTTCTTTTTGCACCGCTGCATATTCAATTGTTTTTTCACAAAAAACAGCTCCGCCGTTTCCTCCTGCGTCTGAGTGATGCAGTAGGACTCAATGCCGCATTGCCCGAGTGCGGCTAAAATCTTATCTATCATTATTGTTCGCTCCATTTCTGCCCATAAGTCCGCGTCAAAGCGGCGCAAATGCGCGTTTTTGTCATCCAAGCCGAATTCTCGCCTTGATATACGGACCACCGTCCGAAACTTTCACCAACTCCTTGTAACCCTTGCCGCAAAATCCGGTTCCGCCAAGCTTCACATTCTCCGACATCATCGTGATGGATTTCAAAAGATCCGGCACATATCCTGTCAGCACGATAGGCGAGTAAATCTTCCCTGTCAGCTTTCCGTCCTTAATTTCCCGCGCGATGCTCACCATACACTGGATGCCCCAGTTTTTTGGGTCTTCCATACCGCTTAACGGTTCTTCAAGCAAAAATCCATACGAAATCGACGCAATCATATCTTCAATCTTGTCCCTGCCCGCCTCGAAAAACGTGTTTGTCATGCGCGTGTACGCCTTGCGCTGCCAGCTTTCGCGCCGTCCGTTCCCGGTCGGGACCGTTCCAAGACTCATAGCAGACTGCGCATCACTGATACCCGCTTTTAAAATGCCATGGTCAATGATAAGCGTATCTTTAGCAAGCACGCCCTCATCGTCAAAAAAGTATGTCGCGACTTCCTTCGCGGCTATCGCCCCGTCATGCATATTTACAAGTTCCGACGCAATCGGCTTGCCTATATACTGCTTTGCCAATGCGCGGTCTTTCACAAACATATCCATCTCCACGCCGTGGCCGAATGCTTCGTGTGCAATTATTCCGGTCGTGTCCGGATCACAGATGCAGTCATACTCTCCCGGCGGCATCGGCTCGCTCGAAAGCAGGTCGATCGCCGTCTGCGCGATTTTGCCGGTATTTTCTTTCAGGCTTCCCATCAATTCTGCTCCGCCAAGCACAGAAAAGCCGCGGTAGCTGGTTTTTATTTCCTCTCCGCGCGTCGCCATCGCAAGCATCGCGCCGCTCATCCATAACATGTTCTGCTCCATATCGCGGTTTTTTGAAAGAAACAGCTTGCTGACACGCTGCCAGTTCGCCACAACATGGTAATCCAAAATTTTATCGCTGTACGCACGCCCGCGTTCGCTCAAACGGACAAGCTCGGCAATTATCTTTTCGTCTCCGTATTCTTCCGGGTCAATCTCATAATCCGTACTCTTTGCAAACACCACCGGTTCATCCGACAACATTGAAAAACAACTTTTCCTGATGTTTTCCGGCAGTCCCTCGGAAAGCGGTATAAGTTCGTTTTTGATATGAGAAACAATATCCTCAATTAAATCCTCCGACAGTTCATTGAACGAATATTCCGCATAGCTTTCACCGTCGAATACCTTCACTACGAACCCTCGACCGCTCAACATATCGTCCATCTCAGCGCCAATGCTCGTCTTGTTCACCCTGTAGTTTTTCGCCACGGAATCCTGCGCCAAAATCGACGCATACGGAAATTCCTCAAGCAGCCTGTCACGCAGCTTTA
>CANQSB010000068.1 GCA_947626435.1 uncultured Lachnospiraceae bacterium | reverse complement strand
ATGATTTATGAACGCCATGAATTTGTTTCAAAATGGCTTGAAAGCCTTGGCGTGCCTTCCGACATTGCCGTGGAGGACGCCTGTCGGATTGAACATATATTAAGCAAGGAAAGCTATGCTGCAATTAAAAAATTTGTAAAAGAAAACACACCTTGATTTTTATCAGGGTGCGTTTTACTTTTTTATATCATCGAGTACCTTAATCGCATCATCTGATATATTGTCAAAAAGATAGTTTTTCTGTTCTTTTCCAAGATGTTCCCTTATCTCTTTATTTATGCTGTCTATCTCCTCTTTTAAGCCCATTGCGGACAGGCGTTTTGCGCCTTGTCCCCATACTATTATCTGTTCAAGCCTGTCAGAGGTTGCCACTGTCACCTTATACTTTTTTCCTATCTCATGCGTGACTTTTTCTATATACTGGTCAGCAGTTTCAGCCTCCTTTGTATATACAATATGGATATTGTGATAATCAAAAACAGAGCCCTGACCGCCCGCAACCTTGTAAGCGTCAAACACCAGTATCAAAATATTTTTCTTATACCCCTGATAATTGCACATTATGTCCATCAGCCTATCGCGCGCGCTGTCAATATTTACCTCGGCAAGCTCTCGCAGCTCGTCCCACGCAAATATAATGTTATATCCGTCTACGAGCATATATTCATTCTGGTCAATATATTTAGGAGATTTAGGCAGTCCACTGTCCCTGCTGTCATCTCCCGCCTTTATTGTCCTGCTCCAGCCGCTTCTTTTCTGCTTTATGCTGCCAAAGGTTCTTGCAAATATTTCATCTATCTCCTCCTGAGCAATATAGCCCTCCGATATGCTTTTTTGCTTTTTAGTATTGTTGACTTTGCTAGTCAAGTCGTTTTCACCACTATGCTGTACATTTATTCCATTGTCAACATGTGCATATTCAGGCACTTTATCCCACTCAACATAATAACCCGCCCCATGCGCACAAAAAATTGAGCCTGCAGGATTTTGAATATCACTTTCAAAGCTGTAACCCTTATCAGCTATAACCTCCTCCACATTGTGGCAGGGTTCATATCCTGAAAGCGTGCAGGAAAGCGCGCCCCTACCGTGGCTGTATGCCGTAACATCATTCTGGTAGCCTCGCATTGTTGATACGGGCGCCCGCCCTGTAATTATCGCAGTATCTTTGTTTATCACGGGAGGATTGAGCTTTCCATATTTTCTCTGTATGTCCGACATTGCGCGCCCCACAGCGTCGCTTGGAATTTCCAGCCTGAAATCATAGTAAGGTTCAAGCAGTATGCTCTCGGCAGATTTTAACCCCTGCCTTACCGCGCGATAAACCGCCTGCCTGAAATCACCGCCCTCGGTATGCTTAAGATGCGCCCTCCCCGCTATAAGCGTTATCCGCATGTCCGTTATCTCTGAACCTGTAAGCACACCCCTATGGCGGCGCTCCTCCAAATGCGTCAGTACAAGCCTCTGCCAGTTTCTGTCCAAAACATCTTCGCTGCAGCTTGCCGCAAATTCAAGCCCGCTCCCGTTTTCAAGCGGCTCCAGCAGAAGATGAACCTCCGCATAGTGGCGTAGAGGCTCATAGTGCCCGATGCCGACTGACGGCGCGGCTATCGTTTCCTTATATACAATATTTCCCGCGCCAAATTCCGCGTCAATATTAAGTCTTTCCTTGATAAGACTTTTTAATATTTCTATCTGAACCTCGCCCATAATCTGCAGGTGAATTTCATTTAAGGCTTCCTCCCACAAAATATTAAGCTGCGGCTCCTCCTCCTCAAGGGCATGGAGCTTTAAATAAACATCATAAACATTACACTCCTCGGGCAGAATAAGCTGGTATTCCAGCACAGGCTCCAAAACAGGCATTTCAAGCGCGCTCTCACTTCCGAGCCCTTCTCCCGCGTATGTCCTGCCAAGCCCTGCCACGGCGCATATCTCCCCTGCTGACACTTCATCTGCCGTATTATAGCGGTTTCCTGAATAAAGCCTTATCTGGTCTGCCTTTTCACTCCATTCACCGCCACTGTCCGAAACCAGCGACTTTACTTTTAAAGAGCCGCCTGTAATTTTCATATGAGTGAGGCGGTTGTTCTGCTCATCATATGATATCTTATACACCCTCGCCGCAAATTCATCACCATACTCTTGGCACAGCGTAAACTCCTCGATGCCTTTTAAAAGCTCATCTACGCCTTCCTGCTTTAGCGCCGAGCCAAAATAACACGGAAATATCCTGCGCTCCGCAATCGCACTGACAATTGCCGCCTTTTCAATCATGGAATTTTCAAGATAAACCTCTATCAGCTGCTCATCGCACATTGCAGCCGCCTCAAGAAATCCCCTATCCCATTTATTTATATTTTTAAATTCAATGCAACGGAAATCAAGGCTGTCCTGAACTTGTTCAAGCAGCTTTTCCTTGTCCGTACCCTGCTGGTCCATCTTATTTATGAATAAAAAAACTGGAATATTATATCTTTTCAGCAGACGCCAGAGAGTAAGCGTGTGTCCCTGCACGCCGTCTGCCCCACTTATCAGCAGAACCGCATAATCAAGCACATTGAGCACGCGTTCCATCTCTGCCGAAAAATCAACATGCCCAGGCGTATCAAGAAGACATACCTCCTTATTTCCAAGCGTAAACCGCGCCTGCTTTGAAAAAATCGTGATCCCTCTCTCCCGCTCCAGCTCATACGTGTCAAGGAATGCATCTCTATGATCCACGCGCCCAAGCCTTCTGATAGCGCCACTCTTATATAAGATGCTTTCCGCAAGCGTCGTCTTCCCCGCATCAACATGAGCAAGAATGCCTAATACAAGCTTATCCGTACGCATAATCCCAGTCCAATCCTTATGTTGACTATATCAGTCATATATTTGACCTTGTAAGTCACGCATTTCCCATTAAAGCTTTACCTGCCTGCAGCGGTTGACGCATGCGTAAAGCTCCTGCTTTCTTGGCATGGCAAGGTTTCCAGGAATAATCCTGCCCTCGCATACTGCCGAAAATCCCTTTTTATTGATTTCCCTCCAAAGCGCCTCAATTGTCTCTGTAAGAGTTAGCTTAGAATTGAAAAACCTGTCATTCAGGCATCTTAACATATAGCCTATTGTCCTAAGCTGTTCAGAATCTGCAAGCTGCTCCACATAGCGGGTATCAACCGCATCTTTGTTTATAAGAATCGTATCGCGCCCATTTATCTTTATTTTTACCCTGTCATCCTGCCATTCCTTATATGGAGAAATTTTTCTCATAAATGTCGGCCTCTGCGCAGGCTCACATTTATTCAATTCCTCATCATTGCCATTATGGTTTGAATATTTAGCTGCTTCAGCCTTTGCCTGCTCTGTTATGTCATACGCTTTATAACAGTCCATCTGGATTATTTTGTCCGACTTATCAAAATATGCCCCCGAGCTGCCCGCGACAAGTATTGTGGATAAGCCAAAATTCTCATACAGCTCCCTTATCCTGTCTATATACGGTATAATCGGCTCCTGCTCGCGCTTTATCACGCGCTGCATAAGCTCATCTCTAATCATAAAATTAGTGGCGCTTGTATCCTCGTCAATCAAGAGCGCGCTTGCCCCCGCTTCAACAGCCTCTACGACATTTGCCGCCTGGGAGGTGCTGCCGCTTGCGTCCTGAGTATAGAAGAAAGTAGTATCAAGCTTATTAGGAAGATTCCTTATAAACATTGAGATGTCAGCCTGCTTTATGCTTCTGCCGTCTTCAGCCCTTATCTTTACGGCAGCGTCGTCTGTAATGACATACTCCCTGCCGTCGCCTTCAATGTGATTATATATACCCATTTCCAAGGCTTTCAGCAGGGTTGATTTGCCATGATACCCTCCGCCCACTATAAGAGTAACGCCCTTTGGTATGCCCATTCCCTTTATCGGACCTCCATGCGGGAGCAAAATCTCGACCTCCATTGACTGAGGCGCTTTAAAAGGCACTGCCGTTTTCATCGATCTGCCAGATATCCCTGATTCTCTTGGCAGCACGGCATTATTCGCCACAAATGCAGCCAATCCGCGTTTTTTCAATTCATTTCTTATGTGCGTCTGGTTATCGGCAAGCTCGGCGCAGCGCTTTATCTCTGCGGCATTTATGTTTTTATAAATCAGCGTATCATTGACTATTCTGGGCAACATATCAAAAAGTATCTTTATAAGCTCCCTTGAATTTATGGTTCTCCCGTTTGCGGGAAAGCCAACCTCCAGCCGTATTATGACATCGCCATTTTTGCTGTCTATCTGGCAGGCGCTTCTGTCAAGCACCTCCTGCCCACATCTGCTGATGCCAATCAGCCCGCTTTTCCCAGAGCCCTTTGCCTGAAAGGAAAATTTAGACGCACGCGCCCCAAACTGCCTTAACAGATAATCCTGCGAAGCTATCCTCCTGTGCGGCTCATCATAAAGCTCACTCGGAATCCCCGCGTATTTACTGCCCACGATAAGCTTTATATTTGAAGGCGACGCAAACGGATCTCCCTGCACATGCTCAATATCCAAGATATAGCTGCCAAAATTGTACTCCCCTTTCGTATCTTTATAGGCAGGATAACCCTTGTGGTCAATCCTTTCCAAAAGTGCCCTAAGATCATTCATATTCTGCATAGAAATTCCCCCTATCTAAAAATGAAGCCGTCTGCTCACACTCGCCCTCAAACGCCCCATCATGAGCGTCATGGCTACCATCACAGACATAATCAAACACACCGTCAACACAATCGCCGACCACGACAAGCTTATTTCTCCCCCGAAATGCAAATCCACACATATTTCTATTGTGACGCATATCGCCGCCGCCGTAATGAAAAAGTAAAGCGTGCCTACCAGCATGGAAAAAGGCAGCCTCCTGCCAAGGAACATAAACAACTCAAAGAGAGAAAATGACACAAGCAATATAGGAATCCCCACATCTGTAAGCCAGTCATCATTTTTTGTAAGCTGCGCAATAATATACAAATATCCCCCAATAGCAAGCGCGTCTACAGCAAGCATCACATATACTGTTATTTTATCCACAAGCACAGCCGCAATATAAAATACCCACAGCACAATCAGAATACCGTTTACAGGCACGGACCACCATACACTGTTGTAAACAAGACCGTTGAGCAGGCTGCAAGTGACTACAATAGTCAATATCATTACAGACACAAAAACAACCTGATCCCGTCTGCTTATCTTCTCCACCTCTCCCCTGCGCTTGGGAAAAGTCATCTCCTCCGCCTTCTGCTCCTTCGGATTGTATACAGGCGTACCGCAGAGCGGACAGCTCTTTAAAGACGCAGCAAGCTCTACTCCGCAATTGACACAATATGACATAATCTCCTCCTGTCCGTCTATTTATCTGTTACTCTCTATTTTTACATGGATACCGTCTCTGACAAGCTTTCTGAAAAACAGCATCTCCACGTCGGTTTCCTTTATCGAGCTTGCAAAATTCACGGTAAGCGTATCATTAAAGCTTGACACCGCACAGTTTGTCCGCAACGAAAACGGCTGCCCCATATATATGTCAAACCGCTCTATATACGGCTTCATATCATCATTCACATGAATTTTCCCCATGTTTGTAAGCCCCGCAGATGAATTTCTGTCCTGAATCATGCTGTAATACTTTCTGACGACTATATCCTTTATAAAAAGCGGCACCACCCGCAACACGGGATTTTTGCGCGTCGCGTAGTTCGTCGTTATGTCGCCCCTTAAAAACTTTTCATTGATGTAATATTTCATAAAGTAATGCACATGGCTGACTATTTCATCAAAGCTGTACTCGCCAAGGCGCGGATCTATGCTCGGATAAACCATGGTTATAAAATTGCGGAGCGTCTTCGACGGGAAAAACTGCCTGAGATTTACAGGCATGGCTATTTTCACGGGCCTTAATTTATATGGCTTGTCATTCTCCTGCTTCTGCATAAGCGCATAAAGCAGCACGGCATTCAGGTACTCCGTAATCGTAACATGATGCTTTGCGGCGACATTTTTTATCTGGCTCACGGACATAACGCCGTCTATGATATTCAGCGTATAAAACGGCTCCTTTGTGCCGCATACCCTGTATGCCCGTTCCCCGCCGCGCTTTGGGCAGACATTAGCACGCGCGTATTTGATATAAGCATCTTCTAACTCCTCGGGATCAGGCTTTTGATTTACGTCAAGCACAAAACCCCCCGTACCCACCTGATTTCCCAAAAGTCTTAAATAAACTGCCACCAGCGTCTGCAGGAGAAACATTCCGCCAGTGCCGTCTCCGAGCGAATGGTGCGCCTCAAACGCAATGCGCTTTTCATGGTAATAAAATCTCACAGGATAACGGTTATTTGACTTAAACGGCATCGGCATGCATGGATTCTTGATATCAGGCTGGACAAACGGTCCCGGGCGGCTGTTCGGCTCAAGATACCGCCAGAAAACCCCTTTTCTGATTGCCACCTTATATGTTGGAAATCGCTCCATTGTAATATCGACTGCCTTTTGCAGAAGCTCTGGGTTTATTTTATCCTTCAATACCACTGAAAGCCTGTAAACCGACGAAAAATCGCGTCTCTGCAAAGTCGGATAGACTACGGCGGACAAGTCCATTTTGTACCATACATTTGATTTTTGCCTGTCAAATTTCAATCGGTAATCTCCTCCTGATTATCAGCCTGCTATTTTATGTTGTAAACTGCACATTATTTATTATATAATATCTGTAAAAATATTACAATTTATTTTAAAAGAATCGGTTAGCAAAATCGGAAAGGAGTCCTATAATGACGGAAAAACAGAATAAACACCTTATGCAGCTTGTGCGGCGCGTACACGGCCTGCTTGAAAACGACGACCTGCATAAGCAGCGTGATTCGCAAAATCAGCTTGCAAGCATTCTGACTAACAGTAAAAATTTCATATTTGACGGATTTGACGTGAATAATCTGTATTTTGAATGGACAGACTATTGCCAGAGGCTGGAAAACAGCGAAAATAATGACAAAATTATTTTTTACTGCCACGGCGGAGGCTATATGACTGGAAGCTGCCTTTATGCAAGGGAGCTTACCACAAAGCTTGCAAAGCAGACAATGCGCCGCGTTTTCTGCTTCAACTACCGCCTTGCGCCTGAGCACCCGTATCCTGCTGCGATCGAAGATGCGCTTGCCGCATGGGAATATATTATTTCACAGGGCTATTCCGCTGAAAACATTATTATGGCAGGGGATTCTGCGGGCGGCAATCTGGCGCTTGCGCTTACGCTCAGCTTAAAAGACAAGGCTCTTGCCCTTCCCCGCGCGCTCGTTTTATTTTCGCCCTGGACAGATATGACTTTAAGCTCTGAAAGCTACAGCCTGCGCGGCTCGGTCGATCCTGTCCTAAACACAGAATATATCAAAAAAGCCGCTGAAAATTATCTTAATGGCGCTGACTGCAGGCTGCCTATGGTATCGCCGCTGTTTGCCGATTTAAGCGGTTTCCCTCCCGTTTACATACAGGTCGGCGATAATGAAATCCTGCTCGACGATTCGCGCAAATTATACAGCAGGCTGCTGTCTGACAACGTATTTGCAAGGCTTGACGTCTTCAGCAATATGTGGCATGTATTCCAGATGACGCCTGTAAAAGCGGCTCAGACTGCGATGGGCAAGGTATCTGATTTTATCGAAAGCTTGGGCTAAAATAGCCGTGATTTTTTCATAGCTCAAAGGGCATGTGCTTATACAGTCATTGTTTCATTCCTTAACCTTTATTCTTTTACAGCTATTCCGTTGTTTTTTTACATCATAACAGTGATTTTTTCATATTTAGACGGTTATTTTTACACAGCTTAACAGTGGTTTTTTTATCGCTTTGCGGCGGAATGGCTTAGAATTAGAGGTTTTTATTGTGCTTTCATACATAATCATACTTATCATACTATTTTATACTTATGTTATATACATTATCATACTGTTGTTATAAAAATATGCAATTATATAATATTGATAAAAAGATTTTGATATAAGGATTATTTTTTTCTTAATAGCTCTTTTACCATTGAGCTGATTTATTATCTGTCAATGTTGGTAATTTTTCATATAATTTATGGAAGCATATAATTATTATTTATGAAAATATGTTACTTTTGACGGCAATAAACGCTATAAATGACCGTGATTTTTTCATTCCATTAATTTAATTCTACAAAGAAGTAAATAATATTGGAAAATAACCGTGATTTTTTCATTTCTTACTGTTTTTTCACAGTGAAAAATTCATAGCTATACAAAAATGCAGAATTTATCAGTGTTCCAGACACAATAAATATAAAAAGCGTGATAAATTTTTTGACTATAAAGGGCAAATTGTTAAAAATAATAAAAAATACAATTAACAGTTATTTTTTTATAGCTTATATAATAGAAAAGAAGCAGAAATATTGAAATATCAAGGTTTTGCAACAGTTATTTTATCATATCTTAGATGATATAATAAAGGTACAGTCATCTTTTCATACCATTGCCGACCGAATAAGTCAAAAATGCGATGAAAAATGGAAATAAAAAGTATAAGCAGATATATCTACTAAATAGTAGAATTTTGATGTCAAATAAAAAAGACTGTTTACAGCCTTTTTTATTTGGTATGTTTATTATGATTTTAATCTCTCAGGGTAAATCCCCACAACCCTGCTGCGTAACAAACTAGTGGCGATCGAAGTGAGTCTCGGGCTGATACCCCGCAGCTCTGCCGCGGGGAGTTTCGTTTACAATCCATATTCCTCAATAAAATTGTCAAGAAGCGTTTGAATTAGTTCATTGAATGAGCCGCCATTTTTGGCGCAGTAATTTTCCGCTATTTTAACAGAGGTTGGTTTTAATACCAATGACTTCCTCATGGATTTGGCTTCCCCCTTTGGGGCGAATATGTTTGGAATATTTTTTTTGCTTGAGCTCTTTGAAGTAGGCTTTGATGCATATGCATATTCTGGTTCTTTTATAAGGCGTGTGGTTGTTGCCTCTGCCACTTCCTCTTGAATAACAGCTGCAGGCGGCATTGGCATAGGGACACTTGCCTGCTGTAATGGCAATGCGGTAGGCAATGCGCCACTTTGATCTTCTATAATATTGGCAGCTTGAGGATTGGATAAATATGCAGCATTATTGTTTATTGGATTGGGTGTATTGTATATGTTATTATTGGTGCTATTGGTGTCAGAGCTTAACTTTTCGGCTCTAACGGGAACTGGAGGAATTGTGCCACTTGTATTATTGCTTATATCGCTACTTATACTATTAGTTATATTGTCTGGTATATTATCAAGTGTATTACCATTTATATTATCCAATACAATATTATTTGCAGCATTATTTGCATTGTTTGCTGTTTCTTCCCGTAAATCAATATTCGGGCTTTCTGGAGGATTAGCTGTGTTATTGGAAATAGCACTTTGAATAATCTCATCTGATTTATTGCCCATTTGAGCAGAGTCTTCAGACAATTGGGTGATTTTTTTCGATTTATTCTGCTGTATATCATCAGCCAGATTATTCTCAGTCAGATTTTTACTGGAGGCATTATTCGATGAAACACCAGCTGTCTTTAAGTCAGTAATCTTCTCGGTTGTATGTCCTGTTTCCTCGGCGCGCTGTTTTGCTTTTTTAAACTGGTTCATTTAAAATACCTCCCGTTCAATTAATTCATTAGCCACTCTTTTTACAGCAGA
>CANQSB010000067.1 GCA_947626435.1 uncultured Lachnospiraceae bacterium | reverse complement strand
TTTTGGTACTCTGCTCACCGCTTCCGGCATCTGTTAGTCTCCCCAGCTCCGCTGGGGGATTTATACTGTTTCATTAATGTATCTATGCGAATACTTCCGTCATACTGTGCCATAAAACCACCTATAACTTTTCTAGGTCAGCGGTACGCCCTCTTTCTGCGTATCGGCTTTTGCTTTCTTCCTTTTGTTTGCATACCGCATAAACGCGTCATACTCTGCCTGTTCCTGCGGTGTCAGTTGTTCTTCCGCCTGTTCAAGCGCATAGCGCTCTTTCACCTTGCGCATTGCCTCTTTTTCAGACGGTTTTGCTTTTGGGTCTATTTTTCTTGTCCTAACATCAATCACACGCGTAAAGGCACATTCTTCAAGTGTGGATAAAAGCCCCATAAACACCCAAAAATGCATGTCAGCTTCGTTGAGATTTATGCCGAACTGCGTAAGAAACGCTGAAAAAATGCGCCATTGGTCAATGTCATAATCCATGTCCTTGTGCTCTTTTCCACTGCTTTTTACGGGATTGTCTGTGTACCAATCGGACAAAAACCACTGTATGCCCTCCTCCATTGTATTACCGTTGGGGAATTGTCCGTTGCCAACATCAAACAGCAATTCGCAGGCTTTATAAGTTTTCTCAATGTCCGTCAGCTCGTCGCTGCTTAGTACCTGAAAAATCTGTATTCCTATGCGGAAGTCGCTGTTTATCGGATAACCCTTGTATTCGGTTGGAAGTTTGTCAAGCATAATGTTAAACATCAGCTTTTCGCGCCCTTTCTGCTCTTGCTGAACTGCGTGTTAATCTTTTTGCTGCGCTCCTCGGCGTTTTTCTTGACGATAGGTATTACGGCATTCAAAAAAGCGACAATAATGTCCATTTGTGGGATAATGTCGCCGAATACTTTCTTGCAAGCATTTTCACCGAACATCTTATCAATCTTTTCGCACGCTGCTTTTGACATATTCAACTCTACCGCGCTTGCCAAGCTTGCAGCATTAAGGTCAAATTTTCCGTCGGACTTTTTCATATTTTCCTGCTGTCTTGTAACTTCCTCTGCCTGAGCGCGCAGCTCGTCGCTCTGTATCCATTGTGCAAATGAGATTAGCTCATCATAAAATGCGCTGTTTGCAAGTGAATATTGTATTGTGTCGCCGTTCTCATTTACCTTTATTTGTCGTGTCCAATTTTCAATCTGTAACTCGTCCATATACCCTCCTTAATCCGATAAACTCTTTGAGAATGTGCCGTTTTCGACATTAAATGTTCCCTGTATGCCGTCACCGCAGCCGCCAAGGGTTATCGTGTTAGTCACATTGCCGCCCGCGTCGCCGCCTGTGCTGTTTACTGTTACAGTGCATTTTCTCTGCACTGCGGGATATGTCGGACCGCCGCCCGTAATTCTCACACGCACATAGGAAGTGGTTGCATTGCTGCCTGTGGGAAGCGTGTCAACGATTTTATTTACCCATTCGACAAGCTCTGTGTCCTCTTGGTCTACATCTTGCATTTCGATAGATATTGACGGCGTGTAGGACTTCAAATCCGTTGTGCCGCTTTCCTGATTAATCCATTGCACCGTTTCTTCCTCGGCGTTCATATCCTCTGATAGAGAAGATACACCCTCGCCTATCAGGTGGTAATCAGGCTCTGCAAGCGTCTTGTCCATTGTTATATCAACATAGTGCCTTAACAGATGTCTTTTCAACTTTTATTCTCCTCTCTTTCGATATTCCATAACCACATTCGCCACATACACTGTCGCCGTATCGTTTTCGACCTGCTCAACGGTGGAAAAACTCGGCTCTGCGGTTATCTTTGTTATTTTTCGATTGCCAGTCAGCTTAGGGAAGTTGTCTATATCCTCCAGCCAACTGGTGATGTTATCAACTACATTTTGGGCGGTTATCATCTGCCCGTTGCCTGTCGGGAAACTCTGATAGGCGACTTGTATCGCCAGCTCCGCCGTAAAGCCCCCGATTACATCTCGGCTCTTAATGCTGCCGCCTGCGGTCATAATGTACACGCATTTGCCAACATCTTTGGAATTATACTTTATTTTTGCGTCTGTTGGTATGTGGGGACAGTCAGCGAAAAGCTCTAAGAGCATATCGCCTATACGGTCGTATTCTGTTTTTGAGAGTTTCTCTTTGTATTCTTCGCTCACTCTGCCTTTATCTCCCTCCAATCTCAACTTGGTATCAGCGCATAAGCATTAACTATATCCGCTCTGTATGCATACAAGAATTTTGCTTTTACACATTCAAAAGCCACCCCCTTCTCATAGCCGTTACTCTCCATCGGTCCTACAGGCAGTCCAATGTCAACGCCAAAGCTGCCTTTTTGACAATTCTTTGTCGCATTAATATTCGATAAGCTCAACCGTAAATGGATTATACTCAATGTCGTTTCTATCCTCGCTTATGGTGTGAATACTGTATGTTACATCGGGCATATACATTGTTGCCGTTTTATAGTCCAGTTCTTCATCGTTCCAGTATGTCACCATTAGCCTGCGCTGCTTTTTGTCGGTACTGTCAAGCGTGGCAAGTCCGATTACAGCCTTAAATGCCGTCATTTCTTCCAAGGTTAATGAGCGAATATTTAAGCTCAGAGAAGTTTTGAAGTTTCCGCTTGTTTCCCTGTGCAAAAGCACATTGGCGTCCCTGTATGCGTCTATCTCTACCCTTTGGTTTGGCGTGCTTTCCCAACCGTCCGCGAGGATAAAGCTGTTAGGAAGTACAACGCCGCCAAAGCTTATAAGCCAACCATTAAACATTGCCTCCCCCTCCTAACATGCAAAATTTCTCCGTTGAGTTGCGCTGCAATTACACATTTGCCTCGCCCTAAGTAATTCCTATAATCGCGCCAATAATGCTTTTATTACATCATCTGCGCCTTGGGCAATATCCGTAAAGCCATCATAGACGCATTGCCAATCGCCTGTAGCATTGTCAAAAAAAATATCTAATACATTTTCAAATCTCGCATTGCGTTCCTGCGCAAGCTTCCGCAGGATTGGCATAAGCTGCCCTAAAAAGTCTAATACCAGTACAATGTCCGGGTTTTGTACTCCCATAAAGACCTTGCTGCAGCATCCTTCCCCAAAAAGCTTATCCAACTCCTCGCATATGTCCCTACTCAATTCAGTCTGCATATCAATGATGTTCTCTGTATCGTCATCTGATTCAGCTTTGCTTTTTAATTTCCCTTCAAACGCCGCCTGTTCTTTTTTTATCCAATCCAGAAAGCTTCTGACGCGCTCGAAAAATGAATTATCGTTCATGGGGATGTAAATGCAGTCACCATTACCATTTACCTCAATCTCTCTTATCCCGTTATCAATTCTTACTCTTTCCACAGCTAAAACCCCTTCCTTAAATTTCATTTGTCAGACTTTTGCCTGAATATTTTTCAATTTCACATCAAGGCAGTGAAAAAACAGCCGCCTCGCGCCATAAAAGTTTGTCCGTCCCAAAGCGCAGCGCCCCAGTTCCTTGTCGAACTCAATGTGTTCGTAGGAAAGCCCCTTTTTCACTGACCGAATGATATGCCTTGCTGCTCTTTCATCTGCTTCGCGTGCAGCCGAAAGCACTATATCGTCGTACTTGCCCGACTTGACTATTTTCCGCAGCTCCTCGTATCTGGTTTTGCCAATCCCATAATCCTGCAATGTTACAAATCAAGGCAGTCTTTTCTTTTCCCCTGCCATTCAGCCGCGCCCCCCCCCCTTCTCCTTTATGCCCTTTATATACATTATTATCCAACAATTTTCGAGGTAGTCGTACCATTTTTAATAAGGCTTTGAGCTCTGCCAAGACACGAAAAAAGAACCGCCCCGATTTCATTTCTGGCGATTCTTTTAAACATTTTTTATTCAATTGGTGTGAAGGGGTTGAAGTTGAAAAGTATCTCATTCACCCGACGCCTCTAACGCATCAGGGCGTATGTTAAGATTATTCACTGTGTTTATCTGTTCATCGCTGAGGCGCTTGAAATGGGATTCAAGCTTCGACCATACCTTTGATGTTATCTCATCTTCACTGACTGCTTTTTCAATCATTTCAGCGACTGTGCGGAACGCCTCCCGCTCTTTCTCACCGTTCTTCCTTGCTAAGCTGCCATAAAAATTTGCAGATTGGTTGTCCATCCCTGCTTTCACGCAATAGTCAGATATCAGGCGCAGCATTGTCGGATTGTTTCTGTTCTGTCCCACCATGCTTTCAATCTCTGTGTCAGTCAGCTTGATGCCTGAATTTAACAGGCGTATTGTGCCGTCATCTATTCGGTTTCCGTTTGCTGTATAAAAATCCGACACATGCTTGTCAAACTCGGCTCTTACTGCCTGAACCTCGTCCTGCGTCTTCATCTGCAATGCCCGCACGCTGTTTTTGTACTCCTCCTGCGCATCCAAAAATTTCGCCTTTTCATGCGTAAGGTGATGTTCATCGCTCTTTGAATCGCTTCGGGCGTCCTGCCAGCGTTTTTGTGCCGCGTCCCATTTCTCTTTGAGCCGGGTTCTGTCTGCTGCCGCTTTAGAGTGTATCTCCTGCAAGTCTTTTAAATATTCACCAAATGTGTCATGCTTCATAGCCGCGTATTCCTTTCTGCCGTCCTTGGATGAATAATATTGCGTTATTTCGTTTTTTATCTGTTCTACAATCTGCTTTGCTTCCTTGGCAATCTCTGGAAAATACATTTGGTATTCCTTGGAAGCAGCCATGATTTCAACTCCTCTAAGCGCCGTTTCCTTGCCTTCAATTTTGTATTTCCTGCTCTGATAATCTTGATAAAGTTTATCATCCACTTTCAGTCCGCATACAAAATTATCCATCTTTTTAGTCCTCCGTCTCTAATTTTGCTCTTTCTCTCCTTTTTCTTCGCCCCAAACCTCGGATGCCTGTGCGTTCATAGCGTACATGAAGCTGTCCTCCTCGCCTTCCAATATTTCAGGCTGATTATCTTTTATCTGGCTTTCAAGCTTTATTAGCTCAATTTCAAGTTTCTGTTCCTCTAAAGGCTCCCTCTGGTTGAGATACTGTTTTCCCAGCCATATCGCCATTGTTGCATTTTTTTCTGCCAGTCGGAATTGTGACCGCCTGAGACTTATTCGCCCCATCACAGCCTTTTCGTTGTAAATGTCCGAAAAAGTCTTTTTGTACGTCCGCTTGCACCATGAGTTGAGCGTATCTTCACAGCATCCAAAGCAGTAGCAAATTTCTTTTTCTGTACATTGGATTACGCATAATTTTTCAAACATTCTTTGGTCAAACTCTTTTTTAGGTCTGCCTGTCCTCGCCATTTGATAACACCGCCTCTGCCGCCATTGCCTCAGCCTTCCTCCGCCAGTACCGCTCCTGCTGTGCCTTTACCAGCTCCGGATTGTTTTTCCGCCATTCCCTCTGCCGTTGGTTTATCCTCTGCCGGTTCCGTCTCTGATATTCCCTGTTGTATATCCGCCTTGCCACCATTGCCTCAATTGTCATGAAAAGCCTCGCTCCTTTATATCATTTCCCTCATCATACAACAGTTTTTCAATCAAGTTGTACCATTTTTTTATGGCTTTCTGCAATACAGGGAACGGACTGCGCTATATACCGCCGCCCGCTCCCTTGCTGCCTTACCTAAAAATGATTATAGCCTGAATAATATTCGCAATCAGGGATATAATCAGCGCTATGCGGCATATAATGAGCCGTTGCTTCATCTCGCTTAAAATCTCCGTCGCAAGGTTCACCTGCTCATGCTGTTTCTTCATACCTTCACCTCCACCCTATAAATAGCTTTCAATCACATCAAGCGCCTTGCGCATAAAGTTTTGCACAGACGGGTCGGAGTCCTTGATATTTTCCAAGTAGTCCTTTTTCCACGCCTCTTGGTACTCTTTTGACTTCTTGCGCAAATCTGATACTATTTCTGCAATGGCAAGAATGCACTGGCAAATTAAATCCGTCTTTGTCATACCGCGCCTCCCTTCGCCGCCAAGATACCACGCGCAAAGCCCTGTTCAAAACCAAACCGTTCGGAATCCGCATGTATATCCGTCAACTTATTCTCTATCTCATCAAAATCCTTTTCGGACAGCTTTGCTTTTAAAAATGCCTTTACTTCCTTCAAAACAGGCGGGATAATACCCATTTCCGACATAGCGGCATATTCAAGCTCCATTAGATTTTTTAATTGTTCCATAACATCATTCCCCCTCTCTGCGCTTTGCCGCTTCTATGCCGATTTTGTCCATAAGTTCATCAACAAAGTGTAAAGCGTCATAAACATATTCATTCGCTATTTCCGAAAACGCCCTTGCGTCATCATAGTGATATATAAGCCTGCCGCCTTTGTCTTTCTCATGCACTTCTTTTCTGTCCCCGAAATAATCAGATACAAGGTTTCTCGTTATTGCCTGCGCCCGCTCTAACATCACATGCAGGTCTAACAGTTCGCTGCTTATACCCAAAAGGCAGTTTGCCTCTGAGGTATTATCAAGATTTATCCTCTGCATTTTGCCGCCCTCGCTTTCTCTGTTTTCATTTCAGCATGTGCCGCAAGATAGCCTTTTGCATAACCGTAGAAAAAGGTCGTGCCTATAATGTCCATATTGTCCCCCTTGTCTGCCTCTAAGGACAGCCTGATGAGCTCTGCGGCGGTCAAGTCATAAGCGTCGCTTACTTTTACGGTCTTGATAAAACATCCAACATACTTTTTAATTTTTTCCATAGGGTAAATTTATCCTCTCTTTCTTTACAGAGGGCTGCGGGCGTGATATAATTTCTGCATGCCCTCAATTTGGTTGGTTGCTGGGTGGCTGCCCTGTAAGGAAATTGCCGTTTCCTACAGGGCTTTTATTCACCCAGTATGTCTTTCAGGAAATTTCTTTGCCTTTCATCGGATTGCTTGTCCCTAATGCTCTCCTCTGGCATTTGCAGGACAATAGTGGCTTTGCGTATGCGACTGATAGTTCGGCTGCTCATTTTTAAATCCCATGGCGCCATGTTCGAGCTGAACATCGTCACCTTTCCGTCATTCACTCGTCCGTTTATCAGCCTGAACAGTTCCGATTCCTGCCAATCGCCTTTTTTCTCCGCCCCTAAATCATCCAGTACCAAAAGCCTGCATTGGCGGTATACCTCGCTTTTGTCACTCTCGCCGCGTTCACGCTTCCAACTGTCGCTCACTGCCGCGAGATAGTCGTTTGAGGTTACAAAGCGCATTTGCAAATTATACTTAACCATAACAGACCGCGCAAGGCAGCTTAACAGGAAGGTCTTGCCGCTCCCCGCTTTCTCACTCCACAGGTATGGTCCCACTTTCTTTGCCTCCCAGCGCGTCTCAAAGCTTTCCACAAAATCACGCGCGATTATTCGCATATTTTTTGTGTCTTGCGAATACGCGTCAAACTTAAATTTTTCCAAGTCAGCCGCACAAAATTCCAGTGGAATCCCTGTCTCATCTTCGGCTCGGTATTTTGCTGTGCACGCCGCACAGGGGGTGGCGAATGGGTTCGCCCTGCCGTAGCCTGGTATGATTCCGGCATCGTATGTTTTCCAAGTCGTGCCACCGCATATGGGGCAGACATCAGAGCGCGAAGGAACGGCTATCTTCTTTGCACGTGCCACGTCTATCGCCTCCTTCCGCTGCCGAATACGGTCTTGCGCCGCTGTCTTGGCTCCTAGAAAGCCAGTTGACGATAAATCGTTCAATGCCTCCGTGGGTCTTGCGCTTAGTCGGATTGCCGTCAAGCCAGACGCGCATCTTTTGGAGTTCCTGTTCAATATCGACCGCCGGATAAGCCTCCCTCCAACTCTCAATCTTCTCCAACGGGACATCATAAAGGGTTTTATCATTCAACACCAGCTTTATGCCACTCAGGTTCGGAGCGGTGGTTTCCGGCTCCGAACAGAAAATAATATTATTATTATTCATAATATTTCTTTCCTTTTTATATTCTTCTATTGTTGTCGTTAGGTTGTCGTTAGAGTGTCGGCTGATTGTCGGCTGATTGTCGTTTTGCGTATCATCATTCTGGTATAATTCAAAATTTTTTACTGTAAATACGCTGTATCTGTTTGTTGTCTTGACTGTCACTTCGCCTGTCGTTTCAAGGTGTGAAATTGCCGTCCTTATTTCACGTCTTGTGAGCCCCGTCTCGTCTGAAAGCTTATCAATAGACGATACAAAAGAACCACGCGGCACCGTTGTACCTTTAAAGCTCCCGTCCTTCCAGTTAGCCTTTAAAATCATGTGCGTGAAAAGCCGAAAAGTATTTATATCCTTGTACCATGTCCAATCAAAAATCTTCCGGTAAAGTTTTATATATCCGCAATCATCAGTTGTCATAATTTTTCACCCCCTGTTCCATCTTCAATCAAATCCGCAACACTCACATTTAGAGCCCTCGCGATTTTACCCAAATATTTTGGCTTTGTGTAGAAGCCCCTGCGTGCACTGTAAATAATATTTTTCGATACGCCCGCGGCTTCCGCAACCTCTACAGGTTCCATTTCAGCGGCAGCCATGGCAATCAGAACTTTGTGGCTGTCTGGTTTGAGCATAGTTGTGTCCCTTGGTGCTGGCATTTTTTCTCGCCTCCTTTGCTATATGTAATTTAATCTTCTATGATTACTATGTCCTTTGCTGACAAATCCAGTGCTTTACAAATTGCTGGGACAACCTTAGTTTTGCCTATCCGATTACCGTTCAGCGCATTGGATACAGCTTGTTGGCTTACGCCTCCTTGCTTAGCTATCTCCGTAGCGGTTACACCACGTTCAGCCATTGTAAAATAAACTTTTCTTGTATCTAATTTGACTTTCATATTTTCCCTCCCTTCCAAATCTTTTATTGACACAATCTATATGTTGTGATATTATAATTTTACAAGCTATTTAATGCTTGTGGTTTCACTATATCACAATTGTTAACTTGTGTCAATTGTAAATACATTTTTTTTATTGCGCGTTTTGCATTACCTATGATATAGTTAATTTGAGGTGAAACTATATGGCAAACATAGGTGAACAAATAAAAAAAATCCGTAAAGAAAAAGGACTTTCCCAAAAAGATTTAGGAGAAATGCTTGGAGTGTCACAGCAAATGGTAGGACAATACGAAAGTCCAAATGCCAATTTGCAACAAGATACGATAACCAAAATAGCGAATGCCTTAAATGTACCCGAAAGTGAATTAATAGGATTTGATTTCAAATTATATGAAGAACAAAGAGAAGAATTAAACAAAGACAATGACGTTAGACACCATTTATTAATTTATTATTATGATAGACTCGAAAGAACAGGAAGGGATTCTCTAATGGAGATATTAGTTAATTTATTAATATTGAATAGCTTTGGACAAAAAGAAGCTGTAAAGCGAGTTGAAGAATTAACTGAATTTCCCCAATACATCAAATCAGGTCATTTACCAAAAAAATAGCCTTAAAGTCAGACCATGCAGCCATCACAAAAAAGAAAAGATTGGAGGTGATTTATGTGGAAGTCACAGCATACATTAACGGCGTAAAAGTGCCAAGGGAAGAGCTTAAAAACTATGAGATAAAGAATGAGGGTGTTAAAAGGATCTTGCGTGAAGCTATGCGCAGGATTGAGATGGAACGACAGGAACAGGAAGCCGCCTCAAACGACAACTCTTTACAGGAATAGCCTCATAAAAATTCAGCAAAACCACAAAATATACAATATATTGTATAATTAAGTTACCAGATGAGTGAGCTATATTGAATGAAATCTGAGGACGGAACAGGCAGCCGTCACGCCTTATAGGTCTTAAAAGAGATGTGGATTGTCACCCACCT
>CANQSB010000066.1 GCA_947626435.1 uncultured Lachnospiraceae bacterium | reverse complement strand
CATACCCGCCGCTTGAAAAAGGATTGCATCGAAGTATTCTCCATGCCGCGAGCATACCGCCCCTTACGGCGCCATATCTTTGCACCGCTTCAAGACCATACTGTGAGCATGTAGGATAATACGGACATTTAGTTGACTTTAGAGGAGATAAGTATTTTCTGTAAAATAAAATTATCTTTATAATAATAAATTTCATAACCAAACTATCACTTTTTAAAATCAGCGTCCAATGACCTTAAAACACCCTTGTGGAGCTTCGACACATGAAGCAGCGCGCTTTCTATATCGGCATACTTAGCCTCCTTCGCGCCCGCCCTTGCAACGACTACTATATCTAAACCACTATTAAATATATTTTCATGCAGTCTGTAGCTTTCTCTGATTAATCTCGTAATTCTGTGCCTTACGACACTGTTTCCTATCTTTTTGCTAACCGAAATCCCAAGCCTGTTCATATTTGTGCCATTTTCTGATACATACATCACAAGATACCTGTTTGCGAAGCTTTTCTTTTTACTGTAAACATTCTTAAAATCCCTGTTGCTCTTTAACGATTGCGAAAACTTCATAATACAATACTCAATTCTAAACCATAGGAAATCTAAATCGTATAAAATCCAAACAAAAAATCCAAGCCATAGAAAAAAAGGCCACAAAATTGTGACCTGTTAATTATGCAGATAATCTCTTTCTTCCCTTAGCGCGCCTTGCAGCCAAAACCCTTCTGCCGCCCTTAGTGCTCATCCTGGCTCTGAAACCATGAACCTTGGACCTCTGCCTTCTTTTAGGCTGATATGTCATTTTCATAGAAAACACCTCCCTTTTAAAACCGTATCACTAACCTGATTAAATAAAAACAAAAGCCGCTGAACATAAACATATAAAAATACACAGCGTATCAGAAAATATCATAAAAATTATATAATAACGCCCCCTATTAGTCAAGAAAAATTTTCTAATTTGTTTGTTTTTGAACTTATCTTCACACTATCCACAGCATTATCCACATTATCCACAACTATGTGGGTAACTTGTGGAAATACAGTCGAAACCATGTAGAAAACTTGTCCACAGCCCAAAAAACTCCAATAAAATAAAGTGTGGAAATTGTATACAGTTATTCACAAAGTTATCCACAATAATGTGGATTTATATATGCCGTCCACACCATGTTCATTAAATTATCCATAATTATCCACAATGGCAGACTTAAATTTTACAAATTATCGACAATTATTTAATATATATTAAGATATTTTTATCATTATCATTTGATTTTTTTTCGCATTTGGTTTACTATTAAAATATATGCTTTTCATTTTTATCACTTATTACAGAGGTATTTGAATGGACGAGATAAAAAACAGATGGGACGAGATAAAAGAAATAATCAGGCGCGATTATGACCTGACAAATATTTCCTATGATACATGGGTGGCTCCGCTTAAATTTTACAAGGCTGAAAATAATATCGTCACTATTTTAGTTCCAAAGGAGCAGTCACACCTTATAAGCTATATCCAAAAGAAATTCAAAACACAATTTCAGGTGACAATCTCCGAGCTTATGAACGATAAGTACGAGATTGTATTCGAGGCGGAAGACGAGCAGAAAAACGCAAAAAATAAAAATAATTCTGCCAATACGTCAAAAGGCGTCAGAAATATAAATTATGAAAACGCCAACCTCAACAACAAATACAAATTTGACACCTTCGTAGTCGGCAGCAACAACAAATTCGCACATTCAGCGGCGCTTGCCGTAGCCGAATCACCGGGAAACGTATACAATCCGCTCTACATATACGGCGGAGCGGGGCTTGGCAAAACGCACCTCATGCATTCAATAGGACACTTCGTATTGGAGCAGAATCTCGACAAAAAGGTTCTCTACGTGACGTCAGAGCAGTTTACAAACGAAGTAGTCGAATCTATCAGAAGCGGTAACGCGATGGCGATGACGAAGCTTCGTGAAAAATACAGGACGGTAGACGTGCTTTTGATTGACGACATACAATTTATAATAGGAAAGGAATCGACCCAGGAGGAATTTTTCCACACGTTTAACGTCCTTCACACAGCTGGAAAACAGATAATCCTTTCATCCGATAAGCCTCCAAAGGAGCTTGAAACCTTGGACGAGCGCTTCCGTTCGCGGTTTGAATGGGGACTTATAGCCGATATCCAGCCGCCCGATTACGAGACCCGAATGGCTATTTTGCGGAACAATGCCGAAACCTATGACAGAGAGATAGATGACGAGATTATCCAATACATTGCCACAAACATAAAATCAAATATCAGAGAGCTTGAAGGCGCGCTCAACAAGGTAATGGCGAATTCGCGCCTCAACAATAAGGAGCTGACTATTGCGCTCGCGGAGGACGCCTTAAAGGATATAATCTATCCCGACCAGGTACGCGAGATAACGCCAAATACTATTATAGACGTAGTTTCCGAGCATTTTAACGTTTCAAGGGACGATATAACGTCAAAAAAACGTAGTCAGGAATACGTCATGCCGCGCCAGATAATAATGTATCTCTCACGCACCATGACAAACGCGTCACTGCAGTCGGTGGCAGCTCTCCTTGGCAAAAAAGACCACACAACAATTATCCACGGTGTGGATAAAATTGAGGAAATGCTTAAAACGGATGAGGATTTGAGAAATAAAATCGATACCATTAAGAAAAAGCTTTCACCCTCCTGACATTTCCATTGTGAATAACCTTGAATAACTTCATATCAAATTTGAGGGATATCCACAGGCTGTTAATTAAGAATTTCCTTTAAGCACAAGGCTTTTAGGGCTTATTCACGTTTCCACCGCTCTTATTACTACTTATACTAAAATAATATATTATTTATATATCTTACCGCGCATGGACTTACGCCCATATTAATTTGTAAACATTGCGCTTATATTTTTTATTGAGGATTCATAATCAAAATTCACAAGCGGATTCAACATGGAGGTTAATCATGAAAATTATATGTTCAAAAGCTGATCTTTTAAATGGAGTGAATATTGTTTCAAAGGCTGTGCCGAGCAAAACTACCATGTCTATACTTGAATGTATCCTGATAGACGCTTCAAGCGGACAGATAAAGCTTACCGCCAATGACATGGAGCTTGGCATAGAAACGGTTATTGAAGGAGAAATAATAAGCAAGGGTGTCGTAGCCATTGACGCTAAAATGTTGTCGGAAATGGTAAGGAGACTGCCTGATAACGATGTCACCATAGAGACGGATTCGTCATATAAGACGATTATCACATGCGAAAAGGCAAAGTATGAAGACATTATGGGAAAATCAGGCGAGGATTTTTCATATCTTCCGCAGGTTGACAGGTCTGATTACATATCGGTTTCCCAGTTTACCTTGAAGGAGATAATAAGGCAGACTATATTTTCGATTGCCGATAATTTTACAAATAAGATACTTACGGGCGAGCTTTTTGAAATAAACGGGGATACCTTAAAAGTAGTTTCCTCGGACGGGCTTAGAATTTCGTTGAGAAAGGTGCAGCTTAAGGATTCGTATCCGCTTAAAAAGGTTATCGTGCCCGGAAAGACGTTGAATGAAATCAGTAAGATTCTGCCCGGCGAAACAGATAGGGACGTCAATATCTTCTTTACTGATAAGCATGTACTTTTTGAGTTTGATGAAACAACGGTAGTGTCAAGGCTTATTGAGGGCGAGTATTTAAAGATTGACAATATCCTGTCTGCCGATTATGAGACGAAGATAAGCATTAATAAGAAGGAATTTCAAAGCTGCATAGACCGCTCTACCGCTTTGGTGAGGGAGGGCGAAAAAAAGCCTATTATTTTGAATATTCTTGATGACGTGATGGAGCTTAAAATGAATTCGTTGAAGGGAAGGCTCGATGAGAATATTGATATTACGAAGACGGGCAAGGATTTGATGATTGGCTTTGACCCTAAGTTTCTGATAGATGCTTTGAGGGTGATAGACGACGAGAAGATAGAGATTAAGTTTTTGAATCCTAAGGCTCCCTGCTTTATCAAAAATGATGAGGAGAGTTATATTTATCTGATTTTGCCTGTGACTTTTAATATGATTTAATGGCGGATATGGAGGAAAAATGAGAGAAATATTTATTAAGGACGGTTTTATAAAACTTGGGCAGGCGCTTAAACTGGCGGGATGCGTTGAGTCGGGGTTTGAGGCTAAAAGAGTTATCAATGACGGGAATGTGCTGGTAAATGGCAAGATTGAGACGAGGCGCGGAAGAAAGCTTGTGGATGATGATTATGTTACATATCATGGGGATATCTTTGCCATTAGGTCAAGGGACGTATGAAGCGGGATTTGCGCCTGAGCGTTGTTTGCGGCGGACTCGTTATGTGTGGAATGCGGCGCAAAAAGGTTCAGCGCAAAATTGGGGAAAAGAATGATAATTAAATCGTTGGAGCTTGAAAATTTTAGAAATTATGAAACGCTTTCCATACGCTTTGACAGCGGGACAAATATTTTGTACGGCGACAACGCCCAAGGCAAGACAAATATTCTGGAGGCCATATTTTTGTCCGCTACCACAAAATCGCACAAGGGCAGCAAGGACAGGGACATAATAAATTTCGGCGCTGATGAGGCGCATATACGTACTTATGTAGAAAAAGACGGACTTGAAAACCGTGTTGATATGCATCTTAGGAAAAGCAAGTCAAAGGGGATAGCCATAAACGGACAGAAAATAAAAAAAGCGGCGGATTTGCTGGGGCTTTTGAATGTCGTGTTTTTTTCGCCAGAGGATTTGTCGATTATAAAAAACGGTCCTGCCGACAGACGGCGTTTTGTGGATATGGAGCTGTGCCAGCTTGACAGCTTTTATCTTTATAATTTGAACAATTATAATAAAATAGTAAACCAGAGAAATAAGCTTTTAAAGGAGCTGTACAGTAATCCAAGTCTTAGGGATACGCTGTTTATATGGGATTCGCAGCTTGTTTCTTATGGGAGCAAGATAATTGAGCGGCGTAGGGCTTTTGTGGAGCAGCTAAACGAGATAATTTATGATATTCATTTAAAATTATCTGGGGGAAAGGAAGAGATAAAAATAGTTTACGAGCCTGATGTATCGCTTGAGGATTTTGAAAAGAGCCTTAAAAATAATCAGGAGAGGGATATACGCTTAAAGCAGACATCGACGGGACCTCACAGAGATGACTTTTGCTTTATGGCGGGCGGCATTGACATAAGGAAATTTGGCTCTCAGGGACAGCAGAGGACTGCCGCGCTTTCCTTAAAGCTTTCGGAGCTTGAGCTTGTGAAGAAGCTTACGAAGGACACTCCGCTGCTGTTGCTTGACGATGTTTTGTCGGAGCTTGACAGCAGCAGGCAGAATTATCTTTTAAACAGCATTGGAGATATCCAGACGATAATTACCTGCACGGGGCTTGAAGAATTTGTGAATAACAGGTTTGAGATAAACAGGATTTTTAAGGTTTCAAATGCTGTAGTAATACAAGAAAACTGAAGTTTTTTGATTAAGCCTGTAATTTGCTGTTTGGAATTTGCAGACTGAATAAGAATGGGGGATTTTAATGAATAACGAATACGGAGCTGACCAGATACAGATTTTGGAGGGGCTTGAAGCGGTAAGGAAAATACCAGGAATGTATATAGGCAACACTTCTTCAAGAGGTCTGCATCATTTGGTGTATGAGATTGTCGATAATGCCGTCGATGAAGCGCTTGCGGGTTTTTGCGACAACATAGACGTGACGATTAACATGGACAATTCGATAACGGTAATAGATAACGGGCGCGGAATCCCTGTAGGCATCAACCACAAGGCGGGCATTCCTGCGGTAGAGGTGATATTTACGATTCTTCATGCTGGCGGCAAGTTTGGCGGCGGAGGCTACAAGGTATCGGGCGGTCTTCACGGCGTGGGCGCGTCTGTCGTAAATGCGCTTTCAAGCTGGCTTGAGGTGGAGATATATTCGGAGGGCAAGATTTACAAGCAGCGCTATGAGAGAGGAAAGGTATGCTATCCGCTGAAGGTGATAGGTGACTGTGAACCTGAAAAGACTGGCACTAAGATTTCGTTTATGCCTGATGACACAATCTTTGAGGAGACGGTGTATGATTACGATATTTTAAAGCAGAGGCTGCGCGAGATGGCTTTCCTCACGAGAAACTTAAAGATTACTCTGCGTGATTTACGCCCTGAAGATGGGATTATAGAAAAGACCTTCCACTATAAGGGCGGCATAAGGGAGTTTGTAACTTACCTCAACAGGAGCAAAACTCCGCTCTATGAAGACGTTTTATATTTCGAGGGCAAAAAGGACAACGTGTATGTAGAGGTTGCGATGCAGCACAACGACTCATACACGGAGAGCGCTTACAGCTTTGTAAACAATATAAATACACCCGAGGGCGGTACGCATCTTGCAGGTTTTAGGAATGCGATAACGAAGACCTTCAATGATTATGCAAGGAACTTTAAGCTGTTGAAGGACAGCGAGGCTAATCTTAGCGGTGACGACATAAGGGAAGGGCTTACGGCTATTGTTTCAATAAAGATAGAGGATCCGCAGTTTGAGGGGCAGACAAAGCAGAAGCTTGGCAATTCCGAGGCGAGGGGAGCTGTGGACAGCGTAGTCAGCGAACAGCTTACTTATTATCTCGAGCAAAATCCGACTGTTGCAAAGCAGATTTGTGAGAAATCTATTTTGGCGCAGAGGGCGAGGGAGGCTGCAAGGAAAGCAAGGGATTTGACAAGAAGAAAAACCGCGCTTGACGGCATGGCTCTGCCAGGAAAGCTTGCCGACTGTTCTGATAAGGATCCTAAGAATTGCGAGATTTTTATAGTCGAGGGAGATTCCGCAGGGGGCAGCGCAAAGTCTGCCAGAAAGCGCGATACGCAGGCTATACTTCCGCTCCGTGGAAAGATTTTGAATGTCGAGAAGGCAAGGCTTGACAGGATTTATGGAAATGAAGAAATTAAGTCCATGATTACGGCATTCGGCACGGGCATTCATGAGGATTTTGACATTTCAAAGCTCCGCTATGACAAGATTATCATTATGACTGATGCTGATGTTGACGGGGCGCATATTGCTACGCTTATGCTTACGTTTTTGTACAGGTTTATGCCTGAGCTTATAAAGCAGGGACATGTTTATCTTGCGCAGCCGCCGCTATTTAAGCTTGAAAAAAATAAAAAGGTATGGTACGCGTACAGCGACGAGGAGCTTGCAAAAATTCTTGATGAGGTAGGCCGTGATCAGAATAACAAGATACAGCGCTACAAAGGACTTGGCGAGATGGATTCTGACCAGCTCTGGGAGACGACAATGGATCCTGAAAAACGCATACTTTTAAAAGTTTCTATGAACGAGGAGGCTGAGTCGGAGATTGACCTTACCTTTACTACGCTGATGGGCGATAAGGTAGAGCCGAGGCGTGAATTTATAGAGACAAATGCTAAATATGCTAAAAATCTTGATATTTAGTGAGGTTTGGATAAATTTTTAATATTAATTTGAGCCACTTAAAATTGTATGAAAGATTAAAATGGAGGATTTAGATGGACGATACAGTTTTTGACAAAATTCAGGAGGTCGATCTGCAGAAGACTATGGAGAGCTCTTACATAGAGTATGCAATGAGCGTAATAGCTTCCCGCGCGCTTCCTGATGTCCGCGACGGATTGAAGCCCGTACAGAGGAGAGTCCTTTACTCAATGATTGAGCTGAACAACGGTCCCGACAAGCCGCACAGGAAATGCGCGCGTATTGTCGGTGATACAATGGGTAAATATCACCCTCACGGCGACAGCTCTATTTATGGCGCGCTTGTAAATATGGCTCAGGAGTGGTCTACGCGCTATCCGCTTGTTGACGGTCACGGCAATTTTGGTTCAGTGGACGGTGACGGCGCTGCGGCAATGCGATACACGGAGGCAAGACTCAGCAAGATTTCCATGGAGCTTCTTGCGGATATAAATAAGGACACGGTTGATTTTGCGCCAAACTTTGATGAAACTGAGAAAGAGCCCACAGTCCTTCCAAGCCGTTATCCAAACCTTCTTGTAAATGGCACTCAGGGCATAGCGGTAGGCATGGCTACAAACATACCTCCGCACAATTTAAGAGAAGTAATAAACGCAGTCGTAAAGATGATAGACAACCGCGTGAATGAGGACAGGGACACTGATATAAGCGAGCTTCTGCCTATCGTAAAAGGTCCTGATTTTCCTACAGGTGGCATAATACTCGGCTCGCGGGGAGTTGAGGAGGCATACCGCACAGGGCGTGGCAAAATAAGGGTGCGCGCCGTCACAAATATTGAATCCATGCCAAACGGAAAAAGCAGGATCATAGTGACTGAGCTCCCGTTTATGGTTAATAAGGCAAGGCTTATTGAAAAGATAGCTGAGCTTGTCAAGGAGAAAAGAATTGAGGGTATTACAGAGCTTAGAGATGAGTCTGACAGGGAAGGTATGCGCATCTGCATAGAGCTTAGAAAAGACGTAAATGCGAATGTGATACTCAATCAGCTTTTCAAGCATACGCAGCTTCAGGACAGCTTTGGCGTGATTATGCTTGCTTTGGTTAATAATCAGCCAAAGATAATGAATTTAAAGGATATACTGACTTATTATCTGGTGCATCAGGAGGAAGTTGTCACCAGAAGGACACAGTATGATTTAAACAAGGCTGAGGAACGCGACCATATTTTGCAGGGCTTGCTTATTGCGCTTGACAATATCGACGAGGTAATAAGGATAATCAGAAACAGCGAGAATACGCAGGCGGCAAAAGATGCGCTGATTGAAAGATTTAAGCTTAGTGATGCGCAGGCGCAGGCGATTGTCGATATGCGTCTCCGCGCTCTCACAGGCTTGGAAAGAGAAAAGCTTGAAAATGAGCATTTGGAGCTGCTTGAAAAGATTAAGGAGTATAAGGCTATTCTTGGCGACAAAAAGGTACTTCTCGGCGTTATAAAGACTGAAATAATGGTTATTTCTGAAAAGTATGGAGATGATAGGCGCACTAAGTTTGGGTATGATGAGGTGGAAATCGAAGATGAGGATTTGATTCCGCGTGGAAATACGATTATCGCTATGACGAGCCTTGGCTACATAAAGCGCATGACTGTTGATAATTTCAAGACACAGCGCAGGGGCGGGCGCGGCATAAAGGGTATGTCTACGATTGATGATGATTATATTGAAGATCTGCTTATGACTACTACGCATCATTACCTTATGTTCTTTACGAATTACGGGCGTGTGTACAGGCTTAAGGCGTATGAGATACCAGAAGCTGGGCGGACTGCTAGGGGTACGGCGATAGTTAATCTGCTGCAGCTTAATCCAGGCGAGAAAATTTCCGCTATGATTCCTATAAGGGAATATGTGGAAGGCAAAAACCTTTTTATGATTACTAAGAAGGGCATAGCGAAGAAAACTCCGATTATGGAGTTCGCCAATATGAGAAAGACGGGGCTTAATGCGATTACGCTTAAAGATGATGATGAGCTTATAGAAGTAAAGACGACTAATGAAAACTCTGAAATTTTTCTTGTCACAAAGTATGGAATGTGCATAAGGTTTAAGGAAACTGATGTGCGCGCAATGGGCAGGGGCGCAATGGGCGTTATTGGCATGAATCTTTCTGACGGCGATGAAGTGGTAGGCATGCAGCTTGACAATCAGGGAAGCGCGCTGCTTGTCGCGTCTGAAAAGGGAATGGGAAAGAGGACACTGCTCTCTGAGTTTACTTTGCAGAAACGCGGCGGTAAGGGCGTTAAATGCTATAAGATAGCTGAGCGAACGGGTAATCTGATTGGCGTAAAGGCGGTAAATGATGATCATGAGATAATGATGATAACTACTGAAGGAGTTATCATACAGCTTCCTGTGAGTGATATTTCGATAATAGGCAGAAATACGTCGGGAGTAAAGCTGATTAACCTTGACGAGGGCGTGACTGTCGCTAAGATTGCCAAGGTAAGGCAGAAGCTGTCTGACGGTACGAATGAGATTGAGACTGAGGAGGTCGAGGGAGATACGGATGAGGAGAATGTTGATGAGGAAATCGGAATAAATGGTGATGATACGGAAGATAATGACGGTGAGGTCTAATAGGGATTAAATTTTGCAAAATCACGAGCCTTTTTGGCTGGGAGTGTAAAATAAAGTGTGTAAGTTACCGATAATAAAAACTTACGCACTTTATTTTTATTCTAAAGTGCGATAT
>CANQSB010000065.1 GCA_947626435.1 uncultured Lachnospiraceae bacterium | reverse complement strand
AAGCGTGTATTGGGCATTGACTGTGGGGACGATGAGAAACAAATGGGAATCGGACAAGTGGAGGAAACCTTAAGGCATATTGTTTATTATGCGGAAATGCGTGAGCAAATACTGGCGCATTGCATCTAAATTCCTGCTTCGACTGCATCAAAGGATGTCCCGAAATATGTCTGAAGGGATAAGGTTAGTTTCATCTTGTCAATTTGCGCCGGGTCTATTCTCCCACGCACAAGGACTACATTTTTTGCGTTTGACAACAGAGGACATTTTTGATATATTTTAGAGACAATCGAAGTTTTGAATTTGGTGAGGGGAGATAATATGAACATCAACGGGTATTTAGATTATATAAATGCGCCATGGGGACGGCTGTTCTACAGATTGGTTTGGCATAATCTTGAATTTATAAATAAAAGGATATTGGATTTTGGCAGCGGTTTTGGTGTTACATCAAACCATTTGGCAAAATTTAATGATGTGATGGCTGTGGAGCCAAACAGTGAACTTCTTGAACACAGAATATGCGGTAATCGTTACGAGCAAATAATAGGAAGTATTGATAGCCTCAGAAGAATGGATAATGATAGTTTCGATGTTATACTCTGCCACAATGTTTTGGAGTATATTGAAAATCGCGCTGACCTTATTGCGGAATTTTACAGGCTTTTGAAAAATGATGGAATTTTATCAATAGTAAAGCATAATAGAAACGGCAAGATAATGCACAAAGCGGTATTTGAAAACAACATTGACGAGGCGATAGCACTTTTGAATGGAGAGAATGCTCTGTCACAGAATTTCGGAACAATAAATGAATACGAGATAGAGGATTTGAAGGATTGTATTGCAGAAAGATTTATTTTGGATAAAGTATATGGTATTCGTACTTTCTACGGAATACAACCAAATTCCTTCAAATGTGAACCCGACTGGGAAGAAAGAATGTTTATGCTGGAATGTGCTGTGGAGAGTGAACCTGTATATACGAACATAGCATTCTTCCAGCATTTGATTTTGAAAAGTAAATAAGACGACTTCTTTGAAGAAAAAGAATTATGATAAAAGAAATTGAGAAAAAAGATATTCCGGAATGTGTACAGGTTATCAGAAACAGTTTTATAACGGTTGCAAACGAATTTGGATTTACCGCGGAAAATGCGCCGCGATTTACGGCTTTTGCTATCAATGCCGACAGACTGAATTATCAATTGGAAACTGAGCACAGGGTCATGATTGCATATTGCCTTGACGGTGGAAAAACCATAGGGTACTATTCTTTGCTTTGGCAGGATGATCATCAATGCGAACTCAATAATTTATGTGTTCTTCCGGAGTATCGCCATGAGGGTGCCGGCACTGCTTTGCTGCACGATGCGTTTGACAGAGCCAAAAAAGAAAGATGTAAGAAAATCAACATCGGAATCGTAGAAGAGAATCAGGTTTTGCGAAAATGGTATGAAAATCAGGGCTTTCTCCATATTGGCACGAAGAAGTTTGATTTCTTTCCTTTCACCTGCGGGTATATGGAAAAAGGCTTGTGATTGTCATTTTTTGTTTGTATCAAAATATCACAAAACACAGATATCATCCTGCGGAGTTTGATACAAAGCCAAGGAATCATTGAAAAGTGCGCCTTTGCGGTGTAATTTTCGCTTGCGGTGTGTGCTGCCGGATGAATTGCGGTAGATTTATTCACGATATTGTGGTACGATTTATTGAGATATATCCATGTTCAGCTGGCAGATAAGTATTTCGTAGGATAAGAGTCCGATAGTCGTTGTAACAGTGCAGAAAAATGTAAAAATGCAACAGAAAGAAAATTAGTATTTTGCGAGGTTATTATGATCAAACCGAACCATTTAAGCAAAGGAGATACCGTTGCCATCGTGAGCCTTTCGTCCGGTATACTGGGCGAGCCATGGGCAATTCATAAGCTGTATCTCGCAAAGGAACGGCTGGAAAAGGATTACGGGCTGAATGTAGCGGTCATGCCTAATGCGCTGAAGGGCATGGAATATCTGTATCACCACCCGGAGGCGCGGGCGGCCGATCTAATGGAGGCGTTCCGGGACAAACGCATCAAAGCGGTTTTCAATGCCATCGGCGGGGATGACACAATCCGTCTGCTGCCTTACATTGATCTTGATGTGATCCGCGAAAACCCCAAAATCTTCACAGGCTTTTCCGATACCACAACCAACCATTTTATGATGTATAAAGCCAGGCTGATCTCTTACTACGGCACCAGTGTGATGACCAATTTTTCGGAGTATGGCAAAATCAACGACTATACTGCGAAGATGATCTGGGACACGCTGTTTGAACCCAAAGAAATCCTTGAGATTCCGTCCGCCCCTTATTGGTACGACGATGAGGACGAAAAAATCAGGTGGCGTGAGGAAAATATTCACATGGAAAAGCCGTATCATCCGGAGCACATCGGATATGAAGTAATCCAAGGTTCCGGGATTGCGGAGGGGAAATTGCTTGGCGGCTGCGTGGATGTATTTATCGAGCTGTTGGGGACATCTCTATGGCCATCGAGGGACGAGTGGGCGGGAAAGATTATGTTTCTCGAAACAAGCGAAGATGATATATCGGCTGAATGTCTTACATGGTATCTCCGCAATTTTGCGGCACAGGGATTGTTTGACATGATACATGGCATCATTGTGGGCAAACCGGCCAGGCGCAGCAAATATGAGCCATACAAAGAGGTGTACCGAAAGGTGGTTGGGGAGGAAGCCGGTCATCCTGAACTCCCCATTTTGTTCAATGTCAATTTCGGCCACGCAGAGCCGATCGGCATTATCCCGTATGGAGTAAAGTGCAGGCTGGACGCGGATAAGAAAACATTAACACTTTTAGAACCGGCGACAGCATGACAAAGCTCAGTTTCCCTTGAAAATAAATAGTTTTGCGGGAACATGATTGAGGAGAAAAAATGATGAAAAAATCTACCTTAGTAATGCAGGCAAATCAACTGCTACAGGCAGGAGATTTTGAGTATGCCATCGGGGGCGGTCAAGCCATAGACCTGTTTTTGGGGTATGAGAGCAGAATGCATGGCGATATAGATGTTATCGCTTTCCGGAAAGAGCGCGATAAGATTATTCAATTTATGCAGTCGCGAGGATTTTATGTCTATGAAATGCTCGGCGGCGGCAGAGTTCACCGCATTACTGATATTTCAAAGCAAATGTATTTAAAGCGGAATATATGCTGCTTTCAGGAAAACTGTCCGCTGGTAAAGGTATATCCTCCCGATGATGATGACTGCAGCTGGTTTGAGTTTTTCCACATAGGTCAGACCAAGCTTGATTTTATAGAATTTTTATTCAACGACAAATCAGAGACGCACTTTGAATACGCCCGCGACAGGGAAATAAAAAGAGAATTGGAAAAGGCGATTCTTTTTTCGGACGAAATTCCATATCTTTCTCCTGAAATGTGTCTGCTCTATAAGTCAACCGATATAGAGCGCGAGGGGTATCAGCAGGACTTTGAGCTCGCTTATGGCGCAATGAATGAGGAACAGCAAAATTGGCTGAAAACGGCGCTTTGCAGTTTATATCCGCAAGGGCACAAATGGCTTTCATATATGCAGCCGTAATTTGGTGATTGAGGAGAAATAAAGCATGATAGACAAGGCTCTTTTTGCCGAGGCGCGCGAAAAAATGATTGGCGCGCTCAAAGGGCAGAACGGCATAGGCACTTTAAGCGAAAAAACAATACACAGCGTATTGAAATATTATTATGCCCCGAATCCTGCGTATCACGAGGTTAAAATCGGGCCTTACATAGCCGACATCTGCGTTGACGGGGAAATTTACGAAGTGCAGACAAGGAATTTCAACAAAATGCGCGGAAAGCTCGAATACTTTCTGCAGGAGCATGATGTCACTATCATATATCCGATAGCACACACAAAATGGCTCTCGTGGCTTGATATGGAAACAGGCGAGCTTTCCCCAAAAAGAAAATCCCCGAAAAAAGGAGGCTTTTACAGGGTAGTGCCTGAGCTTTACAAAATAAAAATGTTTGTCGGCAATCCAAGGCTGCATTTAATTCTCGTACTGATAGATGTCGAGGAAACACGCTATCTCAACGGCTGGAGCACAAACAAAAAAAGAGGTTCGTCGCGTATGGACGGTATTCCCGTCGATATATTCGACGAACTGCGCATTGATACATTAGACGACTATAAAAAATTTATTCCGGAAAATATAAAGGAAAACTTCACTTCAAAGGATTTGGCAAAAGCCGCAAAAATCCCACAGGGATTTGCAGGCACTTTGCTGAATATCCTGCTTGAAACAGGGACTGTGAAACGCGTTGGGAAAACCGGAAATTCGTATATTTATAATATTAATTAATCCTCTATCCATATCCGTTTCAATCCATGTAATTTAATTAATCAAACAGTATATATGACTTTTTTTGCCCCTTCCAAACAAAAACGGATAAAATTTCATGTTAATAACCGCCTTTGCGCTGCGTTGATGTTCAGTTGTAATAATTGTTGATGTTATAGTAAACAACATTAAAATTTTCTTTTTATTTGAATATGCCGATTTAACCATATAGAATTGTAAACAGGCAGAATGAAAAAATTTATGTCGCTTACTATAGCTTGATATATCAAAATTCAATTGCAATCTACCAATACATATTTACAATCCTCACACGCCCATGCTTTTGTGCGATGATCAATTAATCCACAACGAACAGGTATAATAATTGCACCATTCTTTATGGCGCTTCGTTTCATCATAACAGTTAAGATTTTCCTATGAAAAAACTCATCTCTTGCCCAATACACAAATCCTTTTTGGCTTGGTCCAAGTGCACCGCTCTGCATTTCTTTACCACATTTAGGACATAACATTTTATTTCCTCCCATGCTATTTTAATTGATATTTAGCGTTTTCCAAAAACACCAATTCATTCCACTAACATAATACCATAATCAAACTCATTTTCCTACCGCATTTTCATTAACCTTCTTTATCCACTCTTCCGCCAATTTCAATGCCAACACAGAGAAAACCTGATTAATAATTCCCGATTCGATTGCCTTTCCTATCTCTTCCCATGTCATCTTTTTTACTTCGGTTTTCTCGCCCACAGCTTTCTCAGGATCTGCTGCCCGCTCAACATTTGTAGCCAAATAAGTAAATACTTTATTTGTCGCATTTGCCGCATTCGTATAAAAACTACCCAATAAAACAAAATCATCCTTTGTACAAAATCCTGTTTCCTCTTTCAGTTCCCTTGCCGCAGCAGCACTTTCTATTTCTCCATCTTCAACTTTTCCTGCGGGAATAGCTATAGCATATTCACCAATCGGATATCTATATTCTCTGACAAGTATCACTTCATTCTGCGGAGTTACCGCAACAATATTAACCCAGTTGGGAAATTCACAAACATAATAGTCGTCAATTACATCTTGTTCATCTGTAATGCACACATCCTTACGTAATTTAATAAAAGGCGAATTAATCACATATTCCTGACTTACTGTTTCCCATTTCTTATGGCTTTCCGCTCTGTTTGACCTCCAAATTATGATTATTCATTATTGTCTTATCAATTGTGTGGTTATTCTTACTCAAATTCCTATATAATAAAGCGCAGAAAAATATTTAAAGTATTTTGACGACAAGAGTCTTGGCAACCATTCCTTTTTAAACTACCGCCTCAACAATCACTTTATTTCCCGCTTTAATTTTCCTGACGCCCACTTCTTTATTTTTATTAAAATTAAAGCTCAACATATACCCCTTATCTTTGCAATAATAATCCAAATACTCAACAAGCTGCCTTTCGCCTCTCTCGTTGTACTCACTTCCATGCCAGATTTTCAGCTCAACTATAAACTGCTCGCCCAGATAATCAACTATGACATCAGTGCGCCGCTCATCTCTCGTCTGTGCTTCAATATAATAATTTCCAACACCATTGATAATCGGCTTTAAATAAATCAGGAAAATCTTTCTGCCTTGCTTTTCGATAAAGCTTTCGTCCATTTGCCCATAAATCTCCGTAAAATACTCAACAAACTTTTTTAATACAAGCTCCATATTGAGCATGCCGTCTTTTATAAAGCCGATTCTGTCGCTTCCGCCGCGTGCATAGACATCATTTCCTGATTCTTCCGCCATAAATAAATTCAGCAGACACATTTCAAACATTCTGTTTGCTATTGCCACGTGTCCATTCTCCTCTTTCAGATAGCCAAACATCAGACCAAGATTAATGGACTTTTGTTCAGGGCTGAATGTAATCTTTCTTCCGCGATATATAATATCCTCTATTATTCCGCGCATGTCTTTATATACGTCAAGCTGCTTTGCCAGACTTTCAAACAGAGGTGAACTTTTTTTCAGTATTATGCTGACAGCCTTTTTAATGCCTTCCTTTGTCCAGGTTTTTTGCATTGTTTCAAAGCCTTCGCTTCCGTAAATCTTTTCATCAAGCTGTTTACATATTGAAGATACAAGTACAGGATACCCTGACGTATAGCAATATATTTCCTCCGCTGTTTCTTCTATTTTCATGCCTGTATGGTTATCTGCCTCATACTCTTTCAACATTCCCGCAATTTGCGGTACTGAAAAATTCATATCAATATCAAAATCAGCAGCTATATTCCATGGGCTGTTGTATTGATGTTTAGAATCGTGACGCAGCTTTAATTTTAAATTTTTGATATCATATACTCCTGCCAGAATTACAGAGTGAAAAATTGGAGTTTTTTCACTATTAAGATAATATCCTCTAAGCTGTGCCAGAAAATCTATAAACACCTGATTATTTGATGCGCTGTCCACCTCGTCTATCATCAATACAACAGGATTGGCGCTTTTTTTACACATAGAACTAAAGCATATAAACAAATCATCCATTCCCGCGTTTGGATGGTTACTCATAAAATCTGACAAAATATTCTTTAGTGTTTTTGCAGCTTCTGTTTCAATACTATCAAGCTCAATAAAAACCCGTTTTGACAGGGCGTGTGCAAATGTAGGTCCGTCAGCAAAATCGCTCGTTTCAATCTGCTGAAAATCAAGTGACAGTACAAGATATTCATCATTAAGATATTTTTCCAATGCTTTAAGCGTCGTTGTTTTTCCGTATTGACGTCCTCTGTTGATTAAAAAATAGCTTCCATAATCCACAAACTCGTCCTTAATCTTCTTCAATCGGTCATCAAGACGCACCATATAATGCCTAGACGGAATACATGCACCCGTTACGTTAAACCTGCGCTTCATTCACTCGCCTCCCGCACTCCGTTTTCACTATAGCCATTTTAACATTATCTCAAAAATAAGTAAATAAAAACGTGTTAATGTCCGCGCCAGCATCAAAATTTTTAGTTTTATTAAAATTTCCATTACTTTGCCATTTATCCTATCTTGAAATATTTATATTTCTAATTTTAATTTATATAATAATCTGTTAAAATATATAAATGATGCCTTTATAACAAAGCTAAAACCTAAAAATATCTAAAATTAGAAACAATTAATGTCAATACCAAAAAATTTAATTTACATAAAAGAGAGGACATATTACATATGCATACCAAAAACAACAGCAGCAAATTCTCATGGAACCCATTTTTAAAAAATCTTACAGCTATTGCAATCCCTGTCGCATTTCAAAACCTGCTCACGACAACAGCGAGCATGGTCGATACAATGATGGTCGCTCCGCTTGGTGAAATGTCTGTAGGTGCATTAGGACTGTGTTCACAATTTTCATCACTAATGTTTTCAGGCTACTGGGGATTTTTTGGCGGGGGCGGACTGTTTATATCGCAGTATTGGGGCTCAGGCGAGGACGACGGAGTAGAACGGTCATACGGGATGACATGGATATGCATGATGACTGTGGCGGTAATCTTTGGCTGCCTTGCAGTCTTTGCGCCCGAGCTTGTCATGAAAATTTATACCGACAAAACGGCAATTCAGGAAATCGGAGTACAATATCTGCATATCGTAGGTTTTGCTTACATTATGCAAGTATTCTCAATGGCAATGAGCTGTCTGCTTCGCTCTACCGAACGTGTCCGCATACCGATGATTGCCTCTATCGTATCAGTCATAACAAACCTTTGCTTAAATTGGGTTTTCATCTATGGAAATTTTGGAATACCCGCAATGGGAATCCGCGGGGCGGCTTTGGCAACTACCTGTGCGGCGGCTGTAAATATGCTGACAATCTATCTGCTTGCGTGGAAAAGCGGATATCCGTACCTTTTTCGGATTCGCGGCCATTTCCGCTGGAACCGCAAGCACTTAAAAGATTTTTTTGTGAAATGTTTTCCGATACTCTGCAATGAAATTTTGGTCGGAATAGGAAATATGGTAATCAATGTAACATTAGGCCGCCAGCCTGAATATGTTATCGCCGCGGTTGCTGTTTTCCGCACCTTAGAGGGCTTGATTATTGGATTTTTCATGGGCTTTTCGAGCGCGGCATCCGTTCTTGTCGGCAAATGCGTGGGCGCAGGCGAGCTTGATACCGCATATGAGCAGGCAAAGCGGCTTGTCTATCTGTGCAGTGGCGTAATCCTTATGGCAAACCTTATTCTGTTTGCCGTACACAAGCCTATCCTTACCAATATGAGCCTTTCAGGCGCATCATACGACGCAGGAGTGCGTATGCTTATTATCTACGGCATAGTTTCCGTAATCCGCATGGGCAACTGGATTCAAAACGACACCTACCGAGCCGCCGGGGACGCAGTTTACGGCACAGTATTGGAAATTGTCTTTATGTATGTGCTGATGCTTCCATGTGTGCTGATATCAGGTTTTGTCCTGCATCTGCCATACTGGGCGATTTTCCTATGCTGTTATATTGACGAACCAATCAGATATGTCCTAATGCAGATTCATCTGTACTCCGGAAAATGGATAAAACCGATTACTGAACATGGAAAAGCTGCATTACCTGAATTTTTGGAAAAAAGAAAAAAGCAAAAAATTAGAAATTAAATCCCTGTGAAAAATTACCTTTGGAAGTTTCCCAAAATTTATTCTTTACAGTCCCGGCAATATGGCAGTATAATAAATTTGATAAAACAAATCTTACTAAAGGAGCATCGAATGGCAGGAAAGCAAACAAAAGAGATCACCCCAAGGAAAAACACAAACACCCAAACTAAAACTGGAAAACTGCAGTGGCATCCAGCCTTTGGGGCAGCGCTTGAAATGGAGTTTATAAAGGAAAAAGACAATCTTAGCATCAAAAGAGAACACTTGCTGAATATGAAACCTCTGCAGGTAGACTGTCTTGTAGTAAAGAAAGTAAAGGATATAGTCCTTAAAAACGAGATAGGCAAATTTTTTAAAGAGCACAACATCATAGAATACAAATCAGCCAAAGCCGCGCTGTCAATAGACACAGTATCAAAGGTACAGGCATACGCTTATTTATACAAGGCATACGGAGGGAGTGTTGACAGAATAAAATTTGACGAGATAACGGCCACTTTGATAAGAGAGTCAAAACCTGAAGCGTTATTCAAGTATTTTGATAAAAAAAGATACAAGGTATCAAACCCATACAGCGGCATATACTACATAGAGAGTGGTTTTAATATTCCTACTCAAATAATAGTCGGGAGCGAGCTGGACAGCAAAGAGCATGAATGGCTGCATCTGCTTTCAGGCAGGGTGACAAAGCAGGAGATGGCACATGCCATAGAGTATGCCGGAAATACGGAAAGCCAAGAGGAAAGAAGCCTGATAGATGCCATATTTGAAGTAAGCGTAATAGCCAATAAAAAGGTTGTCGAAGAATTGGTGAGAGGAGATGAAGCTATGTGTCAGGCACTGATGGAGATAATGAAGCCGAAGATTGATGAGATAGTGAATATAGCGGTATTGCAGGAACGCAGGAAAACCGCTGAGCGCGTGGAGAGGGAAACTGCTGAGCGCGTTGAAAAAGAAACCGCTGAACGCGTGGAGAAAGAAACTGTTGAGCGTGTTGAAAAAGAAATTGCTGAACGCGTAGAGAAGGAAATTGCTGAACGCACAATAAAAGCAGCAGTTAAAAGCTTGCGCCGTTTTAATGCCAGTGATGCAGAAATTAAAACAGCACTGGTGGAGGATTACGGTATGTCAGAGCAGGAAGCTCTCTCGTATCTGCAATAAAAAATCGATGAATACATCTCCCTATAAGTCGCATTTTCTTGATGATTATTTTAACATGGGGATTGAACTTTATCAATCTTAAAAATTGTAATTTAACCCAAAACTCTGCAAGTTTTTTATTGTCATGAATAACAAAATCACGAGCCAAAAGGGTTTGTCAAGCAAAGTGTGTAAATTTTTTTGATTTTTTTCGGCGGTCTTTTTATGACCGTCGATATTTGTCTTT
>CANQSB010000064.1 GCA_947626435.1 uncultured Lachnospiraceae bacterium | reverse complement strand
TTCCCCATGCGCAGCGATTTTACCTCTGTACCATGAAGGGCAATGCCACATTCGTATTTTTCTTCTATGAAGTAGTCATGGTATGCCTTCTTGTTGTTTGCGACTAATTTTGCTGTTTCATTTTTTGACATATATATTCTCCATTCTTAAAGCGCCAATTGTCTTATTTCAGACGAAACTGCTGATTTTTATTCCTCGTCTGCTATGATAAAATCTATTGTTCTTGCGATTTTATCTACGTCGTTTACCTGTACTGTAAGCTTCTCGCCGAGCTTGTAGCGTTTGTCTGTTGACTGCCCTGCCATTTCGTAGGCGGCTTCGTCATAGTAAAAATAATCTCCCGGGAGCGTCGATACATGTATCATTCCTTCTATTGTATTGGGAAGCTCCACGTATATGCCCCAGCTTGTGATTGAGGATATGACGCCCTCGTATATTTCGCCAATATGCTCCTCCATGTATTCCGCTTTCTTTAGCTTGTTGGTCTCGCGCTCTGCTTCGTCAGCGCGCCTTTCCATTTCAGAGGAATTTTTTGCGACCTCGGGAAGTATCTCATTGTAGTGCTGTATGCGTTTTTCGTTCATTCTGCCGCGCAGCTGCTCCTTGATAATGCGGTGTATCTGCAAATCGGGATAGCGGCGTATCGGCGATGTAAAATGGCAGTAATACTGGCAGGCAAGCCCAAAGTGACCTGTGCAGTCAATCGTGTATTTTGCCTGCTTCATGCTTCTGAGCGCAAGGCGGCTTATCAGCGCCTCCTCGGGCATGTCCTCTATCTTGGCAAGAAGCTTTTGGAGCTCCTTGGGGTGAAGCTCCTCCTGCCTGCTTTTTATGCTGTAGCCAAAATTTCGTACAAAAGTGGCAAGCTTTGCTATTTTTTCAGGATCGGGATTGTCATGCGTGCGGTATATGAAAGGGAGCTCCAGCCAGTAAAAATGCTGCGCCACTGTCTCATTTGCCATAAGCATAAAATCTTCGATAATTTTTGTGGCTGTATTGCGCTCATACGGCTTTATCTCGATTGGGCGTCCCTGACTGTCAAGCACTATTTTTGTCTCTGGAAAATCAAAGTCTATGGAGCCGCGTTTCCTTCTTTTTTCGCGGAGTATGGCGGCTAAAGCCTGCATCTGCTCAAACATAGGCACCAGAGGCGCGTACTCTTTTATCTGCTCCTCGTCCTTGTCCTCAAGAATTTTTTTTACGCTTGTATAGGACATTCTTCGGTCAACGTTTATGACGCTCTCGACTATCTCGTGGCTTACTACCTCTCCCTTGCTGTCTATTGTCATAAGGCAGCTTAGCGCGAGCCTGTCGGTTCCTGCATTCAGCGAGCAGATGCCGTTTGAAAGCTTGTGCGGGAGCATTGGGATAACTCTGTCCACAAGATACACGCTTGTGCCGCGTTTTTTTGCCTCCCAGTCAAGGGCTGAATTTTCCTGAACATAGTTTGTGACATCTGCGATATGCACTCCAAGCTTGTAAATGCCGTCTTCTACCGTAAGGCTTACCGCGTCATCTAAATCCTTTGCGTCTTCGCCGTCTATCGTCACCATCCGGACATTGCGCAGGTCACGCCTGCCGAGAATATCCGCCTCTGAAACCTCGTTTGAAACATTTTCCGCCTGATGCATTACTTTTTCGGGAAATTCCGTGGGAAGCTCATAGCCTTTCACGATTGACATTATATCGACGCCAGGATCGTTTATGTGGCCTAATATCTCGACGATTTTCCCCTCAGGCTTTCTGTTGTCTTTGCCGTAGTCCGTGATTTCGCATACTACCTTGTGCCCTGATACCGCACCCTTTGAACGCTCTGACGGAACGAAAATGTCATTTGTGATTTTGGCGTTGTCGGGGATTACGAAGCCGTAATTTTTATTGCTTTTATCAAATATGCCGACGACACGCGTGATGCCTCTTGATATGATTTCTATTACCTGCGCCTCCTGACGCCTGCCGCGCTGGCCTGATAACAATGAAACCCTGACTGTGTCCTTGTGGAATGCTCCGTTTACGCAGTCCTCGGGAATGTACAAGTCTTCGTCGCGCCCTTCTATTTCCACGAAACCAAAGCCCTTGGGGTGGCTTATGAATGTGCCTATTAGTTCTTTGTCGGATTTTTTTGCTTTGATGAATTTGCCTTTTTTTGTTATCGAAAGCTCGCCCTCTGCAAGCAGCTCATTTAAAAGGCGGTTTAGTTCTGCTCTGTCCTCTTTTTTGACCTGAAGCATTACTGCAAGCTCTTTTTCCTTCATTGGGACATAAAATTCTTCCTGTACCAAATCAAGTATTACTTTTTTTCTCTTATCGCTCAATTTTATTCCTCCGCGCCGCCCTGGCGGCTTAATGATGTAAATGCCGTAACGCATAATCAAGTAGGGGAGATTAACTCTCCCCTCTCACACCACCAGTACATGCCGTTCGGCATACGGCGGTTCAACATATCTTCAATGCATGACGCTCGTTGTAATAGTCAAGGCAGCTTACAAGTCCCGCTTTTGCAAGCACTTCCTTCGAGATTGCTCTGACTACGCAGGTTTTGGTCACCACCCATTCATAACGGTCTCCACAATATGCCGTTACCCTTGCCTGGTCTTTCCCAATCCCAAGTTTCTGCAATCCCCATTGTCGTTTCTTCGGCACTTTCCACTGCTTCCATATGATGACCCTGAATCTTGTCCTCAAATGTGCGTCCGTTTCTGCCATTGCTGTTTTCATGGAACCTAGAGCATAATAGTTTATCCACCCTCTCGTCACTTGATTAATCTTCGCTATCTTTCCTGTCACCGTCCCGGGCATTTTCCTACAGGTCAGCTCTTTCAGCTTTCTTTTGAACTTCTTCACTGAATCCTGATGCGGTCTGCATTTCCATTCTTTTGCCTTGCTGTCCTTGTAGAACCCGAAACCAAGGTATTCCAGTTTTCCCGGTCTTGTGATGTGGGTTTTTGTCATGTTGACCTTTAGCCCTAACTTCCTCTGAATCCATTCACTCACTGTCCGCATGACCCTCTTTGCACTTGATTCACTTCTGACTGCTATCACACAGTCGTCCGCATATCTCGTGAAGCGCAGACCCCTCGCCTCTAATTCCTTGTCCAGTTCGTTCAGCATAATGTTTGACAGCAGGGGTGATAGATTCCCACCCTGCGGTGTGCCGAGTTTCGTTTCCTCGTATCCCTGTCCCGTCATGACCCCTGCTTTAAGGTATTTGCGGATAAGGGACTCTGTATCCCCATCATTGATGATGTCGTGCACAAGGCTCATTAACCTGTCCTGCGGCACGTTATCGAAGAACTTCTCCAAGTCTATGTCCACAATCCACTCATAGCCTTCGTTCAGGTATTCAAGTAACTGCCTCACTGCCATTTCACAGTTTCTGTTCGGTCTGAAACCGTAACTCCACTCTGAAAACAGCGGCTCACACATCGGGTTTATCACCTGTACGATTCCTTGCTGAATCACCCTGTCCATGACCGTCGGGATTCCGAGTTTTCTCACTCCTCCGTCCGGCTTGGGTATCTCTACCCTCCTGACTGGCTGAGGTTTGTACTCCCTGTGTCTGATTTGCTCCCTGATACTGTCCCAGTTCTCTTTGATATAATCGCCGAGTTCCTCAACTGTCACTTCGTCCACTCCCCCTGCGCCTTTGTTCGCACAGACTTTCTTGTAGGCGGCGTTCATGTTGTCTTTGGACAGTATCTTTTCCAACAGTTCTGACATTGCTTTGTGTGCTTTCTCCTTTCCGTTCCCATGGATTCACCTTGGGTGATACAGTACCTGCTCATATACGTTTTGCCCTTCCTGCCGTCAGGTATTCCATGGGGCATACATTTGATTACACGGTTACGTTGTTCAGCCCTTCGGCATAACTCATTTCAGGGTTTTGTCTACTATGGCTTCTGCTGACTTCTCACAGTTCGTTGTTACTGCGGCTAATGTGACCGCCTGTGAGACCTCACGGGATAAGTCCGTGTTCTTTCCTCGTCTACCCTCCCGATTTACGCACTTGGGTTACGGCTACCTTTAGGGCTTCGTTGTCATTTGCCAACTTACCCGCCTTATACGCCTTATATCGGGTTTCTGTCCGTAGGGCTACGATTTCGCTATCCCTTCTTCTCGCCTGTACCTCACGATACAAACCTTGGGAGTTGCTAACAAGTTCGTCGGTAGCTACGCCTATGTGGACTTTCACCACAGAACACGGGCATGCCCGTCATACAAATGAAAAACACTCTTTTTTACAAGAGTGTTTCTTTTGCTGTGCTGTTAGAAATTGATATTCAAAACAACCGCAAGTATCATAAATACTACGCCGAGCACTGTCGTAATCCTGACGAGCGCGCCCTCCATGGAGCGTCCTTTGTTCTTGCCCCAGTATGTTTCCGCCGCGCCGCTGATTGCTCCAAGCCCTGCTGACTTGCCCTCCTGCATTAAAACTACTATTGTAAATGCTATTGATACCAATATTAATATCACTGTGAGAATTGTCCTTAATACTGCCATATTTCCTCCGTTTTTTAAGGCGTCGTGCGCCTAAATGATTGGCTGTTGATTTATCTGGTGATGCACTATGAATGATAGTTTAGCACAAAATGCGGCGGTTGACAATAGGGAGTTTTTAATTTTAATGCAAATTGCGGCTCTGAATTTATTTTCAGAGCCGCTGCCTTTATAGTCACGAAGATTTTTGTTGATTTCCCTTGTCTGTAATAGTATAGCATTTTCACAAATATATAGCAATCTAATTTTTGCATACTGTTTTTGATTTGCTGTTTTGATGCTGGCTTTCCGCAATGCTTTTCCGCGGCGTTTTTGCTGTGTTTTTGAGTGTTTTACAGCTTGTGGAACGGGTTCATATATACGGACACTTTGCCGAGTTCTTCTTCTATTCTGAGGAGCTGGTTGTATTTTGCTGTGCGGTCGCTGCGGCAGGGAGCGCCTGTTTTTATCTGTCCTGCGTTCATGGCTACGGCTAGGTCTGCTATGAAGGTGTCCTCAGTCTCGCCGCTGCGGTGGCTGATTACTGCCTTGTAGCCGTTGTTCTGCGCCATTTCGACGGCTTCTACCGCTTCGCTGACCGTACCTATCTGGTTTACCTTGACGAGGATTGCGTTGGCGGCTTCAAGCTTGATGCCTGCGTCAAGGCGTTTAGTGTTGGTGACAAACAGGTCATCGCCAACAAGCTGTACTTTTTTGCCGATGCGCCTTGTAAGCTCCTGCCAGCCGTCCCAGTCGTCCTCGGCAAGCCCGTCTTCTATTGATATGATTGGATAATTGTCTATCAGCTTTTCGTAATATTGAATCATTTCCTCTGTGCTGCGCTTTACCTCGCCCATGTCTTCAAAGGCGCTGTTGTTCTCCACGCCCTCCCATCTGCTCCTAAGCTGTGTCTCGCCGCTGAAATGATAAGTGTTGTCCTCCTCATTGTAAAGCTCTGAGGCTGCCGCGTCGAGCGCGATTTTGACCTCCTCGCCTGCCTTGTAGCCTGCCGCACCTATCGCGTCAACTATTATGTCAAGCACCGCAGTGGCATCTGGCAAATCCGGGGCAAAGCCGCCCTCATCGCCTACACCTGTGGAAAGCCCTCGCTCGTGGCAGAGTTTTTTGAGGTTATGATAAATTTCAGCGCATATGCGCAAGCCCTCCTTGAAGCTTTCCGCTTTTACGGGCATTATCATAAATTCCTGAAAATCGACTGTGTTTGTCGCGTGCCTGCCTCCGTTTAAAATGTTCATCATAGGTACGGGAAGACGGTTTGGTTTTACCCCGCCGAGGTATCTGTAAAGTGGCATGCCAAGCGCGTCCGCCGCTGCCCTTGCCGCCGCCATTGACACGCTGAGGGTGGCGTTTGCTCCGAGATTGCCTTTATTGTCTGTGCCGTCTGTGTCTATGAGGATATGGTCTATCAGCTTTTGGTTGCATACATCTGCGCCAATAAGCGCCTCTCTGATTTTAGTGTTTACATTGTTTACCGCCTTTTGCACGCCAAGCCCCATATAGCGCAGTTCGCCGTCGCGAAGCTCTACCGCTTCAAATTTGCCTGTGCTTGCGCCTGACGGCACGCTTGCCCTGCCCTCATAGCGGTCATTTACCCTGACTACTGCCTCCACTGTGGGGTTGCCTCTGGAATCAAGTATTTCTCTCGCGTGTATGTCTGTAATTACCAGTGAATTTTGGTTCATTTTCTTTCCTCCGTTTCTGCGTTTTTACCTGTTATTGCTTTATATATCACGCTTTAGTATTAGCAGAAATAGGGGAAAAATTCAGATATGATGATTATTGACAAACATGAAAAAAATACAGGGCTGACAGTGTATCAGCCCCTAATTTTTTGTGATTATATTTTATTGTTGAATTTATTGACAAAATCGACAAATTCTGTCTGGTTTACGGGTTTTGAATAATAATAGCCCTGAAGGTAGTCGCATCCCAACTCCTTTAGCCTGTCCGCGTGCGTCTGGCTCTCTACGCCTTCCGCTACAAGCTTGCGGCGCACATCATGAAACATGGAGATGAGGTTTTTGACTGTGACGAAGCTATCCCTGTCGTCAAATGCCGCCCATATTATGCTCTTGTCCAACTTTATTACATCTACGGGATATTCAAGCACTCTCACAAGATTCGAGTAGCCTGTGCCGTAATCGTCAAGCGAAAAGCTGAAACCAAGCTTTTTTATTTTTTCAAGCTGCTGCTTGAGCTTTTCCTCATCAAAGTTTGTGGTCTCTGTGATTTCAAGATTTATGCGCTTTGGGTCAACATGGTATTTTTCTATATAATATTCGAGCTTGTTGTTGAGGTTTTCGTCCATGCACTGTATCACTGAAAGGTTCATTTCAATAAATTCCATGCCCATTTGAGTTATGTCATGTTCGCTGACGAATTTGAATACGCTGTCAATGACAAACTCGCTGATTTCAAGTATTGTACCGTTTGTTTCGGAAATAGGGATAAACTCCTCGGGCGATACAAAGCCTAAAATGCGGTCTTTTAGACGGATAAGCGCTTCGGCGGATATTACTTTGCCTGTTTCTGTGGAGATTATCGGCTGGTAAAACATCGTAAACTCTTTTTCGACAAGTCCTCTTTCGATTGCGTCCTCCACGTCGCGGTATCTTTGGAGCTGGTCTATGTTGAAGGTGTCAGCTTGGACAATTTCCAGCGCATCATTGCTGCGGTATCTTATTTCGTCGCATGCGGCAAAGTATTTGTAAAAATTGTCCTTGTTTATCTTGCCGCTTTCCATATTCATAACGGCGGCAAAGAGGCTTAAATTTACGCTTGAGCCGTCGATTTCAAAGGGTACGCAGAAACGCTCCTCCAGTCTGTCAAAGAACTCTTTTTCATTGAGTTTATCGCTTTTATGTTGGATAATGCAGAAGCGCCCGCCGCCGAGGTAGTATATTGACGAGAGCATTGTGTATTCCTTTATGTATTCGGCAAGCTTTTTTATTACTTCGCAAATGGAGTATTTGTTGTAATTGTCGCTGAGGTATTCGTAATTTTTCAGTTTTATCAGGTAGACTGACCTTTGTTTCTGCTTTTCAAGCTCTTTGCTTACGTACTGTTTAAACGCCTTTTGGTTAAAGAGTTCTGTCAAATCGTCCTTGTAAAATTCTACCATTGTGATGGCGAGGACAAATACGACTACGTTTACAATCAGCGTCGAGTAGTACATTGTTTCATTGCCTGATATGAAAAATACTGCGGCTTGGATTCCTGCAAATACTGCGAGCAGGATTACGCATTGTCCGAATACTTTTATCATTAGGTTTCGTTTGAGCAGCGCTTTGATTGTGGCTGTTATTGCATAGCCGCCTCTTACCAGTACGAGGAGCCAGAACAGTATGCCTTTATGGCAGACGCCGTCTTTTACCCAGAAGATTAGGTGTGTCCAGGGGGAGCTGATTATGAGGGCGGCTGTTATTATGCAGGGCAGGAAGAACAGGAGTTTTTTTCTGCTTGAAAAATAGTGGAACTGGTCGAACAGGCAGAAGATGAAAAAGGCGTAGAGGGTGTATATTTCCAGGGTGAACATGTAGTGTATAAAGCGTTCTGTTGTGAGAAGGGCGTCACTGCTGGTGAGGTAGCCTTCTTCCATTGATATGCATAGCAGGCGGTTTAGGTACATTATTATGGCTGAAAAGAGTATGAAGCGGAATACTTTTCTGTAGTATACTTTGCTTTCTACGCTGACTATGAAAAACCAAGTGCATACTGCGAGTATGCTTATTATTAAAAGGTTGAATGCAAATCTCATGTTTATCACCATGCCTCATCTCCTATATTTGTTGACAACTATGTGTTATATAAATTATACAATTTATGGTGATTGGGTGCAATATTTTTGTTTATATTTTATAGATTTTTGTGTTTTGGCAATAGGTCGCCCGAGCAGGGGCATATATCCCATTCAGACCCGCTTGCGCTTAGTGGAAAGCGTAGCGGACACTAAGCTCGGCGGCGCTGTAAAAGGAACTACGCTTTTACAGCTTGCTTCGCTAAGTGCCGACGCTTCCCAAAGGTCTTCATGGGATATATGCCCCTGCTCGGGCTAGTTTATTGGTAGAATGTACGTAGATTGGCGCTGTTTTGCAACATACTTATTTTTAAGTGGTATTGGGGAAATAGGCGGAATATTATGCTAATAATGTATGCTTGCTATTTGGATTGGCTTAGTGAAATAGTACATAAAAAGGTGCAGAATTTCTGGTATTTATCTGCACCTTTTCTGGTCTTGTTATTTTATTTATTTTTTGATAAGGAGTGATTTGCCTGTCATTTCTTTGGGTTGTGTCATTCCCATGGTTTCTATGAGAGTGGGGACTATGTCTGCCAGGCAGCCGCCATCTCTTAATGTGTAATTTTTGTCATAGTTTACGAGTATGAAAGGCACTTGGTTTGTGGTGTGGGCGGTGAAGGGGGCGCCTGTTTCGTAGTCTACGAGCTGTTCTGCGTTGCCGTGGTCTGCGCAGATAAAGAGAGTGCCGTTTACGGACAATACTGCGTCTACTGCTTTTCCTACGCACTCGTCTACTGCCTCTACTGCTTTGATTGCCGCGGCTTCTACGCCTGTGTGGCCTACCATGTCGGGGTTTGCAAAGTTGATGATTATTACGTCGTATTTGCCTGATTTGATAGCTTCTACGAGTTTATCGCATACTGTATAGGCGCTCATCTCAGGTTTTAGGTCGTAGGTGGCTACTTCTTTGGGTGAAGGAACCAGCACTCTGTCTTCGCCCTTGTTTGGTTCTTCTACGCCGCCGTTGAAGAAGAAGGTTACGTGGGCGTATTTTTCTGTCTCGGCTATTCTTGCCTGTGTCATGTTGTTGGCGGCAAGCCATTCGCCGAAGGTGTTTGTGACTGCTATTTTGTGGAAGGCTACGGACTTGTTGGGGATTGTCGGATCGTAGTCCGAAAAGCATACGTATTTTACGTCAAGGCGTTTTCTGTCGAAGCCTTTGAAATCGTCGTCGCAGAATGCTCTTGTTATCTCTCTTGCGCGGTCGGGCCTGAAGTTGAAGAAGATGATTGAGTCGCCGTCCTTGATTGTGGCTACGGGCTGTCCGTTTTCGGTTACTACTGTGGGATATACGAACTCGTCCGTCTTATCCTTGTCGTAGGACTGCTGTATAGCGTCGGGAGCTGTGGGAGCTGTCTCGCCTTTGCCCTGTGTCATTGCATCGTAGGCAATTTGAACGCGGTCGTAGTTGTTATCTCTGTCCATTGCGTAGTAGCGTCCCATTACTGTGGCGATTTTGCCTACGCCGATTTCCTTCATTTTCGCTTCAAGCTCCTCAGCAAAGCCTTTGCCTGACGCGGGGGGTGTGTCGCGGCCATCGAGGAATGCGTGTACGTAGACGTTTGACAGACCGTTTCTCTTGGCAAGCTCTAACAGTCCGTAGAGGTGCGTGTTGTGGCTGTGTACGCCGCCGTCTGACAAAAGCCCGTAAAGATGAAGCGCTGAGCCTTTCTGCTTGCAATTGTTTACCGCTTCAAGCAGGGCGGGATTTTCAAAAAATGTGCCATCCTGTATTTCCTTGGTGATGCGGGTAAGCTCCTGATAGACTATTCTGCCTGCGCCCATGTTAAGGTGTCCTACCTCGGAATTGCCCATCTGACCGTCTGGAAGTCCTACTGCCATGCCGCTTGCGTTGCCGCGCGCGAAAGGGTATTCCTTCATCAATCTGTCCATTACTGGGGTGTTTGCGAGGGCTACTGCATTGTGCTCTTTCTTTTCATTTAAGCCATAGCCGTCGAGAATCATTAAAACTGTGGTTTTCTTGCTCATTTTTCGTTCTCCTTTTTATTTTATATTCAATGTTAAATTTAGCTTTTTATGGATTTTTATTCCACTGGATACACATAAATATTTTATATCATTGAAGGCGGGTTTGTAAAGAGTTAAAAGTAAAGAAAGCTGTGGTTGTCATAT
>CANQSB010000063.1 GCA_947626435.1 uncultured Lachnospiraceae bacterium | reverse complement strand
GTGGATGGCTGTACCAATCTGTCAGAGCATGCGCATGAATATCATTTCAGCAAGGGACATGGACATCATCACTAAAAATAGGGAAATAATAGTATATTAAAGACAGGAAGATAATATGATAGTAAAGGGCATAATTATTTTGAGGTCGGAAATGGTTCCCGACGCACTCTGAAAAGAGTATCTGAGATGATGGATACACCGCCCATCCGAAATAATTGTGCTTTTATTATTTTAATAAAAAACAGTGTTAGATAAAATTATTCTTTCAAAGTAACTCTGTTTGGGCGAAATATATAAAGCAGCCAGCGCGCATATGCAAACGGTTTGCTGCCTTATATATTTCGCCTATTCTATGCTACATGGAGTATAAAAATATAAGAGGGCTGAAAACGCAGCCTGGAAATGAGGAAAAATCATGAACGACAGACTCACAAAAAGCGACATCAAAAAAATGGAAGAAGAAATCGAGCATAGAAAGCTCGTCGTGAGGAAGGAGGCGCTCGAGGCGGTAAAGGAAGCGAGGGCGCAGGGTGATTTGAGTGAAAATTTTGAGTACCACGCAGCAAAAAAATTCAAAAACCAAAACGAAAGCCGCATCAGGTACTTGGAGCGCATGATAAAAACCGCGATAATCATAGAAGACGACACAAACGAAGACGAGGCGGGGCTCAACAAGACAGTCGAGGTAATGTTCGTGGAGGACGGCACTACAGAAAAATACAGGCTTGTCACCACCATAAGAAACAACCCACTCGAGGGCTTAATCAGCATAGAGTCACCAGTCGCCAAAGCCCTGATAGGCCACAAAAGCGGCGAACAGGTACATGTACAGGTAAATGACAGCTTTGGCTACGACGTGATAATCAAATCCGTGGAGAACACTCCCGCCGACGACTCAATCGAGATAAGAAAATTTTAGTAAAAAAAGAATATATAAAGTATAAACAAACTCATAAAAAAATTAACTTGTCTTGACCTGATTTTTTTATAAGCGTAAAATGGTAAATGATGACAATAATCAGAAAGGGTGAAGTTTATGCTGAAGGTATTAGGCGCGCAAATCAAGGAATTTAAAAAAGATTCCATACTCACGCCTGTATTCATGATACTTGAAGTTATCATGGAAATGGTTATTCCAATGCTTATGGCGTCTATCATTGACGACGGCGTAAATGCGGGCAACATGAACCACATTTATATGGTCGGCGTGCAGATGATAGTGATAGCGCTGATAGGCCTCTGGGCAGGACTTATGGGAGCAAAGTACGGTGCAAGGGCTTCCACTGGTTTTGCGAGAAATCTAAGAAAAGCGATGTTTGAAAATATCCAGACCTACTCATTTTCAAACATTGACAAGTATTCAACATCAAGCCTTATAACAAGGCTTACGACGGACGTTACCAATATGCAGAACTCATATCAGATGATACTGAGAATGGCAATGAGGGCGCCCGCGTCAATGATAATCGCTATGATAATGGCGTTTACAATCAATGCAAGGCTTGCCTCAATTTATCTTGTGGCAGTCGTATTTCTTGCCGTCTGTCTTTCACTCATAATACCGAGGGCGACAAAGCATTTCCGCCAGGTGTTTGAAAAATATGATGAGCTCAATTCAAGCGTTCAGGAAAACGTATCGGCTATACGCGTAGTCAAGGCATACGTGCGCGAGGATTACGAGACGGACAAATTCAAAAAAGCAAACAGCAACATCTACAATATGTTCCTCAAAGCTGAAAAGCTTGTGGTAATCAATATGCCTCTTATGCAGGCGACAGTCTATACATGTATTTTGATTATTTCGTGGCTTGGTGCCAAGATGATAGTGGCGGGCGGACTTACGACAGGCGAGATGATGAGCCTGCTTGCCTATTGCATGAATATACTGATGAGCCTTATGATGGTTTCCATGATTTTTGTAATGCTCACGATGAGCTACGCAAGCGCAAAGCGTATCGCGGAGGTGCTTACGGAAAAATCAGACCTTGAAAATCCCGAAAAGCCAGTCACAGAGGTAAAGGACGGCAGCATAAGCTTTAATAACGTAAGCTTTGCGTACCACAAGGAAGGAAAGCCCGTGCTTAAAAACATAAATCTTGAAATCAAATCGGGTGAGACAATAGGCATTATCGGCGGCACAGGCAGCGCTAAGTCGAGCCTTGTAAACCTGATAAGCCGTCTGTATGACGTTACGCAGGGACAGCTTTTGGTCGGCGGCATTGATGTGCGCAAATATGATATGGAGGCGCTCAGAAATCAGGTTTCAGTAGTCCTGCAGAAAAATGTCCTTTTCAGCGGCACTATCCTTGAAAACCTCAGATGGGGCGACAAAAACGCAAGCGAGGAGGAATGTGTGAGAGCCTGCCAGCTTGCGTGCGCAGACGAATTTATACAAAAAATGCCTGACAAATACAATACGCGCATAGAACAGGGCGGCACAAATGTTTCGGGCGGACAGAAACAGCGTCTCTGCATCGCAAGGGCATTGCTCAAAAAGCCAAAAATACTTATCCTTGATGACAGCACGAGCGCGGTTGACACGGCTACCGACGCCAAGATAAGAAAGGCGTTTGCGGAGGAAATCCCCGACACGACAAAGCTTATAATCGCGCAGAGAATAAGCAGCGTACAGAACGCGGACAGGATAATAGTAATGGACAATGGCGAGGTTTCAGCCTTCGGCACGCATGACGAGCTGCTTGAAAGCAGTCCGATTTACCGCGAGGTATATGAATCTCAGACAGGCGGCAACGCCGATTTTGACGAAAACGGAGGTGACTGATAATGCCAGGACCAATGGGACCAAGGCGCGGAGCAGGTCCGAGACCAAAAATTGAAAATCCGGGAAAGCTTTTTAAGCGCCTTATGGGATATGTAATGAAGAACTATACTCCGCATGTAATTATCGTAGTTATATGCATATTTGTCGGAGTGTTTGCAAATATACAAGGCACATTGTTTACGCAGACGCTTATTGACAGCTATATCATGCCGCTTTTGGGTATGGATAATCCCGATTTTTCGGGGCTTGCGCATGCAATCGCGAGAGTAGCCTGCTTTTATGCGGTAGGCGCATTGTCGGCTTATATCTATAACCGCATAATGATTAACGTAAGCCAGGGTACAATGCGCAATATCCGAAACGATATGTTTTCAAAGATGGAAACACTTCCAATCAAATATTTTGACACTCACGCGCACGGCGATATAATGTCATGCTACACAAACGATATTGACACACTAAGGCAGATGATAAGCCAGAGCATGCCGCAGTTTTTAAACAGCGCGATTACTATTGTGAGTGTGCTGATAAGTATGATAGTGCTGAGTGTTCCGCTTACGATAGTGACGCTTATAATGGTATGCATAGTGCTGTTTGTCACCAAAAAAGCGACAGGGCTGTCAGGCAGGTATTTCCTCGCGCAGCAGAAAGCGCTTGGCGCGGTAAACGGTTTTGTCGAGGAAATGATGGAAGGGCAGAAGGTTGTAAAGGTATTCTGCCACGAGGAAGAAAATATAGCGCGGTTCAACGAGCTTAATGATGAGCTTTTTGGCAGCGCTTACAATGCAAACCAGTACGGAAATATGCTCGGTCCGATAAACGCGCAGCTTGGCAACTTAAGCTATGTGGTATGCGCGATTGTCGGCGGCGTATTGGCACTCAACAAAATCGGCGGGCTTACGCTTGGCGGGCTTGCAAGCTTCCTTACGTTTAACAAGAGCTTCAATATGCCCATAAACCAGATAAGCATGCAGTTTAACGCGGTCGTAATGGCTCTTGCGGGCGCAGACAGGGTATTTAAGCTTATTGACGAAGAACCCGAGATGGACGAGGGCTATGTATCGCTTGTAAATGCTGAGCTTGTAAACGGCGAGATAAGGGAAACTCCCAAGCACACAGGCTTATGGGCGTGGAAACATTACCATAAGGCAAGCGACACGACTACTTACCAAAAACTTGAGGGCGCGGTGCAGTTTGATGATGTTGACTTTGGCTACAATGATGACAAGATGGTGCTGCACAATATCATAATGTATGCAAAGCCTGGGCAGAAGATTGCCTTTGTAGGATCTACGGGCGCGGGCAAGACGACGATTACCAACCTGATAAACCGTTTTTACGACATTCAGGATGGCAAGATTAGGTATGACGCGATAAACGTAAACAAGATAAAGAAGGCTGATTTGAGGCGTTCGCTTGGAATAGTTTTGCAGGACACGCATCTTTTCACGGCGACGGTTATGGAAAATATACGCTATGGAAAGCTTGACGCGACCGACGAGGAGGTTATCGCGGCGGCAAAGCTTGCGAATGCACATGATTTCATAGAGAGGCTTCCGCAGGGGTACAACACGCTGCTTACGGGCGACGGGGCTAACTTAAGCCAAGGGCAGAGACAGCTTCTTGCAATCGCGAGGGCGGCGATAGCGGATCCACCTGCGCTTATTCTTGACGAGGCGACGAGCTCAATTGATACGCGCACTGAGAAAATTGTGCAGGACGGCATGGATAAGCTGATGAAGGGAAGGACGACATTTGTTATCGCGCACAGGCTTTCCACTGTCAAGAACAGCGATTGTATCATGGTGCTTGAGCAGGGCAGGATTATTGAGCGCGGCACGCATGATGAGCTTATAGAGGCTAAGGGTAAGTATTACCAGCTGTATACGGGGAATGCTATTACGGCGTAAGAATTAATGAAAGCGGGGCAGTCTATTTGTAAATGAAGTGATAGGCTGCCCTTGTTGTAGTATTATTGTATGAGTTTATGTCCTGGTATTGCTAAGCGAAAAAGATAAATTTATGGAGTGCGGCAGATGAACGAACTATTAGATTTTTTGAAAAATAACATCACAGATGAAATGCCATTGGAAAATATTGTTGATGTGTTTGAGCAGATGTGCAGTATTCCAGCGGGTGAAGATATGATTTTATTTGAGACGGGGACATTTTCATTTACAGGCGAGCCGACGTTTCAAATTTCGATTGTCAGGCAGTTTCCGAATGATGATGAGTATTATCAGGTGCATGTGGATATATTGTATAAGCCAAGCGCTGAAAATGAGATGTTTAGTGAAACAGTATGGAATGAAGACATAAGCGGGAGCATATTTGATTATATCAGAAAATCACAGGCTTATACATATGCAAAAAATGAACAATATATGAAAACAGAAATGTATATAGATGAGACATAATTTTCCTGTTTAAATACAGAGAATTTAGAATTAAAAAGGTGACAAAAATGATTATAGACAGGCAAAAAGCCCTAAATGCGTTTAATGCATATGTGGGCAATTATGATGCAAACGACGAGAAAATAAAGCTTAAAATAGAACACACCTACCGCGTATGTGAGCTTTGCGAGCGCATAGCAAGGGCGTCAGGCTTTGACAAAGACGAAATAGAAATAGCATGGCTTACAGGCTTGCTGCATGACGTAGGCAGATTTGAGCAGCTTCGCAGATACGGCACTTTTATTGATGCGCAGTCCATAGACCACGCGGAGTTTGGCGCGGATATACTCTTTAAGGAGGGGAAAATACGCGACTATGTAGATGACGTTTCGGAGGATTTGCTGCTGGAGCGGACAGTCAGATGCCACAGCGCATACAAAGTCCCAGACAGCTACAGCAGACGCGAGAAAAAGTTTGCCGACCTTTTGCGCGACGCGGACAAGATAGACATTTTGAAGGTAAATATAATCGTGCCGTTGGAGGAAATATACAATGTCACGACAAGCGAGCTAAAAAACTGTCAAGTGAGCGATGAAGTGATGCAGGCGTTTAATGAGGAGCACGCTGTTTTGCGCAGCCTGAAGAAAACGCCCGTTGACAATGTAGTCGGACATATTTCTCTTGTATATGAGCTTGTATATCCAGTAAGTTATATGATAGTATATGAACAGGGATTTTTAAATAAGCTGATGGATTTTGAGTCAGAGCTTCCCGAAACAAACAGGCAATTTGAACAGATACGCGCAAAAATGAGCGCGTACATAAAAGCGCGCAGCGCAGAAAAGAGGTAAATCATGCTTACAGTAAAATTAGGAAACACAGGAATAATCGCAAACAAAAACGGCTTTGGGGCGCTGCCGATACAGAGAATTGACGAGAGCAGCGCTATAGAGCTTATACATATGGCGCTTGACGGCGGCGTGAACTTTTTTGATACGGCGCGCGCCTACAGCGACAGCGAAGAAAAGCTTGGCAAGGCGCTTGCGGGCGTAAAGCGTGAGAGCTACTATATCGCGACAAAGACAATGGCGCGGACAAAGGAAAAGCTTGTTGAGGATTTGGACACATCATTAAAGACTTTAAAGACAGACTATATTGACATATACCAGCTTCACTGTGTACCGAAGTGTTTCCGCCCAGACGAGGAGGACGGCATGTATGAGGCGCTGCTAAAGGCTAAGGAGCAGGGAAAAATCCGCCACATAGGCATTACGGCGCATTTGCTCAATGTCGCGGAGGAGATAGTGGAGAGCGGCCTGTATGAGACGCTGCAGTATCCGTTCGCATACATTTCCACGCCGCGCGAGGTCGAGCTTGTGAAAAAATGCGGCAAGGCGGGCATGGGATTTCTTGGCATGAAGGGGCTTGCGGGCGGACTTCTCACAAACGCAAAGCTCTGTTACTGGTTTGCGGCGCAGCATGAGGAGGTGCTGCCGCTCTGGGGCGTGCAGAGGGAGAGCGAACTGGCAGAATTTTTATCATTCCAGGAAAATCCGCCTGTTATGGACGATGAGATGAAAGCGACATATGAGAAGGATTTGAAAGAGCTTTCGGGCGATTTCTGCCGCGGGTGCGGATATTGTATGCCTTGTCCTATGGATATAAAAATAAATAACTGCGCTCGTACATCACAGCTTATCAGGCGCTCGCCCTCGGCATCATGGCTTAGTGCGGACTGGCAGAAGGAGATGGCAAAGATTAAGGAATGCCTGCATTGCGGCAAGTGTGCGTCAAGGTGTCCGTATGGGCTTGACACTCCGAAGCTTTTGGAGAAAAATCTGGAGGATTATGAAGGTATTTTGGCAGGGACAGTCAGCATATAGGGGAAGCAGCCGTAAGGAGAACAGTCATGTAGGAAACGATGATAGTGTTTTAGTGAAAATTATTTTATGTTTGTGAAAGGTTAAGGAAATGAAAAAATTATTGGATTTAATTTCGGAGGAAATAAAGGACGCGTTTGAGGCGGCAGGATATGAGCGCGAGCTTGGAAGGGTGACGCTTTCAAACAGACCTGACCTGTGCGAATACCAGTGCAACGGCGCGATGGCAGCCGCAAAAAAATACAAAAAAGCCCCGATTATGATTGCAAATGATGTGGCGGCAAAATTAAGCGGCAGCAAAATATACGAAAAGGCTGAGGCTGTTGCCCCTGGTTTTTTGAACCTTACATTGAAGGGGGATTTTGTTGGAAGCTTTATAAAGGGAATGAGAGCCGAGGAAAAATACGGCTTTGAGGAAACCAAAAATCCGCTGGAGATAATAATAGACTACGGCGGAGCCAATATAGCAAAGCCCCTTCACGTAGGGCATCTGCGTCCAGCGATTATCGGAGAAAGCATAAAGCGCATAGCGCGTTACGCGGGGCATCATGTTATAGGCGATGTACATCTTGGCGACTGGGGGCAGCCTATGGGGCTGGTCATAAACGAGCTGAAGCAGCGTAAGCCTGAGCTTGTGTATTTTGATGAAAATTATACGGGCGAATATCCGGCAGAGCCGCCGTTTACGATTGCGGAGCTTGAAGAAATTTATCCCTACGCGAGCAAGCGCTCAAAGGAAGATGAGGAGTACAAGGCAGACGCTATGGCGTGCACTTACAAGCTGCAGAGCGGTGTGAGAGGGTATCGTGCCCTTTGGCAGCATATTTTTAATGTATCCGTCACTGATTTGAGGAAAAATTACGGAAATCTTGATGTCGAGTTTGACCTGTGGAACGGCGAATCCACGGTGCACGATTTAATCCCTGGCATGGTTGACTATATGAAAAAGGGCGGGTATGCATACATCAGCGAAGGCGCCCTTGTGGTTGACGTCAAGGAAGACACGGACACAAAAGAGATACCGCCCTGCATGATTTTGAAGTCTGACGGCGCGGCGCTCTACAATACGACAGATCTTGCGACTATAATGATGCGGATGGAGCAGAATAAGCCTGACAGGATAATTTACCTTACGGACAAGCGGCAGGAGCTTTATTTTGAGCAAGTGTTCCGCTGTGCGCGCAAGACAAAGCTTGTAAAGGAGGAAACCAAACTTCAGTTTTTGGGGTGCGGCACTATGAACGGCGCAGACGGCAAGCCCATCAAGACCCGCGATGGCGGCGTAATGCGGCTTGAAAACCTTATTAAAGAGGTAAATGCTGAGATGCTTGAAAAGATTAAGCAGAATCGCGACGTTTCAGATGATGAGGCGGTACAGACGGCGCAGGTGGTAGGACTTGCGGCATTGAAGTACGGCGATTTGTCAAATCAGGCGAGCAAGGACTATATTTTTGACATAGACCGATTTACCTCGTTTGAGGGTGATACGGGACCGTACATTTTGTACACTATTGTGCGCATCAAGTCTATCCTCAAAAAGTATGCCGAGAAAGGCGGCGATGTTGAGGCGGTTAAAAAAAATATAAACGCGCCTGCAAATGAGAGCGAAAAACAACTTATGCTTGCGCTTGCAAAGTATAATTCAAGCATTGAGGCGGCGTATGATGAAACAGCGCCGCATAAGGTGTGCGCTTATATTTACGAACTGGCGAATGCGTTTAACCATTTTTACCATGAAACAAAAATTCTTGACGAGGAAGACGCGCAGAGAAAAGCAGGGTGGATTGCGCTGCTTGCGTTCACAAGGGATGTGCTGGAAACGGCAATAAGTCTTCTAGGCTTTTCGGCGCCTGACAGAATGTAGAATAAATAATAAAAAAAGTTTCCAATTTATCTTATTTTCAGATAAATTGGAAACTTTTTGTTTTTATTATTATGTTTACTAAAACTCAAATCTAAAACGAATTTTAATTATTAAATGACCTAATTGCCTTGACATTTTATAAATAAATTTTGACCACAATTTTGACCACAATTCATATGATTTGAAACGGTTTAAAATAGCATTTTTAATCTATAAAAATAAAAAAGAATGCTGAAAACACTGCATTTCCAAGCATTCTCATTGCTGGAGTAGACGGGAGTCGAACCCGTGTCCAAAAAACCATCCCATGTACTTCTACAAGCTTAGCTGATTGTTTCGGGCAAGCCCTTTTCCTTTCCTAATAGGCGAATCAACACCCCTATAAAGTCAGTAGCTTCATAATACGCCCGTATGCTCAAAGCTTTGCATACGTCGTTTCCTACATAATCGATGCCTGAATCCCAGCGTGTAGGTGCGTTAGGTCAGACAGCAGCCATTAGGCTGCGAGTGCTAAATTATCTTCAGCGTTTAATTTTAATTGTGGATTTAACGCATACCTGCGGCTTGCTTCTCCATCTTCAGATTCCCTGTCGAAACCTTTACTACCCCTGATTAATCGGAGTAAAAGAATGATATCAGAAAATAAAAAGAAAGTCAAGAGAAATAGGATAACTTTTTTCAAGAACTTTTTAACATTTTTGGCAATCGGAAATGTCAAATATGAAATATTGAAAAATATGACGGAAAATGCTATGATAAATTTAATTTAGTAGGAATGGGGGAATAATATGAATATCACAATTACAGGAAACCTTGGCAGCGGCAAATCTAGTATAGCCAAAATTTTAAAGGAACGGGGTTATGAAATATTCTCTACAGGACAGATATTTAGGCAGCTTGCGATGGACAAGGGCTTGTCGGTCGAGGAATTTAACAAGCAGGTAAATGAGGCGGCAAGTAAGGGCGACCGTTCTGTTGACAAGATGATAGATGACACCACCACAAAAATAGGCGAGGAAAAGGATATGATAGTGTTTGACTCGCGTCTTGCGTGGCATTTTGCGCCAAGGAGTTTCAAGGTGTTTGTCATTACGGATATAGACGAAGCGAGCCGCAGGGTATATAACGACAGTGTGCGTGCCAATTCTGAATCCTACAATTCACAAGAGGAGTGCAGGAAAGCGCTCATCAACAGGCAGAGGCTTGAAACGGTGCGCTATAAGGAAATATACGGCATAGACTATTATGACATGAGCAACTATAATCTTGTCATAGAGAGCACAAACGCCGCGCCGATTGAGCTTGCGGGCGAGATATTGTCAAGGCTTGAGGAATACAAAAAAGGCGCGTTTGAAAAGTTGGTGGAGCTTAACCCGTCGTCAATAAAAATTTTAGATGGTTCGGGGGCGGTTGGCGTTGACAATGGAGAGATTGCTGTGGATGAGAAAAATGGCGCGTGGAGTTTACATGCAGGAAAAGAAAAACTTGAGAAAGCTATAAAGAACGGCAAAAAGTTTGTGGCAGTCAGGCTTGCATCATCAGAGCAGAGTTTAGACGAGGGGTTTATGAATTTTTCAAAGTTAAAATAATAAAACGACAATGGATAACTGCGAAATGTGTTTGACATCTATGTCAGGTAATTATGAATGTGTTCTAAATTGTCCGAATTTAGTCAAAATATATAAAAATCGTGTCAATGTACTGTATCGCAGATACAGTACATATGTGCAGCAAGCTGCGAGCCGCTGCTTATTTTATATATTTTACCTTAATTCTATGTTGTCGAAAAAAGTTTTGTAAATGTCTATTTAAATCTATGTTATCGAAAAAAGTTTTGCAAATGCCTATTTAAACCTATGCCTTTGAATAGGGTTTCGCAATTTCTAAATGAGATAATAAATAAGAGGTTGTCGCAATAAGTACGACAATCTCTTATTTTAAGGAAACGCTGATTAATACCTTAACCAACATCCCTAATTACCACCATCAGCCAATTTTGGGGTGATATCGGC
>CANQSB010000062.1 GCA_947626435.1 uncultured Lachnospiraceae bacterium | reverse complement strand
AAAAAAAGACTTGAATGTAAACGCTTTCAGTGCTAAAATAAAAAAGCAGGGAAATTTTCGCTGTAATAACTAACAAACTATTTTGAAAAGGGAGGAAAGAAATGAAAAAGAAAGCATTATCTTTACTTTTGGCTTCCGCAATGGTTGTTTCATTGACAGCATGCGGCGGCGGTAGCAGCAACGAGTCTTCAAGCAGCAATTCAAGCGCTACAGACTCAAACGCTTCAACAAGCACAGATGCAAACGCGTCATCAGACGCAAGCGCGGACGCGGCATCAAGCGATTCAGGCGAGACAACATCAAACTATGAGCTTACAGAGCTTAATATCGTGGTAAACGGTACTCTGACGGCTACTCTTGACAACGGTCAGGCTGAATTCGTTGAGCAGTGGGAGAAGGCGGTAGGCGAGAAGTTAGGCCATGACATCAAGCTCAACATCAACCAGATTGACCATTCAGGCTACACAGATGCAGTTGGACGCCTTTTCGCCAGCCAGGACTATCCTGACGCTATGATTATGTCGGCTGAGATGTTCAAGCAGTACGCTCCTACAGGTCTTCTTTGGGATATGGCGGATGCATACGCAAACGCTGAGTTCCAGAGCCGTCTTACATTGAAGGATATCAATGAGAACCTTAAAGACAAGGACGGACATCTTTATGGCTTCGCTCCTACATATGGTAACGGCTGCGTTACATATGTAAAGAAGGCATGGCTTGACGCGGTAGGACTTACGGTAGATGACATCAAGACATATGATGACTATTACAACATGCTGTTAAAGTTCCACAATGAAGACCCTGACGGCAATGGCGTGACAGGCGACACATACGGCGTTATAGCGGCAGGCTTCCTTCTTGACAACGCAGAGGCTCCTTTCATCAATTATCTGCCTGAGTTCTGGCAGGGCGCATATCCTTCACTCCTTCAGGATGACAGCGGTGTATGGTATGACGGCTTCCAGACACAGGAAACAAAGGATGCTCTTGTAAGAATGCATCAGGCGTATGTAGACGGCGCGGTTGACCCTGAGACACTTACGGCTTCTACAAAGACGGCTCGTGAGAAATGGTTCTCAAATGACCAGACAGGTTCATCAGGCGCATTCACATATTGGGCAGGTACATGGTACCAGAACCTTACAGACAGCTTAATTAAGAACGGTGTTGATTCCGAACTGGTACAGCTTCCTCCTATCCAGGAGATTAAGGATACATGGGGCGGCTACCTCAACAGAGAGGCTCCTGTTTGGGTTATCATTGATGACGGCGATGGCGACAATTCACGCGAGCAGGCAGTATTTGACGCTCTTCTCGACACAATGCTTGACGGTGATGTAGTTGAGACACTCTGGGTATACGGTGCAGAGGATGTTCACTGGTCTATCCACGCAGAGGACTTCGTGACAAATCCGGATGACCCCGACACCAGGAAAGAGTATCATTATGAGGAAGGTCAGTTCCACTTAAAGCAGTCTCCTAACGATTCAAATACAGTATGGAAGAAGAATCATCTTGACTCAGCACTGCTTATCAGCCCGCTTACAAACGGCTATGTTGATGAGTCAGAGCTTATGGTAAAGGGTAACGAGTTCTTTACGGCTAACTGTGTAGATGCACCTGTTTCTCCTTCATCAGAGACATTTACAAACGAGTCAGGTACAATCGCTACGGCTAAGGCTAAGGCAGTTAGCTCGGTAGTAGTTGATGGCGCTGATGTAGATGAAGCAATCGCAACATATGTATCAGAGGTTGGCTCTATCGTTGACCAGTGCTTATCAGAGCTTAACGCAGCAGAGTAATCTGTACGATAATCTGAATATGGTTATTTAAAGAAAATGGCTGTCCTGTTCCGGATGGAGCAGGACAGTTGTTTCTTAAAAAGCTTTTACCATAATGATAAATATTCATTGGGGATAGTGTGAAAAATAAATTTTTCACACACAAATTTTAAAGCCTGTTAAAGCGGGCAAATGGGAGTTAGTGAGAGAAGAAATTCCGGAATGGGAATTCCTGATTTCATACAAAACATGGGTGCTGTGCTTTTCGTGATTTGCGTGATTGGGGCGCTTTTATGAAAGGATGGTGAGGCGCTTGTGTTTAGCCGTTTAAAGCGGCAAAATTTCACCACATTAATTTAAATGTCTGTTAAAGCAGGCAGATGGGAGTTAGTGGGAATAGCAAACAGGAAAGGAAGAGAACGGTATGAGTAAGAAAAAAGAAGTCGTAACCTCGGGCGGTATCGTGGTTCGTGAGAAACCGTTGAAGCTCCGCATTTGGAATAACAGAGGATATTACATAATGTTTATCCCTGTTCTTGTGTTTTTGATTATCATTCATTATTGGCCTCTGTTGGGTATTCGTTATTCATTCTATGATTATTACCCCGGGCGTCAGGCGCCTACCTTTGTAGGCTTTGAGCATTTTCAGAATATGTTCGCTACGGCGGCATTCTGGACGGCGTTTAAAAACACTCTTGAGTTAAGTGTTATTAAGCTGATTATCACGACTGTTTCATCAGTAGTCGTATCAATCTTCTTAAATGAAATGGGAAATCTTCTCGCAAAGAAAACTTTGCAGACTATCATATATCTGCCTCACTTTATGTCTTGGGCGGTTGTGGCATCAATCTTCAGCTTGTTCCTTTCTCCGTCAAGCACAGGCTTGGTAAACGGTATGCTGAAGTCTTGGGGCATTATCGACCCGGCAGGACAGGGCATCTACTTCCTTGCAAGCAAGGATTGGTGGCGGCCGATATTCTATATCATCAATATCTGGAAGGAAACAGGTTGGGGAACGATTATTTTCCTGGCTACGCTGTCAGGCATTAACCCCGAGCTTTATGAAGCGGCCGACATCGACGGAGCTACCCGTCTTCAGAAGATACGCTTTGTAACGGTTCCCGCATTGATGAACACAATTATCACTGTATTAATCCTCAATCTTGCTAAAGTTATGAATATGTTCGAGTCAGTATTCGTACTTTACAACAGCAATGTATATGATGTATCGGATGTTGTTTCAACATACATCTATCGTCAAAGCTTCGCAGTCGCAAGACCAAACTACGGTTATTCAACAGCGGTTGGCTTGTTCAAGAGCTTAGTCGGATGCGTTCTCGTGCTTGTATGTAACTGGGCAAGTAAGAAGACGCGCGGCCGCGGTATTATCTAGGGAGTTAGTGTGAGAAGAAATTCTAATCACTCACGCCAGTGGGCGTTTCACAAGGTGCTAAAGCACCTGAGAATTTCTAAGTCTCACACCGAAAAATGCAAGGGCAGCATTTTTCATTAGTATTAAGCCGCAAAGGCAGAATGGAGGATTAATATGGCAAAAGAGGTTTCAAGCAAACCAAAACAGAAACTTCATGTTTTTGATATTATTAATTATATAGTATTTATTATACTTGGGCTATGCATATTGGTGCCTATCTGGAAGGTGCTTATCGACTCGTTAAACCGAGTTGGCGTATATCAGTTCCAGTTATGGCCCAGTCAGTTTACTTTAGACGGATATAGGACTATTATCGAAACGACGGCATTGTACAGACCGTTCATCAACTCATTTATTACGACAATTTTAGGTACGCTGCTTGGTCTGGTGCTTTCAACACTCGGCGGTTATGTGCTCGTACAGTTTGAAATGCCCGGGCGTAACTTCCTTGCATACCTGCTTCTCTTTACGATGATTTTCTCAGGCGGTATGATTCCCGAGTACTTGGTTATGAGAAGATTAGGTCTTGTAAACAGCATGTGGATATTAGTTGTTAAGCATGGTATGAATGTTTACAACCTCGTACTTATGAGGAACTTCTTTGAAGGCATCCCCGATTCACTGTATGAGGCGGCAAAGCTTGACGGCTGCAGCCCGATGGGCATATTCTTCAAGATTGTGCTCCCGCTTTCAAAGGCGGCGCTCGCGTCAATCGGTTTGATGTTTGCCGTAACAGTATGGAACGATTACTCAACGGTTCAGATTTACATAACAGACCCGAATCAGGTAAACTTCCAGTATAAGCTGAGAACAATGGTTATGGACGGCGATACGCCGACGACATCATACAATGTTTCACAGACTACGCTGTTTAACGCAGGTATCATAGCAGCGATACTTCCGTTCATGGTATTGTATCCTTTCTTACAGAAATACTTTGTAACGGGTGTTAATATTGGCGCGGTTAAAGAGTAACTTAATGTAGTGCTGAAACTTTTTAAGAGAATAAATTAAATAACAAATATGCCCGAAATAGCAGAAAGAGCTATTTCGGGCACATTTTGTTATTTAAGATATATAGAATTTGTATAGTATAGTTTTTATTTGCGCTTATTGTTTAGGATAATAGAAAGCCTGTAAAGTTAGTTTCTATTATATTCAAAATATTGCTTTAATTCGGGTGTGTCTAATTTTTATCTTGTTTTATATTTGCCATAGCATCGAAATGAATATTGTCATCGGAGTAACCATGCGCTTTAGCCCATTCAAGTACCTTATAAAGTTCTTCATCTTTTTGGGCAAGAGCGTTTTCTTTTTCGACAAGCTTGGCCTCCGCTGCCGCAAGTCTTTCGGCATAATCTTCAAATTCCTCGCGCTCCCAACAGCGCTTTTTGACCTCAAAATCAGCGCAAAGCTCAAATATTGTTTTAGAAGCTTCTTTCATGTAATCATTATCCTTTGCCAGCATTTTGACCGCCTCCCATGTGTTCGCTTTAAAAAGTTTAGCCCACCTGTCAATGCCATATTCTTTATCCTCGTCGGTAGCAAGCTCTGTTTTATTTAAGTCTACCACACAAAGGGTAAGGTTGTCACTGTATATTTGATGTGTTTTTATATTTGCAAATTTGTATATGGCAAAAAACTCAGGTATTGCTCCTTCTAGTGAAAAATCGAGAAAGCCGATATGTATGACAGGTTTTGCGTCATTATATTTGCTGCCGCGGTTCAGATTATCGTATGAGCGGCAGATATATGATATGGAGCGATTGCGCCAGTTAAGCATGTTGGCAACCTGCATTTCAAGATTTATAATTGTGTGGTTATTAAGTATGACATTAATATCGAGCCACATCTGTTTGGAATCTATCGACTCGCCAAGAATAATGGGATTAGTAATACGCACCTCTTTTATATCATCTTCCGACAGGTGCAGCAGCGCTTTGATAAGCCCGCGCAGAACGCGGTTATTCTTCTGAAGCACAGCTCGGAACATATAGTCGTTTGTCATATTAAAAGGTATCCTGCCTGTCACTGATTCATAATCAGTATAAACAGTGTCATCCAAAATTATATTTTCTGTTTTTGCCAATTTAATTGTGTCCTTTCATGATTATTTTTTGTTTGTCGTGGTAAATAAAGAGCGGCACTTTGTCAAAAATTCATTTTTCTATGGAATAAAATGTAGTACAGCAAAAAGCACCATAACAAAATCGGCGGCGTTTGTCAAATCGAAATGTAAAAATTCGAGCGAAATGTAAAAAATAATACAAAATTCTTAAAATAACAGTAAAGAAAGTGACAATTCGGATTTGTCGGCATCGTATGCAAAAGGCTATATTTTGCTATATTTTCACAGACAAAACAAACGCAATCCCTTGTAAAAAAATTGGAAACATCATATAATAAAATCAGATTGCAATAAAAATCGGTGCATCAAAGTATATAGGTAGGAGGATTATTTTAATAAATCCAAGCAGGCGGCGGCAGATTTACGCTGCGCCAATAAAAAGCGCAAAGAGAGGGGATTAATTGATTATGGCGGACAATGAAATCAAAATATACTGGGCGGCTGATTCCACAGTGCAGACAAACGACATTACTACATATCCACAGACGGGAATCGGACAGGTCTTTTCGTTATACACTAAGAGCAATGTGCGTGTGATAAATCATGCGAAGAATGGCAGGAGTACCAAGAGCTTTATTGATGAGGGGCGGTTAAAGGCGATAGACGAGGCGATTGGCGAAGGTGATTATCTGTTTATCCAATTCGGGCACAATGATGAAAAGAAAGAAGACCCGACGCGCTACACAGAGCCGTTTTCGTCATATATCGAAAACCTTGAGACATACATCGGCGTGGCAAGAAATCATGGCGCTTATCCTGTCCTGATTACGCCGTTGGAGCGCAGATGCTTTGTAGACGATAAGCATCTTGGCTCGGGTGCGCATTCTGAATATGTTGCGGCAATGAAACAGGCTGCCGAAAAAAATAATGTGCCGCTTGTCGATCTATACAGCATGAGTCGCGTCGAGCTTGAAAAGGCGGGAGAGCCCGCAAGCCGCAAGTGGTATATGTATTTTGACGAAAACCTTTATAAAAATTATCCGGAAGGCAAGCAGGACAATACGCATTTGAGATATGAGGGCGCGGTAATGTATGCGGGGCTTATAGCAAAAGGGCTTGGAGCGCTTGGCGGCAGATACAGGGATTTACTGATTGATGAGCTTGAAAGCGTAGTGGAATAGGCAGGATTTTATATGAAGCAGTAAGAGAGGTGTATTTCTTTGCAGGAGTACACTTCTTTTTTGTGCTGTTTTTGAACAGGCGTGGTGGATTGGCTGTTTGAATATACTTTGAATAGTGAAAAATGATTTGCAAATTAATGTGCAAATTATAAAATGTTTAAATAGACATACGGATATTAGTAAGTTATAATTAAAACAGAGGCAGATAGAGACGAAAATTCATATAAATTATGTGCTGAGAATGGGAGCTTTATAAGAGAGCTTTTTGATTGCCTATAAAAATATTGTGGAGGGAGGTAATATTTTTGGAGAAAAGGAAAGAAACAGCAGTGGTTTACAGGCAGCAGCCGATAGCAGATGATGTGTATGATATGTGGATAGAAACATCGCTTGCGAGGGAAGCGAAGGCAGGGCAGTTTATAAGCGTGTTTACGCGCGACAGATCTTCGCTTTTGCCGCGCCCGATAAGCATTTGCGAGACGGACAGGGAGAATGAGCGGCTGCGCATAGTCTACCGCGTGGCAGGCAAGGGAACGACGGAGTTTTCAGACTACCGCGCGGGCAATAAGATTGACATACTCGGCACACTCGGCAATGGCTTTCCGACGGAAAAAGCGGCAGGAAAGCGCGTGTTTTTGATGGGCGGAGGCATAGGAATACCGCCAATGCTCCAGCTTGCAAAGGATATAACGGAAAATTCCGAGGTCTGCATAATCTTGGGCTACAGAAACAGCCAGCTGTTTTTATCGGAGGATCTTTCCCAATACGGCACGGCGTATATTTCCACGGAAGACGGCAGCGTGGGCGTGAGGGGAAATGTGCTTGACGTAATCGAAAAAAACGGACTTTCGGCGGATATAATTTATGCCTGCGGACCGCTGCCCATGCTGCGGGCGATTAAGAAATACGCCAAGACGGCAGGGATTCCCGCATACATATCGCTCGAAGAAAAAATGGCGTGCGGGGTAGGCGCGTGTCTTGGGTGCGTTGCAAAGACAAGCATGGTAGACCATCACTCGCACGTAAAAAATTCCAGAATATGCACAGACGGACCTGTTTATCTGGCAGAAGATGTTGAAATATAGGAGGAAACGCAGATGAAGCTGAATACAAAAATAAAAATAGCTGGCGTTGAGTTCAAAAATCCTGTAATGACGGCATCAGGCACATTTGGCTCGGGTATGGAATATTCGGAATTTACGGATTTAAACCGTCTCGGCGCGGTAGTGACAAAGGGCGTGGCAAATGTGCCGTGGGAGGGGAATCCTACACCCCGCGTGTGTGAGACATACGGCGGCATGCTCAATGCCATAGGGCTTCAAAATCCTGGACTTGACGTGTTTATAGAGAGGGATATCCCGTTCCTCAAAAAATTTGACACTAAAATAATAGTGAACGTGTGCGGGCGTTCCATAGCTGACTATGTGGAGGTTGTGGAGGGACTTTCGGACCAGCCTGTCGATATGCTGGAAATCAATGTTTCCTGCCCGAATGTGAGCCACGGCGGCATAGCCTTTGGACAAAATCCCGACTGTCTGTTTGAGATAACAAAGGAAATAAAGGCAAAGGCGAAGCAGCCGATTATTATGAAGCTTTCACCTAATGTGACCGACATAACTGAGATGGCAAAGGCGGCGGAGGCGGCGGGGGCGGACGCCATTTCGCTGATAAACACTATTACGGGAATGAAGATTGATATACACAGACGCAAATTTGCGCTGGCAAACAGGACAGGAGGGCTGTCAGGACCTGCGATAAAGCCCGTAGCGGTCAGAATGGTATATCAGGCGGCGAATGCCGTAAAGCTGCCGATTATCGGCATGGGAGGCATTGCCACAGCCGATGACGCGATAGAGTTTATGCTCGCGGGCGCGACGGCTGTTGCCGTGGGAATGATGAATTTTGTCAATCCCTACGCGACGGGGGAGATAGTAAGCGGTATTGAGGACTATATGCGCCGCTATGATATCAGGAATATTTCCGATATAATTGGCGCAGTGACTGATTAAATAAGGAATAAACAAACCCTTTTGGGAATACAATTAAGTACATCAGCTTGTAATTGTTTTGTATTTTCAGGAGGGTTTTTATATGGAGCTTTTAAAAAAGAATATTCATACCGAGAAAATAAAGTCAAAGGCAATGCTGCAGCTGCCGATGGAGGAGGACATAAACGTATCAGACGCAAAGCCTGATGTGGCAAGGATAATTTACAGCAGCGGAGACGTAAAAATCGAAGAAATCAAGATGGGAATGAACAAAATCTGGGTAAAGGGGCAGCTGTGCTATCAGATTTTGTATCAGGCGGAAGGCGCGGAAAGCGGAAGCGCTGCGGGAATGGAAGGCGGACTTCCCTTTATGGAGGAAATCTACCTTGAGAAGCTTGAAGGGCAGGACAGGGTAGTGTGCCGCCCGCAGCTTGAGGATATGCGCGTACATATTATTAATTCGAGAAAGCTCAGTATTCAGGCGGTGGTAAGTCTGGAGCCGTGCGTGGAGGAAACTGTCACTGAGGAGCTGTGTACGGAGCTTGAGGGCGCTGACGGCGCGGGTGCAGGCAGTGATAAGCTGGAATACAGAAAAAAATTTGTTGATTATCTCGAAACAGAGGTTAAGAAAAGGGATCTGCTCCGTATTCATGAGGAGGCAAAGCTTGCGGCGGGAATGCCCGATATAGGCGAAATGGTCTGGAAAAGCCTTGACATTGGCAGCATAAGCTTTCACGCAGGAGATGAAAAGCTTGTTGTCACAGGCGAGCTTAATGTATTTATAGTGTACAATGAGGACAATAGCGGAAAAGCAAACTGGTACGAAACGACAATACCATTCAGCGGAAATATAGAGTGCCCCAACAGCCGCGAGGGTATGCTTGCGGATATCAGCTATGAAATAGGGCATGAGGAGATTACGGTGAGAGATGACGCAGACGGCGAGCCGAGAATTATCGGAGTAGAGGCGGCGCTGGAGCTTGAAATAAAGATTTTTTCAAGGGAGAGCTCGCCGATTGTGGCTGATGTCTACGGCGTAAGCTGTGAGGTAAATGCGCAGACCGCCGAAAAGGACTTCAGAAATATGCTTGCGGAGCTTAATATAGAGGAAAAGCTTGTCAGAAATATAAAGCTCGAAGAAACAGAGCCGAAGCTTTTGCAGATATGCCACAGCGACGCGAAGGTTGAGATTGAGGACACAGTCTTTAAAGAAGACGGACTTACTATCAGCGGAAATATTATGCTGCAGGCGCTTTACACGTCAAGCGATGACGCGCAGGGCTTTTATCCGATAAAGGAAACGATACCGTTTGAGATTGTAAGGCAGGTGGAGGGACTTGAAAATGCGGAGGTGGAGCAGTATTCGCTCTATGCCCAGACGGGAAACCCGTCAATCACGATTAAGGACAGCGCGCAAGTCGAGGCGCGGATAACTTTAAATCTTCATATGATTGTTTATGATACTAGGCAGGAGGATATTCTTACGGATTTGAAGATTGCTCCGATAGATGCAGCGGTGCTTGAAAAGCTGCCGGGATTTGCCATTTACTATGTGAAGCAGGGGGATTCGCTTTGGCAGATTGGGAAGAAGTATTATGTGAGTGTTGAGCAGATTAAGGAGATAAATAATTTGAGTAGTGATGAGATAAAAGTTGGAGATAAATTGTTAATTGTAAAATAAATATGTAAAAAAAACAAGGCAACACACTAACGTTACCTTGTTTTTTAAATGTTTAATAAACAGCACAAAATCAAAAGCATTCCAATAAAACTAGCCCGAGCCGGGGCATATATCCCATGAAGACCATTGGGGAGCGTCGGCACTTAGCGAAATAAGCTGTAAAAGCGTAGCTCCTTTTACAGCGCAATTGAGCTTAGTGTCCGCTACGCTTCCCACAAGCGCAAGCGGGTCTGAATGGGATATATGCCCCGGCTCGGGCGACCTGTCAGAAAACCATTTTTTTAACATCAGATTTACAAATCAAAACAAATAACCTATAATATACTCACCACCATAAACACAGAATAAAATACACAAAGGAGCTTACCGCGATGCTTTACCTCACCCACTTTGAATTTACCTCCATTGCAATGGAAGAAGATTTTGTTTTCAGGCAGAAAATGACCTGCTATGACACATATTATCCATTTCAGGTATTCACAAAAAACAACCTGCAAATGCTTGATTTTGAGCCTGTCACGATACTCTATGGAGGAAATGGCTCAGGGAAGACTACGGCGCTGAACATAATTGCGGAAAAACTTTCGCTGAAACGCGACACGCTTTACAATCGTTCAAATTTTTTTGAAGATTATACAAAGCACTGCAACTATCAGCTACAAGGAAAGCTGCCGTCGGGGAGCCGCATTATCACGAGTGATGACGTATTTGACTTTATGCTCAATCTGCGCAGCATAAATGACGGGATAGACAGAAAGCGGGAGGAATTGTCTGACGAATATCTTGAAAATAAATATGCGCACTTCCAAATGAAGTCGCTTGACGACTATGAGAAGCTCAAACGGGTGAATATGGCAAGGAGCAGGACAAAGTCAAAATATATCAGGGGAAACCTGATGGACAATGTCCGTGAACAGTCAAACGGCGAAAGCGCTTT
>CANQSB010000061.1 GCA_947626435.1 uncultured Lachnospiraceae bacterium | reverse complement strand
CAATTCCCTTGCATATCCCCCCATTCTATGCTATAACTATCTATAGTGCAAAAGCACCGAAAATTTGCCGATAAATGTCAAAAAATAGTACATTTTGCGCAAAAATCATGAAAACAGGGAGGGGAGCGGGCCATGGAACATATAGAAGGAAATACCGCAGCTCGTACTATCAATGATTACATAGAAAGGGAAGTGTCAGAATTTAAAAGAACAACAGAAAACGAACACGCCGGAAGCGTAACTCCCGAAGCAAAAGCAGCATTTGCAAGGAAGCCCTACTATAAAGTAATGGGAACAAAACTCAAAAGCCGTCCCGTACTAAGATAAAAGCAAAATATGACGTAAAACCAGATAAAAACGTTACCAGAGCATAAAACAATACTCCGGTAACGTTTTTTTACGCAAGCCGCGCAATAAATCGCCATAAAATAGCAATATTTGAAATGAATTGACCATGCTTAATAAATTATAGTAAAATTAATCGTAGTTATAAAATGTAGCAAAAATTCACGAATTATTTTAACGCAGAGGAGGTTATGCTGTTGAAAAAATTTGTTCTTGCAGACAAAGACATAATGACACCTATCATAGTCGAACCCGAAAGCTGGACAGGCGTAAAAAAGATAGCTCAAAAATCAGCAGACGACATAGAACGCGTCACAGGCAGAAAACCGTGCATAGTAAATGAAATTTCGTCCCTTGACGATGGCGGAAAAGACGAAAACTGCCTTATATACGCGACAATCGGCAGAAGCCAAATACTCGACGACATAGAAAAGTCAGGAAAAATATCACTCGACCGCATCCGCGGCAAAAATGAAGTATATGGAATTTTTCTCGTGGAAAATCCCTTTGACGGCGTGCGCAGCGCCCTTGTCGTGGCAGGAAGCGATAAAAGAGGGACAATATACGGGATTTTCCACATATCGGAGCAGATAGGCGTAAGCCCCATGGTTTACTGGGGAGACGCGGCATGTGAGCATAAGGATGAACTTATATTCGATGAAAAAATCGAGATGGTTTCAAAGGAGCCGTCAGTCCAATACAGAGGATTTTTCATAAACGACGAATGGCCATGCTTTGGCAATTGGACAATGGAGCACTTCGGCGGTTTTAATGCCAAAATGTACGACCATGTATTTGAACTGCTGCTCAGATTAAAGGGCAATTATCTCTGGCCGGCCATGTGGACTTCCTCCTTTGCGCTTGACGGCCCGGGTGAGGAGAGCGCTGTGCTTGCTGACGAATACGGAGTGATTATAGGCAACTCGCATCATGAGCCATGCCTTAGGGCAAGCGAGGAATGGGATTTGCTAAAGGGCGGCGACAGCGGCTATGGCACTGAATGGAATTATGTCACAAATAAGGAAGGGCTGCTCAATTATTGGCGCGATGGCTTAAAGCGCAGCGCAAAGTACGACAGCATTATCACAGTCGGAATGCGCGGTGAGCGTGACAGCGTAATGCAGGGCGCTGATTCACTTGAAAAGCATATAGAGGTGCTGAAGGATATCATCACGCAACAGCACCGTCTCATAGCTGAATATGCGGACACAGCGGAGAAAAAAAATCCTAAGCTCTTGGCAGTGTACAAGGAGGTCGAAGAGTTTTTCTACGGCTCAGACGAGGTAAAGGGATTGCGCTATTGGGACGGGTTGGACGACGTTATACTTATGCTCTGCGACGACAATTTTGGCAATATGCGCACGCTGCCTGACGATGAACTCCGCGGGCACAAGGCAGGCTTTGGCATGTATTACCACCTCGACTACCATGGAGGACCGATTTCATATGAGTGGATTAACTCCACTCCCATTTCAAAGGTTTGGGAGCAGATGACTACGGCGTATGAATACGGCGTGCGCAAGGTATGGATAGTAAATGTCGGTGATTTAAAGGGAAATGAGTTTCCATTGTCATTTTTCATGAGCCTTGCGTATGACTATGAGAAATGGGGGGTAACGTGCGAGAACGCGACGCAGACCTACACAAGGGAATGGGTAAGGCATGAGCTTGGCAGCGCGGCGGCGGACGAGGACATAAATGAAACGGCTGATATATTGACAGAGGGCGTGCAGCTTCTCTATATGCGCCGCCCGGAGGCGATGAACAGCCATGTTTACAGCTCGACAGCCTGCTGTGAGGCTGACCGTATGATAAGACGCATCAAAAGCTTAAGCGAGCGCTTGGAGAGTATGCGGAAAAAGCTAGGTGATATCTCAAAAGAATGTGGAAATGCTTACGACAGCACTATATATTATCCGCTTGCAAGGGGGATGAACCTGTTTTTGATGCATCTGTACGCGGGTAAAAATGAGCATTATGCAAGACAGGGCAAGATAGTTGCAAACGATTATAGGGATATGGTGGAATATTCCATAAAGCGCGACAAGAGGCTTACGACGGAATTTGGGAATTTCCTAGGCGGGAAATGGCGCGGCATGGAGCTTGCGCCGCATATGGGCTTTACTAAATGGAACGAGGACGGCAGCAGATATCCGCTGCGCATGACGGTGGAGCCGTTTGTAAAGGCGCGCCTTATAGTGTCGCGAGCGGACGAGGACAGGACTGCGGTAAAAAATTATGGAAGTCCTGAAAAGATAATGGTGCGCGATTTTATGTATGCGGGTTGTGACAGTGTTGATATTGAGGTTGCTGTTGATGGCTTAGGAGGGCTTTTGTGCAAGGTAGTAAGTGAGCCATGTGACTGGATTGCTTATAATTGGAACAAAAAGCGTATAGACAGCCAGGAGGTTTTGACAATCACTGTGGATAGAGAAAAGTGTCCTGATAATGAAGCTGTACACAGTGTATACTTGACAGATGGTGACGCTACAGTGGAGATAGAAGTCCATGCAAGGAAGGTAAATACGGCAGGCGCGCCTGAAATGACTTTCTTTGAAAATGACACAGGTGTCACAATTAATGCGGAACATTATGCTTACAGTAAACCGTCATCAGACGGCTGCTGGAAATATCTTGCGCAGCATGGAAGAACAAACGGTGCAATGAAACCTTTCCCAATAACGCGCAGCTTTGAAGCTTCTGATGCGCCGGTATTGGGTTATCGTGTAATGCTTGAAAGTGGGGGTGAATATGTCCTTTCGGTGCTTTCTTCACCGACAAATCCGCTCTCTCGCGGGGACAGACTAAGCTTTGGTTTGCGCATAAACGGCAGAGAAATGACGGAGGTGTCATCTGTGTCGGAAACCTACAGGGCGGGTGAGACTTCGGATGCGGAGTGGTGCAGAGGAGTGCTTGATGAGATACATAGAAGCGATATACGCGTAAGCTTAAAGGATGGTCTTAATGAAATTGAAATATATGCATTAAGCGCAGGCTTTGTCTTAGAAAAATTGATTATACATAAGGTTGAGTGTTGGCGTGGCGTGGGCGCATATATGGGACCTTGTGAAAGCTTTTGCAGCCAAGTATGGCGAGCATCGAAATAGGCAGTAAGTCTAAGCGATTACATGATTAGTTCGGACAGTTCAGAATACACATCATAATTGCTTAGAATGTTTTCTAAACCGTCCGAATTTAGCCAAAATATATAAAAACGCGGCTAGGCGCTCCGCGAGACGCCGCTTATTTTATATATTTTGTCTAAATTCTATGTTGTCGAATATTGCGAATGTTTAATATTTTAGGGTAAATTTCCTGCAGCTCGGTTGCGTAACAAACTAATGACGAGCGGAGTGAGTTTCGGGCTGATAGTCCGCAGTTCTGTTGCGGGGAGGTTCATTAAATGAAAATAGGAGGGAGTATATATGAGAGCGTTTTATACGGATAAATATAGAAATATCTTCGCGGAAATTGGAAAGAGCGAGGAGGAAATAAATGAGAAGCTTCAAGCGGCGGTGAGGACATTTTTTTATGGTGGTGAGGATGAACGCATATATCATGAGGCGGGGGATGACATGGGGTATCTTGAAGATACAGGTAATCATGATGCCCGTACGGAGGGTATGTCTTATGGTATGATGATGTGCGTGCAGCTTGATATGAAAGCGGAATTTGACCGTATCTGGAAATGGGCGAAAACATATATGTATATGACGGAAGGCTATAATGAAGGATACTTTGCGTGGTCTTGTCAGTTAAATGGCGAGAAGAATGCGGATGGTCCCGCTCCGGATGGCGAGGAATTTTTTGCAATGTCGCTGTTTTTCGCGTCGCACAGGTGGGGCGATGGCGAGGGTATTTTCAATTATTCAGCCGAGGCGAGGTCGATATTGAGGGCGTGCCTGCATAAAGGACAAAACGGCAGACAAGGCACTCCGATGTGGAATCTGGAAAATAAACAAATATTGTTCGTGCCGGGTATTGGCTTTACGGATCCGTCGTATCATCTTCCCCATTTCTATGAGCTGTTTGCGTTGTGGGCGGACGAGGAGGACAGACCTTTCTGGAAGGAGGCGGCAAAAGCAAGCCGCGAATATCTTGCCGCGGCGTGCCATAGCGTTACGGGAATGAATCCTGAGTATGGCGAGTTTGATGGCAGTCCGTTAAAGCAGAAGGTTCCCTGGACGGATGAAATCCACAACCGTTTTTACAGCGATGCCTACAGGACGGCGGCAAATATTGGCCTTGATTATGAGTGGTTTGGCGAGGAAACGAAGCATTGCGGTGCACCGTTAAAGCTTATGCGTTGTCTTGACACTGATCTTGAAGCGGCTAAGTGCGTGTATGAGGTTGACGGCACGCCTGTAGAGCAGACGGTGCTTCACCCGCTGGGACTGCTTGCGGCGACGGCTCAGGGAGCTCTAAGCGTTGAGAATAATGATGAAACGGCAAAAAACGGCGACTGGCAGACGGCGGCGCAATGGGCGGAGTGGTTTTGGAACAAGCCTATGCGCAAGGGCGGCAGAAGATATTATGACAACTGCCTCTATATGTTTGCGTTGTTGGCTTTAAGCGGGAATTACAGAATATGGAAATGATAAATAATACAAATCCAATAAATCCAATCACGCGGCTTGATTATCCTGACCCGGATGTGATAAGGGTTGACGATACATATTATATGGTGAGCACCACTATGCATTTTATGCCGGGCTGCGAGATACTCCGCTCGTATGACTTGGCAGACTGGGAGCATGCCGCCTATGTATATGATACTTTGGACGGCACCCCTGCCCAAAGGCTGCAGAACGGTGAAAATATATACGGAAAAGGCATGTGGGCGGCGTCTCTGAGGTACAAAAAGAATGTGGACGGTACGGGGCGGTTTTACATATGCTTTGTGGCAAACGATACGCATAAGACATATTTATACACAGCGGAAAATATTGAGGGACCATGGGAAAAGAAGTACATTGAAGGCTTTTATCATGACTGCTCTCTCCTGTTTGACGACGATGGAAGCGTATATATTGCGTACGGAAATACTGACATTTATATTACGCAGCTAAAGGAGGATTTGAGTGGTCCCATGGAGGGCGGGCTGCACAGGCTGGCGGTCAGCGACGCGGGCAATCCCTATCTTGGCTGCGAGGGGACGCACTTCTATAAGATAAATGGCAGATATTATCTGTTCTGCATTCATTCGAGGCGCGACAGGTGGCGCAGGACGCAGTGCTGCTTTGTGTCGGATTCTATTCGGGGAGAATTTACAGGCAAAGATATCCTTGACGATGACAGAGGCTATTGCGGTCAGGGAGTAGCTCAGGGAGGGATAGTTGACACTCCTGACGGGCGTTGGTATGCAATGCTGTTTCAGGACAGCGGCGCTGTGGGGCGGCTGCCGATTCTTGTGCCGATGACATGGCAGAATGATTTTCCTGTGCTTGGCGAGCAGGGGCATATTCCTGAAAAATTTGCGTTAAAAAGCACAAGACCCGATTATAAATATCATCCTCTTGTAGAAAGCGACGACTTCCGCGGCGCGTTAAAAAACTGTTGGCAGTTTAACCATGAGCCCGATTTGTCACTTATTCATCACGACAGAGAGCATGGCTGGTGGAAGGTGGAGACGGGAGTGGTATGTCGTGAGTTGACGGAAGCTGTCAACACCATTACACAGCGCATGCTTTATCCGTCTTGTGCCGCTGAGGTAACGGTGGATGGCAGCCAAATCAAGGAGGGAGATTACGCGGGGCTTTGCGCGTTACAGGGCAGCTATTGCATGATTGCGCTGACGCGGTGCGGAGGAATGCTTTATATAGCGGCGATTGCAAAGGATGCGTCGGTGCAGACATATATTCCTGTAGAGGGCGGACAGGCGCGTTTCAGGCTTGAAGCCGATTTTGCCGATATGAAGGATACGGTCTCTCTTTATTACCAAAGCAAAAGCAATTCCTGTGCTCGCTGGGAAAAAGCGGGCTCGGACTACAGGCTGCATTTTGGACTAGACCACTTTACAGGCTGCCGCTTTGGACTGACATTCTATTCTACAATGCAGCCGGGCGGTACGGCAGCCTTTTCGGATTTTCGTTATGAGCGCGGTATCAGGTGAAAAATTTATCTATAAGCTCTATAGCAATGCTCTGAGTTGGCTTGAATTTATTTGATGCCGCATAGCTTGCAAGGCTTTCCAAAAGCCATTGGCAGGCAGGCGATTTGCTGTTTATGAGGTCTGCTGTACAGACAAGGAGCCTGCCGCCGCCGGCTTTTACCTCAAAAATCGTGGCAAGACTGTGGTTTCTTTTGCAGTTGTCAATTGTACGCACTATCGGTTTGATGGCTGTGCCGTCTATTATCAGCGCTCTTGAGCGGCTTACGATATCATACCATTGTGCCGTTGAATAGGTTTCGGACGCAAATTTGGCAAGGGCAGGATGTTCTTTGTCAATAAGCAGACCAAGCGTCCCCACAGGCAGCGGTTTATTCATTGATTCAGAAATCGAGCTGAACATAGGGTAATTCCAAAAATCGGTACAGTATGTGCCCTCGATAGAATTGGCGCTGTTTATGGAGCGTGGGGCAAAGAGCACATTTCTGCCTTGGGAAAGCGAGGCTTTTGCGTCCTCCCGGTTGTCGGTGACAACGATGTTATCGCGCCTAACGCATGGCAGATTTGAGGGATATATCCAGAGCGTATACTTATTTGATATGTTGCCATAGATAAGCGTAAGCACAGCTTTCCTTGGAATATCCGTTTGAGGAGCGGCAAATTCTGCTGTACCAATATCAAAAACCCCGCCTTTGAAGCTGCCGCTTGCAGTGATTGTTGTTTCTGCCGCTGCATTACTGCTGTCGTCATATGAAAGCCTAAGCGTGATTTGCGGGTTGATGTCTGCGGACTGCGCATATGTATAAAGCTTGACTCCCACAGTTATTTTCTCGTTTGTGGTATAGACAAATTTCCTCATACACCCAAGCAATACCCTGTCTGCGCAAAAGCTCCGCCACTCTTCTTCGCCCATTACGCCCTTGTTTTCCATGAAAGCATTCAATATTCCGACAAGCGCTGTGCCCTGTCCTGTAAAGTCCTGCAAATCCAATAGCTGGAAACCTGAGAGTGATTTTGTCCTGAGTGCGGTTTCAATTTCATTTTTATAGCATTCGGCGGCAAAGCGTCCCGATGCCTTGAAATAACTGTCCGCAAGCTCTGACAATCCGGCGTTGTCAAGCCTTTCGCGGAAAATTTCAAGGTTGTATGGCTTGAGCACGCCGGTGTATTTGCTGATTTCATTGTAATCAGGATACATAAAATACTGCCCGACCTCGTGTGAAACTACGGGTATCTTAGGGATAAATTCACCGTCTGATTCGTCTGCGGAAACTGTTTTCACACCAGTGCCGTATTGTATTTCTATTGTTTTGCCGGCGTGTTTTTCGCTTTTGATATTATGGGGGCGTATGTGCTCGTCATAGGTATAGTCCGAGCAGGGCGCGTCAGTCTGTATATGTCCCAGCGGCGCGTCGCACATGGCATATGAACCGCGTATGAGCCGTTCCTTTGAAAAGCGCACGCCCACAAAAAAGTCGTCATTCTCCAACACGCAGGGGACGAATTGAAAGTTGTTTGAGCCTTGAGTATAAAGCGGGCGGCTGTCATGCTTTTTGTAGCCGCCTAAAATATCGTTGAGCCTTTCCTTGCTGCCCCAAAGCTCGTTGCCGAGTGAGAGCGCAAAAAATGATGGATGGTTTGCAAATGCGTCGAGTATGCGGAAGCCTTCGTCTATAAGGTATTGCTGTCCGTCCGTAAGCTCATCGTCCACAGTTCCCCAAAAGGGAAGCTCGGGCTCAAGATAAACTCCAAGAACATCGGCGGCGCAAAATGCCGCTTCGGGCGGGCAGCAGGTATGAAAGCGGTAGTGGTTTATGCCATAGCTTTTGGCAGTTTTCAGCACATTAAGCCAGCTTTGCGTATCGCAGGGCGCCGCGCCTGTGAGCGGAAAAATCATACCGTCGTGCTTGCCGCGGAGGAATATTTTTTCGCCATTCAGCAGAAAGCTGCCGTCCTGCACTGAAAATTGCCTCATTCCAAAGTCTATTTTCCGGACGAAGCCGCCGTATGCTATTTCCATCGTATAACAAACGGGGGTATGCTCGCTCCAAGTTTTTGCGCCTTTCATTTCATAAATAAAATAACTGTCGGAAGCAAGGGCAAATTCCTTTTCGGAAAAACCGTTTACTTTTACCGCTGCGGTTAAGCTGTCGGCTCCGGCAATTTCATATGTAACCTTGACGCATTCTGACACAATGTCAGGGTAAAGCCTGATGTTTTCAAGTCTTATATGAGGCTTACATTCGATATATATGCCGCCCGTTATTCCAAGCCAATTGGTTTGTGTATCGCGGGAGGTCATATGACCGCCGGGTACGGGATATGAGATATTGTCTATCATAATCGTAATGCGCATATTTTCTTTTGTAAAATACGGCGTGATGTCGTACCTGTGCGGCGTGCACAGACTGTTCTGTGTGCCTGCGTATTGGCCGTTTATCCAGAGGCGGCTTACACGCGTGCGTTCCATAACAAGAAAAATGTCACAGTCGTCGCTTTCAGGAGAAATGCTTACTGTGCGTTCATAAAGCGCATAGCCCTCAAAGCTGTACGGGTCGGTGAGGAAGCCGTCGCTTTTTTCGGTCGTGACGGGCGGCTTTTTCTGCTGAGATACGGTTGAGGGCAGATGAATACTGTCCTCAAATTCGCCATTGATGTCGGGCATTTCCTTGCTTAGTTTGAATTTCCAGGCTTGCTCTGTGAGATTATAGCTCTGCTGCATTTTGTTTCCTCCGTTAAAAAATATATGTTTTTGGCGGAGCTGTCGCATTAAGGAACATAAACGCAGGATATAGTATCATATGGTTTGAGTGTAATACCATATCTTGTATGCTTAATCCTTATTGCGACAGCCTCAATTGTCAAATGTATTTTTAATTCTGCGTTGTCGGGTAAAATTTTGAATTTCCCCCTGTTTATAGTAAAGTAAAAATATTCATATAGGGTTGATTTAAGTATAGCATGAATTGGCAATAAATTCATTATCGGAAAGAAAATTAAAATGTTAAGTGTCCGAATTACATGTAAATTGTAAATATTGCATAATTAAAAAAGATAAAAACGGTGTAAAGTATCGAAAATAATTAATAAGATTGTTTATATTAAAACGGTATGGTATAGTAAGTTTAAGTTAAAAATAAGGTTATGGGTTGATAAATAGTTGCGTGAGGTTTTCTAAACCGTCCGAATTTGGGCGAAATATACAAAAACGCGACTAATGCGCGGTGCGAGTCGTCGCTTATTTTGTATATTTCACCCAAATTCTATGTTATTGAATAATTTTTTACTAATGTCTATATGAGTTAAAATAAAAAGGGGTTTTAGCTAAATATGAATAAAAAAGCGGTTATTTTTACTCTTGCGGTTATGCTGCTTTCGGGTTGTGCGGATAATTCTTCGCCTGATTTGAGTGAAGAAGCGGGCGAGGAGCGGCAGATTCAGACAAGCATTGAAGGCGAGGTGGGGCAGCAGAAGCAGCAGGAAGCTTCGTCTGATGAAAAAACGGAAAATAATAACGACAATGATAATGACAATAAGAACAATAAAAACAATGAAAGCAATGAAAGTAATGCAAATATAAAGGAGGACGCAGACATGGGAAATGATGGGCAGGAGTTGGTTTATGGAGCGGAGGAGTTAAGGCTTCTTGGCGGCGCTAAGCTGAATAATGGGAGTGGGACGGCTTACATAGACGGTATTACGAACGATGATGATGGAGTTGAGATTAATATAGAAGTGCCGCAGGATGATTTTTATGACATCAATGTCATAAGCAAAAGCGCGGACGGCAGCCATAAGGAGAATTATTTGCTTGTTGACGGCGAAAACGCGGGCACTTTGAAGGTTGAGAGCAGGGAGTTTACCGATTCAAAGGCATGCCGCGTCTATTTGGAGAAAGGTGTGCACACTGTCGCGCTAAAGAAGTTTTGGGGCTGGATACAGATTGAAAAGGTTTGCATAACGGTGTCGGAACCGCTTGATGATGAGCGTTTTGATGTAGAGCCGACACTCGTAAATCCCAACGCGTCGGCCAATGCCAGACGCCTTATGAAGTATATGTGCGACATATACGGTACGGATATTTTGTCAGGGCAGTATTGCGACAAGGGCATGTATGGCTTGGAAAATCAGGCGATATATAATGCGACAGGTAAATATCCTGCGATACTTGGACTCGACATGATGGACTACAGCCCGTCGAGAGTGGCGAGGGGGAGCATGGCGCAGTCGGTAGAGCAGGCGATAGAGTATTGGGATAACGGCGGAATAGTGACATTCTGCTGGCATTGGAACGCGCCTGAGAAGTATCTCACAGGCGCATGGTATTCGGGCTTCTATACGGAGCATACAAATATTGATTTGGCGGCAATCATGAACGGCTCGGATGAGGACGGCTACAGACTTATAAATGAGGATATAGACGCGATTGCGGTGCAGCTTACGCGCCTTAAGGAGGCGGGCGTGCCGGTGCTTTGGCGTCCTCTGCATGAAGCATCGGGCGGATGGTTTTGGTGGGGAGCTTCGGGCGCTGAGGCGTACAAGAAGCTTTACATGCTTTTGTATGACAGGCTGACGAACGAATACGGGCTTGACAATTTAATCTGGCTGTGGAACGGGCAGAACAAAGACTGGTATCCAGGCGATGAGTATGTTGACATCATAGGTGAGGACATTTATCCGGGTGAAAGGGTTTATACTCCTCAAACCCCGAAATATCTTGAAGTGCTGGAATACACCGACGCGCACAAGATGATAGTGTTATCTGAAAACGGCTGCCTGTTTGACCCTGATTTGGCGGCAAGGGACGGCGCGATGTGGGGACATTTTGCCACATGGAACGGTGAATTTGTGATTGAAAACAACAAAAGCGGCGCGATTTCGGAAAAATATACGGAGCTTGACATGCTGAAAAAGGTATACGGGCATGAACATGTCATAACAAGGGATGAACTGCCTGACCTTAAAAACTATCCGCTTGACGACAAATAAATCAACAATAAATAAATTTAAGTAAAATTAAGTAAAAACAAAACAACGACAAGGCAAAATACACAAGTAATTTAGCTATAAATTGTACATAGTAACAAAATGTGCAAAAAGACATCACAAAACTATTGACTTATTAATTAACTTGAATTAAACTAAAATTAAGCTAATTAATAAATCAAATAAACCCAAAAAACAATTAAAAACAAGATAAAACAATCCAGAGCAAGTTTCCAACTATTTAGCAAAGGGTAATCGGGTAATCGGGTAATCGGGTAATCGGGTAATCGGGTAATCGGGTAATCGGGTAATCGGGTAATCGGGTAATCGGG
>CANQSB010000060.1 GCA_947626435.1 uncultured Lachnospiraceae bacterium | reverse complement strand
AGTAATAATCTAAATTTACTTGAGGTATTTTTTTCTGTCAATATCTTAACCTATTTAAAGTATACAGGAAGCTTTTTATTTATATAATCTTTCAAGCATTTTTGAAACTCTATTTGATAACACAGAATTTAGGCAAAATATATAAAATAGGTGGCGTTTTGCTATGTAGTAGCATCAATGTACTGTATCTGTGATACAGTACATTTACGCGATTTTCATATATTTTAACTAAATTCGAACAGCTTAAAATACGTTTTGCAGCTATAGACTACTGCTGTAGTATGTGTTTTCTATAGACTACCACAGTAGTATATCAATGTCAAGTATTTATCTAAAACAAATCTTATAAATATTTCTGACACATTTTTTACCTAAAACAACTTCTACAAATATTTTCTGCTGCATTTTATTCCGCACAAATAAAAAAATCGCTACAGCCCTTTTTTACAAGAACTATAGCGATTTTTTCAATTCACTTTCCAGTTGTCCAGCTCCGATTTCAGCACCGCCAAAAGCTCGCTCTCAGGCACCTTACGCACTATCTCGCCTTTTTTGATAAGAAGTCCCTCGCCAATACCGCCCGCTATGCCTATGTCCGCCTCTTTCGCCTCGCCCGGACCGTTTACCGCGCAGCCCATCACGGCTACCTTGATGTCAAGGTCATACCCCTGCACAAGATTTTCCACCTGATTGGCAAGACCGATAAGGTCTATGTTTGTCCTGCCGCACGTAGGGCACGATACCACCTCGATACCGCCCTTCCTAAGCCCCAATGTGCGTAGGATAAGCTTTGCCGACTTGATTTCCTCTACAGGATCTCCCGTAAGCGATACCCTGATAGTGTCGCCAATGCCCTGATTAAGTATAATTCCAAGCCCTATCGCAGACTTGATATTTCCGCTCGTGACCGTACCCGACTCCGTAATGCCTACGTGAAGCGGGTATGGCGTCTTTCCCGCCAAAAGCTCGTGTGCCTTCACACTCATCAGCACATCTGACGACTTGATGCTGATAACAATGTTTTCATAGCCCAGCTCCTCTATCATATGTACCTTGTCAAGCGCGCTCTCAACAATGCCCTCCGCCGTCACACCCTTGTATTTCTCGACAAGCTCCTTTTCAAGCGAACCGCTGTTTACGCCCACGCGTATAGGTATATCCCTCTCACGCGCCGCCTTTACAACCTCCGCGACCTTGTCACGCCCGCCTATGTTCCCGGGATTTATGCGAATTTTGTCAGCGCCGTTTTCGATAGCGGCTATCGCCATTTTGTAGTCAAAATGAATATCCGCCACAAGCGGAATATTTATCTGCTTTTTAATCTCGCCAATCGCCCGCGCCGCCTCAATCGTCGGCACAGTACACCTGATAATGTCGCACCCCGCCTCCTGCAGCCTAAGTATCTGCACCACAGTTGCTTTGACATCATCTGTCTTCGTATTCGTCATCGACTGAATCATTATAGGATTACCGCCGCCGATTACCTTATTTCCGACTTTTATTACCTTCGTATTGTCACGATACATAATACCCTTTACTCCTTTCATATCTCCTGCTGCCTTGATATTTATAAAACAACAGCTTCGCTTTTAGTTCCTACACCCAGCGCCAACAACTCATCTGCCTGCCGTTCAGATAATTCTCTGTTCTTTTCATAATCCGTATCACTTCGCCTAATTGATTAATACGATTATTATTTACAGCATATCCTTGTAGTATATACTGCCTTAATACAGAATTAGCCCATCTGCGAAACTCCACGCCACGTTTTGATTTTACGCGATAACCTACAGAAATTATCACATCCAAATCGTAAAATTGCGTCGGGCGATCTGAATTTGCAATGTGCAAAATTTGCACATTACTCTCTCTTTCAAGCTCCCTATCCCGAAAAACATTATTGATATGTCTCGTAATCACTGTACGATCAACCCCAAAAAGCTCCGTCATCTGGGCCTGCGTAAGCCATACAGTTTCATTCTCTATCTTTACTTCAAGCGATATCTTTTCATCCTCACTCCTAAAAATCTCTATTTCATTTATCATACTTCTATTCCATTTTCTTTATATCTCACAACAATGCCAATTCTACTAAAATTATATTACTTCCAAAAAACCAGCCCGTTTTCATTCTTTATAATACAAAAGCATCATAAATAAAAACAATTCAATCCCAGCCAACAACGTAAGCCCGAGCGGGGGCATATACCCCATGAGGACCTTGGGAAACGTCGGCACTTAGCGAAATAAGCTGTAAAAGCGTAGCTCCTTTTACAGCGCCATTGAGCCTAGTGTCCGCTACGTTTCCCACTGAGCGCAAGCGATGTCCTCATGGGGTATATGCCCCCGCTCGGGCGTCCTCTTGCCACTCCTCCCCCACACTTTCTCAAAATATCTTCCTCAAATCATTATAAAACACAAACACCATCAAAACCATCAAACAAACAAACCCAATAAAATGCACCATCCCCTCCTTCTCCGGCGCCACAGGCTTCCCCCTCACAACCTCAATCAACATAAACAACAACCTCCCCCCGTCAAGCGCAGGCAAAGGCAACAAATTCATAACCCCCAAATTCACACTAAGCAACACCGCAAAATTAATCATCGTAATAACCACCGTAGGCAACCCATACGGCTTAGCCATCTCAATCGTATCATCAATCGTCACGGCAATCCCCACAGGTCCCGAAAGGTCATTCGCCGTAAGCCTGCCCTGCACCAGCATAACCAGACTCTTAACAGTAGTTTTCAGCCAATACCGCACCTCAAACGCACTGTATTTCAGCAAATTAAACCCTTTGCACTCCATATATTCCCCAATCGAAAACCCAATATAATACCTGTTGTCCTCCTCGCTGAACTTAGGCGTAAGCGTTGTCTTAAACCTCTCACCGTCACGCTCATACTCAATATCTATAGGCTCACCCGCGCTCAAAGCAGAAACAAATGTCACCTCACCCTGCAGATAAATCCGCTCACCGTCAAGCCTAGTAATCAAGTCCCCAGCACGAAGCCCCGCCGCCTCAGCAGGATAACCCTCCGTCAAAGAACCCACGACAGGCAGCGTAGTCCCCGAAAAGCCCACAACAATAAGCGCCAACAAATACGCAAGCACAATATTAAAAAAAGGCCCCGCAAAAACCGTCGCTATCCTAGACCACACATTAGCCTCATTAAACGCCCCCTCATGCGCCTCCTCTTTGCTGCCGCCATCTTTATCAGACGAATACATTCCGTCCTCGCCCTCAAACATACACGCGCCGCCAATTGGCAAAAGCCTCAGCACATACCTGGTTTCCCCCTTGGTAAACTTCGCCACCACAGGTCCCATACCGACCGCAAATTCAAGAACCCTTATGCCGTTCAGCTTTGCAATCAAAAAATGCCCCAGCTCATGCGCTATAACCACCACGCTGAAAACGATAATAAACACTATTATAGTCACAACCATTATTTATGTCTGCCTCCTCAATATTTCGCCAGAATATGCTCGTAAGCCTCCTGCTCCGCGCCAAGAATTTCCTCCACGCCCGGCTCGTCAATACGCTTATGAGCGTCCATACACATTTCTATAATATCCATTATCTCCAAAAAACGTATTTTTTTCTGCAAAAACAGACTTACCGCCTTTTCATTCGCCGCATTAAACACAGTCGGCATGCTTCCACCCTCGCGCGCCGCGCGCATGGCAAGCTTCAAGCCCGTAAATGTTTCCACATCAGGCTTTTCAAACGTTATGCTGCCAAGCTCATAAAAATTCACACGCTTTCCATTCATAGGACGCCTGTCAGGATAAAAAAGCGCATACTGTATCGGCAGCTTCATGTCAGGCATGCCAAGCTGCGCGATTATGCCGCCGTCCGCGTACTCCACCATCGAATGAATAATGCTCTGCGGATGCACGACCACCTCAATGTCATCAAGCCCTACATCAAAAAGCCATCTCGCCTCCATTACCTCCAAGCCCTTGTTCACAAGCGTAGCAGAGTCAACCGTAATCTTATGCCCCATAGACCAGTTCGGGTGTTTCAGCGCGTCTTCAAGCTGTACGCCCTCAAGCTCCTTTCGTGTCCTGCCCCTGAACGGCCCGCCCGATGCCGTGATAATCAGCTTGCTTACGCTCTCCCTTTTCTGCCCCTGCAGCGACTGGAAAATCGCGCTGTGCTCACTGTCCACAGGCAAAATCGCGACGCCCTCCCTTGCGGCAAGCGGCATAATAATATGCCCCGCCGTCACAAGCGTTTCCTTATTTGCAAGCGCGATATCCTTGTGCGCCTTGATAGCCGCTATCGTCGGACGTATGCCTATCATGCCCACAATAGCCGTCACAAGCATTTCCATTTCAGGCATCTGCGCTATCCGCAAAAGCCCCTCCATTCCATGCATAACCTCAATATCCGTATCCGCAAGCCTCTGCGCAAGGTCTTTTGCCGCCGACTCGCTCTGCATTGACACAAGGCGCGGCTTAAACTCCCTCGCCTGCTTTTCCATAAGCGCGACATTTGAGCCCGCAGCCAGCCCCGCCACCTGCAAATCAGGATTTTCCCTCACAATTTCAAGCGTCTGCGTGCCAATCGAACCCGTTGAACCAAGAATCGCTATCGTTTTCACATTAACTCCTCTCTGCCTGCCGCAGCAGACCTTCAAATCAGGGTAGTAAAATTTCTTTTATGCTTTTATTAAAATATACTATACCCTTGTGAGTAATATTATCAAAAAATACGTTATCGGCGCCGTAAAAATCACGCTGTCAAAGCGGTCCATTATGCCGCCATGCCCTGGGATAAGCTTCCCATAATCCTTTATATCGTGATTACGCTTTATCGCCGACGCCGCCAAATCCCCCACCTGGGAAATCACAGAGCCGACCGCGCTTACTATGGCAAGCGTCACAGCAAATCCCTCTATCCCAAACACTTTACCAATATAAACCCCAAACAAAAAACCAACCAAAGCAGAGCCCGCAATCCCGCCGACAGAGCCCTCTATCGACTTTTTAGGGCTAAGCACGGGCGCAAGCTTATGCTTTCCGACAAGCACTCCAACAAGATACGCGCAGGTGTCAGAAATCCATGAGCTTATAAAAATCGCCCACACAAAATAAACTCCATGTTCCAGCTCCCTTGTCAAAAACACAAACGACAGCATCACTGGCGCATAAATCAGCGAAAAATACGCCGCCATCACCTGATTTGCCGTAAATTTCGGAAAACTGAACACATACACGGACATAAGCACCATCATAAACAGTATCACGGCTATCATAAAGCAGTCCGACGTCCTGATAAAATAAACCGCAACATAATACAAAGTCACACCCAGCAAGCCAGTTATTTCAAGCATATTCAGCTCTTTTGAACCCTTCTCCCTTATCCCGCACGCCTTAGTAAGCTCCAAAAATCCCACGATTGAAACAAGGTAAAGCGTCACGGCAAGCACAGCACCGCCCAAAAGTATAGTCACAAGCGCGATAATCACCAGAAAAACCGCGCTGATAACCCTCTCCTTGCTGATTTTCTTAAAAACTCCGGAAGCCATTCCCCTAGTCCTCCTTCACCAGACCATATCTTCTATCCCTGTTTTCATAAGCCTTGACAGCTTTTTCCAGCTCCTCCTTGTTGAAATCAGGCCAAGGCACAGAGGTATAGTAAAACTCCGCATATGCAAGCTGCCAAAGCAGATAATTCGATATCCTCTGCTCGCCCGAAGTCCTAATCATCAAATCAGGATCGGGGAGCCCCGCCGTGTCAAGCTCCGCCTCAATAGCCTTTTCATCAATGTCATCAGGCGAAAGCACGCCGTCCTTTACTTTTTTGGCAAGCTTTTTCACAGCGCGCGTTATCTCGTCGCGGCTGCCGTAATTTATGGCTATCTGAAAATGAAGTCCTGTATTGTGAGCCGTAGCCTCCTCCAGCTTTGCTATTTTCTCGCGTATGTCATCGTCAAGCCTCGTCTTATCGCCCAAAACCCTCACGCACATATTGTTTTTCTGCGCACGCTTTAAGCAATTCTTCATATAATTGCGCAGAAGGTTCATAAGCGCGTCAACCTCCTCCTGCGGCCTGTTCCAGTTTTCCGTGGAAAAAGCATACACAGTAAGGTAATTGATGCCCATATTGTAGGCAATCTCGCACATATCCTCCACAGTCTTAGCGCCCTGTACGTGTCCCGCCGTGCGCGGCAGTCCCTTCGCTTTAGCCCAGCGCCCATTGCCGTCCAAAATTATCGCCACATGATTTGGCACGCTCATACACATTCTCCTTTTCCTTCAATCTGCCTTCTACCTTTGAAAAAACGCAAGCGTTTAAGCTTGCGTTTACACAGTCATTATCTCCTTTGACTTATCTTCAATAGCTTTATCAACGTCCTTTATATACTTGTCCGTAAGCTTCTGCACAGCCTCCTCCAAGTCCTTAATCTCATCCTCTGAAACCTCAGTCTTTGCAAGCTTTTTGAAGGAATCGTTCGCCTCGCGCCTGATATTGCGGATAGCAACCTTGCTCTCCTCGCCCTTTTTCTTTACTTCCTTTACAAGATCCTTCCTGCGCTCCTCGGTAAGCTCCGGAAATACAAGACGCACTACGCTTCCATCATTGCTCGGCGTAATGCCGACATCCGAGCTCATAATAGCCTTCTCAATCTCCTTGATAAGACTTTTCTCCCATGGCGCAATCTGCAGCATTCTAGCTTCAGGCACAGTTATGTTTCCCACCTGCTGGATGGGCGTCGGCGTACCGTAATAATTTACCTTAATCTTATCAAGCACATGCGGATTCGCCCGCCCCGCGCGTATAGTCTGATAATCCGATAAAAGAAAATCAAACGCCTTCTGCATTTTCTCATCATATACCTTTACTCTTGAATCCATAGTATTCCTCCATCTGCGCTGCCCTTATGCATATGCAGCTTATGCCGACAGCGCAGGCATAAACCGCTGATTGAAAAAGCTTGCCGCTTCCTCCAGCGTGCAACAAATCCCAATTGTCTGGAAAACTACACGGTAATCACCGTACCGCTTGTTTTTCCCTCCACCGTATTGACGATACTGTTCTCCTCGTTAAGCCCGAATATCGTCATCGGCATCCTGTTTTCCATGCACAAAACAGCCGCCGCCAAATCCATTATCCCAAGCTGCTTATCAACCACGTCCTTAATAGGAATGGTATCATACTTTTTAGCGTCTTTATTGAGTTTCGGATCGGAGTCATAAACGCCGTCAACCGCGCGCGCAGACAATATCATATCCGCCTCTATCTCAACCGCCCTGAGCACAGTACCCATATCCGTTGAAAAATACGGATGCCCTATGCCGCCTGCAAAAAACACCACCTTGCACGCATTTAAAGCCGCAAGCGCCCTGTCCTTTGAAAAAAGCTCCGTGAACGCCGCGCACTGAAACGGAGTAAAAATCTCTGTCCCCATGCCGACAAACCTGAAAATCTCAGATACATAAATGCAGTTCATAACCGTAGCAAGCATGCCTATCTGGTCAGCCTTAGTCCTGTCGATAGTCTCGCTGGTCCTTCCGCGCCAAAAATTGCCGCCGCCGATAACGATAGCCACCTGCACATTTTTATCGACGATCTGCTTAACCTGCTTTGCCACAGCCGTCACAGTAGGCTCGTCAAAGCCAAATTTTTTATCTCCCGCAAGTGCCTCGCCGCTAAGCTTTAACAATATTCTTTTCACAGCTTCACTCCTTATTGCTTATTTTTTATTCTTCTTGAACTCATTAAAGAATGAAGTCGGGCTTACGTCAGCATAGCACTGTGAACACATACCTTCGATGACAGCGCCATTGTTAATCTGTACTGACTTAGACTTGATATTTCCCATTACGATAGCCGACGTGTCAAGAATTACGGGACCATGCACATCAATGTCGCCCTTGACAGCGCCTGCGATAACTGCGCTTGTCGCAAAAATATTGCCGATAACTACGGAACTCTGCCCGATTTTTACGCTGCCCTTGCTCTTAATCTCACCGTTAATCTGCGCGGACTCGGCATAAATCTCCGCCGCCGCCGAATTACCGTTGATATTTCCCGTAACATTTAGCTTGCCGACGATATCTATATTTCCTGTGATGCTTCCCAGCAAATCCATATTGCCGCTGCTGCTCACATCACCGGTAATATTCATTCCCTCAGTGATGATTGCCGTATCCGCAGATGCCGCAACATTCGTATCCGTTGCCGCTTCCTCCGCTGCCGGCGCATCCATCAATGTCGGCGCTTCCACATTCTGTTCTACTTCATTTAAGAGCTGTTCCATTTCCATATTATTTGCCTCACTTTTTATATTATTATTTTCTTCTTCAATTATTGCATCCTTTTCATCCAACGCCTCCTGCTCCTGTACTTCCTCCGTTTCAGGCTCATCCGTCATTTCAGGCATTACAACCGGCTCAGGTTCTGCCTCTGCCGTCGGCTCCGCCACCATCCCGGGCATTGCTACCGGCTCAAGTTCCACCACAGACTCAGGCATTGCCGTCGGCTCAATATCCACCGTAGGTTCAGGCGTTAACGGCAACTCAGGCTCCGCCGCAGGCTTTAGCTCAAACGCAGGCTCGCTGCCCAGCGCCTCCACCTCTTTTTCAAGCATAGCCTCCAAATCCGCAAAATCGCTGTCAGCCGATCCAAACAAATCCTCCGAAGATGACGCGACATCATTCAAATCAGGCTCACCGTCAAGATTTATGCCATTTACGGCATCGTCAGCCTCCAAGTCATTCACTGCCTGAGATAAGTCCTGTTTTAAATCTTGAAAAAATCCCATCTTAATCCTCCATTTATCTATTTTTATTGTTTTAAAGTCCAAGCGCCGCTCAATGCAAATGCTGAACAGGCACTGTATCTGCCGAAATCGGAAGAATCACAGTATTCTCGGACTCTAATATCGTTTCAATAATATGAGGCAGCGCCTCCACAGTCGTGTCCTTATTACCAGCGTCATGAAACAAGACCACAGCGTTATTGTATTTATTCACATTATCAAGAACATTATTTTCTATCTGCTGCGCGCTCACATAGCCTCGCGCCGCGTCACCGCTCGACACATTCCAATCAAAGTAAACCATACCCTGCTCATCAAGATACGCCGCAAACTCCCTCATATCTATATCACTGATAGTATTGCTGCTTCCTCCCGGAAAACGCACTATATTGCAGTCAACTCCGGTAAGCTCATAAAGATAATCATGCAGCTTTGATAAATCCTGCGCATAAGCGTCTACAGACTGATAAATGTCTTTATACACGTGACTATACGAATGCATGGCAAGAGTATGTCCCTCTTCTGCAATGCGCTTGTACTGCTCCGAATAATAACCATCCTTGCCTACCACAAAAAACGTCGCCTTCACGCCATACTCATCCAAAATATCCAATATCTTGTCGGTATTGGAACTAGGACCGTCATCAAACGTCAGGTATACTCTCCTTATCCCCAAACTACCGTCAGTATCCTTGTCCCATATGACGTTTTCAAGTTCTTCACCCTCTACGATATCAGCCGCCTCCGACGCGTCTACCTTATCTCCATGTATATTTTCCACATCTGACAGGGCACTCTCATCGTCCTCCTCAGATGCTATCGGAGCATATACGCTGCTCGTCTGCGCCAGATGGCCAATTTCCTCCTTTATCGCGGCCACGTCCTTTTGAAGATTAACCGTCACCACAAGCACCACAATACATATGCAAATTGTCAAAATGGCAAGCGTCGAAACAAGCACATTCAAAAAATCCCTTGGTGTCCGCTTAACCTCCGCAAAATCCAAATCAATCTCCGCATCGTCAATTTCCTTGTCAGGTTTATCCTCACCAAGCTCTACAGCTTCCCTTTGCTCCTCTGACATATACCTTCATTCCCAATTCGCATTTTTTATAGACACACAAATTATACCACACAATCACTACATTAGAAAAGATATTTTTCTAATGTTAATTAATTTTTCCTAATTTATATTAAATTTTCATCGTAATGTGCACGCTCACCGCCTATAAATCTTGGTCTTGTCCGGGCGCACACGACATACGCGCCGCCAATATTTGGATGCTCTATCCTCACAGGCACTGCAACCGCCTTGAGATGCATTCCGATAAGCGTGCTTCCTATGTCAATACCCGCATCCGCGCGTATATTTTCGACTGCCACAGGATTTTCCATATATTTCCATGCCGCCGTAGAAAAAGAACCTCCCGCTTTCGGCATAGGCACGACGTTCACAATCTCATACCCAAATTTCTCCGCCGTATCCGCCTCCATAATAAGAGCCCTGTTCAAATGCTCACAGCACTGCGCCGCCACCAAAATACGCGCCACCTGAAACTCTCCATAAATTGCCTTAAACACAGCCTCCCCAAGCTCCGCGCTTGACGACGTCCCAATCTTTTGCGATGCAATCTCACTCGTAGAACACCCAATCACCACAAGCTTTCCCTCGGCAAGTCCCGTTTCCTCCAAAAATTCCTTCACCACTCTTTTGGCTTCCAAAATTTCTTTTTCAAACATATAATCCTCCCCTTTGCCCGGCTGCTTTCTCCTGCCTCTCACATCTGCACTTTTCCCACCAAAAGCCCAAGCCACCTTATTTTTTTCAAAAGCCTTGAAATTCCCCAAGAAACGGCAAGCACAGCCACAGCCTCAACCATATTTAAAAGATATGACGGATTGTCCGTCACCACCAGCTTCTGAACCACAAACACCAGCAAATAACCGGACAGTATATATATACCCATGCTTTCCGTCCCCAAAGCCCGCAACACTTTCCAATCGCGCTTAAAATATTTTGATATACACCCCCAAAGCAATATAAAAAATCCACTCCCCACAAATCCTATAATCATTCTGTAAAAGTCTATCAAAAGCTGCCTTGACGCATCCTTTCCCACAAGCTTATATCCAGTAAGATAAATAAGCGCATTTTCATCAAAAAACAAAAACATTACTCCAAAAATAACCCCCGCCACCACTGCAGCCCAAGGTTTCACAAATTTATCAGCCTGCTTTCTATGTTCTTCAATATATTTATGCCCATAAAAAGACACAACAAAATATGGCAGCATATACTTATATGCCCCAAGTCCCAAGCCGTCAGGTATAAAAAAAAGCAGGACAAATACAACCACATACATAAAAACTGAATTTTTGAAAAAATAATATGTTACGTACACAATTATAAAGCTCCAAAATACAGCCCATAAAAACCATAAATTATTGAACGCGTTGTAAAAATATACGAACACAATCGCCTGCGGCTGTTCATCTCCCCTAATATAATTGGTAATCAGCACTCTTACATAATCAATCGCAGTCCACAAAAATATCGGAGAAAGCAGGGTTGCCACCCTTTTTTTCAAAAGCCTTATCCGCTTTTCCTTAGTATCAGCACGCCTCATGCTCCCCCAGCTCAAATACCCGCTTATCATCATAAAAAGCGGCATATGGAAACTATAAATAAACTGATAAAGCCTATCATAAAAATAAAGCGTTTCCGCACTAAACCTCTCCCCGCTCCCCTCCTGAATACAATGCCCCAGCACCACCAAAATAATAGCAAAGCCTCTAAGGATATCGGGAAGCCTTTCTCTTTCCTCTTTCATCGAACACTCCACACAAAAATTGACTCGAAACACTTAGGCGGCATCCTTTACATTCTTCGACTCACCTTGAAAAACGCCGCCCCTGCGTTTTTCCTAAACATTTAGAAACACTTAGGTGACATCACTTGTCTTATTCGACACACCCTGAAAAACGCTGCCCTTGCGTTTTTCCTAAACATTTAGAAACACTTAGGCGGCGTCTTTTGCCGCCTTAGTGTTTCTTAATGTTTTAACTATACCGCGATTGACAAAAAATTGCAATAATGTTATCATTGCATTAGTGTTCCTAATAAGAACCACTATAACGGCACATTGTAATTTCAGAAAGCTTCCTGTATACTTTAAATAGGTTAAGATATTGACAGAAAAAAATACCTCAAGTAAATTTAGATTATTAC
>CANQSB010000059.1 GCA_947626435.1 uncultured Lachnospiraceae bacterium | reverse complement strand
TATTTTTTACCGCCTAAAGCTGATTGAGGCATACGGGACAGGCATTTTAAAAATAAATGAGTGCTATGATGAATACAAGGAAAAGCCTGTGATTGAGACAAGCAGCAACGCGTTTAAAATCACTCTGCCGAATACGAATTTTCAGAAGGATATTTATTCATATGAGGCTGGCGTGGCTAGTGTTTTGAGAGAAAGCTATGGATATTATAAAAGTACCGATATGCCCATAAGGGAAGAAAGACTTCGGATTAAAAAGGAAGAAAGGTATCAGCCCGAAAAAGAAGAGCGTATTCAGGCTGTGATAGGGCTGTGTAAAGAAAAAGGCTATATTATCCGTAAGGATATTCAGGATGCGCTTGGCATTTCACAGGCATCAGCAATCTTGGTATTGCGTGAACTGACGGACAGGGGAATACTTGTGAAAAAAGGTATGGCTAGAAATCTGCGTTATTATTTAAATAATAATCAGCAAATAGGAAAATATTAAGAAAAAACATTAAAAAATTATAGAACCGTAAAAGCGAGTTATAAAAGTCTATTAATGTTAGAAAAAATTGAATAGCGGCATTTTTCATATATATTTATTTGTTAGGTTTTAATTTGTTATTCATTGTAGAGTTTTTAATGAGAAAAATGAAAATTAGAAAAAGTATAAACCAACAAATTGCTCTGTATGGGGCGGAATTTAAGCCGCAAATGATAGATTGGAGTGTAGGCAATATGAACATAACGCTTATCACCGTGGGCAGGATAAAGGAAAAATATTACCGCGACGCTGTGGAAGAATATGCAAAACGACTTTCACGGTATTGCAGGCTTGATATAGTTGAGGTTGCTGACGAGAAAACGCCTGACGGAGCATCGGAAGCCATTGAAACACAGATAAAACAAAAAGAAGCGGAGAGAATATTTAAGCACATACGTGAAGATATGTACTGCATAGCGCTTGCCATAGAGGGTGAAAAGCGCAATTCCGTAAACTTTGCCAAGCATATCGAAAAGTTAGGTGTATCGGGAAAAAGCAGCATAGCATTTGTGATAGGCGGTTCTTTGGGACTGCATGACAGCATACTAAAAAGAGCTGATGAAAAGCTGAGCTTTTCGGATATGACATTTCCGCACCAGCTTATGCGCGTGATTTTGCTGGAGCAGATATACAGGGCGTACAGGATTATTAACAATGAGCCATACCATAAGTAGATAAAAACAGTAAATAACCCGCATAGCCTTGATTCGTTATGCGGGTATTTTGACAGTTATAATTTGAGGAAACTCAAGTACCTTTGGTTTTACACCCCTATTTATTAGTGGTATAATGAAATTGCTTTTTATTCTTAAATAAATCAGGGAGAAACAAACATGGACAATAACAATTACCGTTTTCAGGTAAATCTTGGGGGAATGATAGAAATTCTTTCCGACCACCTTTACAGCAGCCCTAATGTGTATATCCGCGAGCTGCTGCAGAACGGAGCCGACGCGATAACGGCTAAGGCTAAATGGATTAATGAACGTCAAAATGCAGAGGATTTAGAGGACAATACATTTGAAAGCGGATTAGGGAATAATAAAAAAAATGCACAAAACGACGGCTGCATACGGCTTGAAATCGAAGAAGGGCTCAGGCTTACGTTTACAGATAACGGGCTTGGGCTTACGGAAGACGAGATACACAGATTTTTGGCTATTATCGGCGAATCGTCAAAGCGCGGGCTTGAGGATAACTCTCTGCGTTCGGATTATATAGGCAGGTTTGGCATAGGGCTGCTTTCGTGCTTTATGGTATCGGATGAGATACGCATACTCACAAGGTCGTGCAAATCCGAAGACGCGCCGATTTTGGAATGGCAGGGCAGACCTGACGGCACATACGGCATACGCGCTGTTGACGGCGGCGCGGAAACTGCCGATATGCCCCAAAGCGGCACGAGGGTGATACTTTGCGCAAAAAAAGGCAGAGAGGAGTATTTCACGAAGGAGACGATAAGGAAACTTTTGATATATTATGGCATGCTGCTGCCGTTCCCTGTGATTATACGGCAGAACGGCGAGGAGGAGCAGCTAAATCCCGTATATCTGCCATGGGAGGGGCGAAAGACGAACAAAGATGAGCTTATGCTGTTCGGGCAGGTCATGTTTGAGGAAGGTTTTTTTGACTGCGTGCCGTTTTCGTCAGAGCAGGGAGGCGTTTCGGGCGTGGCATACATACTGAATCATTCCGTGCTGCCGTCGGCAAAGGGAAGCCACCGCATTTATCTCAAAAATATGCTCTTGACGGAAAGCGGGGAGGGAATACTGCCTGACTGGGCTGTATTTACAAGGTGTATTATAAACAGCACTCTGCTGCGCCCGACAGCGTCACGGGAGGGCTTTTATGCCGATAAGGAGCTTGAACAGGCGCGCGATGCCATTGAGGAAAGTCTTATCTCTTACATAGAGGGGCTGGCGCAAAATTTGCCGCAAATGCTTGAAAAATTTTTTAAGCTGCATTATCTGACGCTGACGTCGCTTGCGCTTGAGTCGCCAAAGCTGTTTAAGATATTTATAGATTATTACGAATTTGAAACGACGCGCGGACGGCGGACAGGCTATGAACTGCGCATGGGCAAAGAGCCGCTTGTATATGCGCCGACAGCAGGGAAATATAAACAGCTTTCACAGCTTTTCTTTGCACAGGACAAGCTGCTGATAAATGTCACATATGTCCATTCGCTTGATTTGCTTGAAACGCTGGGTGAAACATACGGCTTGGAGGTAAGCGCCGTGGAGGACTGGAGCGTCGAGGAGCTTATGGAGGAGCTTTCGCCTGATGAGCAGGACGAGGTGTTTGACTTTGTGAAAGCTGCAGACCGCATTTTGATGGCATACGACTGTCGGGCGGAGGTCAAGCATTTTTCGCCTTATCAGCAGCCGACATTTTATCTGGTAGATGAAAACGCGGTTTTTCTGCGGCAGGTAGATGAGTCGCGCGCTCAGGCAAGCTCTATGTTCTTCAATATGCTTGACGCGTTTAAGGAGGAAACGGCGGCAAAGACCGCGGCGGCTTTGTATTTCAATTACAGCAGCCCTTTAGTCAGGAGACTGGCTTCATGCGGCGACGAGAGCCAGTGGCGGATTTTTGTCGAAATTTTATATGTGCAGGCTTTGCAGATAGCGGGCTTTACTCTGCACAACAATGAGCTGGGAATGTTAAACAGGAATATCCTGTTATTGATGGAGAGGGGGCTTTCAGATGTATGATTCTGACGAATGTATAAGAAGATACAATGAGCTGGAGCATGGAAAGGCGAGGATAGAGGGCATATATGATGCGATAAAACAGGCGGACGAAAATAACGATGTGCCGTTTCAACTGTATTTCAGGCTTATGCTGTGCTACGAGTCAAGCTTTTATTGGGACAAGCTTGATATGTTTGTGATTTTTCCGCAGGTATTGGCGCTTATAGATAAATATCCTGATGCGCCGTGTACTAAATATTATAAGGGAGAGAAGATGCTGCCCCATGTTATGTGGGATTACAAATGGCTGCTGAATGACTGCGCTGATTTTTATCAAATCCCTATGGCGGACTGCATGAAATTTTATGAGGACTTTAAACGGCGGAGCATAGAGTGCGGCTACAGCCTGCGCTCATATTACCGTCAGATGTATTATTTTTACGAGGATTTTGATAAGGAAAAGGCGGAAAAGGCTTTTTATGCATTTGAGAAAGAACCGAGAGATGAAAACAGCGACTGCAGGGCGTGTGAGCGAAACACGCAGATACGGTTTTATTTGAAAAATGGCGATTTTGACCGTGCAGAGGAGCTTGCCAAGGATATTGAAAGTTTTAATCTGCGTTGTGGCGGCGGTGACCGTTATTGGGCTTGGGGCAATATGAAATTAGATTATTTGCAATACTATATTAACAACGGAAATTTGGAAAAAGCTTTGGAATATTGCAGAATCCTTGAAAGGAGAAAAGACTTGTGCAATAAGCTGGAGGTTTGGGACGATTTGATATGCTGTTACGCGTATGCCGATTTGGGCAAGGCGCTTAGGTATTACAAGCAATGCTGGAAAAGGTTTCAGGAGGACAGAAATCCGAGAGCCATATTCAGGGAAAGCCGCAAAATGAGCATTTTCTTCAAGAGGCTTGCAGAGGGGAGAAAGAAGACTACAGTAAAGCTTAACTTAGACTCATCGTTTCCGCTGTACCGCGAAGACGGCGAGTATCGGATTGATGAGCTGCAGGATTATTATTATCGGCGCGCCTATGATGTGGCGGTCAAGCTTGATGAGCGCAATGGGTGCGGGTATTATGTGGAAATGCTGGGGAAGGAGCCTGGATTTGCATAAACTAATACGCACAATTTGATGACAATTGTGATACAATATGGTAAAATATTTATGGGGTGATTGATATGAATTTTTACACGGTACGAGATTTAAGAACTACTCCAAAAAGTATATGGGATGATCTTTCTTCTGATGGCGAGGTCGTAATTACTAACAATGGCAAACCAACGGCGCTTTTGATTGATATTGCTGAGGGTGGTTTTGAGGAAACCGTAAAAGCGGTCAGGCAGGCGAAAGCAATGCTTGCTTTTAATTCTATGCGTATGAAAGCTGCAGAAAACGGCTATATGACCGATGAGGAAATTGAAGCTGAAATATCTGCTGCACGCCAAGGAGATTGATATGCTTGTAGTGATTGACACAAATATTCTTGTATCTGCTTTATGGTCAAAGAATGGCGCTCCTGCAAGGGTTTTAAGTCTGATAATAAGCGGAGGGTTAATCCCTTGTTATGATTACAGAATTTTAAGCGAGTACAAAGAAGTTTTAACAAGACCAAAATTTAAATTTACAAATGGCGAAGTGAGTGCTTTGCTTGATTGGATTGTAGATAACGGGCGCAGTGTAGTTGCGGAGCCGTTGAACGTTGATTTTTCAGATGAAGCAGACAAGAAGTTTTATGAGGTCGCAAAGTTTTGCGGCGCAAAGCTGATTACGGGAAATATAAAGCATTTTCCGAAAGATAACTCTGTTTTGACTGTTTCAGAATTTTTGGAACAATATAATTTGAAATGAAATGTATGTTAAATGGTTGGATTATATCGACAAATTCCAATAATTGTGTTCCGCTCAAAAAAGCCTGACCTGGCAAGCGAGTTACATTGTCGATGAAGTTGGACATACAAATCATGTAAATATTATTATCGGGTTGATGAGCTATTATTAGTATGTGTCATGGCAGTTTAAGCTTGATGGGCGCAACGGATGCGGTATTATGTGGAAATATTAGGGAAAGAACGTAGGAGGTAGGTATGAACGCACATTTAATTCCATTTTATGACGGCTGGACTTTTTTGCTTACTGAGTTGGGGACGGAGCTTGCTGACATTGAGGGCAGAAAGGCAGATTTTAATGCGGTAGAGCTGCCGCATGACTGGCTGATATACAATGCAAGGGATTTATACCAAAACGGTACAGGCTGGTACAGGAAAGTATTTGACGCTGATAAGGCGTTTACTGATTATGAGCGGATTATTTTGCGCTTTGACGGCGTATATATGGACAGCACAGTTTATGTGAACGGCGAAAAAATCGGCGACTGGAAATATGGCTACTCGACATTTGATATGGACATTACGGAGGCTGTGCATGACGGGACAAACGAGGTGATAGTGCAGGTGCGCTATCAGTCGCCAAACAGCAGATGGTATTCGGGCGCGGGCATATACAGACGCGTGTGGATGAAAAAGTGCGGCGCAGCATACCTTACACTGGACGGTACATATGTGACGATTAAGCCTGCGGACGGCGGATTTTTGCTCGAGGCGGAAACGGAGCTTGACGGTTCAAAATGGGAGGACGCGCAATGCAAGTATACGCTTTGGAGAGGGGACAAGCTTGTTCAGGATTTCGGCTTTCAGCAGTGGAAGAAAGAAAACAAAGACATTCCAAATGGCGAATGTGGTGCGTCCAAGCTTGCGGCAGGGATAGCCGGAATAAGCGCAGTCGTGTCATCCCCTAAGCAGTGGAGCATAGAAAATCCTGAATGTTACGATTTGCGCGTGGAGCTTTACTTGGACGGAGAGATTGTCGATAAAAATGACATTACTGTCGGTTTTAGAACCTTTACATTCGACAGGGAAAAGGGTCTTTTCTTAAATGGAGAGCATATCAAAATACATGGCGTCTGCGAACATCATGATTTAGGGTGCCTTGGAGCGGCGTTTCACGCGCCCGCTTTTGAAAGAAAGCTTAAAGCTTTAAAGAAAATGGGCTGCAACGCCCTGCGCACAAGCCACAATATGCCTGACCCGCAGGTGCTCGAGCTTGCCGACAGAATGGGTTTTCTGGTAGTAGACGAGGCTTTTGACATGTGGGAGAGGACGAAGACGGACTATGACTATGGGCGCTTCTTTAAGGAGTGGTGTCCTAAAGATGTAAGAAGCTGGGTTCGCCGCGACCGCAATCATCCTTGCCTGCTGATGTGGTCTATCGGAAATGAAATCTACGACACTCACGCAGACGAGCATGGCCAGGATATTACGAGGCGGCTTCAAAGTCTGGTGAGGCTTCATGACCCAAAAGAAAACGCGCTTGTCACGATAGGTTCTAACTATATGGCGTGGGAGGGCGCACAGAAGTGTGCAGATATCGTAAAAGCGGCAGGGTATAACTACGGCGAACATCTTTACAGGGAGCAGCACAAGTCACATCCTGACTGGATTATGTACGGCAGCGAGACGGCATCGCTTGTCCACAGCCGCGGCGTATACCGCTTTCCGCTCAGCCAGCCCGTATTGTCTGATGACGACGAACAGTGTTCTTCACTTGGAAATTCTTCGACAAGCTGGGGCGCAAAAAGCTGGGAATACTGCATTGTTGATGATAGGGACTGCGAGTATATACTGGGACAGTTCATATGGACAGGCTTTGACTATATAGGCGAGCCTACGCCTTACCACACAAAAAACAGCTATTTCGGACAGATTGATACGGCGGGCTTTCCCAAGGACTCGTATTATTTCTTTCAGGCGGAGTGGACGGATGTTGAAAAAGCGCCGATGGTTCATCTTTTTCCGTATTGGGATTTTAACGATGGGCAGAAAATAGATGTCCGCGCATGCACCAACGCGCCCGAAGTAGAGCTGTTTGTCAACGGCGTTTCGCAGGGCAGGCGTCAGATAGACCATGCGCATGGAAAAAAGCTTGTCGCTGACTGGCAGCTTGAATATGCGAAGGGCACGATTACGGCGGTAGCTTACGACAAAGACGGCAATGAGGCAGCAAGGGATAGCCGCACATCATTTGGCGACAGCAGCCGCATTATAGCGCATGCCGACAAGAGTGAGCTTATTGCTGACGGAAATGATATTTGTTTTGTCACTATAGAAATGCTTGACAAGGACGGGAACAAGGTTGAGAACGCCTCTGATTATGTGGAAGTAAGGCTTGAGGGGTGCGGCCGTATTCTCGGCATGGACAATGGCGACAGTACGGATTATGATGAATATAAGACAAATGTGAGAAAGCTTTTCAATGGAAAACTGCTTGTAGTAGTTGGCTCTACTTGTGAGGCAGGGGAGATTAAGCTTCATATAAAAGGCAATGGGCTTGAAAGCGCGGAGGTCACTGTAAATACAGTTGTACGCTCAAATGTGCCCCAGATACAGGATGACAGACATACATATCTTGAGGACTGTCAAAAGCTGCCGACTGCAAAAGAGTCTCTGCCTGAACGCATTCCAGTCAGAAAAGCGGAGTTGTGCGCTATGGACGGCCGCTGCATTACTAAGGAAAAGAGAGAGCTTACTGTGGAAGCGCAGTTGTACCCTGCCAATACTACAGACAAGGAATTGGCATGGAAAGCAGTAAACCAGTCAGGAATACCTGTAAGCTTTGCCAAGGTCGAGCCATTTGAAAGTGCGGACGGAAAAAAGCTTGCAAAGATTACGGCGCTTGGTGACGGTGATTTTGTGGTGCGCTGCATGGTAAAATGTTGTGAAAAGACGGTGCTTATTTCACAGCTCGAATATCGGGCGGAGGGAATAGGAAAGGCCTTTTTAAGCCCGTATGAATTTGTTACAGGCGGGCTTTATACAAGGGCATATGGACAGCTTGGCAATGGCAATGATAAGGGAGTGGCAACAGACAGGGAAAACTTGAGCGGTCCAGTGTATGACAATGTTGATTTTGGCGATTTTGGCTCTGACGAGGTCACGCTTCCGATATTTGCGCTTGACGGAAATCCTTATGATATTGATATCTGGCTCGGCATGCCTTATGAGGAGGGCAGCAGGCGCATAACCACAGTGGTATATCAAAAACCGTCGATTTGGAATACATATCAGGAGGAAACATATAAGCTTCCCGAGCGTATTAAGGGGCTTAACACTATTGCGTTTGTGCTGCGCGAAAAGGTGCATATTAAGGGCTTTGTGTTCAAAAAGCCTGACAAGGCGTATGAGCAGCTCTGGGCGCAGGATGCTGACTCTGTATATGGCGACAGCTTTAGGCGCGACGGACGCGCAGTGCGTGATATCGGCAACAATGTTGTGCTTTTGTATGATGATATGGATTTTGGAAAGGATGGGGCGTCAAGCCTTACTGTCTGCGGAGGCACTTCATTGTCGGGAAATACAATACATCTTCATTTTACGGACGAAGCGGGCGTGACGACAAATTCTATACTGGAATTTGCGGGAACAGGCGGCGTGTGCAGAGAGCAGAGCTTTGCGCTTGACGGGATTAAAGGAAAGGGAAAGATTGAGCTTATTTTTCTGCCGGGCAGCAGCTTTGATTTGGAGTATCTGCGGTTTGAGCATTAGTTTCAAAATTTAATACAGCCATATAAAAAAGCCGATGCAGAGATGTATCGGCTTTTTAAAATGCCGTTCACATCATAAAAAGGGCGTTTCACAACATTTATATTTATTTTCAAATATTTTTTACGATAGAATATATAGAAAGAATACTTTCAGAGTTTTTTGGAAACGGAGTTCATATTTTTATCGAATAGGAGGTCAGGATTATGGCAATGGAAATTAACAGAGATTACAGCAGCGTATATGAGAGTACATATACGACAAAAAAATCAGAAACGGAAAAACAGCAGACAGTTTCAAAGGACAGCGCCGACAAAACGAAACAGGCGGGCAGCGTAAAAAACGCTTATGAGACAAAAACTTCCGCCAGTCAGACTACGGACGAATATTTGAGAGCGCTGCGTCAGAAATATCCTAATGTGAATATTACGGTGGCGGATTTTTCTAATTTGAAACAGCGTAAGGCATATATGTTCAGTTGCAGTGGGGGTAATAATATTGCTATTTCTTCCAGTGTCCTTGAGAAAATGGCATCTAATCCGGCAGCCGCGGAAAAGTATGAAAAAGCGATTGCTGAAGTTCCTGAATTGGGAGAAAGATTTAAAAGAGAAATCGAGGCTATGGGCGGAGAACAAATTGCCAGCGGAACAGTGATTGACAAAGATGGAAACATTACTTATTGGGGTATCAGCAGGGCAAAACCAGTCGAAAATCCAGGAACCGTTTACAAAGAAAAAGTACAGAAGCAGCTAGAGGAAAAACGCGCGAAGAAGAAAGAAGAAGAAAAAAATCAGGAGCAGAAAGCCGAAAAAATAATCATAAAAGAAAAGCAGCAGGAGGCACGAATTGCAATAGCAGAAACAAAGGAAGAACTGTTAAACAAATTTAAAACAAATGAAACAGATGAAGTTCCTGCTGATATTAAAGAAGAAATCCTTGCCAAAGAAAATACAGGCGTCAATGTAGATTATCTAGCCTGAAACACAACAATTTCTCAATAAAATAGGCGTTTGTGAAACTTTATTTGACAACATATAATTTAGTCAAAATATATAAAATAAGCGACGATTTATATATATTTTGACTAAATTTGGACGGTTTAGAACATGTTTCGTAATTATCTACAAAATATAAATCAATAAGGAGGCAAAGCTTATGTCAGGAATAAATTTCAACGACTATAACGATTATTTAAACCAGTATAACACCAATTTCAATTATTCAGCGCTGTTTGGCGGTACGCTTTCCACAGGAAACGATACAGGCGCAATCAACCTGTCCGACTACGCAATGATTAAAAACGGCAGCTACGGAAAGCTGATGAAGGCATACTATGCAAATCAGGACGCGGATACGAAGTCACGCTTCGGCGATTCGTCAAAAAAACTTACAATGATGCGTTCAAGCGCAGATTCCCTGAAAAAATCTGCTGATGCGCTGGGAAATTCCGCTCTTTATGAAAAAAAGAAATTCAAGAAAACAGACGAAGAAACAGGAGAGGAAATCGAAGTCGAGGATTACGACTGGGACGCTATCACAAAGGCAGTCAAAGCCTTTGTTGATGATTACAATACCGTAGTGGAGCAGGCAGGAAATTCCGAGACAAAAAATATATTGCGCAATGCTGTATGGCTGACAGGCATAACAAAGAAAACAGGCAACCTGCTCTCAAAAGTGGGAATCAGCATAGGCACAGGCAATAAGCTGGAGTTTAACGAGGATGTCCTAAAAGAAAAAACAACCTTGGGCGATGGCAAAATTGAGCTTGACAACATATCCACACTCAAAACGCTGTTTACAGGCTATGGCTCTTATGCTAACCAAATATCTCAGAAAGCGTACGCAATATCCAACGCGGCGGCAAGGACAAAGGGCGTAGATGTGACCTACAATAGAAATGGCGTATATTCGGACACGATTTCAAAGCTTTTTGACAGCACAATAGATGAAAAAGTAGGCGATAAAACCAAGGATAAGGATAAAGACAAGACAGAAGAAAAAGATAAGGATAAAGCCAAGGACACAGACAAATATAAAGATAAAATTTCCGATAAAACAACCGACAAGACCGACAAAACCGAAACGGATACAAAGGACGACAATGACAAATAACCATTGGCATGTTTCCTGATTTATATAATTTCCTATGTGGCTGTCACACTAATTTCAGTGTGGCAGCCGCCATTCGTCTGTTTGCTGTGAAAAATGTTTCCATATAAAATAAATAAGCATTACAGTTTATAAAAATTTTACAGTTCGTTTTTTTTACATTTGAGTTTACATATTTTTTTGCATATGTTATTCTAATGCAGTATTTATGTAATATTAAGTGCAAATGACATATTTTATAAAATTTTCTAACATATGTTATCCTGATGCAGTACTTATGTAATATTGAGTGTGAATTACATATTTTATAGAATTTTCTAACAAATCATATTCATCTTGAATTTCAAAAGCATAAAATTAAAGCCAAATGGTTAATCTTATAATCTTGAAATCCCCACGCATAGATGATATATTAAAATTACAGAAAGGCATAATTTAACTGATGAACGATGAAATAATACAGCTTATAGATATAATGGACGGCAGGCAGAAGTACGACGCGATGTGCAAGGCATTTTTCAGATACCGCGAAGCAATCGCGCCGATACTAAAGGAGGTAGTCGCCGAATTTAAGGACTGTACGAACGATGAGATAATTGTTCTGATAGACGCGGACTCGATAAGCCTGTCAGACACAGTGAGCGACCTGCCGCTACGGATAAAGGATGCAGGCACAGAGATGATTTCGCCAACGGATAAGACGATTTACTATGACTGCCGCTTTAAGGTAAAAAATCCGAGGCTTTCAAATGAGATGATTTGCATAATGCTGCACATAAATTTTGAAGTGCATAACGATTATAATGTAAAATACCCGATAACGAAACGCGGTACATACTATGTAGCAAGGGAAATCTCGTCGCAGCTTGGCATACTTACGGAAACGACAGACTATAATCGGCTGGAAAAAGCTTACAGCATATGGGTTTGCAATGAAAACATACCTGAAAAGCTGAAAAATACTGTGACAAGGTATCATTTTGTAAAGGAAGACATGGTAGGAAATGCAGATGAGCCTGTAGAAAACTATGACTTGATGGAAGTGGTGATAATCAGACGCGGGAGAAAAACACCCGATTGTGATATATTCAAATACTTAAATGCTGTATTTTCTTCCGATAAGGAGAATATTCAAAAATACATAGATATGGATAGAAACCCTCAAATACGGGAGGAGGTTGATAAGATGAGCGGCATGGGGCAGAGCATATATGACAGGGGGATAGAAAAAGGTATTGAGCAGGGTATTGAGTGCGGGGTTAAAGGAATTATTAGAATGGGCTATGATCTAAATCTGTCGGACAGTGAAATCATAAAACAGCTTCAGACACAGCTTGGCGCATCGCTTCAAAAGGCGCAGGAATATCTGGACCAATTCGGCAGGTAGACTTTCAAAATATTTATGCACAAGCTTATGAAAGCCGTCGCAATCTCAGCGTCGGCTTTTTAAAATTCCATTCACAACATAAAAAGGGCGTTTCACAACATTTATATTTATTTTTATAGGATTTGTACGATAAAGTATATAAAAGATTTTAAAAGATTTCCCCACGACTTAAAGCATCTATTATAGAAAATAGAAAGCTTCCTGTATACTTTAAATAGGTTAAGATATTGACAGAAAAAAATACCTCAAGTAAATTTAGATTATTAC
>CANQSB010000058.1 GCA_947626435.1 uncultured Lachnospiraceae bacterium | reverse complement strand
CCATGGTCAAGCGGTTAAGACATCGCCCTTTCACGGCGGTAACACGGGTTCGATTCCCGTTGGAGTCATTATTTTAAATAATATTAATATAATTTTAATGTGTGGCGCAGTAGCCAAGTGGTAAGGCGTGGGTCTGCAACACCCTGATGCACCGGTTCAAATCCGGTCTGCGCCTCTTGAAAACCCGAAAGTATTTAGCTTTTGGGTTTTCTTATATTGAAACGAAACTTTGTGCGCAACTCAAAGAGTTGCGTGAATTGTCGCTCATTTTGTATATTTTATCCAAACTTTACATTATTGAATGGGATTTCATAAATGTTTATATAAAATGGGTATAGGCATTTGCCAAACGCTATTTGATGGTGTAGAATTTAGGCAAAATATAAAAAATAAGCGGCGTTTCGCGGAACGCTTGTGTACTGTATCTGTGATACAGTACATTGACGCGATTTTTATATGTTTTGACTAAATTCGGACGGCTTAGAACACATTTCGCAATCACCTGTAAATAGGTAGATTGAAGGGGGACATACAAATGAGTATAAATGTTTATATACAGAAATTGAAAATCATGAAATATGTTGTCGCTTTTTTGGTATTTATCTTACTTGCCGCGACACAGGCATTGAGGGTTAATGCCGAGCAAAGTAATACATATGTTGTATCGCAGGATGGGAGTGGAGATTTTGTCACTATTCAAGAGGGAGTTAATGCTGCGGTATCTGGCGATACGCTGATAATTTTTCCGGGAATTTATGAGGAAAGTGTAGAAATATTTAATAAGACGATAAACCTTGTGGGTTGGGATAGAGATACATGTATTATAAAATATGATTCATCAAGATATGATAAAGCTCCGCTTATTTTTGCAGCAGGCAGAGTGGAGAATTTGACTATATGCGGCTATGACGGTAAGACAGGCAGGTTTGCATATACATTTCCCACTGTATCAGGTGGAATAGATGATACCGCAGACGAAATTGCATTATGGCAGAGTAATTTCTCGGGTTATGCAGTTCATATAGACAGTAATTATTTGTATGGAAAAAATGTATATATGAAAAACTGCAAGATTATTTCAGATAACAACTTTTGCATGGGCATAGGAGGCAGAGGGGAGAGCTACGTCACGCTTGAACAGTGTGAGCTTATCTCGTATGGTATGGGTGGCTGTATTTACTATCACAATACGAAGGAAGAAATCACCAAGGGCAACTCGTACTTTACGATGGATAACTGTGTGTTGGAAAATTATAAGTCACCATATGTGTTTTCCATACATTCCATGGGGACATGCAATCCAACATACTTTACTTTTCGCGGGACGAAAGTTATGGCGGTAGCGTATGAGGATAAAAATGTATATAATTTGACAAATATGAACCTTATGTTTGATGTTGATATGACAGAGATATTGGAAAATGAAGGAATGTTGTATGCGGACGGTTATTATACAAGCTCAGGTTCAAAGCTTGTCAATCATCTTGACGCTCAAGAAAGCTGTGAATATATGGAGCAGCTTGATAATGCGTCAGGAATAGAGGAACTGCCCGCCTTTAGGGAAGGGATTACATATATATCTGTTGCAGGTGGAGGTGCGGAAAATAATAATTGGTATAATATGCCACAGACACTGTCGCGAAAAAGGCAAGTGATTGATATTTATAATAACAATTTTCTGCCAAGTGACGGGTGGTGCGGTTTAAACAGTATGTACTTAACGCCGGAAAGTGCAGGGAATACTTTGATTGAGATGAACTATCCGATTATAAACTAATGGATAAAAAATGCAATATTGACATATTGACTGAATTTTAGATAAATGATATACTCAAAACATCTCGCTGTGTTTATATGCGCAGTAAAATAGTAGTGAATGTATTTAAGGTGGAGGAATGGATATGAGGAAAAAATGGAGCTTGTGGCTTGGCTTGTCGTTGCTGTTTATTTTCATGCTGTCCGCGACGGCGCTTGCGGCAGAGCCGTCGATAACGATTTATAATTGTGTCATTACCGGGCAGGAGGTTACCGTAGTTTCAGTAGGACCTGTGGCGCAGAGCGATGACGGCGTGTATTATTTGTTTGAGTTAAAGCCGTATGAGGAGGGAATCGGTTCGAGGACTGATTACTGCGCGATGGCTGCTGCTGCGGAGACGACGCAATTCAATACTCCTTTAAATTTTAACAAAGCGGACTCAAAGCTGTATTCAAGATTTGTCGTAGCGGTTAAGCGCGGAGGCGCTTTTATGCCTGTAAGTCAGGAGATGTATATAACGAATCCCGAGGCTGTTGCGGAGAAAGCGACAAGCTATCCTGTCAAATCAAAGAAGGGGCTTACTGCTGACTGGCAGTATGCGACACAGCTAAAGGACTTGGGAGTAGGATATGCCTCATATGAGCTTGATGTAAGCAGATTTTTTACGGCAGGCGGCATAAATTATACATACAATGGCAAAAATTTCAGCTTTAATGCGGCTGTTGTCGCTGAGTATGATGCCGTATGCGGATTGCTTTCAAATACGGGCGCGAATGTCGTTATGATTATAAAGAATACTTATAATCCCGCGACATTGGATTTGATTCTCCCCGCTGCGCGTGCGGCAGGCAAAAATTGCTATGCATTGAATGTAAATGAGCAGGCGTCGGTAGAAAAAATCGAGGCGCTGCTATCTTTCCTTGCAAACCGTTACTCCGGTTCAGCCGGTACGATTCATAGCTGGATTATCGGCAATGAGGTTAATAACAATTCGCCATGGCATTATATGGGAAATATAGGCGCTGAAGCGTTTGCGGCACAGTACGCCAAAGAGGTGCGTCTTTGCTATAACGCTATAAAGAGTCAGAATGCGGGCGCTAGGGTGTTTATAAGCGTTGACCAGAGATGGACGCATACCGATTCAAACAAGCTTGCATATCAGGGCAGGCAGATAGTGGACAGCTTTGCAAAATATATAAGTGCAAGCGGAAATATTGACTGGGGACTTTCAATTCATCCTTATCCTGTGCCGTTGTATAATGCCGCGTTTTGGAATATACCGTCGCCCTATGCCGCTATGAATCTGGTCACTCATGCGGATGACTCGCGCATGGTGTCTCCCGCAAATATGGATGTAGTCACAAACCATATGGCGCAGAGCTTTCTGCTTTCACCCGGCGGTGCGGTGAGACATATATTGATTTCCGAGATGGGATTTACCTCATATAATCCACAGATACCGACGGACCAGAATATTCAGGCTGCCGCTATGGTATATGCGTATAAGCTTACGGCTTCGAATCCGTTTATTGAGGGCGTCATAATCCACAGGCAGGTCGACAACGCATCGGAGATAGCAGGCGATGGTATGGCTGTAGGAGTTATGACCAATACTGGCGCTCCAAAGGTTGCCTATAATGTGTTCAAGTATATGGATACGGCAAATACTTCATATTCAGACGCAATGCTTCCATACATAGGGGCTGCGAGCTGGGCGGATTTGGGAGTAAATTAATTGTAGCTTAATGTAAATTGTTAGGGGACATGACCTTTGGCGTTGTGTCCCTGTTTTTTTGAAGCGCCGAAAATCCGTTAAAATTTTGAAAGTTATGTGACAAGTTGCAAAATTAATAGCTTTTGTCAGGCAAGTGTGATAAAATATATAAAATGGGTATTTGAAACGCAGGGGGAGGCGTTTCCTGTTTGATTTGGAAACCCGCTTAGGCGGGCAGATTGGAGTTAGCATGGAAATCGAAGATTACAAAATGCTTTTGGATTCAATGCATACGACGGGCGTGTATGTCATACGCGAGGATAATCATGAAATTTTGTACCTGAACAGGCGCGTGAAGGAGGCTGTTCCTGCTGCCGGGGAGGGTATGATTTGCAATGAGGTATTTTCGGGCGCGTGCGGTAACTGTCCGCTTATATATATGGGTGAAAAGAATGAAGGAAGAGCGGTGCATTATGATAGTCCGTTTGGGAGCATAATAGATGTCACAGCCACGCGCATAACATGGCAGAGCAGTATTCCCGCCATTATGCTGCAGATTACGCCTCATGCCGAGACCGCGGGTTATACTTATAATCGTATTTTGCGTGCCAATCTGACTACGGAGAGCTTTGGGATAGTCAGGGAGGATGAGGACAATGCGCTTTTGGACTATGGCAATCAGATACACAGCCTGTCGGAATGGTTTCACAGCTTTCTTAAAAATGGCAATGTATACATAAGGGATATAGGGCGTTTTGAGAAATTTATGCGAATAGAATATCTGAGTGAGGAGTTTAAGAGGGGCAGAAAAACGCTGAGCTGCACATACAGGCGCAGGGTTGGCGATGCGTATAGATGGTATACGATGGAGATTGTGCCTGATTATGATTACTCGGATGACAACCAGACTGTGATGCTCTATGTAAAGGATGTGCAGGATGCGTATAGGAAAGGCTTGGAGTTTGAGGAGAGCAATATCCGCCATCGGGAGATATTGAAGTCAATCAGCGAAAAGCATTTTGGCATATATATTATCGAGCTTGACACAGGTATGATAAGTCCTACGCTTGTATCGGACGATATGAAGGATTTGCTGGAGCAGGGCATAGTCGAGTGGGATACTGTGCTTGCCAAGATGGTTATGAGGTATTTTCACCCTGAGAGCAGGGAGGAGATGCTTGACAAATTTTCATGGGAGGCTTTAAAGGCGGCGAGCGGGAGCAATGAAAAAAAGAAGGCTCTGCTGTGCAGGCGTATGCTTTACGGCAAATATCATTATGTGTCTGTGACGGCGCATTTTTATATGGATGAGGGGGGCGGGGCGTATGCCATTCTTGTCCAACAGGATGTTGACGAGCATAAGCGCGAGGAGATAAGGCGTTCACAGAGCGACAAACGAATTTCCGCGATTATAAAGTCTCATTATAATGTCATGAATATAGTGGATTTGGATACCGGGATTTGCGAGCGTTCTTATCTTGATGTGGAGGGCGACAAGGGAGAGAACCGAATCGGCGACTGGGACCATTATCTTGGGAAGGCGTGCGGAGAGTTTATTGAAGAGCGTGATGCCAAACGCTTTTGGAGTGTGCTTTCGCTTGACGCGCTGCGCGCTAAGGCAGAAGAGGTAGAGGATTTTGATGAATTTACTTACCAGTTTAAGACAAAGCATAAGACTGTGAAATGGCTGGAGGAGCAGGTATTTTTCAGCCGACAGGACAAGAATGTCCTCGTGAGCATTTTGGGCAGGGACATCACGCAGAGGAAGCTTAAAGAGGATGCCGCGCTTGAGGCGGAGCGGGAAAAACAGCATATTATCAATAGCTTGAGCAGGCTGTTCTTTTCAATATATTATCTCGACCTGCGCATGGAGACGCTCCACCCGATAATACAGATGGGCGCTGTGGGCGAGGTGCTGAAGCAGGAGGCGGAATGCGAGGAAGTATTTGCGCTGTATGCGCAGAATTTCGTACATCCCGATGACCGCGATGAATATCTTGAAAAGATGAACTGCCGTTATATACGCGAGACGCTCAGCGAGGAATATCCGTTTACCGCTGTGGAGTACCGTATTCTTGACAAGGACAATGGCAATATTGACGGAGAATATTCATGGGTGCGCGCGACCGCGCTTTTGGCGCAGAGTGAGGGCGGAGTGCCGGTAAAGGCGCTTTATGTGGCTCAGGATGTGACGGAGAGCAAGCGCAGGGAGGAGCTTGAGCAGAAGATGCTTAAAGAGGCGTGTGAGGCGGCAAATCACGCAAGCGCGGCAAAAAGCGAGTTCCTTTCCAAGATGAGCCACGACATCCGCACGCCGATGAACGCGATAATAGGAATGGCTACGATAGCGCAGCTCCACATCAGGAATACGCAGAAGGTGGAGGACTGCCTGAATAAGATTGATGCCGCGAGCAAGCATCTGCTTTCGCTTATAAACAATGTGCTTGATATGAGCAAAATCGAATCGGGCAAAATTACGCTTGCGGAGGAGGAGTTTAACCTTAATGAGCTTTTGCAGGGAGTGCTTGACATGGTGCGCCCGTCTGTGCAGTCAAAAATGCATGAGATAAGGCTCACTGTCGGCGACATAGAGCACAAGGAGCTTATCGGGGATGTGATGCGTCTGCAGCAGGTATTTATAAATATCCTTGGCAACGCGGTGAAGTATACGCCTCCGGGCGGCAAGCTGGAGTTTAGGGTGAAAGAAAAGCCGTCTCAGGCGCAGGGGTATGGGTGCTATGTGTTTGAGATTGAGGATAACGGCATAGGCATGTCAAAGGAATATATAAGGCAGATTTTTGAGCCGTTCAGCCGCGCCGAGGACTCGCGCGTGAGCAAGATAGAGGGTACGGGCTTGGGAATGCCGATAGCGCTCAATATCGTGCGAAGAATGAACGGCACTATAGACATCAAAAGCGAGGTCAATGTCGGCTCGTGCTTTACGGTCACGATATTCCTGAAATATCAGGAAAAGACTGAGAAAAAGGCGGACGAGTTTATAAATCAGGCGCGCCGGTATGAGGATGTTGATTTGGGCGGCAAGCGCATTCTGCTTGTAGAGGACAATGAAATGAACCGCGAGATTGCGGCGGAGATTATAAGCGACCTTGGCATAAGGGTTGAGTGCGCGGAGGACGGTAAGGAGGCGCTTGACATATATCTTGAAAAAGGGGCGGGATATTATGACCTTATCTTTATGGATATACAGATGCCTGTGATGAACGGCTATCAGGCGACAGAGGCGATACGCGCGTCGAACCGGAGGGATGCGGGGACCATACCTATAGTCGCAATGACGGCGAACGCGTTTACGGAGGATATAATTGCAAGTAAAAATGCCGGTATGAATGAGCATATAACTAAGCCGCTGAGTTTGGAGCAGTTGGTGGGGTGTATTGTTCGTTGGACAAAACACTAAGAAATTCTAAGGCTGTAAAGGACACAGCCTAAGAATTTCTAAGTGTTTGGAAAAACGCAGGGGCGGCGTTTTTCTTGATGCTATGGAATGTTTTGGTGGAAAATGGCATATAGCCTAAGAATTTCTAAGTGTTTGGGAAAATGCAGGGGCGGCGTTTTTCTTGGTGCTATGGGATGTTGTGGCTGTAAAGGACACAGCCTAAGAATTCTGAGTGTTTGGAAAATGCAGGGGCGGCGTTTTTCATGAAATTATGGAATGCTTTGGTGGCTTGAGACTTTTGGGTGTTTGGGGTTGGATGGAGGATTTTATGATTAATGGTAGCAGGGCTGTTGGGAATGCGGATATTTTGATGGTGGATGATGACAGGCTTAATCTTGCTGTGGCGCAGAAAATTCTTGAAAAAAATTATAAGGTGATGACGGCGAGGTCGGGCGAGGAGGCGTTGGAGCTTTTGAAGGTGTGTGTGCCGAAGCTGATTCTGCTTGATTTGCATATGCCGGGGATGGACGGTAGGGATACTATGCGTGAAATTCAGAAGAATAGCGTATGGAGAAAAATTCCTATTATATTTCTGACCGGGGACGCGAATCCTGAAACTGAAAATGAATGTCTGCTGCTTGGGGCGGCGGATTTTATTGTAAAGCCGTTTGTGCCTATGGTTATGCAGAGCCGCATAAGCCGCACGATTGAGCTCTATGAGCTGAGGGAGGACTTGGAGTCGCGTCTTGAGGAAAAGACGCAGCTTGTGGAGAAGGTGTCGCTTAATTCTATCATGGCGATAGCGAATACTATAGACGCGAAGGACGCATATACATCGGGACATTCTCTGCGAGTGGCGGTCTGCTCCGAGGCGATAGCCGAGAGGCTTGGCTGGAGCGAGGAGGAGATACAAAATATACATTATATCGCGCTTCTTCACGACATAGGCAAAATCGGCGTGCCTGACTCCATTTTGAACAAGCCTACCAAGCTGAGCAAAGAGGAATTTGACATTATCAAAAAGCATCCTGTCATCGGGAACGATATATTAAAGGATATCCGTATGATAAAGAATGTGGCGGACGGCGCGCTTTATCATCACGAGAGATATGACGGAAAGGGCTATCCGTATGGCATAAAGGGTGAGGACATACCTCTGTGTGCGCGTATCATAGGCATTGCGGACAGTTATGACGCGATGACATCAAACAGGATATACAGGGGCAAGCTGTCACTTGAAAATGTTATTGCTGAATTTGAAAACAACAGGGGGACGCAGTTTGACCCTGAGCTTACGGATTTGTTTGTCGGTATGCTGAAAGAGGGCTTTTGCGTGCATCGCACAGGGGCGCGTGTCGGCGACGGGGATGTGGAATCAGAGGAAAAGGAAGCTGAATTAGTCAAGGAGAGCGGAGAACTGCTCAACAAGATAATAGCGGAGTATACGGCGGGCATCAAGAATGAAGCTTCTATAGACGCGCTTACGGGGCTTAGCAACAGAAGCCATGGCGAGACAAATATAGACATGTTTCTGCATAACCGCCATGCGGGAGCTTTGCTGATGCTTGATATGGATAATTTCAAGGCGGTAAATGACACATATGGTCATATCGCGGGTGATAATGCTATCAGGACTATGGCGGAGGTAATCAAAAGCAATATAGATGAAAAGGACATAGCTTTTCGTCTGGGCGGCGATGAGTTTGTCATACTGCTTGCGGGAATTACGGAAAAGGAAAAGATACAGGAGAAGTGTCAGGACATAATAGACCGCTTTAAAGAAAAAAAGTCGGAATCGAATTGGGGAAGGCTTGTGACTGTATCAATAGGGGTAGCCGTCACGCCGTTTGACGGGCGCAATTACAAGATGCTTTATCACAAGGCGGATAAGGCGCTCTACTATATAAAGAAAAACGGGAAAAATGCATATGCCTTTTATGACAATGGTGATGACATGACCGAAATTAATAGAACCGGCAAAGACCTTGAGCATATCCGTTATATGATAGAAGGGCGTATGGACAAGACGGACGGTATTTTTCAGGTGGAGTATGAGGAGCTTAAGACGCTTTACAGCTATATATCAAGGTGCGTAAAGCGCGATGGGGAAAAGGTGCAGACGATTCTCTTTACGATAAGCGACATGAATAACAACCGGACGGACAATGAAATATTTGAAAATGCCATGGCAGCGCTGGAGGTGGCGGCGGCATCGTCGCTGCGAATGGTTGACATAGGCAGCCGTTACAGTAGCGTGCAGTATTTTATAATACTGATAGGTACGGACATTGACAATGGCAGAATGGTGGCGGAGAGGGTTATGAAGCAGTTTTATAAGATACATGCCAATTCGAATATTGTCGTTTCGTATGATATACAGACTATGATTTCGGGCACAAACCAAAACATTAAGAAGCTCTAAGGCGGTAAAGGACACCGCCTAAGACCTTCTAAATGTTTAAGAAAAACGCAAGTGCGGCGTTTTTCTGAGGTGCTTGAAAGGTGATGGAGGGACGCCGCCTAAGACCTTCTAAATGTTTAAGAAAAACGCAAGTGCGGCGTTTTTCTGAGGTGCTTGAAAGCAGTGGAGGGACACCGCCTAAGACCTTCTAAATGCTTGAGAAAAACGCGAGGGTGGCGTTTTCTTGAATTGATTTACAGTATGGTGTGATTGGGTGTAAAATTATGTTTTAGGGCGGTGGGTAGAGGATACCGTTAAATAAATTAAGGAGGGTTATGATTATGGATGCACAAATAAGGTATAATGAACCTTGGATTTTGCAGAGGGCGGATCCTTTTATTTGCAGGCAGGAGAATGGTAAATATTATTTTACTGCGTCTGTGCCGGCGTATGACAGGATTGTGCTGCGCTGCGCGGATACGCTTGCGGGGATTGCGGATGCGCAGGAGGTGACTGTTTGGAAAAAGCATGAGTCGGGCATTATGAGCGAGCATATATGGGCGCCTGAGCTGCACAGGCTTGATGGCAGGTGGTACATATATTTTGCGGGCGGCGAGAAAGAGGATATCTGGGCGATACGGCCTTATGTGCTTGAATGTGATGATGAAGACCCGATGACGGGCGCTTGGAAGGAGCTTGGCAAAATGCAGTGCGCGGACGGCGACGAGTTTTCGTTCAGGGCGTTTTCACTTGACGCGACAGTTTTTGAGAGCGGCGGCAGGCGGTATTATGTGTGGGCGGAAAAGGTAGGCGTGGGACGGCAGATTTCCAATCTTTATATAGCGGAGATGGAGACGCCAAACAAGCTTAAAACCGTACAGGTGCTTTTGACGACGCCTGATTATGACTGGGAGAGAGTGGGTTTCTGGGTAAATGAAGGCCCTGCCGTCATAAAGCACGACGGTAAGCTTTTCCTTACATACTCGGCGAGTGAGACGGGCATTGCGTACTGTATGGGTATGCTGACTGCGAATGAGGGCGACGATTTGCTCGATCCGCTTTCATGGAAGAAGGAGCGTTATCCCGTATTGAAGTCTGACGAAACGCTTGGGATATACGGTCCGGGACACAATTCGTTTACTGTGAATGAGGCAGGCGAGGACATCCTTGTCTACCATGCGAGGACGGAGAGCGTGATTGAGGGCGATCCGCTCTACAATCCCAATAGGCACACCTTTCTCATGAAGATAAAATGGGAAAATGGCAGACCGGTATTCTGCTATAAATAAAATATAATTATAAAAGGAGTAAAACAATGGCAAAGCTTTTTATCAACGAAAAGAACAAAAAGGGACACATCAATGCGGAGCTCTACGGAAATTTTTCAGAGCATCTGGGAAGATGTATTTATGAGGGACTTTATGTGGGCGAAAATTCAGACATTCCCAATACGAACGGCATGAGGAATGACGTAGTGGCGGCGCTCAAAGAGATGAAGCTTCCCGTACTGCGCTGGCCGGGCGGCTGCTTTGCGGACGAGTACCACTGGAAGGACGGCATAGGACCTAAGGAAACAAGAAAGAAAATGGTAAATACGAACTGGGGCGGAGTGACCGAGGACAACAGCTTCGGAACGCATGAATTCTTCGAGCTCTGTGAGCAGATTGGCTGCAAGACATATATCAATGGAAATGTCGGCAGCGGCACAGTGCAGGAGATGTCAGAGTGGATTGAGTATATGACGTTTGACGGCGTATCTCCAATGGCGGAGCTCAGAAAGAAAAACGGTCATGAAAAGGCATGGAAGGTGGACTATTTTGGAGTAGGCAATGAAAACTGGGGCTGCGGCGGCAATATGTCTCCCGAATATTACGCAAACCTTTACAGGAGATACCAGACATTTGTAAGAAATTACAATGCTGAAAGCCCGATTTTCAAAATCTGCTGCGGAGCGAACGGCGGCGACACATATTGGACGGAGAAAGTCCTGAAAACCTGCCACGAGAATGTACCCGCGGAAGCGCATGGACTTATGAATGGTCTTTCACTGCACTATTATACCGTTCCGAATGAATGGAGCGCAAAGGGCAGCTCGACCGATTTTGACGAGAAGGAATGGTATAAGACGCTCTCAAAGGCGGCGTATATGGATGAGCTAATCCGCAAGCATGGTGCGATTATGGATCAGTATGACCCTGAAAAGAAGATAGGGCTTATTGTGGACGAGTGGGGTACGTGGTTTGACTGTGAGCCCGGCACAAATCCGGGATTCCTGTACCAGCAGAATACAATGCGCGACGCGCTTGTCGCTGGAGTAACGCTCAACATATTCAACAAGCACTGTGACCGCGTAAAGATGGCGAACATCGCGCAGCTCGTAAATGTATTGCAGGCGGTAATACTCACAGACGGCCCCAAGATGCTGCTTACGCCGACATACCACATATTCCATATGTACAAGTATCATCAGGATGCGGAGCTCATTGAGAGCTTTATCGAAGGCACGAAGACTATCGGCGAGGAAAAAGAGTTCATGGTGCCGAATATTCAGGAGTCGGCTTCAGTTGATAAGGACGGAGTTATCACCATCACAATCAACAACCTTTCGACAAAGGACAGCGAGGATATAGAGATAGCGTTTGCAGAGCGCAGACCGGGTGAGGTTACGTCGGCGATTGTGACAAACGATATGAAGGCTTACAATTCGTTTGAGAATCCCGATAATGTTAAGGAAACGGAATTTAAGGACTTTACAGTGACGGACAAGGGCATAAGCTTCAAGCTGCCCGCCTGCAGCGTCATTCAGTTCCGCGTCAGATAAATCAAGAGAGGTTATCCTATGCAAGAGGAAAATAATCCGCAAAAGCGCTGCCTAAAGTGCCTTTTGCGGGAAATGAGCCAGGAAGCGTATATGGAAAACCTGTATTCCTACATAAACCGTTTAGACGAGGATATCAAAGCAGATAAGGCGCTCTACGAGGAGCGCCTGTCTGTTTGCAAGGAGTGCGGGTATCTTGCCGACGGAATGTGCAGGGCATGCGGGTGCTTCGTCGAGCTGCGCGCCGTAATCGCAAATAATTCATGCTCTTATGGAAAGTGGTGAGAAGGAGCGGGCAAAAGTCTGCGGCGTTTTAATGCCAGTGATGCAGGTATTCAGTTTTCAGATTCATGGTTCTTCTTTGCCCATACTTTGTTTGACTTCGTCCAAAACCCGTTTTAGTTCAGCTATTATCGCATCCTTCTTGGCAAGCTCCGCTCTGTTTTCAGCGAGTTCTGCCCTGTTTTCAGCAAGCTCCATACTATTTTCAGCAAGCTGCCGCTTAAGCTCCCCGAGCTCAGGCAGTAGCATTTCCTTTAGCGCATCACTCATAATCCCACC
>CANQSB010000057.1 GCA_947626435.1 uncultured Lachnospiraceae bacterium | reverse complement strand
GAAAAAGAACTATTACCTGATTGACACTAAGGACAATTATATCATGGGCTTTACTAAGCCTATTGAACAAAGATTTACTAAGTTATCAAGGTACATTTACTGTATCTAAAAGATATTATACAAGGAGGAAATTTGATGAAAAAATGCAGAAAAATGGCGATATTTTTGACTATGGTGCTGTGTCTGACATTCGGTGATTTCGTCACCGCGTTTGCCGCGCAAGGAGACCCAAACTTAGACAGTGGACAGACGAGTACAGGAATAAAGCAAATAAAAGCTTTTCGCAGCGCTGCTACTAATCTTATATGTCTTCATCTTTGACAATTTTAAGACTGAATTCGTATGCCTAACCCTACCTATAAATAATATACTTAAAAATAGGATTCCCCATTGACGAAAACCTCTCCTCATACTCAGTCATAATATTCCCTTCGCAAAGCCTTGCGTCATTATGCAAGTCACGTGTCACAGCCTCAATACGCCACCCCGCAGGCTCAAGCTCGCCAAGCGCAAAATCAAACAAGCCTTCATTGTCCGTCTTAAACTCTATCCTGCCATTCTTTGACAATATTTTATCATACCTCTCCAAAAACTGTCTCGACGGCAGACGCCTTTTCGCGTGCCTGTCCTTTGGCCAAGGATCAGAAAAATTAAGGTAAATCCTGTCCACCTCGCCTGCCGAAAAAATATTAACGATATCCTCGGCATCCATTCTTATAAGCTTTAAATTTGCAAGCCCCTGATTTTCAAGCTTTTCAATTTCTTCCATCTTCTGCACAGCGCGCAGTAGAACAGTAGAATATTTCTCTATCCCAATATAATTTATCTCAGGATTTTTCGCGGCAAGCTCCATCATAAAGCGCCCCTTGCCCATGCCTATCTCGATATGCAGAGGCCTGTTATTTCCAAAAGTCTCTCTCCATTTGCCCTTATATTCAGACGGCTCCTGCACCACAAAGCGGCTCTCCGCAATAACCTCACGCGAGCCTGTCACATTTCTCAATCTCATAACAACACTCCTATTCACCTTGACGGCATTCGCCCCTAAACCGCAAACCCGCCCGAACTCACATATGCGCCCATCGCATATAATATTTTCCTATATTTTACACTATTCAAACCGATTTGTCACAGATAATCTTAAATTCTGCTAAGCAATGTCCCTGCAACAGGAAGTTCTCGAATTAAACCAGAAAATCATTGACAAAATGAATAAGCCGTTGTATGATTTACAAAAATATTCCTAAAGGCTATGAAGAGAAGAGTAAGCAGTTAGATATGTTACAGAGAGTCTGGGCAGGTGAAAGCAGACACAAAAGGAATTGCTGAAAATGGTCTCGGAGCTGCGTACCGAAGCTGTTATGCCAAGGCTACGACGGGTGCACCCGTTACAGTGACAAGCTATCGATGAATCATTTCTCATCCGCAGCTGATAAGGCTTATACCGTGAGGTATAGGTGAATTTAGGGTGGTAACACGAAGCATTTGCTCTCGTCCCTGAAAAAGAAATTTTTCAGAGAGGAGGGCTTTTTTATTGTAGAAAATGAAATGGTCTACAAGGTCGCAAAAAACTAAGTTATCACTATAAATTAAGAAATGAGGTATGTAAAATGAGAAATATTTTAATTGGCGGCGCATGGCCATATGCAAATGGTTCATTGCATATAGGGCACATTGCAGGATTATTGCCTGGAGATGTATTGGCCAGGTATCACAGGGCTGTTGGAGATAATGTATATTTCGTATCAGGAAGTGACTGCCATGGAACTCCGGTAGCGCTTCGGGCAAAGCAGGAGAAGAAAAGCCCGCAGGAAATCAGCGATTTTTATCACGAAGAATTCGCAGCTTGCTTTAGTAAGCTAGGCTTTAGTTATGATGTATATACAAAGACAGCTTCGGATGAACACAAAAAATTCGTAAGGGAATTTCATAAAAAATTGTATGAAAGCAGCTATGTTTATGAAAAAGAAGCTCCGCAGGCATATTGTGAAAGCTGCGATACCTTTTTGGCTGACCGTTTTGTGCTGGGAAAATGCCCAAAATGTGGAAAAGACACCAGAGGAGACCAATGTGATGCCTGTGGCACAGTGCTCGCACCGGAGGAGCTTGCAGAGCCGGTTTGCGCAGTATGCGGAAAGCCTGTAAGCTTTAAAAATTCAAGGCATTTATATATAGCTATTACAAAATTACAGGCTGAACTAAGGGCGCTGGTTGATAATCACCCAAATTGGAGGAAAAATGCCATTGCCTTTACAAATAAATATATAAATGACGGCTTAAAAGACCGCGCTTTGACAAGGGATTTAGAATGGGGTATAAAAGTCCCCAAAGCTGGTTACGAAAACAAAACAATCTATATATGGGCGGAAAATGTGTTGGGATATTTATCCGCAAGTAAAACAGCCGCGGAAGCAAGAGGTGCTGACTTTCAAGAACTCTGGGGTAAAGACGCAAAACATTACTATGTGCATGGCAAAGATAATATTCCATTTCACACAATTATTTTGCCGTCGCTTTTGCTGGGGAATGATAAAAATTGGCATTTGCCAGATCAGATTGTGTCAAGCGAATATCTGACTTTAGAAGGAAGGAAAATATCTACCAGTCAAAATTATGCAATTTGGGTTAAAGAACTGCTGGAGAATTATGAAGCAGATTCAATCCGTTACTTTTTCCTGGCACATGGTCCTGAAAAGAAGGATGCGGATTTTTCATGGAGGGAATATGTCCATAGCCATAATGGTGAACTTCTTGGGGCATACGGAAATTTTGTGAACCGTTCGTTAGCGTTTATCGTAAAATATTTTGACGGAATTGTCCCGGAAGGAACAGATAATCCGTTTATCAGCAATCGTATAGATGAATTGTTTGTCTCCGTCGGCAGGCAGATTGAAAATGGCGCTTTCAAGGATGCAATTTCTGAAATATTTAATTTTATAAGAAACGCAAATAAATTTTTTGACGCTGAACAGCCATGGATTACCAGAACCACTGATGAGAATGCATGTAAAAATACACTTTATCAATGCGTTCAGATTATCGCTAATTTGGCAGTCTTACTATTTCCATTTTTACCATTTTCATCAGAGAAGGTGTGCAAATGGCTGGGTATAAATAACAAATGGGAAAAACACTCTGTTTCAGCCGGTTATTTACTTCCTGAAATAGAAGTTTTATTTCAAAGAATTGATAAAAGGGTTATAGAAACTGAAACAGAAAAATTAAAGGCTGTTTTGTAGAAGTATACTTTTGCGGAACTAACTGCATTGTAAAATTATGTAAATTATCAAAAATATTGAAAATATCTCCGCCCAAATGTTATAATAATACTTAATTTAATCCGCTAAAGCGATATAAGGAATTAACTCGAAAATTCGGATATACTTACTTGAAAGGAAATATAAAAGGATTTTACAATGAACCTAAATAAATTCAACCATATCCTAAAAAACCTATCCGCCATCATATGCGCGTCAGCTGTCACTGCTGCCGCCATTTTCCCCTGTGTAAGCCTTGGAATTGATTATATGGCGGAGCAGGAGGCGCGAAAGCTGCTGCCTGTCGAGTCAAACGAGATACCAGACTGGCCCGAGGGCCCCGCTGTCGGCGCAAAAGCCGCTATCCTTATGGAGATGAACACGCATACAATCCTTTACTCCAAAAACATACACGAAAAAATGTATCCCGCCAGCGTCACCAAGATACTTACAAGCCTTCTCGCAATGCAGAATTGTGACTTTGATGAAAAGGTAGTATTTTCGCACGACGCCATATACGACGTGCCGCCCGACGGCGCGCGCCTTGGCGGAGTGAACGAGGGCGACTCGTTCAGCCTCGAAAACGCCCTCTACAGCGTGCTTGTGCTGTCCGCAAACGACGTGGCAAGCGCCGTCGGCGAGCATGTCGCGGAAAAGCTCGGCAGGGAAAGCTCCGCCGAGGGCTTTGCGGAAATTATGAACGAAAAAGCAAAGGAGCTTGGCTGCACAGACTCGCATTTTGCAAACGCAAACGGACTTTTTGACGAAAACCACTATACCTCCGCCCACGATTTAGCGCTGATTGGCTGCGAATTTTTCAGCAACGAGCTTTTGTGCAAAATGTCGTCAACGCCGCGCTACCATTTCAAATTAAAGCCGTCTGACGAAGATGATGTATGGTTTTCATCAAAAAACGAGCTTTTATCGGGCAAGCTCTATGAGTATGAGTATCTGCTCGGCAGCAAGACAGGCTTTGTGTCGCAGTCGCGCCAGACGCTTGTGAGCGCCGCCGAAAAAGACGGCATGAAGCTTGTATGCGTCGTGCTTATGGAGGAACGGCCTTACCAGTATGAGGACACGCTTGCGCTGTTCCAGTACGGCTTTGAAAATTTCCACCGCGTTTCAATCGACGACAACGAGACAAAATACAACGTGGAAAGCATAGATTTGTTTGAAGCGGACAGCGACATCTTTGGTGACTCCACGCCGCTTATCTCTATGGAAAGCGGAAAATATGTCATACTTCCAAACACAGCGGAATTTAGCGATACGGTATCAAAGCTTACCTACCAAAGCAAGACGGACAAAGACACGAACATAATAGCCACCGTCAACTATACCTTTTCGGATGTTCCTGTAGGAAGCTGCGACATAATCTTTGCAAAGGACAGCGTAAAGACATTCAGCTTCTCGACGGCAGAAAGCGCGCCATCAGACGAAAGCGCCGTCCAAGACACAGTTTCAAATACAGACTCTCAGGCAGACGACAGTACAGAAATCGGAAGCAAAAGCGAAGGCGAAAGTGAAAGCCAGGCAGCCACCGAAACAGGCAATTCCCTGACAAATCCCGATGATGCCTCTGACAAGGAAAACAATGACGCAGACAGCCAAAAAGTAATATTCATAAATGTAAAGCGCTTAATAGCAGGCATCCTGATAGGCGCGGGCGCAATACTGCTTGTAATTTTTATCATCTCTACAATTAACAGCTACAGCTTTTCACCAAGGGGACAAAGCAACAAGCGCATACGCAAACGCAGGCGCGAAAACCGCGCCGCCAAGCGCGCCGCGAAAAAAACCGCCCGCTGGCAAAAACGGCAGGAAAGGAAACGCAGACGGCAGATAAAAAGAAGAAGGTACTAACCCACCATTAACTATTATAAGTAATCCCTCCCCCGGCATAGCCATATTTTTGGCAATACCCCTTGTATTCTAAATTTTATTGTATTATAATGTTTTACAATATTTGTGTAAAAATAATCCGGCTTTTTTCTCAAACATTCTTCTTTACACAAGCTTTTATTTTCAAAAAAGGGGTGGAAATATGGCTGAACAGGCAAATGTCAGCAAAGAGGACAGCAGCTTTATGATTAAGGTTGCTACTTTTATTGTTGACCGACGTAATTTATTCTTTCTATTATTCGGCATCGCCATTATATTTTCCGTAATCTCAATGAACTGGGTAAGCGTTGAAAACGCCATGTCCGCTTACCTCCCCGACACTTCGGAGACGAGTCAGGGACTTGACCGGATGGAGGAGCAGTTTATTACATATGGTACGGCTAAAATAATGGTAACAAATATTCCATATGACGAGGCTGAAAAAATCTCCGAGGAGCTTGAAGCGCTCGATACGGTGATAATGCTTACCTTTGACAATTCAGAGGAGCACTACAACAACTTTTCGGCGCTCTATGACGTCACCTTTGGATATGAGGAAACTGACGACCGCGCGCTTGAGGCGCTCGCTGATATTGAGGAAATGCTCTCCGATTACGACATATTCGTTTCCACGAGCATGGGAGACGCCTCAGCGGAGCAGATAGCGAGCGAGATGCAGGTCATAAGCGTACTCGTCGCAATCGTTGTCGTCACTGTATTGCTTTTGACGTCACAGACATGGGCCGAGGTACCTATGCTTCTGCTCACGTTTATAGCCGCGGCGATTATCACCAAGGGCACCAACTTCATCATGGGCACTATTTCGTTCGTGTCAAATTCCGTCACCATCGTGCTGCAGCTTGCGCTTTCTATCGACTACATGGTTATCTTCTGCAACAGATACAAGGAGGAGCACCAAAAGCTCCCGACGCGCGAGGCGGACATTATCGCGTTGAGTAAGGCAATTCCTGAAATTTCGTCAAGTTCGCTTACCACTATCGGCGGCCTTATCGCCATGATGTTCATGCAGTTTGGAATAGGACGCGACATGGCGCTCTGTCTTATCAGGGCGATTTTATTATGTCTTCTTTCAGTATTTTTGCTTATGCCCGGACTTATAATGCTTTTTGGCAAAGCGATGGACAAAACATATCACAAAAGCTTTATACCCAAAATACCTTTTGTCGGAAAATTCACGTACAAAACGCGCTTTATCATGCCGCCGCTGTTCGTGGCGCTTATCGTCGTCGCGTACATAACTTCTTCAAAATGTCCTTACGTATACGGCTATTCAATGCTTGAAACCCCAATAAAAAGCGACGCTATGGTAGTGGACGAGATGATTGAGGAAAGCTTCGGCGCCTCAAACATGGTGGCTATGATAGTGCCCGCGGGAAACTACGAAAAGGAAAAGGCGCTTTTGAAGGAGCTTGACCAGTATCCTGAGATAGACTATACCATGGGGCTTTCAAATACGGAGGCTATGGACGGCTATATGCTTACGGATAAGCTCACCGCAAGGGATTTTTCAGAGCTTTTGGAGCTCGATTACGAAGTGGCGGAGCTTTTGTATATGGCGTATGCGGTGAATGATGAAAATTACGCGAAAATCGTGAACGGTCTTTCGACTTACAGCATACCGCTTATAGATATTTTCATGTTCCTGTACGACGAGGTCAATGAAGGCTATGTCACCCTTGACGATGACATGATGGAAACGCTCGAGGACGCCCATTCCCAAATGCAGATTGCGCTCGACCAACTCCAGGGTGAGGAATACAGCCGTATGCTCGTATACCTCAATCTGCCGGAGGAGGGCGATGAAACCTTTGCTTTCCTTGACAAAATGCATGAGATAGCAAACAAATATTATGAGGGCACTATCCTCATCCCCGGCGAGGCGACCAGCCAGTACGATTTGTATAAGACTTTCCAGACCGATAATACGGTAGTAAACGTAATATCAATTCTGGCGGTTTTGGTGGTACTGCTGTTTACCTTTATGTCGGCGGGTATGCCCGTACTCTTGATTTTGATTATTCAGGGCGCGATTTGGATAAACTTTTCATTCCCCGCGCTGCAGCAGAAAAACCTGTTTTTCATGAGCTATCTGATAGTAAGCTCTATCCAGATGGGTGCGAATATCGACTACGCCATAGTCATATCGGGGCGTTTTATGGAGCTTAAAGATAAAATGTCAAAGAGGGACGCAATCATCGAAACTATGAATTTTGCATTTCCTACTATAGTAACGTCAGGCTCAATGCTTGCGCTTGCGGGCATATTTATCGGCAAGATGTCCTCCGACGGCGCTATCTGCGGTATCGGACAGTGTCTTGGACGCGGTACTATTATTTCCATTATAATAGTAATGTTTGTGCTGCCGCAGATACTGCTGCTTGGCGAGAAGATTATAGACAAGACCTCCTTTGCCGTATCTATTCCGCTCAAGCTTGAAAAAACCTCCGGCCTTATGCGTGTCGACGGTATAATTCAAGGACAGATTAACGGTACCGTCATCGGTGAAATGCATGGCTTTGTGCGCGGTGACGCGAGCCTGCTCGTAAATATGGGCAAGATGGAGCAGAAGGAAGACAACGGCGCTGACCTGCAGGAGCTGTATAATGAAAATAAGGAGGAAAATGATGAAAAAGCTTAAATTCCTGTCTATCGGATTGGCATTGACCCTCGTTTTCAATAATTTTCCTATGCTGTCAGTCAAAGCCATGCCCTCAGATAATGGCACTGAGACATCTGAAAATATTGAGGGCGAGGTCGATGAAGAAAACTATGTTGAAATAAATACAGTCGAGGATTTTTTGAAATTTACCGAAAACTGTTATATAGATTCGTGGTCAAACGATAAAATAGTTATGCTAAAAAGCGATATAAGCCTGGACGGCGTTGATTTTAACCTTATCCCCGTATTTTCAGGCACCTTTGACGGGGGCGGACATACCATTTCCGGCTTTAACAGCGTAGGCGACGGCTATGTTGCGGGACTTTTCCGTTATGTTGAAAGGGATGCCGTCGTCGAAAACCTCAAGCTCAAGGGAAATATCGCGGGCACTGATGAAAAGGAATGTATCGGCAGCATATGCGGTATAAATTACGGAACTATTAAAAACTGCTCGTTTCAGGGTACGATAAGCGGAAGCAATACGATAGGCGGTATTGTCGGCACTAATGAGACTACCGGCGTGGTTACGGGCTGCTCTACTACCGGGCGTATTATCGGCTACTACACGACGGGCGGCGTTGTCGGCAGGAATCATGGCGACATCACAAACTGCACCAACCGTTCAAACATCAATGACAACAGTGAATGGGTCGAGGAGGACGACGAAAAAGGGACTGGTCTGTTTTTCAGCCTGAATGTTTCCGAAGACGAGACTGACATTCACAGCGGTATTGATACCGGCGGCATTGTCGGATATTCTGACGGCTTTGTTTCAAAGTGCTCTAACTACGGCAGAGTAGGCTATGAGCATACCGGCTATAATATCGGCGGTATCGCGGGCAGGCAGACCGGTATTGTCTCGCTTTGCACTAACTACGGCGAAGTGTACGGCAGAAAGGACATCGGCGGCATTGTCGGACAGATGGAGCCCGATATTGAGGTTGATGCCGCTGAATCACTGAAAAACGCCGTAAACAAGCTGCATGACCTTATCGACAAGACGCTTAACGATATGCACGCCGGGACAGACACGATAAGCTCAGACTTTGACAATCTGGGCGTATTCGGCGATGCCGCGCTTGAGTCGGGTGATGACCTTGTCGGACAGATGTCGGACTTTGTTGACGAAAATATAGGACAGACGCAGCAGATTACGGCGCGCATGGAGCATGTGTTTGATATGTTCCCTGAAATAGCGGATAATATATCATATGCCGGCGATTCGTTTAAACGCGTCAATGATATTCTTAGTGGGCTTGCCGACGACCTGAATATATCAGACAGGATTGAGGACAGCGAATATGAGGAAACCGATTACCGCAGGCTCACTCTCCTGTCAACAGTGGGAGGAAGAATTTCAAGCAGCAGCCTTAATCCCGATGCTGATGCTGAAGTGACAATCACAATTACGCCGGATAACGGTTACAAGCTTGATAAAATTTCCGCTGTAGATGCCGATGGCAATGAATTGAAGGAACTTGATTCTTCTTCAGATAACGAGCGCGTCTATATAATGTCAGAAGCCAATGCAAAAGTAGAGGCTTATTTTATATATGGTGACGATGACAGCGGTGACAATGATGATAATGATGACGGCGATGGCAGTGAAAACGGTGGCAATAATGGAGGTTCATCTGCTTCAGCAAGGATGTACGCCGGTTTTAATGCGTTTGACGGTAACGATGATGATAATCTTCACACAATTGATGATGAGCCTACGGCAAGAGCGGAAAATATGGAGGAAAAGTCGGGAAACGGGGAAAGCCAAAGTACCGGGGAAAAGCCGAAAGACGAAGAAAGCAAAAATAACGAGGAAAAGCAAAAAGACGGGGAAAGCAAAAATAACGAGGAAAAGCCGGAAGACGGGGAAGGTTCCGAAACCGAAAAAAAAGAACAAAATAGCAGTGAAAGTAATGGAAATAACCCGCCGGAAGGAAGCGCACCGAAGGATGAAGACACACAAGACGGTTCAAATGGAACAAAGGAACCGGAAAGCGGAAGTAATTCGACTACTGAAAATGAATCAGAAACCGAAAATACATCGACTACAGAAAGCGAATCAAATCCGGAAAATACATCAAATACAGAAACTAAATCAGAAGGTGAATCGGAAACCGAAAGTATGTCGACTACAGAAAGCGAATCGGAAACTGAATCAAAGGTCAATGTCTTAAGTCTTTCACCTGAACAAAGGATTACAAATGTTCCGGATGAAAACGAACAGGAACCGGGACATGAGATAAATTATGACAATTCTGCCATTTCAAATGGAAAATTGGAAATAATTGTTAAGAAAAACAGCGATGAAGATACGGAAGAAGATAGTAACGATGAAGAAAATAATAAAGGAAACGATGACGTCAAGTATGCCGAAGCAGGTGATGAGGTTATCATTTTACCCAAGGCGGATGCCGACTATATATTGGATACTCTTTCAGTAAAAAATGCTTCCGGTTCTGATTCCATAGAAATAATCAAACATGGTAACGGTACATCGTACTCATTTATAATGCCTGATGATGCAGTGACTATATCTGCAGAATTTAAAGAAATACAGCTCAGACTCACTTCAGGCTTGAGCGGCAACGCTTCCTATTCGGTTACTAACGACGGTACTGTTACTTTAAGGATTACGCCGGACTCCGGATATACGGTAAGCAGCACTCCATCCGTACATGATAATTCTTCAAACAACCTGCCGATTACAAAGAAGCAAAGCGGATCGTTCGTATATGAATTTAACGTCAATCTCGCTTCTTCACCTATAACCGTAAAAATAGACTTTACAAAGCAGGACAAAAAAAGCGCCGTAGATACGTCTGCCGATGAAATACAGGATTCGATAAACGATATGCGCGACACTTCAAGCAGAATCAATGACCTCCTCAGAGAGATAGAGGACCTCTCAAAGGACAGCAGCAATGCGGATAAACTTACGGACAAAATTTTTGAACTGCTCGAAGAACTTAACAACATGTCAAGCTCCTCCTCATCACTGTTGAGCAACCTCAGCACCATTGGAAGCGTAGTTTCGCCTTACATAAAAGACGCGGTTGAGGACGCGATTGATGATATCCACGATGCGACGGACGAACTTCAGACAATGATAGACTACCTTAAATCCGCTACTCGCGGCGTAAGAAACATCGTCAACTACATCAACGCACAGCCCGATATCGTATTTTCAACGCTGGGCGACGAATTTGACATCAGCAAGGATGCCCTGCACAGCCAGCTCCAAGGCATTTCGGACGTATTAAGCCAACTAAACGAAGATTCGACAAAATACTCCGAAGATGTAAATGTCGACTTAAAGGCGGTAAATGACCAGTTGAATGTAGTATTTAACCTGCTGGCAGACCACTTGACGGACTACAACGGGTTGAGCATAGAGGAACTCTATGAAGAAGTTCCCGATGATGAGATTGAATTTGTCACGACGGGAAGAACGGATGCCTGCAATAACAAAGGAATAGTCAAGGGCGATATAAATATCGGCGGTATCGCGGGCTCTATGTCAATCGATGACGAAGACCCCGAGGACAATGCCGCGGGAAATGTTGAATACCAAATCGGTCAGCGCTATATAACAAAATGCATTATTTCCGACAGCACAAACGAGGGCTATATTACGGCAAAAAGAGATGGCGCGGGCGGTATTGTAGGTTATATGCAGCATGGGATAGTCGTCGATTCCGAAGGCTATGGAAGCGTTGAGAGCACGGAGGGCAATTATGTCGGCGGCATTTGCGGAGAGTCGCTTACAATCATCAAACGCTGCTACGCGCTGTGTTCAGCTTCAGGAATTAAAAACGTCGGCGGTATCGCGGGATACGCCAATACGCTCCAGGATTGCTACGCCATTGTGAGCGCCGACGCCACAGACGGCAGAAAGGGCGCCATCGCGGGGCAGGTGACTTCCTACAATGCGACTGACAGGGATGAAACGCCTAATGTATACAATAACTATTATGTCGGAGACGACCTGTTTGGCATAGACAATATAAGCTATACCGGCATGGCGGAGCCTATCTCCTATACGGACCTTTTGACTGTAGATGGACTTCCAAACGAGTTTTGGCATTTGAAGGTAGTATACAGGATTGAGGATACTTACCTTGGCTCTCAGGAGGTAAAATACGGTGAAAGCCTTGCTAACCTCAATTATCCTGATATTCCCGCAAGAGAGGGCTTTTATGGCAAATGGCCCGATTATTCCGACAGGGTAATGACCTGCAACCTAATCATAAACGGCGAGTATCTGGACGACGTAATCGTAGTGGAAAGTAATGAAAAATCCAGCGAAAAGCCGTATGCGCTTGTAGAGCAGATTTTCACGCAGGATACGGAATTGTCTGTGGAAATAAGCAATATGGCTCCACCTGCCGCCGCAAACGAAAGGGAAAATATAATTTATGACATTTCCCTTAAAAACGGCAATGTAAGCGATACTGACACATTTGCGGTAAGACTTTTAAATCCTTATGGCGATGATGCCGAAGTATGGGGCTATCTGAACGATACCTGGACCAAGCTTGAAAGCAAGGCAAGAGGTCAATATCTACAGGTGGATATGACGGGACCCGCCGAGGCGTTTTGCATAATCGAAACAAAGTCAAACACCGTCTTGATTATCGCTTTAGCGGCAGCAGCGGCGGCAGCCATCGTAATTTTGGCGATTTTATTCAAAATACTTAAAAAACAATTTAAGGGCAGAAAATTAAAAAAGCAAAGTAAGAAGCAAAATAAAAAGTAATCGTCAGTGCCGCATACTATCACTGTTTTGGGATATGATACCTTTTGTATAGCTATAAATCTGTGCAGGCTTTATGGAGGTATTATATATGGGAAGCAATGCTACTGTAGATTTACTAAAGGAATGTGATTCAGGCACAAAAATGGCGGTCGCGTCAATCGACGAGGTGATGGACAGGATTAAAAGCTCCGCGCTGAAGGATATGCTCGCAAAGAGCAAAAAACACCACAGCGAGCTTGGCAACGAAATCCATTCACTGCTTATAAAGTACGGAAGCGACGAAAAAGACCCGAATTTGATGGCTAAGGGTATGTCGTGGATAAAGACTAATGTAAAAATGACAATGGACGACAGCGACAAGACAGTTGCAGACCTGCTTACGGACGGCTGCAA
>CANQSB010000056.1 GCA_947626435.1 uncultured Lachnospiraceae bacterium | reverse complement strand
CCGATAGCGGTCTCCATAAGGACAGCATACCAAAAAGACCTCGACATGGAAAGAGTAGAAAACGCAAGCGAAACAGCAGGACATGGCATTACCGCTCTCGTAAACGGCAAAGAAGTGCTCATCGGCAACGAAAAGCTAATGAAAAACAACGGCATATCAGTCACCCCTTGCAACGAAATAGGCACCATCTGCTATGTATCAATTAACAAAAAATACGCAGGCGCAATACTGATAACCGACACAATAAAGGACGGCGTAAAAGATGCCATAAGCGCCATGAAAAAAGTAGGCGTAAAGAAATGCGTAATGCTCACAGGCGACAGAAAAGAGACAGCACAAGCAGTAGCAGGAGCGCTAGGCATAGACGAAATACACGCAGAACTCCTCCCCGCAGATAAAGTATCAATCCTCGAAAAACTCCTTGACGAACAGCGCGGCAAAGAAAAACTCGCATTCGCAGGCGACGGCATAAACGACGCCCCCGTACTCACAAGGGCAGACATAGGCTTCGCAATGGGCAGCATGGGTTCAGACGCCGCCATAGAGGCAGCAGACATAGTGCTCATGGACGACGATGTCAGAAAAATCGCCAAAGTAGTAAAAATCTCAAGAAAAACCCTCACCATAGTAAAGCAAAACATAGTCTTCGCCCTGTCAGTCAAAGCAATAGTCCTCATCCTAGGCGCATTAGGCATAGCCAGCATGTGGGCAGCGGTCTTCGCCGATGTAGGCGTAGCCGTACTCGCAATCATAAACTCAATGCGTACACTAAGCTATGACGGAAAATAAAAATATAACATAATATTACTGAAGGCAACCGGAAATCTTCATACTATAAAACTAATCAACACAAGAAAATACAAAGGGAAAACCCGACAACCTAGCCCAGACAGAAAAATATATCCCATGAAGCCCATTGGAATGCGTCGGCACTTAGTGAAATAAGCTGTAAAAGCGTAGCTCCTTTTACAGCGCCATTGAGCTTAGTGCCGCTACGCGTTCCACTAAGCGCAAGCGGGGCTGAATGGGATATATTTTTCTGTCTGGGCGACCTGTCACCAAACACACAAATACATACAAAATACAAACAAAATACAAACAAAACAAAAAATATATCATTGAAGAATACCCACAAAATGGTATATAATAAAAAAAATAAAAACCGGACAGCCGTTTAATAAAATAAATGCTGAACCGCAAAAATCGGAGGTAATAAAAACATGTGTACAGCAGCAACCTACAAAACAAAAGACAGATACTTCGGGCGCACGCTCGACTACGAATTTTCCTATAACGAAACAGTAACAATCACCCCACGCAATTACCCCTTCAAATTCCGCAAAACAACCCCCATACCCCCCCACTACGCCATGATAGGCATGGCATTCGTAGTAGACGGCTACCCCCTCTACTACGATGCAGTAAACGAAAAAGGCATAGGCATGGCAGGACTAAACTTCCCGCAAAACGCATACTATGGAGAAGAAATCGAAGGCAAGGATAACATCTCCCCCTTTGAATTCATCCCATGGATACTAGGACAATCCGCAACACTCGACGAGGCAAAAACCCTCCTATCAAAAATAAACCTCGTAAACATAAATTTCAGCGACCAACTCCCCCTCTCCCCACTCCACTGGATAGTCTCCGACGGCATCAATTCAGTGACAGTAGAGCAGATGAAGGACGGACTGAAAATATATGACAACCCCGTCGGCGTCCTCACAAATAACCCACCCTTTGACATACAGCTTTTCAACCTAAATAACTACGTGAGCCTCTCCACAGAACCGCCCGTCAACAATTTCTCCAAAGACCTCGCGCTCAACACATACAGCCGCGGCATGGGTGCTATGGGACTTCCCGGAGATTTATCGTCAGCGTCGCGTTTTGTAAAAGTGGCATTCACAAAAATGAACTCCATATCAGGCGACTCCGAGTCCGAAAGCATAAGCCAGTTTTTCCATATATTAGGCTCAGTAGCACAACAAAGAGGCTGCGTCCACATGGGAGGCGGACAGTACGAAATCACAATCTACACCTCTTGCTGCAACATGGACAAAGGCATCTACTACTACACGACATACGAGAACAGTCAAATCACGTCAGTAGACATGCACCATGAAGACCTTGACGCAGCAGAAGTCGTATCATACCCGCTCATCAAAGGACAGCAGATATGCGCACAAAATTAACACAGATAAAAGGAGTACTTCAATGCGAAGACACGACAGAGAGATAACAGACCTTGACGCGATAATAGAAGTAATGAAAAAATGCGACGTATGCCGCCTCGCCCTAAACGACGCAGGCGGCTATCCCTACATACTTCCACTCAATTTCGGAATGACGACTGACAACGGCAAAATCGAACTCTACTTCCATGGGGCAAAAGAAGGGACAAAATATGACCTCATAGCAAAAGACAATCGCGCAAGCTTCGAGATGGACTGCGCCCACCGCCTTGTGCTTGATGAGGAAACAAAAAATTGCACAATGGAATACGAAAGCGTAATCGGGCAAGGCACGATAGAAATACTCTCCGACGAGCAAAAGCCCGACGCGCTTAAAATCCTTATGAGCCACTACCGCGCGGAGGACTTTAAATTCAACAAGGCAATCATGCCACAGACCACCGTTTTCAAGCTCACAGTAAGCTCCATCACAGGCAAACGGCGTATGAAAAAGCCATAAGAAAACACTAAAACCGTAAAAAACCGCCCCCGATTTATTGCTTAGTAACAACGCATATGGTAAAATAATTAACAGAATTTCAGCAAAACCGCAATGTTAGGATGGTATGGAGGGATTGCCATGCATATGTCGTTTTTAAATACAGTGCTTGTAGTCATACAGTTTATAGGGATTATCATACCGCTGGTAGGAGTGTTCGTCCTGCTGAACAAACAGCAGAACAGGGCATCCACCAACCTTATGATAGCAAATATCGGCGGACTTGTCATGAACGCGGCAAATTTCCTGCTGATACGCTCAAACGGATATGAGGAGGCAGTGCTTGCGTTCAAGGTTGGATATCTGGGCAATGTGCTGTTCTACTTCTTTTTCATACGTTTTATAGGCGCATATATGCAGATTGAAAAAACGCAGGCGAGCAAGCTGGTTGACATATTAAGCTATATATGGCTTGGCTTTGACAGCGTGCTTATGCTGATGCTCTGGAATGATGACAAGCGCGATTTGATGTTTGACAGAATCGAACTGCGCCAGGATAAGATGGCAGGCTTTCATTATCTTGAGGTAGACAATGGCGACGCGTATATCGTAAGATACGGCATATTGGGCATAGCGCTTATAATGCTGATAGCCTATATGATTTGCCGACGGGTGGGCATCCGCATAAGGAAAGGGCGCGAAAAACATTCAATGACGCACCTTATTCTCGCGAGCGTCATTATCATCATACCGCTTTTGGCAAAAATATTTTTTCCGTTTTCAATTTCGTTTGACATAGTGCCGATATTTTCTTCAGCGGCAATACTGATGATTATATTAGGTACGGTCGAAGGCGACTTCCTATCCGTCATGGACATCGGGCGCAGCCGCGTATTTGACCAGCTTGAGGGCAGGATTATCTTTATGGTCGATAAGGATTACGGTTTTCTTGATGCCAATAAATATGCAAAGGAGCTTTTCCCGGAGCTGAAAACACTGCACAAGGGCGACGATATCCCCAAAAAATATTACGGGCTGTTTTATTCTGACAGTACGGAGGTAGAGATAGACGAGCGCTATTACATACGCAGCGTGACGATGCTTGAGCACAAAAAAACGGTAAAGGGCTTCTGCCTTATGCTCATAGACATGACGGAGCAGTACAAGCTTATGGATGAGCTAAAGGAGGCAAAGGAGCGTGCGGAGGACGCAAACCGCGCAAAGTCCGACTTTATCTCGAATATGTCCCACGAGATAAGGACGCCAATGAACGCCATAGTAGGTATGACCGAAATCCTGCTGCGCAGCGACCTTGACGAGCAGGATAGGGGCTACCTTATGAATATCAAAAACTCAGGCGCGGCGCTGCTCACGATTATAAACGATATACTTGACTTTTCAAAAATTGAGTCGGGCAAGCTTGAAATCATAGAGGACGAATACGAGCCGATGTCAATGCTCAGCGACCTGAGCATGATATTCCTCAATCGTATAGGTGATAAGCCCGTAGAGCTTTTGTTTGACATAGACAAGGATTTGCCGCTCAAGCTGTACGGCGATTCGCTTAGAATACGCCAGGTAATCATCAATATCGCCAACAACGCCATCAAGTTTACCGAGGAGGGCAGCGTAAAGCTTACCATAAAAATGACGCAACTGTCAGATGAATACAGCGTGCAGCTTGATATTTCGGTAAAAGATACGGGTCAAGGCATAAAGCCGGAAGATATCGACAAGCTCTTTGGCGCGTTCCAACAGGTAGACACGAAAAAGAACAGGAACAAAGAAGGCACAGGGCTTGGACTTTCCATATCAAGGCGCCTCGTAAACCTCATGGGCGGCGAGATATATGTGGAAAGCGAGTACGGCAAGGGCAGTAACTTCTATTTCAGCATACCGCAGAGAGTTGTGGGCATACAGAAAGCCGCAGTGATAAAGGACGGCGCGCTTGACAAAAAGCAGCCGCTGATAAGCGCGGTAATGCCGGACAATGCTATGCTTGAAAACCTTAAAACGCTTGCAAACGGATACGGTCTTGACTACATAGACTGCAAAGAGGCGGAAAAGAGCGATACCGCCGTTGACTTTATCTTCGTAGACGCGTCAGTTTATGCGGAGGTTAAGGACAATATTGAGAAATATTTTACCTCGCGCGGAGCGGAGCTTTGCATACTTCAAAATCCCATGCTTGGCGGCACAAGGTACGATAAGGCGACTATTATAAACAAGCCGCTTTATTCGCTTACCTTCTGCCAGGCGATAAACCACGAAACAAGCCTGAGCCTTAACGCGTCAGACAGCGAGATGAATTTCATAGCTCCTGATGCAGACATACTTATAGTAGACGACAATGAGATGAACCTGAAAGTCGCGACAGGGCTTCTGCAGCCGCTTCAAATGAAGATAGATACGGCTGACAGCGGCAAGCGCGCCATAGAGATGGTACAGGAAAAGAAATACCATATCGTATTTATGGACCACATGATGCCGGTAATGGACGGCGTGGAGACTACGCAGAGGATAAGGGCGCTTGACGATGAATATCTCAAGACAATGCCGATTATCGCCCTTACCGCAAACGCCGTAGTGGGTGCGCGGGAGACCTTTAAAGAAGCAGGAATGAATGATTTTGTCGCAAAACCTATTGAAATTAAGGATATTTGTGCTAAAATCAAGACATGGCTTCCATCAGAGCTGGTACAAAAGACAGCCGGACCGGTCGTGTCCGAGCCTGTGGCGGACGCGTCAGAGCTTCCGCAGATAGAGGGCTTAAATGTGGCGGAGGGCGTCAAAAATTCAGGAAGCCTCGAGCTGTTTACAAGTCTGCTTGGTGACTTTTACAAGCTTATAGACATGAAGTCCACAAAGATAGAGAAATGCCTTGCGGACGGCATGATACGCGATTATACGATAGAAGTCCACGCGCTGAAAAACACAGCCAGAATGATTGGCGCGCTTGAGCTTTCAGACCTTTTTTATAAAATGGAGCAGTGCGGCAACGCCGAGGATGTAGAGACGATACAGCGTGAAAATCCCGCGATAATGGAGCTTTACAGAAGCTACAAGCCGATTCTGGAGCCATACGGCAAGGCGAACGAGCAGGACAAAAAAGAAGTGCCAAAAGACGAGATAGCCGCCGCGCTTGATAAGCTGAATACCGCGATGGACAGTTTTGATTTGGACGGAGCGGATGCCGCGCTTGCGCAGCTTGAGGAATATAAGCTTCCGTCAGAGCTTGCGCCCCTCATGGAGCAGCTCAGGGCGCTTGTCGCCGATGTGGCGATGGAGGAAGTAATGGCGACAAGCCAAAAGATGCTTGAGGAGCTTGAAAAGCTTGACTGACGGCAAGGGCTGTAATTGTCGCAATGGCTGCAAAGATATAATAATTGGAATAATTGACGGGTAATTGTGAAACATCGTTGGTTGGATAGGGTTTTGCGAATGCCCGGTAATAATTAAAAATGGGAGGAAATTATGCAAAGAGTATTGATTGTATCAGAGGCGCAGAGCTATCTGCTGGTATCGCTTCAGGGCAAGCTTGAGGAGGCGGGATATGAGGTGTTGAATGTGCACGCAGACCCCGATGCTGTGAACAGGATAGAAAAAAGCATAGACCTGATGTTCATATTCGCGGACGAAACCCTTGTCGACCAGCATCAGGGGCTTACATATTTAAAGGACAAGGCGGTTGAGGAGGATATTCCCATATTTGTATCAGGTGACGGGGAAGAAATCAAGTCAATCATGAACGACATACCTATGCACCTTATACAAAAGGAATTTCAGCGTCCTATCAATGTGGCGGAGGTAGCGGACGCGATATGCTCATATGTAATTGCTTTCGGCAAGCACAACAAGAAAAAAATCCTCGTGGTTGACGATTCAGGCGCAATGCTTAGGAATGTCAAAGGATGGCTTGAAGAAAAATATCAGGTAATCCTTGCCAATTCGGGCGCGATGGCTATCAAGTACCTGGCGACGAACCGCCCTGACCTCGTGCTTCTCGACTATGAGATGCCAATAGTGGACGGCAAGCAGGTGCTGCAGATGATTCGCACTGAGACGGAATTTTCTGACATACCTGTCATTTTCCTCACGAGCAAGGGAGATAAGGAAAGCGTCATGCAGGTAATGTCGCTAAAGCCGAACGGCTACCTGCTAAAGACAATGCCGCCTGAGCAGATAAAGAAATCGGTCGATGAATTTTTTGAAAAGCGCAAGGCGATAAACAAATAAAAGCTAAGATGATAAAATAAAACAAGCGCTGCTGATATTATTGACATGGGCAGCGCTTGTTTTTGGCGTAAGCTTTTAATTCGCGTTTCCGGCGGTAAAATAGTTTGCAAGCTCGCCTATCGGTACGGGCTTGGCATACTTGTAGCCTTGGATATAGTTGAATCCCTTGTCGATGCTGTATTGGTTCTGCTCGTCGTCCTCTACGCCCTCCACGAGCAGCACGAAGCCCTGCTTTTTGAACACATCCACCATGCTCACGACAAGGTCGTTCATGCCTTCGTTGTTCATTGACTTGTAGAGCAGGCTTTTGTCAAACTTTATCGTCTTGAACGGGCAGCTTATTATGCGCTCAAGATTGGAGTAGCCTGTGCCAAAATCGTCAAGGTAAAACTGTACGCCCGACTGCCGCAGCATCTCGATATTGTGCAGGACTATCGAAAAATCGTCAAACATGGCGCTTTCGGTAAGCTCAAGCCGTATCTTTGAGCAGGGCACATTGTTTTTGCGTATGATGGCTAAAAGCTCGTTGTGCAGGTTCTGCTCGGAAAATTCTGTGGTGGAGCAGTTTACGGTGATAGCGTCAAAGTCATATTCCGCGCTGAGCCTGCGTATTTCCTTGCATACCTTGTTCAGGATAATGCATGTAAGCGTATGTATGCAGCCGTTCTGCTCCGCAAGCGGGATAAATTTGTCCGGGAAAATCATTTTGCCGTCCAGCTGCAGCCGCATAAGCGCTTCCGCCGTCCTGAAGGAATTGTGGTCGACGGAATAAATCGGCTGCGCAAAACAGATTACCCGTTCGTCGTCAAGGTCAAAACGGTTTTTGATGTCGTCGAGCATCTGCGAAATATAAAACTGTGACGCAAAATCTTCATAGTCATTTTCGGACGCGATATAACATTCGCTGCTGAGGTCCTGGTGGAGCTTTGCAAAAAGATACTTCGTAAAGGACGAGAGCTTTTGCAGAGTGTCCACCTTTGGATTGTTTTTGAACGCAACCATCTTGTAGCACAGCAGAGACTTCTGCATAGCCCCGTATGTAGGCTCGTCGAGTATCTGCTGCACGCCGTCGATTATTTTCTGCGCTTCCTCATCGTTTTTGGCATTGACAAAAAGCGCGTAGTTATGTATGTTAAAGTTATAAAGATGAATACCCTTGTGAAGCCTTGCTATCTCGCGGCACTTTTCAGCCGAGATATGGTAGACCTTATCCTTAAGATAATTCTGGTCGGCGTTTTTGAGCTTGGGAAACACGACATTGACGATAAGGAAGCGCCTGCGCAGCGTCATATTGTCCACAAAACGCGTCTCAAAGGAATATTTATTCTGGCAGCCGCTTATCTCGTCAAACGGATTGCTGTGGAAAAGCAGGTAAAACAGTATGAACGGAAGCACATAGGTAAAGCTTGAAAATATTATAATCCTGCATGCCAACTGCGCGATAAGCACCGCTATGCTTAACGGCAGGACGAAGCAGGAATAGCGGTAAGCCATGTTTGCGATAGAGGCGCGGCTTTTGCGGCAGGCGTTCAGGCACAGCAGCGTGTGGAAAATGCCGATGACAAGATACAGCTTAAACGCGGGCGAGAATCTCACAATGCCGTTTTCCACGATATATGTAGTCTTCGTGGCAATCAAGGCGGTATAAGCGCACATATATACCGCGGACAATATTCCGGCTTTTATAAGGACGCGTTTGATATGCATACGCTTTTCTGATGAGAGCAGGCTCATATATATGTACATGAGCGCAAGTATAAGCGTATATTGCAGATAGAACATAAAGCATGCAAAGTTAAATTTGCTGCCGCTGAAGCCGGCAACGGAATCGGCCAGAGAAATCAGATAGATATGCGTGGCGGTAGTGGTTATTGAGAGCACTATGCCCATAAAGTCAGCGATATAGGTGACGGTCTTGCGCGGTTTTATGTAAAACATAAGAAAAAGCGTGACGCAGGCAAGTGTCAGCAAGAGCTGTTCGGCCACGATATTGTAATTGTTAAGCATACTGCTTCCTCCATTCCGCCGAAGTTTTGATTTGCGGCATATACTAAAAAGCTTTACATGTGTTTATGTATGGTTTGTATAGTTTTTTGGGTTGCACGAACAATATTTCTATTTATTATACCATATATTTATGGGCTTTTACAGCACTTTTTGAAATAATTACCGAAAAAATGACAAAAATATTTACTTTTTTGGCAAAATGTCATATGTTTTCGCTTTAAAGGCTGCACACTAAATATTTGTTTACACATAAATAAAAGTTGCGATAGCCGCGGGATAAGACTGCGCGGAAAAGCGCGTCATGGCGCGTAAATGAGGAATAACGAAGCATGAACAAAGAATATGAGCATATCACGCACGAGTTTGGTCCTGTGTATGACGAAAATTCCAAAATACTTATATTAGGATCGCTGCCATCAGTGAAATCAAGGCAGCAGCAGTTTTACTACGGACATCCGCAAAACCGTTTCTGGAAGGTGCTTTCGGCTGTGCTTGGAGAGGATATAGGAGACTGTATAGATGAAAAAAAGCGGATTATGCTGAAAAACCGCATTGCGCTGTGGGATGTTATCCAATCCTGTGACATAATAGGTTCATCGGATAGTTCAATCAGAAATGTTAAAGAAAATGACATGTCTGTCATTTTAGATGTGGCGGACATAGAGGCGATTTTCTTAAATGGAACAAAGGCGTATGAGCTTTTTGTGAGATATTGTGGCATTGTCATGGAAAGAAATGCGCCGCCGGTCATAGTAAAGCTGCCGTCGACAAGCCCTGCAAATGCGGCATGGACTGTGCAGAGGCTTATTGAGGCGTGGGGGGAGGGGCTTGGGAAATATCTTCACAATTACCTACATCGAATATAAATAAGCATTTGCGAAACTCTATTCAACAACATAGAATTTAGGCAAAATATATAAAATAAGCGGCGTTTCGCGGAGCGCCTAGCCGCGTTTTTATATATTTTGACTAAATTCGGACAGTTTAGAACACATTTCGCAATTACCTATCGAATATAAATTCTGAAGGGAGAATTGATTTATTTATGGAAGAAGCAAATACAAAACTGCTGGATGAAATAATAGACATAGTGCGCGAGTGCGGAGCCATCATTCTGAACGCGGACAGGAGCAAGAGCAGCATAGACGAAAAGGCGGGACATGCAAACTTCGTCACTTCATATGATAAAAAGGTGCAGGCGCAGTTAAAGGAGAAGCTTCTTGCTGTTTTGCCTGAGGCGGTTTTTGTCGGCGAGGAGGAGAATGTGCACGCCTCGATTGGGAAAGGCTACGCCTTTATCGTAGACCCGATTGACGGCACTACCAATTTTATCAAGGATTACCACACGAGCGCCATATCCGTAGGGCTTGCAAAGGACGGCGCACAGTACATGGGCGTGGTATACAATCCGTATTTGGACGAGATGTTTTACGCGCAGAGGGGAAAAGGCGCATACTTGAACGGTAGGCGCATACATGTGTCGGGCAATCAGCTGAAGGACGGCATAGTCATATTCGGTACGGCGCCGTATTACGAGGAGCTGAATGAGGCATCGTTTAGGCTTGCTTACGAGTATTTTAAGAAATCGTTGGACATAAGGCGGAGCGGTTCTGCGGCGATTGATTTGTGCAGCGTGGCGGCAGGTCGTGCTGAACTGTTTTTCGAGCTGCGCCTAAGTCCATGGGACTACGCCGCCGCGTCGCTTATCGTCGAGGAGGCGGGCGGCAGAGTGACGACGGTTGAGGGTGAAAAAATTACTCTCGGCAGGAGCTGTTCGGTGCTCGCGTCAAACGCAAAGGACGGAATTTTCCGGGACTGAGTGCGGGAGAAAGGTATGGAGATATTTAAAGGCAATAAGATTAATGGCGGAATAGCAATCGGCAATGTGCTTTTTTATTCAAGGGAGCAGCGGAAAATAGTAAGGCGCAGGACGGAGAATATCAAAGAGGAGTTTTCAAAGCTAGAGGCAGCAAAGCGTGAAGCGGCGCTTCAACTCGAGGAACTGCGCCGGAGGGCATACGAGCAGACGGATGCCCGGAACGCGCAGATTTTTGAGTCGCATCTTGTGCTGCTTGAAGATTATGACCTGAATACCGCCATTGCCGACATCATAAAAAATCAGGGCGTCAACGCCGAGTATGCCGTAGCGATAACGGGCGACAGGTTCGTGGCGCGTTTTGAAAATATGGAGGACGAGTATTTCAGTGCAAGGTGTGAGGACATAAGGGATATTACGGAGCGGGTGATAGATGCGCTTATGGGTGGCGCGCGCCGGCTTGAAGCGTCTGAGCCGTCCATAATAGCGGCGCATGATTTGACGCCGAGCGAAACACTCAGGACAGACAGGACAAAGCTGCTTGCGTTCGTCACGCAAAAAGGCTCGGTAAGCTCGCATACGGCGATTCTTTCGCGCGCCATGAATATTCCTGCCGTTTCGGGCATAGAGGTCAGGGCGGAGTGGGACGAAAGGCTGGCAATAGTAGACGGGCACAACGGCATATTCATATTGGAGCCTGATGAAGAGACGCTTGAAAGCTACCGCGGACTTCAAAGGAATGACGAGCATCAGGAGCGTCTGTTAGGCAGGCTTAAAGGCGTAAAGACGGTTGTGGGGAATGGCAGGCGCTTAAACTTATACGCAAACGCTGGCTCGCTTGAGGACATAGACGCGGCGCTTGGCAATGACGCGGAAGGCATAGGGCTTTTGCGTACGGAATTTATCTTTATGGGCAGCGCTCAGATGCCCACAGAGCAGCAGCAGTTTGAGATATACCGCAAAGCGGTGCAGAAAATGGCGGACAAAAAGGTGATAATCCGCACGCTTGATATAGGTGCGGATAAGCAGCTTCCGTATATGGCGCTTGGCAGGGAGGATAATCCCGCGATGGGGTGTCGCGCTATAAGGCTGTGCCTTACGCGTCCGGAAATGTTAAAAACGCAGCTTCGCGCCATCTTTAGGGCGGGTGCGTATGGAAATGTGGCTGTCATGTACCCTATGATTGCGTCTGTGGAAGAGGTGCGCAGGGTTAAGCGGCTTGCAAGTGAGGTAAAGGAAGAGCTTGCGCGTGAAAATACCGCATATGGAAATATTGAGCAGGGGATTATGATAGAGACGCCTGCCGCCGCGATTATCAGTGATATACTTGCAAAAGAGGTAGATTTTTTCAGCATAGGGACAAATGACCTGACGCAGTACGCACTTGCCATTGACCGCCAGAACAGCGGACTGGCGCAGTTTTTTAATCCTCACCACGAGGCTGTGCTGCGCCTTATTAAAATGACGGTGGATAATGCCCACGCTGCGGGGATATGGGCTGGTATTTGTGGCGAGCTTGCTTCGGATTTGAGTATTGTGAAGGATTTGGCTGATATGGGGGTCGATGAACTTTCTGTCGCGGCGGGGATGGTGCTTAGGGTTAGGAAAGCGGTAATGGAAAAGTAAAGCATAAAAGGAGAAGAGAAATGGAATTATGGGATATATATGATGAAAATAAAAAATCTACGGGGCGCACAATGAAGCGCAACGACTGGCATATGCAGCCGGGGGAGTATCATCTTACGGTGCTTGGCGTGATTGGTCGTCCTGATGGAAGATTTCTTATTACGAAGCGCGTGATGACAAAGGCGTGGGCCGCGGGTTGGTGGGAGGTGTCCGGTGGCGCGGCTATGGCGGGCGAGACTTCCCAAGAAGCGGTGCTGCGTGAGATACGCGAGGAGACGGGGCTTGATGTGTCGGGCTGGGACGGGGGGTATCTGTTCAGCTACAAGCGTGAAAATCCTGATGAAGGCGACAACTATTTCGTGGATATTTATCGCTACATAGCTGATTTTGACGAGAGTGCGGTACATCTTCAGGAGGCTGAAACGGACGGCTATAAGTTTGCTACGGCGGAAGAGATAAAGGCATTGGGCGAGCAGGGAATATTCCTGCATTATTCAAGCATAAAGCAGGCGTTTGAACTGTAACGTCCGGAACCTAGTATAACTCTTTTCAATTAACTATACATTTACGATATTAATGTTTGAACTTTGACATCTTCATTTGGATTGACA
>CANQSB010000055.1 GCA_947626435.1 uncultured Lachnospiraceae bacterium | reverse complement strand
AAAATGTTACAAAATGAAAGTGAAAAATAGAGGTGAAAGCGTGATTTTGGAAATTTCTGAAGCCTTATAAAATAAGGACTGGGAGTTTCCGAGAGCACACGAAATATATGATAGGTGTCAAAGAGAAACAAACAAATTTGGAATGGGATGTTACTATCATATTGCTGCAGTGGTAAAAAATGCGGAAATTTTGGCAGAAAAATATGGAGCAGATAAAGAAGTTGTTTTGATTGCGGCTTGGTTACACGATATTGCCTCCATTACAGATTATAGTTTATATGATTTACATCATATACATGGGGCAGAAATGGCATATAGCATTTTAAAAGAATATGGTTATGATAGCAAAAAAATTCGTTTGGTACAAGAGTGCATTAGAAATCATAGGGGTAGTATAAATTTAGAGAAACATAGTCTTGAAGAATTGTGTGTTGCTGATGCTGACGCAATTTCGCATTTTGATAGTGTCCCCAGTTTGTTGTATTTGGCATATGTTCAAAAAGAAATGGGGATTGAAGATGGTAAGGAGTTTGTAAAGAATAAATTGGCAAGAAGTTTTCAGAAATTATCTATAAAAAGCAAACAGCACTATCAGAATAAATATGAAAAAGTAATGGAAGTCTTAAATTGATAATTTTCGTTTTGATTGCGCTTAGTACCGACGCTTCCCAAAGGGCTTCATGGGATATATTGCTATGCGCGGGCTACTGTATTTAAGGCTTGATGTTTATAAAAGGGAATATTTAATATTAAAAAAATGGTGGGGAAAACTTTGATAATGGAGTGAATTATAAATTACACCATAGAGATATTGAGTAAAATTCACGAAATGGAGCGTGAATTAAAGTTAGAAGATTGACAATGTATTTACCAAATATTATGATGGATTTAAAGTAAGTACAGAAAGGCGGTTTGTTTATGTATAGAAATGTGATTGATATTCGCAGAGAAGTATCGAATGATGTTTTGAAAAGATTAGTCGCTATAGCGGACAAGGCTTTCAATAACCGGGCAGGTAAAGTAAAAAATGTGAGTACGTCCCCTTATAGATTTATTTATGAGGGGGGAGAAAGCGAATACGGGTGTCTGGAAGTTGGTATGCTTAATCTGAAAAGAGAATCCGATTTTTTGAATTGCGTGAGCGCATGGGAGTGGGTTGATGATGACCCGAACGAATGTTGCGATTTGCTTAAACTGTTCACGAAAAAGGGGTAATTTATGAATTGGAATAATGCTTATGATGTAATAAGGCGGCACATGACGAATAATGGGTTTAACTGGCTGCAGGGTTCGGTGTATGTTTCCAAAAAACCAATTACGTCAGCGGAAGTCACGAATATACTAGATGATCTTGTTGCAAAAAATCCATGGCTGAATGTTTGTATGCGGGATTGCCGAGAAACCAATATTGGCAGAGAGCATGACAAAAACCACATTTTTGATAAAAACGCAAAAGTGCTGACGAGAGAAGAAGCGAACGCCCAAAGGAAACAGAAACAGCAGGGAAGCCTAAGCGACTACAGGGCAGAAATAGAAAAATGCGGCAGAGCAGTAGGAAAAGCGATTTAAAAGAATCTAAAAGGCAATGGAACGATAAAGGGAAAAATGACCGCTAAATGACGTTTCAACCGATATATGGGCGTTCCATGATGAGGAGTGGGGTAAGGCAAAAAGGAAAATTAAATTTTCCTCATCGTGAGGAAAGGAATATGGCGCAAAATAGTATGATAGATAACGTAAAGAGAACACAGAAAGATTGGTTGCAGAATACGTTTTTATCTTTTCAGCAAGTCTGAAATAAAAATCGGAAATTTATATAAGAAGGTGCTGTTATGGATAGCTCAATATTTGAAGACATTATGAAAAACTGTACTGAAAAGAAGGTTGTAAGCCACTGTAAAAAGCTAATAAAGAAATCAGCGCTTACAAATATGGCGACGGCCACTGCATTGTCGGAATTGGCGTATTGGCTTTACATCTATGGACATGAAGATGAGACCCTGCAGGTGTGTGAATTTTCCCATATCAAGGAACCCGAACCGAACAAAATAAATTATAATGTATGGAGTTTTATACTTTATGTGTGGGGGCTGGAGGTTTATATTTACCGCAAACGCGGGGAGGAAGAAAAGGCAGCCGAAAGGATTGCCGCTATGGAGCGTATCTGGGCTACGCCGTCAGGTGTTTGGAATACGCCGGAAATTGCGGCGGCTCAGAATAGGTTGATTCACAGCCGTCTATCATTTGATGATGCGATTTATCGTGAAAAATTTGAAGATGCAATCGCGGAAAACGATAAATCCGGGGCAAACGATTTGCGTTTTATTGCATTATATAATCTGATTGGTGAAGGCGCGACAGGACTGTGTCCTCAACTGGAAGAACGGAAAGATGAAGTGGAAAAGGTGATAGCAGAGTATATGCAGGCGCTTCGATAAATTCTGTTTTGCGGGGTATATATGTGCTTGTGATGATACAATATACTCACGCGATTTTTATATATTTTGCCTAAATTGGATTTATTTGACAAAATTTCATGATTGTATGATAAATTATGGGGTAAAGGAGAGGGTGTGCTTTGATTAGGGTAGAAAAGCTTGGCGGGAATGAGGTTTTTATCTTGGAAACCGATAAGACGAGCTATGTGTTCATGGCGGATAAGGGCGGGAGTCTTGTGCAGCTTTATTATGGGGCGCGGCTGGGACTGTGCGATTGTGGGGAGGCGCATGTGGAGGCTGATGCGGTTAGACGGGCGGTCTTGGCGATGACGCCTAAGTATGTGAATCCTAACGGGTGCAGCATTATAATGGACAAGGATGAGCCGAATAAGTGCATAGATGATTTGCGCCTTGAAATGTCGTCGCGTGGCAAGGGCGATATGAGGGAGCCGTTTGTGGAGCTTTTGTATGATGACGGCAGCAGGACGAGTGATTTTAGGTACAAAGGGTATCGTTTGAGCGAGGAAAGAGAGATCCCTTGCGGGCTTCCGAGCGCGTATGATGATGCAGACGTGGACGGGAAATTTTCGCTTGTAGTGGAACTTGCTGATAAAAATAGTGGCGCGGTTATGGAGCTTGTCTATAATGTTTATCGTGAATGTGACTGTATTACGCGGTTTGCGCGGGTCATAAATAATGACAGCAGTGTCATAATTGTGAAACGGCTTATGAGCGCGCAGCTTGACCTTGATATGGGCGCGGCGAAGGTGGTTTCGTTCCATGGCGATTGGGCGAGGGAGATGAATAAGTCGGAGCTTGTCCTTGACGGGGGAAAGTACGTGAGCGATTCGTCTACGGGCTTTTCGTCAAACAAGGCAAATCCTTTTATTATGCTGTGCGGTTTGGAGACGGGCGAGGAGAGCGGGGAGTGCTATGCGGCAAACCTTATTTATTCGGGCAATCACAGGGAATGTGTTGAGATTGGCTCGCATTGCAAGACGCGTCTGCTTACAGGCATAAATCCTGACTTTTTCGAGTGGAGGCTGGAGGCGGGCGAGAGCTTTTGCTCGCCGGAGGCGGTGCTTACGCATTCTGATACGGGGTATCAGGGGATAAGTGAAAACATGCATGGCTTTGTGCGCAATCATATAGTGAGGGGTAAGTGGAAAAAGAAGGAGCGTCCTATTTTGATAAATTCGTGGGAGGCTATGTATTTTGACATAAGCGAGAGAAAGCTGCTGCAGCTTGCAAAGGCGGCGGCGGGCGTCGGGATAGAACTGTTTGTGCTTGACGACGGCTGGTTTGGAAAGCGCGACAGTGACGCGACTTCGCTTGGCGACTGGTATGACAACAAGGAAAAGCTTCCAAACGGCATAAAGGGTCTTAGTGAAAAGATAAGAAAACTGGGGCTTAGGTTCGGCATATGGGTAGAGCCTGAGATGGTGAGCGAGGATTCAGACCTTTACAGGGAGCACCCTGACTGGGCTGTGACGATTCCCGAAAAGGCGCATGCGCTTGGCAGAAACCAGATGCTGCTCGACCTTTCAAGGAGCGAGGTGCAGGACTATATTATAGAGAGTATGTCCGATGTGTTTAGGCGCGGCGGCGTGTCGTATGTGAAGTGGGATATGAACCGCCATATGTCCGATTATTACGGCAGGGCGCTTTCGGCGGCGCGGCAGGGCGAGTTTGCGCACAGGTATATTCTTGGACTTTACAGGGTGCTTGGAGAGCTTACCGAGAGATTTCCGAATATTTTGTTTGAGGCGTGCGCTTCCGGCGGAAACCGTTTTGACCTCGGGATGCTGTGCTTTATGCCGCAGGTATGGGCAAGCGACAATACGGATGCCTTGTGCCGCGCCAACATACAAAACGGTTACAGCTATGGTTATCCGCAGTCCGTAATGGGCGCGCATGTGTCGGGCTGTCCCAACCATCAGACGCTCAGAATTACTCCGCTTGAAACGCGCTTTAACATAGCGAGCGCGGGAATACTTGGCTATGAGTGCAATCTCTGCGATATGCCGTCAGACGAGCTTGCGCAGATAAAGGAGCAGATACGGCTTTACAAGAAATGGCGCGGCGTGCTGCAGTTCGGGCAGCTCTACAGGCTGGAGTGCGGGGGCGGAAAGGGTTCGTATTACGATACGGACGCGGTGCGCTGGGAGATACTTTCGGCGGACAGGAAAAAGGCTGTGGGGATAATGCTGCAGCGACTTGTGGTTCCAAACTTTTCACACAGGAGCTTTAAGACAAAGGGGTTGATTGATGACCGCGAGTATCATTTTTACAACAGGAAGCTCAAATATGACATACACAGAATGGGCGATTTGATAAACACGAGCGTGCCTGTGCACATTAAGCAGAATTCGGTGACGCACAACATTATATCAAAATTTGTAAAGCTTGACGGTGAAATTGAAGATTTTTCGCTTTTGGGTTCCATTTTAAATAAAAGTGGTGTACAATTATGTCAGAGCTATGCCGGTACGGGCTTTAACGCCCAGACCGCGATATACCAGGACTTTGACAGCAGATTTTATATGATTGAGGCGGCAGTTGAAAACTGATTATCAGATAAGGATATGCGTATGGAAAATATTACGGAGTACAAGTACGATACAAGCGGATATGTGGCTTACTACGGTAAGGCGACATTTAAAAACGGCTTTGAGTTTGCGGACGGAGATGAGACCTTTTACCACTTCATAGGGAAAAATTCGTGCTACACAATGCTGGAGCTTCTCCATCCTGACGATGTGGAAGGCTTTATGGATATTGTAAACCATCTTGACGAGGGGCTTCAATGCGGCGTAGTGCGCATGAAGGACGCGGATAACCGGTATACGGCGCTTTATATCGAGTGCCGTCTGAACGGCGTCGTGATGGGGGATTTCAAATCCTTTGATATGGAATTCTGCAATTTTATGGCGATTAAGAGCAGGTACGCGAAATATATGTCGCTGGTAAAGAAATACAGGGAGTTTATGAGCCTTTCCACCAAGCTGTTTTTTGAGTATACCTTTGCCACAGGCGAGATGAATATTTATCGTTATGCCAATGTCAAGAGCGAAAAGCTGCTGAAAATGCCGCTTGACGCCATACGCGACAATATAAATGCGTCAGATGCCTTTACGAAAAAGCAGAAGGGCGAGTTTGAGACGTTTTATGAAGCGTTGAAGAAGGGTTTGGACAGGTTCAGCGCGGAGGTGGACGCGGAGCTTATTATCGACGGCGCTCGGGGGCGCTATGCCATAAAGGGCAGTACGCTCTACGAGGATAAGTCGCGCACGATGGCGATAGGGCTTATGGACAATATCGGTGAAAAGAAAGAGGAGATAAGCTATTATCTTACCGACAGCGCAAGAGACCCCGGTACGGGCGTGTTAAACAAGCGCGCGATAAATGAGTACGCCGTAGAAAAAATACAGGGAGACAAGCCCCTTTACCTTGCGATAATGGATGTGGACGACTTCAAGCGCGTGAATGACAGCTATGGGCATATGTTCGGCGACGAGGTGCTTTTGAAGGTGTCGGAGATAATGCGCAGCGTCCTTGATTCGCGCGGAATGGTGGGGCGTTTTGGCGGCGATGAGTTTATGTGCGTGTTTGACGGGGTGACGAGCGAGGAGGAGCTGCGGCGCATACTCAAAATCATTTCAAAGCATATACAGTGGGCTTATCAGGATATGAAGGATTCGCTTGCCATTACCATGTCCGTAGGCGTGGCAAAATACCCTGACGACGGCGCAAACTACGAGGACATTTTCAAGAGGGCGGACAAGGCGCTGTATATAGCGAAGGCAAAGGGCAAGAACAGGTTCATTATATATGACGAGAAAAAACATGGCAGCTTGGAAAACGATGATAAAAATGACAGGAGTGTCGGAATTAAGTCGATAGTGAGCGACCATAGGAAATCGGAGGTTATGTCGCGCGTGGTGCTTTCGCTGCACAAGGACGGTAAGGAGGCTCTGGGCAACGCCATGGAAATGCTCAGGAGCTACTTTGACATTGACGGTATAGCGGTCTTTACGGGAGAAAACATGAAAAGGATGCTTTCGTCGGGCAGATATGTAAATCCGATTGATGAGCTTTCATGTATCGGTAATCAGGCGTATCTCGACCTTTTTGATGAAAACGGGGTTTATATAGAGAGCAATATAATCCGCCTTAGCAATGCGTTTCCCGATGCATACAGGCTCTATGAACAGCAGGAAACAAAGGAATTTGTGCAGTGTATGGCTTTTGAGGGCGATAAGCCAAAGGCTGTGGTTTCGTTTGAGTTTTTTAACAGGGCGCCGAAGCTTGGAGCGACTGATTCGGGCTTGATGATAATAGTCGGAAGACTGATGGCGGAGGTTTCGTGCGGGCTTGCTTAGCCCGCGCTTTCGCTTTTGTGCAGATATTTTTCGCGGGTGGCAAGTCCCCCGCGTATATGGCGTTCGGATTTGTTTACGTCTAAAACGGTTCTTGCCTGCTTGGCGAGGGACGGATTAATCAGCATAAGACGGGAGGTTACGTCCTTATGTACGGTGGATTTGCTTATGCCAAAGGCTTTGGCTGTCTGTCTTACGGTAGCATTATTTTCAATAATATACACAGCGATATTGATTGCTCTTTCTTCAATATAATCTTTCATAACCTAAAAAGGTTCTCCTTTTGAAAGCATTTGTACATTCTATGAATTGCGTTGCGGGATTATGAACAGGTTTTTTCCTGAAATGGGCGGAAATGGAGGTAAGCTTGGATACGAATATAAGTGAGCTGTTGTCAAAAATAGAGGAAAACGTCGCGGAAGTGATAATCGGCAAGGCGGAGGTTACGCGCCTGCTGCTGGCGGCAGTGTCCGCGCAGGGGCATGTGCTTTTGGAAGACGTGCCGGGGACGGGTAAGACCGTACTTGCCAGGACGCTTGCCAAATCCATGGGTTGCAGGTTTGACAGGATTCAGTTTACGCCCGACCTTTTGCCGAGCGATGTGACAGGGCTGTCATTTTTTAATCAGGAGAAGGGTGAGTTTACCTTTAAGGAGGGACCTGTGTTTACGAATGTGCTTCTTGCGGATGAGATAAACAGGGCTACGCCGAGGACGCAGTCGAGCCTGCTTGAATGTATGGCGGAGGGGCAGGTCACTGTGGACAAGGTGACGAGGCGGCTTGCGGAACCGTTTTTTGTGATAGCGACGCAGAATCCCGTAGAAACCATAGGGTGTTTTCCACTGCCCGAGGCGCAGCTTGACCGCTTTATCATGAAGATAAGCATGGGAGGCATGAGTGAGGAGGAAGAGCGAAGTATGCTTGACCGCTTCATACATGACGAGCCGCTTGAGAGAGTGGGGGCGGTCTGTACGGGCGAGGAGATAAGACGGCTGCAGGCACGCTGCAGGGACGTGTATGTGCATGATGATTTAAGAAATTATATCGTGTCGCTTGTACAGGCGACCAGGAAGCACGCAGGCGGAGATAAGACTGCCGCGCAGGGGGTAAGCCCCAGAGGGACGCTCGCGCTGCTGCGCGCGTCACAGGGGTATGCGCTGGTGAGCGGGAGAGATTACGTGGTGCCTGAGGATATCAAGGCAGTGGCGCTTTATGTGCTGTGCCACAGGCTTGTGGGCGAGCTTGACGAGGCGCAGAAGAGGACGTTTGTGCAGGGGCTGCTTGACAGCGTGGCGCTGCCGACAGAGGATTGGACGAGAAGATGATTATTTTTTTTCTGCTGGGCATATTTATCGTTACCTTTTTGTGGGAGCGGTATTACGGGCGGCATTGGGCGAAAAATATGACCGTAAGGCTATGGTTTGGCACAGATGCGCTTTATGCGGGTGAATCCACAAAGCTGTATGAGGTCATAGAGAACAGAAAGGCGATGCCGGTGCCTGTGATTGAGGTGGGTTTCCATGCGTCGAGGGAGCTTGACTTTGCGGATACGGAAAATACGAACGTGAGCGACTATATATATAAGCGCGATATTTTTGCAGTGCTTGGCAGGCAGAAAATCACGCGTGAGATACCGCTGGTCTGCAGGCGGCGCGGGCATTATGCCATCAGGGAGGCGGATTTAAACTCGTATTCCCTTTTTTTCAGAAAGCACCTGCTGAGCGCGCTTGACTGTAGTGCGTCCATTTACGTGTACCCAAAAATGACAGATGTGTCAGAAATAATGACGGTGTGCGAGCGTATGCTGGGGACGGTTCAGTGCGCCAAAAGGCTTTATGAAGACCCGTTTGCCTTCCGCACGATACGCGCCTATACGACGGATGACCCTATGAAGACGATAAACTGGAAGGCGAGCGCGAAGACGGGCGAGCTGATGGTAAATACTTTTGACTCTGTGCTTTCGCAGAAGGCGATGCTTTACCTTGACGTTGAGGATAGTGGAATTTTGAAGTACGATGACTTGGTGGAGGAGAGCATTGCGACGGCGGCTTCTCTGGCGAGGAAGCTTGTACGGCAGAATATAGAGGCAGGCTTTTGGTTTAACGGAAATATGGACGGCGATGCCGATGAGGCGGGCTTTGCGCCGACGAGTCAAAAGAGCAGGCTTATCGCGCTGGAGCGTATGCTGGCGGATTACCGCGCTGAGAGTGGATGCGTGGAGTATTGTGGGATTTTCGGCAGGGTGTCGGTGTCGGAGGATACTGTGCTTATATTTGTCACGAAAAATTTGGATGAGGAAATATTGGGGAAAATAAAGGAATTTGCGGGGGAGAGGCAGACGCTTGTTGTATGTCCTGTAAGGCGCGGGATGGATAGGAAGTTTTCGAGGGTGCCGTTTGCGGAGTGCAGAAATATAGTTTTGTATTATAAGGAAATGTTGTAGGTGGTAAATAAATTCGAAAGGGGCTGGCGAGGACTTGAAGATGGCGAAGGGTATAAGGGGCTTTAAGAAGATAGTTGAATGGTTTCATGTCACGCTTATATTTGCGCTTTTTATTCCGTTGGTGTTTGCTGTGGGAAGTCTTACGCGAGAAGGTGGAGCGGCGGCGCTTTACGCTGAATGTCTGATAATCGCGGTGCCTGTGGTTGTGACGTCGATTGCGTCGAAGCGCGTCAAGACGCTTGCGGGATATATTGGGATATGTACATTAATGTCTGCCTTGCTTGCACCCTTTGTGTTTATAAGACGGGAGTGGGAAACGGGCGATACGGTTTATGCTGTCGGGATAGCTCTGGAAACTTTGTTTATTGTGGGAAAGCAGTTTCATGACAGATTAATCAGGGTAAGGGCGGAGAAGGACAATGACCCGTTCAATGTGCATGGGAAAAGCTTTTTTGAGAGTCCGTCGCTTTCGTATGTGTGGTATTTTGTGATAATGTATGTGTTGGGGCTTGGCTTCAATTCAAAGAGCATGTGCGATTTGGCGTTTTTCAGCGCGATAGGATATTTTTTTGTCGTGCTTGCGTACAATTTTTTGAAAACTTCAGATGAGTATGTGGAGCTTAATAAGCGCACGAGGGGAATACCAAAAAAGCGTCTGTACGGCATAGGGGGAATTATGACTTGCGCGTATGCGGTCTTGGTTTTGGCGGCGATAGTTCCGTCCATATTTTTGGCGGGTTCGAGGCGGTATACGGATATAAGGGAGTGGTTTGGCGAGACGGGGATTGTTCCTTACGAGGTGCACAGCGGGTTTGAGTTTCAGGAAAGAGGCATGGGCGCGGAAAACATGATGACGGAGCTTATGGAGGAGGCAGAACCTAATCCTGAGCTTTCAAAGCTTTGGAACGGTCTTTTTTGGATAATCTGCGTAATAGCCGGAGCGCTTGCATTATATGCCGTCGTGATGGCGGTACGGCAGATATTCGCTGACTTTAGGCGTGAAGCGGATGACGACGGCGATAAAATAGAGGCGCTTGAGGACGAACCTGTTTATAAGGAAGAAATATTGTCGCTCGTGAAAAAGCGGATGGACGACAGCGAAGCGGCGCGCATAAGGCGGCAGTATAAGAGGACTATCAGGAAACACAGGAAGGAACTGCCGGCTCCGTCTGAAACGCCGTTCGAGCTTGAAAAGAACGCGGGGCTTTTGGATGATGAGGATATGAAGGCGCTTCATAAGCGGTATGAGGAGGTAAGATATAATTTGTAAGGCATTTTGTGATTGTGTAATTGCTCTTGTTGTGATATCATCTATTATGAATTATTTACTGAAAAAACGGCGAAAGTTAAAATTAGGTTACTGATAAAAATAAAAAATGTTTCAATGAAACTATAGGTAAGAGAAACTATAGATAAAAGAAACTATATATAAAACGGGTGGCGAAAAATGAAAAACGATTTTACGGAGGGCTTACGGGACGGCATACCTATTGCGCTCGGCTATTTGTCGGTAAGCTTCAGCATTGGAATAATGGCGCTTTCGTCAGGGCTGAGCGTCTTTCAGGGAGCGTTTATGAGCCTTACCAATGTGACGAGCGCGGGGCAGTTTGCGGGTCTTGCGGTGATAGCTTCGGGAGGGACGATACCGGAACTGGTTTTGACGCAGCTTATCATAAACCTGCGGTACGCGCTGATGAGCCTTTCGCTGTCGCAAAAGCTTCCCGAAAAGGTAACGCTCCTGCAGAGAATGGCGATAGCGTTTGCAAATACGGATGAGATTTTTGCAGTGGCGATGAACCACCAAAAAAGCCTTACATTTTCATACATGCTGGGTCTGCAGAGCCTGCCGGTAATCGGCTGGACGGGAGGCACTGTGCTTGGCGCAGTCGCGGGACAGATACTGCCTGACGCCGTCAGCAGCGCGCTGAATGTGGCGCTGTATGGGATGTTTATCGCAATAGTCGTGCCCACAGCCGTCAAAATCCGTCCGGTATTGATAGTGGCGGTGCTTGCGGCGCTGTTTAGCTGCATGATTTATTATATGCCGATGTTTTCGGGAATTTCTACGGGCATGTCGATTATTGTGTGCACGATATTGGCATCGGCGGTAGGAGCGGCTGTTTTTCCCGTATCACAGGAAACGGATGAAGACGGGACGAAGAATAAAGAAAAATAGGCAATTGAATTTGAATAAAATATACGGGAATACAGCGCGGTGCCCCGCAATGCACCGCTTATTTTGTATATTTTGCGCAATTGCGTAAAGCGACTAAAAAGGGGACTGTCTGCCATATGGGTAAATGGCAGTGCAGAAATGGGAAAAAGCATGATTTATTTGTATATTATCATTATGGCGTTGGTTACTTATCTAATCCGCGCGATTCCACTGACCGTATTCCGTAAGAAAATCACTAATCCGTTCGTCTGCTCTTTTTTATATTACGTGCCATATGCCTGCCTTACGGCGATGACCGTCCCTGCGGTGTTTTACGCGACAAAGAGCTTTGCAAGCGCGCTTGCGGGAGTGGCGGTGGCGGTTGTGCTTGCGTGCTGCCGCAGAAGCCTGATGACGGTGGCGGCGGGGGCGTGTATCGCGGTTTTTGTGGCAGAGCGGCTTTTTACAGTAATATGACACTGCTGTCAATAATGTGAGGAGAATTTTTAAGTGAGTGTGATTTGCGTCAAGAATGGGGGGATTAGCATGAAAAACCAAAACAGGGTAGTTATTTTAAAAATAATATTTGCGTGTGCGCTTTTGTTCTGTGTCGTCTTTTCATTTTATGCTTTCACACGCGACAACAGCCGCCGCATAATTGAGCAAAACAGCAGCTTTATTGAGGCGGCGACTAAGCATACGGCTGAGCGGATAAATGATATGCTGGAGACCTCACAGCATAATATAGAAATGATGGCGCACCTTTACGGCTCGATTATGGCGGAGCCTGTTGTGGATACCGATATGCTGCAGGACATGGTGGAGCGCTCGACCTTTGACTATGTTGAATTTATTAACGCTGACGGAATAGATTTGGCGGCGGACGGGCGGACGGCGGATTTGGCGGACCGGGAATATTTTCAGCTCGGCATGAAGGGCGAGAGTGGAAAATCCGTAGTGTACAACTCACGCATTACGAATGAAACGCTGCTGATTTTTTACACGCCGTTTTATTATGAAAATGAGATAATCGGCGTTTTGAGCGGGATAATGCGCGGAAATACATTGGATGGCATTCTCTCTACGGACTATTTCGGCGTGGAGAGCAGCGCTTATCTGATTGAGGAAAACGGCAACGTGATACTTTCTACGGACGACAGCATGACGTCAGAAAATATAACGACATATTTAGAAGCGCAGGGCAGGCTTTCGGGCGAGAATTATGACAAGTTCGAGCAGGCGCTCGAAAGCAAAAGCTCTACCAGCTTTAACTATCAGGGCTCTAGCGGGGCGAGCAGCGCTTATGTCACAGCGCTGGGGGACGGCGAATGGTTCCTTGTTCAGAATTTTCCCTCAGTAGTCACAAAGTCTATGGCAAAAAGCGCGGATTCCGCGGGCATTTTGCTTGAAATCAGGCTGTTCGCCATATTTTTTGCGTACCTGATGTATCTTTTGGCAAAGAACAGCATGCAAAAAAGGCGCCTCGTCTCGGAAAAGCAGGAAATGTCGAGCATTGTGGATGCTACGAAAAAGCTTTTTACGCGGTTTGCGCTTGTCAATTTTGATGATGACACATACGAGTACCTCGAGGATAAAAAGAGCGGCGCGCCCGAAAAGGGGATTTATTCGGACTTGCGCTGGTATCTTGAAACAAAATATCTGCCGCATGATGACGCCGGCGAGGAAATGAGCGATGTAATCACAAAGGAATATGTGCAGAGCCATTTGACTGAAAATGTGCCGTATCTTCGCTTTGAGTACCCGATTGACATGAACGGCAGGCACTGGGAAAATATGTCCATTATCTGCCTGAAAAGAGAAAACGGCTTACCAGTGAGCGTGCTGTTTGCCATTCAGGACGTGACGGCGTTAAAGGAGCGCGAGCAGGAGATACGCCTTGCGCTCAAAAACGCGTCGGAGGCGGCGGAGGCTGCAAACCACGCAAAATCTGACTTCCTCGCGAGAATGTCGCACGACATACGCACGCCGATGAACGCAATCATGGGAATGACTGTCGTGGCGGCCATGCATATGGACGACAAGGAGCGCCTTTCGGACTGCCTTGAAAAGATAACGACGTCGAGCAGCCATTTGCTCGCGCTCATAAACGATATTCTCGACATGTCAAAGATTGAGAGCGGAAAGCTTTCGCTGTCGGAGGAGCCGTTTGGAATGTCCGACATGGTGGAGAGCATTGTCACGATTATGAAGCCGCAGGTAAACGCCA
>CANQSB010000054.1 GCA_947626435.1 uncultured Lachnospiraceae bacterium | reverse complement strand
TGTGAACGAAAGCAAAGGCAAACATACATTCCCTATAACAGATTAAAAAAATGTCCTTGACAAGGGGTACAATTTACCCAATTCCGCAGTATCGCCGCAGGATTTGGAGGAAAATAAAACGATAGGCTCAAACCAGACTTTCCTTGTGCGCAAGGACATATATGAAGCGATAGGAAGTCCCGATATGTCAACTACGCAGGGATTTAAGGCGGCGGTAGAGAAAGCGTATGAAAGGTTTCCGCTGGTTGACGGCAAACCTCTAATTCCCGTCGGAGCGCATGTATTCGATAACGAAGGCAATCCGTCTTTTGACAAGTACCTTATGAATTTTCTTGCCATACCTTGGGAAAAGAATGGGACGCTTTATGACAGGTATACCGATCCTGAATATATAAAATGGCTTAAAATGTTCCGCGAACTTGGCGAGGAAGGTCTTCTTTCAACAGATATTTTTGTCGATACGCGCACGCAGTCTGAGGAAAAAATTGCCGAGGGAAGATATTTCTGCATGATATATCAGTATACGGACATGCTCACGCAGCAAAAGCAGATATACAGTGAAAGCCCCGAACGCATATATATGGCGGTAGAGGGACCGAGAAATTCAAACGGAGACGATCCTACACTTCCCTCGCAGAGCGTAAGCGGCTGGACAGTGACGCTGATATCAAAAAACTGCAAATCGCCTGAAAAAGCGATAAAGTTCATGAGTTACCTTATGAGCGAGGAAGGGCAGATGTGCCTGTATATGGGCGTGGAGGGCGTAACTTATGATATGATAGACGGCGTTCCCGTATTAAAGCCCGAGGTAAAGGCGCTGCTTGACTCAAACAGGGAAGAATATGACAGGCTTTATGGCGCTGATGATGCCTACTGGCAGCTTCAGGACAATGTGCTGCAGCAGAAATGGATACAGACGGCGTCACCAGCGGAGGAGCAGCTTATGGAATGGTCGCGGAAATATGTAGTATATAACGGGCAATACGAGCTTTACCTTCCGTCGGGGGCAGACGGGGCTGAGGAGGACAAAAAGATAAGGCTTCTCTGGAGCAGAACGCTTCCGCAGCTTTTGCTTGCGCCGTCTGAAAAAGAGTTTGATGATATATTTGCGGATTTTACGGCGCAGCGCAAGGCACTGGGCTTTAAGAAGGTGCAGCAGGCTTGCAGCGAATATATGAACGCCGCAAAGAAGAAATTGGGAATAAGTAAATGAAGCGTCTTAGAGAATTGTTTGTCAACCAAAAACTTAACAGGAAATTTACTCTGGTAATCATTTCCCTTATGGTAGTGCCTATCGGGGTTTTTGCAGGCATATTTTTCCGTATAATGGAGGATAATGTCGTCAACCAGAACATTGATTATATGAGCTATACTATGCAGCGCAATGACGACGCCATCAAGTCAAAAATAGACTCTATCAATATGTCAACTCAGTTTTTCTTAAGTGATGAGTCAGTTGCTCAGATACTTGACAAGGCGCAGTCAGGCGAAAGCATAAGCGTAAGCAAGTGGCTTGAATTTAAAAACGACAGTGTTTCCGCGCTTGAGCGTCTGGTGTATAACAATCCTCTGCTTTACGGAGTGCGCGTTTATGCCGAAAATGATAATGTTCAGGAAATAATGCCCATACTATATCAAAAAAGCAGGCTTGACAAGCAGGAGTGGGCGGCGAAGGAGGATTATTTCGGATGGAATTACGACTATAGGGACAATTCCTTTTCCTCATATACAATGAACCAGAGCAGGCGCCTGATAGGTCTTATAACACCTGTGTATAATGACGACGGCACAAGGACGGGCACAATCGAAGCGGCTATGACGATGGAGAATATGTTCCCAAGCATATATGAAAATATTGAAAATGAGTGGAGCTTTTTTTATACGGACAAAGGCAGCGTTTATCTTGACGAAAAAAAGGAAAAGCCTGACGAAAGGCTTATGCAGTCTGTAATTTCAAATGCTGCTTCTAAAGACGGAGGAATAAGTACAGTCTGCCTAAAGACGGGCGCTAAGCGTCTGGTAGTTTCATATATGCCTGTAAATGAGCTTCATGGGAGCCTGATAAGCGTAAAGGACATAACCTCTGACGTATACAGGGTATATACAATGAGAAACGTGTTTGTGCTGCTGATGCTTATTCTGCTCATAGCGCTTGCGTTTTTTATAAACAGGATAGTGCTGCACCTTTTAAGGCAGTTTTATGAGATAATGCGTTCCATAAGGGAGGTACAGCAGGGAAATCTTGACGTGGTGATAGAAAACTGCGGCAAGGACGAGATGGGCGAGCTGGGAATACAGATAAACAAAATGCTTTCGCGTATCAAAGAGCTTATGGAGGACAATCTCAACCGCGAAATGCTTATGAAAAACTCTGAGATAAGGGCGCTTCAAAACCAGATAAACGCCCACTTTATATACAATGTACTGGAATCCATCAAAATGATGGCGGAAATAAACGAGGAATATGATATATCCGACGCTGTGACGGCGCTTGGAAAACTCCTGCGCTACAGCATGAAATGGACCTCAAAAAACGTGCTCGTTGAGGACGAACTGGAATATATTAAAAACTATATGGCGCTGATAAATCTAAGATTTGACTATGAGATTTATCTTTCCGTAAACATGCCCAATATGCTGTTAAAGCAGGAGATACCGAAGCTCTCTCTGCAGCCGATAGTGGAAAATGCCATATACCATGGCATTGAGGAGATTGCCGAAGATACAAACATATATCTAAAGGGTACCATTGATAACGGTGATTGTGTCATTGAAATATCGGATATGGGCAAGGGAATGACGCAGGAGCAGGTCGAAGGGCTTCGAATGAAAATCGCGGGCGAGCTTGACTCAAACGGAGGTTCAGGCAACGGCATAGGGCTGAAAAATGTTCAGGACCGCATACACATCGCATTTGGCGATAAATACGGCATACAGATAATTTCAAAGCTTGGATGCTATACAAAGGTGGTAGTGCGTATTCCTGTCACGCATCCGAATTTTGAAGGCGGAAGGACATGAGCGCCTGACGGTTAAAAGCCGCAAAAGCGGGGAAATGAGAGGAAGCAATGAAAACACTGTTGATAGTTGAGGACGAAAAGCTTATACGGCAGGGAATAAAGGTCATGGTGCAGAGAAGCGGCGTACCTGTCGAGAGCATAATGGAGTGCAGTAACGGTGAGGCTGCGCTGAAAATATTGAATGAGCAAAAAATAGATGTAATGCTTACTGATATTAGGATGCCAAAAATGGACGGCATTGAGCTTGTGCGCAGAATGCAAGACTGCGCTCATGTACCCGCTACGATTGCCATAAGCGGATATGATGATTTTTCTTATGCCGTCGAGATGCTAAGAAACGGCGTGCGCGAATATATATTGAAGCCTATAGAGCGTGACAAGCTTGCCATGATATTGAAGAAACTTAATGACGAGCTTGAAAGCCGCGACAGGCAGGAGCAGACAAATAAACAGCTTGGACTTTGGCAGATTAAGCAGCTTATGCTTGGCATAGCCATATCTGACGGGGAGAGGGCTATGCTTGAGTCGCATTACGCTGACAGCTTTTTCGGGGAAGAATACTGCGTATGCTGCCAAAGCGGTGCAAGACAGGCGGAATATGAGACGGGAAATTATATTTTCCTTGAAGGTATAGAGAGGAATAATATTTTTATTGTGCCAAAGAGCGATGTGCAACGGTTTATGGAAAGCGGCACGCTGGACAGTTATGTTGGAGTCAGTGCGTTTCATTGCGGGATAGAGAGCATTAACGCGGCGTATAAAGAAGCCCTGCAAATGAGAAAGCGCGCGTTTATGAAAAACGCGGACATTCTCTTTTTTGAGGAATTTGCAAAAAATAAAGAGCATACAGCGGAAAGCCTGATAAACGAGGCGCAGAAACTTATTTCTGAAAATGCAAGGCAACAGAGAGTACAGCTGCTTGGCACGCATAGGACAAACGAGCTTATAAAAAGCTTTGATGGCTTGTTTTTGGCAGCGCAGAAGGGACGTATTTCCGCGGAAGAATTTGAGTGCGGCATTTTGGGATTTCTTGACGGTGTGGAAGCTACTTATAAAAGTATCTTTGCATCGGGGAATGAACGGCTTGCGCAGCAGCTATCAGATGCAAGGCTGATTTGGAGCGAGGAATGCATAGATGCCTGCAGGGAAAAGCTTATGCAGCTTGTGCTTGCAATTCATGAAAAGCTTGGCAGTCAGGAGGAAATAAGCGGGAACACGCAGAAAATAAGAGATGCCGTCGCATATATCGAAAAACATTATGCCGAGGACTTAAATATGGCTGTGGCGTCAAACTATATTTCAATGAATTATTCACTTTTTTCATATTTATTCAAGCAATATACGGGAAGCAGCTTTGTGAGCTTTTTAAAGGACATCCGCATGCGTGAGGCAAAAAAGCTCCTGGCAGATACGGATATGCGCATTATTGAGATAAGCCATACAATCGGATATGAAAATGAAAAGCACTTTATGAAGCTGTTTAAGAGCACGTATGGAATATCGCCTACGGAATACCGCAGAAATATGAACCGATGAAATTAAAAGATATAGGCGGTAAAATTTTTTGCGTAATATTATTTGTAAAAAGCAGAAGTTTAACGGAAGTGGAAATGGAGACATGCAATTATTCGCAAAAGCCCTGTTTAACGAATACATTTGCTCCCAACCATCTTAATTGCCTTGAAAATTGATTCTCTATCTTCTTTACAAAATACTTCATTCTTAATTAAAGGTTCTTTACAAAATGAAAGATATACCCCATCATATACAGTAATCATATCATCCATAAAGCATGCTTTATCAAAAACCTGTCCATATATAGCAATACTTATTCCCCAGTTACCTTTCATCAATATATATACATATTTTTCCACTTATTTTTCTCCTTCAAAATGAAGTTTATCAAATATTGTTATGTTAAAATAGTGTTCTACACCTAGATTCGTATTATTAATGATATAATCATACCCATGATTCAGATCTCCTCCATAGAGTACCCCATATTGGTCAAAGAAACTCTCACGCTGAGCATCACCCATATTCCTAGTATCTAAAGTTTTCATATTACTTAAATCATTGTCATTTACAAAAAGGCTATTGGTTTTTATATTTTTATTCCCGCTTTTTAAATAATCATTTTATTTCTGATATATTTCATATTGACACTGCACCATTGCCAATTCTCTAACTAGACGAAGCATATAAGTCTCCCCTGCTGCAAGTCTTTTGATAACATGAGCCTCATCTGCCACGGAAGTCCATCTGTCAACCACATTGCCGTCCTTGTCAATGACTGTAAGCATTGCACCGGAAAGCCTACGATATTGTACAGGGACTGAGCGGCGGTAGATAATATGACAGGCAAAGCCATGGTAAGAAGCAGTGACCATACAGGATTTGTGCCCATTTTGTTCTCGGTGGTTGTTTCCATATTGATTCTCCTTGAGCTTTCGCGCATTATTATAACAGCGGTGATGGCGAAACACTCTCCCTTTCAAATATTAAGCTCCTTTTTTATCTGATGCAAATATCCTTCTAATTCATCTTTTGTCTGTGGCTCTTTTTTGATAAACTCCTTAATAGTTCTCATCAAGTAATCATAAAATTTTCTGTTATCAACAAATACCATAGTATCTTGTTCTGCCGCAGGTTTCCAAAAATATAATATTACATATCCTTCCTTATAATCTTCATCATTAGGGTCAAATGAACATGAAATATACTCGTTTCCCTGCCCCTTATATTCTGCCATTCTTTTAATAGCACTTATTTGCAGCTTATCTAAAAACCAAATGCTTTTTATATAGTAGTTTAAATACTTATCTACATCATTTGATACTTGCATTTTCTTATCCCTCCAAAATATTTATTTTGGGAAAACAGGAAAAAATTGGCAACAAAACTATCGTCTTTCCTGATTTGACCAAAAATGTGACACAAATACACACGAGTTGATTTTATCTCCATTACAGCTCGCCGGATGACCTTTGTTTCCCGAAGTACCATTGAAATCTATAAGCAATGGGGGACAAACGGCAGAAAACCCCCACCTGACTTACCTCATATCAAGTATCAGATGGGGATTTCATTATCCTATAGATGACTTGTAACTTTCTCCCCATGCGCTCATAGCATCGAGGATTGGTTTTAACGATTCGCCCAGCTCCGACAGCGCATATTCCACCCTCGGAGGGACTTCGGGATAAACGGTGCGGGTAATGATTCCGTCCGCTTCCATAGACCGCAGACTGTCGGTCAATACCTTCTGGCTAATGCCGTCCAAATTTTTATGCAGCTCATTAAAGCGCCACGGACGCACAAGCAGGTTTCGTATAATCAGCAGTTTCCATTTGTTCCCGATCAGTTGCACGGTAGTTGCAACGGGACATTCGGGGAGCAATTCAGCTTTCGTTTTCATAAGGAACCTCCATTACTTCAAATTTAAATGTTACAATCAAATTATAGTGCAGCATTACAGGAAAATCAATAGCCGTGCCAAAAATTACAAAAAGGTAACTATGTTATAAAAAAGTGCGTACTTGTGAAAATAAAGCGAGTTTGTATAATCGAAGATACAGGGAGATAATTTTCCCTGAATAAAAAGAAGGAGGACATGACAATGGCACTTTCAAATCTTGCCGGATGGACTGAGGATAAGGCTGCTTCTGCTTGCGGAGCTGCCTGTGGCGCATCGGATAAAAGCATTTCCAAAGGAACTGCGGAAGAAAAGCCCGCCGCTTGCGGTTCAGCCTGCGGCGCTTCTGACAAATGATCCGAACAGCCGAGGATTGTTCCTGGCTGGATTTGCCAGCCGGGAACATACGATAAGGATTCGGGAAGCCGATTAATATAAAGCGAGGGTATGGTATGAAACAGTATTTTTCTGAAGCGAAACAATTTTTCGCTTTTCAATGGCATATCACGGACGAATGCGATCAGCGGTGCAAGCACTGCTATATCTTCTCCGGTGATGTTTGTAAAAGGCCGGATTCCATGAGCTGGACGCAGATGGAGGATACTTTCTACAACTGTCTGGACTTCTGCGAGGTGTATGACCGCCTGCCCTATTTCTATCTTACCGGCGGCGATCCGATCCTGCACCCGGATTTCTGGCGGCTGCTGGCTCTGTTCAAGGAACATGACATCCCGTTTACCATCATGGGCAATCCGTTTCATTTGAACGATCAAGTGTGCAGGGAAATGAAATACTATGGCTGTGAAAAGTACCAGCTTTCCCTTGACGGTCTTCATGAGACGCATGACTGGTTCCGCAAGCCCGGTTCTTTCGACTGCACGATAGAAAAGGTCGGCTGCATCAACCGCTCCGGGATGCGAAGCGTCATTATGACGACGGTATCGAAAACAAACCGCATGGAGGTACCGGGCATCATCGACGCAGTTGTAACGGCGGGGGCAAACATATTTGCCTTTTCCCGTTATGTTCCCAGCGGCGGCGACTTGGACGCTTCCATGACGCCGCAGGAATACCGTGAGCTGCTGGCAATTTGTGATAAAAAATTCAAGGAGTATGAGGCAGAGGGCTGCCAGACCTATTTCAACAAAAAAGATCATCTCTGGACACTTTACGAATATGAAACCGGAACCTTCAAAATCCCCGCAGACACAAAGGATGGGATGATTTACGGCGGCTGCAACTGCGGCAACTGCCATATCACAATCCTGCCCACGGGCGACATATACGCCTGCCGCCGAGTTGCCGACAGTAAGGTTGGAAACATATTCACTGACCGACTTGCCGATGTTTGGGTGTGCGAAATGGAGCGGTATCGGGAGTATGACAAATTCGTAAAATGTGGAAAATGCGAACTGAAAGCGTGGTGCAGGGGCTGTCCCGCCGTGGCAAAGGGAACAAACGGCAGCTTCTATGAAGCCGATCCGCAATGCTGGAAAGAGGTGGACTGATGGAACTTTTAGAACTTATGAAATACCGCCGCTCTATCCGAAAATATCTGGACAGGCAGATTTCCCTTGAAGATATGGAAACGATTATCGAAGCAGGAACTTATGCGCCAAACGCTGGAGGCGGCCAGCGCAGTATCATTGTCGGCATCCGAAATGCGTCTCTTACGGAGAAAATTGGCAGGCTGAACATCGCAAAGTTTGACCGGTCAAGGCTGTCCGGCAGTTATGTTTCCGCCGACCAGCCCAGCATCATTGACGATCCGACCATGAAAAGCGGGTTCTATGGCGCACCCGCTGTCTGCGTCATTTTTGCAATGAAAAATTTTCTTTACAGTATCCCCGATGCCTTTTGCTGTGCCGAGAATATGGTACTGATGGCAACAGAACTTGGCATTTCTTCCTGCATCATCGCAAGAGGCGAAGAAACCTTTGACAATAAGATTGGCGCGGCTCTTTTGCAGGAATGGAATATCCCCGAAATCTATATCGCCCGTTGCTTTGTCCTTTTGGGCTACTGTGATGGCGAATATCCGCAGCCGAAATCAAGAAAAGCGCAGCGAAGTAAAATCATTGAATGTAGAAAAGCTGGGATAACACATTTAATTTTTGATTTGCCTCCAGAAAGTTACGCAATGATTGAAAAATTCACAAAAGAATGATAAAATAAATCATTGTAAAATTTAAATTTCGGAGGTTTCCCTTTATGACAATACTCGTAATTGACGCACAGGGCGGCGGAATCGGGCGGCAGCTTGTGTCATCCATCAAACAGGCGCTGCCGGAAGTCGAGATACTTGCCGTCGGAACTAATGCGGCGGCAACTGCCGCAATGTTAAAGGCTGGAGCTTCTTCTGCCGCAACCGGTGAAAACGCGGTCGTTGTCTGTTCAAGAAAGGCGGATGTTATCGTCGGTCCCATAGGGATTGTCATAGCGGATTCCATGCTCGGAGAAATCACTCCTAAAATGGCTCTCGCTGTGGCACAGAGCAATGCAAGGCGCATACTTATTCCGTTCAGCCATTGTGACAATATTATCGCGGGAGCGGAAAAGGCTAACACAACAGAGCTGATTCAAAAAGCTGTTGCAGAAGTGCAAAAACTGTGCGGGGCATCTTGACAAACTCCGCGTAAGCGCGCTATAATTTTGATTGTTCAGCAGAAGCTGACCATCGGCACAGAAGTGTTTTGAAGATTTTCTTTTTGAATGGCGTACTCTGAAGGTATGCGTTTTCTCTGAAGAGAGACTGCGTGTGCCTTTTTTGTTTGGCACACGAATCATCAAAAATTATGATTTAGAGGAGGATGAAACAATGGCATGTTTTCTTGTTCCGGCGGCTGAGGCTGTCGTTACCACAATCGCTGCAAAGGTGATGAAATCAAAAGAGGTGAATCCCGAAACCGTAAAAGTTCAGCTTAACGGAGAGGGGCTTATCGAAGCTGAAAAGCTTCCCTTTTCCAAGAAACTCGGTTGGCTAAACAAGCTGCTGTGGGGCGGTTCCGGACTTTTGGCATTTGAGCATATCTGGCATGGGGAGGTCGTACCATGGTTTCCGTTCCTTACGGCAGCGTCCAATCCCACTGATGCGGCAGAGATGCTGCAGGAAATGTCAACCGCAGGCGTCGCGATGGCGGTTTTGGTAACTGCTGTTTGGGCAGGTATGCTTGCAGTAAGCTCTGCTATTGAAAAGAAAGCGCAAAAAACACTGCCCGACGAAAGCTAAAGGCAGGGGGAGCATAAAATGACTTTACTTACTACCATTTTCGCCGCCGTTATCTGCACTGTCCTCTGGTATAAGGGCGCACCGAAAAGCGAGATGAAGGTCGGTGTACTCTGTTGGCTGTATTGGGGAGCTTCATTGATGTGGCTGGTCGATGCAATCTTCGAGTACGCGGAGCTTCACGAAAAATACTTTACCCCAGCTCCGGCGGATATGCTCAATGATTTCTATCTTGGACTTTCCGTGGTTGCCCTCGGTCTTGTCATCTGGCTTATTGTTCTTTTGGTGAAGGATCCAAAGGGCGTTGTAAAGGCGGCGCTTTTCCGCAGGAAAAATTAACAGAGTGTGGAAAGCGGTTCTGACAGATTTAGCGGAATCGCTTTCCGTTGTTTGGAGTGAGTATAAATGCAAAGTGAAACAAAGAAAATTTTAGAGTCTGTTCAAAACGGTTCTATTTCGGTAGACGAGGCGCTCGTCCGCTTAAAAACACTGCCGTTTGACGATTTAGGTTACGCAAAGGTCGATTTTCATCGTGAAATCAGGCAGGGTGTTCCCGAGGTCATTTACGGCGCCGGCAAAACGCCGGAACAGATTGTCGGCATTATGGATGCTATGCTGAAAAACGGACAGAAGCAAATCCTGATCACGCGTCTTTCAAGGGAAGCTGCTGATACCGTTTCAAAATCCTATTCTATCACCTATCAGGAAAATGCGCGGCTCGGATATTATGGCTCCATTCCGAATCCCGATGGAATCGGAACGGTTGTTGTCGCTACGGGAGGCACAAGCGATATTCCCGTTGCGGAAGAAGCGGCGCTAACGGCGGAGTTTTTCGGGAACAGGGTGGTCCGCCTTTTTGACGTCGGCGTGGCGGGACTTCACAGGCTGCTCGCCCATAAAGAAGAAATTATGAGCGCCAGCGTGATTATCGCCATCGCCGGAATGGAGGGTGCGCTTGCCAGCGTAATCGGCGGGCTTGCTGATTGTCCTGTGATTGCCGTCCCGACCAGCGTAGGATATGGGGCGGCGTTCAGCGGATTATCCGCTTTGCTGTCAATGCTCAATTCCTGTGCCAGCGGAGTATCCGTCGTCAATATTGATAACGGCTTCGGCGCGGGATATCTTGCAAACATGATAAACCATATGGAGGTAAAAAAATGAGGACACTTTATTGGGACTGCGGAATGGGCGCTGCGGGAGATATGCTGACTGCCTCGCTGCTGGAGCTTCTGCCCGAACCGGATCGATTTGTAGACAAGCTGAATACGCTCGGAATCCCCGGCGTGGAATTTCACAGAGAAAAAATGGTCAAATGCGGCATCACCGGCACACATATGTCTGTTTTCGTTCATGGCGAGGAAGAAATAGCAGAAGATTACGAGCACAATCATGAGCATGCGCACGAACATGAGCATGAGCATACACACGAGCATGAACATACACACGAACATGAACATACGCACAAGCATGAACATGAACACCACCATCACAGCGGGATGCACGATATTGAACACATCGTTGCGGGCTTGAAACTTCCCGAAAAAGTTGAAAAGGATGTCCTTTCGGTTTACGGACTGATTGCCGAGGCGGAAAGTCATGTGCATGGAGTTCCCGTTTCCGACATTCATTTCCACGAAGTCGGTACAATGGACGCGGTTGCAGACATTACGGCGGTCTGCCTTTTGATGAATGAGCTTGCGCCTGATGAAGTGATATGCTCTCCCATTCACGTAGGGAGCGGTCATGTCAAATGCGCTCATGGAATCTTACCTGTCCCAGCGCCCGCAACGGCATTCATTCTACAAGGCGTACCCACTTATGGGGGCGGCATCAAGGGGGAACTGTGTACCCCCACAGGAGCCGCTCTGCTCAAATATTTTGTCACGCGTTTCGGAGATATGCCGATGATAAAAACGCAGGCAGTCGGTTACGGAATGGGAAAAAAGGATTTTGAAACTGTGAACTGCGTCCGCGCCATATTCGGCGAAGGCGAGGATAAAATGGACACCGTCTTAGAGCTTTCCTACAATGTGGACGATATGACAGCCGAGGAGATCGGCTTTGCAATGGATCGCCTTTTTGAAGGCGGTGCAAACGAAGTCTTTACCATTCCGATCGGCATGAAAAAATCCCGCCCCGGCATATTACTTCGGGTCATGTGCAAAGAGCGGGATCGCGAAAAAATGCTGTATCTGATTTTCAAGTACACTTCTACCATCGGGGTACGGGAAACAGTGACACATCGGTACATTCTTGACCGTCGGATTGAAACAGTGGAGACTCCATACGGAAAGGTTCACCGCAAGCTTTCATCCGGTTATGGTGTGTCACGCGCAAAGTATGAATATGAAGACCTCGCGCAAATTGCGCATAGGCAGGCTCTTAGTATTGAAGAAGTGAAAAAGCTTCTTGAAGATATATAATGGAGCAGCTTAAAAAGCAAGAGGAATGGGACTTTTGAAAAAACGGAGTGATAAAGATTATGGATATGCTGCATAAAAAGCTGGAACATTTAAAAGAATACCTGCTTGATCTGGAAAGCGTTGCCGTTGCTTTTTCATCGGGCGTTGATTCCGCCTTTCTTTTGAAAACGGCGCACGATGTGCTTGGCGAAAATGCCGTTGCCGTTACAGCAAAATTGCATTCCTTTCCAAAATGGGAAATGGCAGAAGCCGCCGCATTCTGTCAAGGCGAAGGCATCGACCAGATTATCGTGGAGGTAGATGAGTTTAGTGTAAAAGGATTTTGCCAAAATCCGCCCGACCGCTGCTATCTTTGCAAGCGGGCTTTGATGGAAAAAATACGGGAGGCAGCGGCAAAGCGAGGCATCCGCTATATCGCAGAAGGTTCAAATATGAATGATGTTGGTGATTACAGACCGGGAATGAAAGCCATAACAGAGCTTGGAATCAAAAGTCCGCTGCGGGAAGCCGGGCTGACGAAAGACGAAATTCGCAAGCTTTCCCATGAAGCGGGACTTCCGACTTGGAACAAACCATCATATGCCTGTCTTGCTTCCCGATTTGTTTATGGCGAGGAGATTACCGAAGATAAACTTTCGATGGTAGAACGGGCGGAAGAAAAGTTATTTTCTCTCGGATTTCGTCAGGTGCGTGTACGAATCCATGGGAAACTTGCAAGAATTGAAATAGAAAAATCTGAGTCGAATAAATTTTTAGCCTCCGGGACAATGGAGCAAATCGCACGGTACTTTCACGAGATAGGCTTTCTGTATGTAACCTTAGACTTGGACGGCTACCGAATGGGCAGCATGAATAAAGCACTCGAATTATGATAAATGTGCTTCACGCTTTCTTATAGTCATACAAAAAGTAAAAGCCCTGCTCGATTTGCCGTTTTGCATTTCAAGCAGGACTTTTTGGGTCTGTTGGATATGCTATTCTCTTCCTCTTTGAAACAGGAAAAGCCCTGCTTTCGCAGAGCTTTTCCTGACATTTTCTTTCAATTGCCTACTTTCATTTAATAAAAGCAATCTATCACATCAAGTATCCCCAAAACGGACTCGTTATTTTTTTACACATCTGCCCTTGTATAGAATGTCGCTTTTCCTTTTCCATGCCTGTCAATAACCCCATCCTTCATCAGTTGTGTCAACGAATTTTCTATGGAAGCCTTAGACAGGGACGGCACAAGTTCCATGATCTCACTCTTCGTAAATTTACCGATTTTTTCAAAAACTGCTTTTCTGACCATTTCTATTGCGGGCAGTTTATCATCCACAAGACTGATCCGGGTCTCAAAATCTCTATAAGCTGCCAGCACAATTCCAAGCATATATTTTATAAAGGGTGCCGGATCATTTTCATTCTCGTGCCAGCCATTCCCGCACTGCTCCAATACATCGTAATAATTTTCCTTCGTCTTTTCTATTTTACTCTCCAAACTGATATATCTCCCCACAACATACCCGCACCGATATAGAAGGAGCGTGGTGAGCAGTCGGGACATCCGACCATTTCCGTCATTGAATGGGTGGATGCATAGAAAATCGTTGATGAAAATCGGAATCAATACCAGCGAATCTACTATACAGGCATCTATTGCCTGATTGAAATTGTCGCAGATGGAATCGATTGCCCCCGGTGTCTCATAAGGCGCCAAAGGAGTAAATCGCACTGTCTGGGTTCCATCCGGGTGATTTTCGGCTATCACATTCTGCGTATTCTTAAACCTTCCTCCGATATCCTTTTGTGAATATTGATATAAATCCCTGTGGAGCTGCAAAATATAAGAGGAACGAATCGGGATATATTCATAGCTCTCATGGATTGTATTTAAAACATCCCGATACCCCATAATTTCTTCTTCATCTCTATTTCTTGGTATCGTCTTTTCCATAATAAGCTGCTGAAGTCGGGTGCTTGTCGTAACAATGCCTTCAATTTTATTGGAAGCCTCAGTACTTTGTATTTTTGCTATTTCGACCAGTTTTTCCAGTGTGGCCGGTTTCTGCTTAAGATATAATTCCTGTTTTCCTTTAAACTCATGGATCTGTGCTACCAATCCAAGAATTTCCGAATCCCATCTGTGATTTTTTAAATTAGCATAATTAAAAATTCGCATTCGCCTAAATCCTCTCTTTTCGCCTAATTATACCACATCTTTAGGCAATAATCAATATTTTGCTTCATATTTGCCTAATTTATTCCAAAATTAGGCGTAAAATTAATCATTAGGCGATTTCAACATCAAAAAATATAGTCTGCTATTGCATCGGCTGAATCTGCCTTTTCAGTTACCTCAACCAGAATCCTGTTCCCGCTGTCATTTTCAAGGTCTTCGGAATCATTGCTGTCGCAGACGGGACAATCCCCTTCACCGTCAAGTCCCCGCCCGCAGTCAATACAGAATGCCACGACTCCATTGTCGTCTGATGCGTCACTTGATTCATACCATATGTGGTTTCCTGATGACGCCTTCATGACAAGCAGCGCATAGACAACCTGCCAGTCTATGGTATACAGCTTTTCTATTTCGGCGGAATCATAGGAATATACTATTTCCGTATCATAATCCGAATACTCTACCCAATCGTATTTGTCAACATAAACAGTGGTTTTATTTCCCTGTGAATCGGTAACAGTTTCCGGTACATCCTCCTCGACAAGCTCATACAGCGAATACTCATGCAGCGCCGTAACAGCCGTTGACCTGCTGCGTGCAAGTGATGTACCGCTTATCTGACGCTCATTGAATTTTTTGATCTTTTTGAGCATCCTTTTCATCTGGCGCTGTGTAACAGCACAGTTCTGGAATATGACTTACTTCTCAACATAGTTCTTGATTTTACCTTTATAATTATGTATAATATGATTGCGAACTAGCATAATA
>CANQSB010000053.1 GCA_947626435.1 uncultured Lachnospiraceae bacterium | reverse complement strand
ATTTTACGAGTTTTTCAAGTTCGATTTTATCTTCAGGTTGCAATGTAAATTTCATTGGTTACACCTCCGTATCATGGTATGTATACATGATATCACATCGCAGGCAAAATGTATAGCCAATTAGAATGTATTATACTAGTCTGTACTGTATATAAATTTGGATATCAATAAAAAATCCCGGGCTTTATATTATGAAAGCTCGGGATTTTTTGTAAGCGTTCCGTTGGCGTACATATTGAGCACGCTCTGTATTTTGTCCTGTACATACCGCGCAATTTCTATGGTCGTCATGTCCTTGTAATCATTGTAGTACAAGGGCTTTAGGTAATAAACAAATGTCTTAATCGGCTTTAGCGTATGCAGTTCAAAAACCTTGTATGAATCAATAAGCACTACAGGTACGATAGGCACCTTTGCCCATACGGCGCTCTTGAACGCGCCGGCCTTAAAGCTTGTGGTCTTGTTGCCGTTGTGCGAATATCCGCCCTCCGGGAAAATAATGAATTTGCGCCCTGACTTCGCCTCGGAAGCCATCTCGCGGATGATTTTTATCGACTGCCTTGCGTCATTTCTGTCGATGCGTTTGCCGCGCACCAGATTGATGAACTGGCGCACGAGTATGGAATTTGACTTTTCGATATCCATAACTACGGAGCAGGGCTTGTCGTGCGTGTACATTATGCCAAGCGCGTCATATTTTCCCTGATGGTTGGGACACATAATGTATCCGCCCTCGTCAGGCAGGTTTTCCATGCCGTAGCCCTCGGTAGAGATGTGCCCGGGACGCATCATGCGCCTGATTGCGAGGCGGTCAAGCTCGTACATTTCGCTTTCGGAATATTTCTCGGGATGTCTCGAAACATATTCCATCTGCGGTATCATATAGATATGGTGCAGATTTCTCAATATAACATGAAAAAATCTTGAAAACATTCACAATCCCCATTTCCATTAAAAAACAGGCGAATGCCCATTTATGCAAAAATATTAAGTCATATAAAAATTATAAATGAAAAATAATATTAAGTCAATATTTTGCACTCCTGAAAAATACTGAAAAATGTCCCCGCAGGGCGGCAAAAAACGGTTGAAATAAAGCCGCTGATAAAATATAATTAAACTGACTGGGGCAGGAGGTTTTGCGAATATTTTAATTATTGAGCGGAGGTTAAAAAATGGTTAAGCACATCATCTTATGGCAGTTGAAGGACGAGCTTTCAAACGAGGAAAAAGAAAGCGTCAAGGCAGGGATAAAATCGGGTCTTGAGGGCTTAAAGGGCAAAATCGACGGACTTATCGACATAAGGGTTGAGGTAAACCCGTTGGCATCGTCAAACGCGGATGTGATGCTCGATTCAAGCTTTGAAAGCGAGGCTGCGCTGAAAGCATACTCGACAAATCCCGAGCATGTAAAGGTAGCGGACGGCAAAGTGCGCCCTTACACGAAGACAAGGTCGTGCATGGATTTTGAGGCATAAAAATTTTTTGACAAAAAGTGAAAAAACACTTGCATTTTGATAAAGGCTGTAGTAATATTAAATAGCTGTCGCGGACAGACATACAGTAAACGGCTCGTTGGTCAAGCGGTTAAGACGCCGCCCTCTCACGGCGGAAACAGGGGTTCGATTCCCCTACGAGCTGCTTGTTTTTATCCCGACAGGCAAATGGTAAATATTGCGACACTGATAATGGCTCGTTGGTCAAGCGGTTAAGACGCCGCCCTCTCACGGCGGAAACAGGGGTTCGATTCCCCTACGAGCTGCTGACTGTTTTTAGAACAGCCCAACCCGAGAAAATTCTCAAGATTCATTATTTTTAGTATAAATGGATTTTGAGAATTTTTTTACCCCGCAGAACTTACAGAAAATTTATCAATTTTTCAAACAAAACACCCCGATTTTTATGAATGTTCAAAAAAAATTAATATTTTTTATCTTGTTATGTAAATTAATATAATTTATAATATTGCTTATATGGTATTTTTGACCCATATACCAGCCCTATTGTAAAAGCAAATATAATGAAAGGATGATTGAATGAGAAAAAAAAGAGAAGAAGCGATACGGGATTTTACACAAAAATATACAAAGATATGTGTGGACAACAATGAGATAGACGCCAATCTGTTTGACCATTACGGAGTTAAACGTGGGCTGCGCGACAAAAACGGCAAAGGCGTGCTGTCGGGCTTGACGAATATTTCGCTCATAAAGTCCTCAGAGGAGGTTGACGGCAAGAGCGTACCATGTGAGGGCGAGCTTTACTATAGAGGATACAATATAATTGATTTAGTGAGAGGCTTTCAGGCGGACGAGCGTTTCGGCTTTGACGAATGCGCGTACCTGCTTTTGTTCGGTGACCTGCCAAACAAGGAACAGCTTTTGGAGTTTAAAAAGACGCTCGGCTACAGCATGACGCTTCCGACAAATTTTGTGCGCGATGTAATAATGAAGGCTCCGAGCCATGATATTATGAACTCTCTTACGAAGAGCGTGCTCACGCTCGCTTCATACGACGACAATGTTTCGGACATTTCGCTTGACAATGTGCTAAGACAGTGCCTTATGCTCATCAGCGTATTTCCAATGCTTTCCGTATACGGTTATCATGCGTACAACCATTACGAGTGCGATGACAGCCTGTATATCCACAGACCCGACCCGAAGCTTTCTACGGCTGAAAATATCCTGCGGATGCTGCGGCCAGACATGAAATATACGCCTATAGAGGCGAAGGTGCTTGACGCGGCCCTCGTGCTTCACATGGAGCATGGCGGCGGCAACAATTCAACCTTCACCACGCGAGTAGTCACAAGTTCAGGTTCGGATACATATTCCGTTATCGCGGCGGCGCTTTCATCATTAAAGGGACCTAAGCATGGCGGCGCAAACATCAAGGTCGTACAGATGATGGAGGATTTGCGCAGAAATGTGGACGATGTGACAAATGAAAATCAGGTAAGGGAATACCTTTACAAGCTGCTGGACAAGCAGGCGTTCGACAAGAGCGGTCTGATATATGGCATGGGACATGCGGTATATTCGATTTCTGACCCGCGCGCGTGCATTTTCAAGGGCTTTGTGGAATCGCTTGCGACGGCAAAGAACCGTCACGCTGAGTTTGAACTGTATTCAATGATAGAGCGGCTTGCACCGGAGGTTATCGCCGAGAAGTGCAGGATTTACAAGGGCGTAAGCGCCAATGTAGACTTTTACAGCGGCTTTGTATACAGCATGCTCGACATACCGATGGAGCTTTACACGCCGATATTTGCAATCGCGAGAATTGTAGGCTGGAGTGCGCATCGCATGGAGGAGCTCATAAATGTGGACAAGATTATCAGACCCGCATATAAGAGCATTTTGACGCTTAAACCTTATGAATCGCTGAAGGACAGGTCCACACCAAAGCTGGACAGCCATGGCGATAAGATATATGAACTGCCGATGAACGATAAATAATCAAAATTTTTATAAAAAACCTATTGCGTTTTGCAAAATATGGTGGTAGAATTTGTATGATTGAATAATGCTAGATGATAAAGAGTGGGCTTGTAAGTCCGCTCTTTTCTTTGATAGCGGCATAGAGGTGGATGAATGGCAAAGAAAGACGATTACGAAGCGCGCGCGGAGGAGCTGCTTGCGCCTATAGTCGAGGCAAACGGCTGCGGGATATATGATGTTGAGTATGTCAAGGAGGGCAGGGACTGGTATCTCAGGGCGTACATTGACAAGGAGGGCGGCGTGAGCATAGACGACTGTGAGGCTGTGAGCAGGGCGTTTTCCGACAAGTTGGATGAGGCGGACTTTATCGCGGACGCGTACATTTTGGAGGTATCGAGCCCGGGGCTTGGCAGGGCGCTCAAAAAGGACAGACATTTTGAAAAGAGCATAGGCGAGGAGGTAGAGCTGAAGACTTTCAAGCCCATTGATGGAAAAAAGGAATTTACGGGCATTCTCAAGTCTTACGACAAAGATACGGTCACTATAGAAGCGGATGTTGGCGGCGGACTGCGGGACATGGCATTTACGCGTTCTGATATAGCGGTTATCAGGCTGACGATTGATTTTTAAAAACTATTATATATACTTATGGAGGTAGAGATGAACAAGGAATTATTAGAGGCACTGAACATTCTGGAAAAGGAGAAGGAAATCAGCAAGGAAACGCTTTTTGAGGCTATTGAAAATTCTCTTTTGACTGCCTGCAAGAACCATTTTGGCAAAGCTGACAATATCACAGTGCAGATTGACCGCGAGACCTGCGACTTTTTGGTATATGCCACAAAGGAGATAGTGGCTACGCCCGAGGAGGTGGAGGACAAGGTCACGCAGATTTGTATTGACGACGCGGTAAAAATTACCAAGGACGCCGTTATCGGCGGTACGGTCAATGTAGAGATAAAATCAAAGGAATTTGGACGAATCGCCACACAGAACGCCAAAAATGTAATTCTGCAAAAAATCCGCGAGGAGGAGAGGAGCGTTGTCTACAATCAGTTTTTTGAAAAGGAAAAGGATGTCGTGACGGGCATAGTGCAGCGCTATGCGGGAAGAAACATCAGTATAAATTTAGGCAAGGCGGACGCGCTCTTGAATGAGGCGGAGCAGGTAAAGGGCGAGGTATTTAAGCCTACTGAGCGCATAAAGGTATATATACTTGAGGTTAAGAACACGCCAAAGGGTCCGAGGATTTTGGTAAGCAGGACGCACCCTGAGCTTGTGAAGCGGCTCTTTGAGGCAGAGGTAACAGAGATTAAGGACGGTACGGTGGAGATTATGAGTATCGCGCGCGAAGCGGGAAGCCGTACCAAGATTGCTGTAAAGACAAACAACCCCAATGTCGACGCGGTAGGCGCGTGCGTAGGCATAAACGGCGCTAGGGTAAACGCCATCGTTGACGAGCTTCGCGGTGAGAAGATAGACATCGTAAATTGGGACGAAAATCCGGGCAATTTTATACAGAATGCGCTTTCACCGGCTAAGATAGTGGCGGTATTTGCAGACCCCGATGAAAAGACGGCGAAGGTCGTAGTGCCCGATTATCAGCTTTCGCTCGCTATCGGCAAGGAAGGACAAAACGCAAGGCTTGCGGCAAGGCTTACGGGCTACAAGATAGATATCAAGTCTGAGACACAGGCAAAGGATGCGGAGGGCTTCCGCTATGAGGACTATATGTATGACGAGGACGGCGACGTCTACTATGAGGAAGAATACGAGGAGGGCGAATACGACGAGGAAGCCGAAGACGAGTTCGACGGATATGACGAAGCGGCTGATGGCGAGGAGCCCGAAGACGAATCCGGCGTATATGAAGAGGCGGCTGAAGACGAGGAGCCTGCTGATGGCGATGAGTCTGATGACGATGAGCCTGATATAGAAGAAACAGAGGAGAACGAGGAATAAATGGCAAAAAAAATTCCGTTGAGACAATGCATCGGCTGCGGAGAAATGAAGCCAAAAAAGGAGCTTATGCGTATCCTGCGTACGGAGGACGGCAGCATTTCTCTTGACGCTACAGGCAGAAAAAACGGCAGAGGCGCATACATATGCCCGAATGCGGAATGCTTCAAAAAAGCAAAAAGCAGCAGGGGGCTTGAGCGCTCTTTCAAAATGGCTGTAGACGGCAGCGTGTACGATAGTCTGATAAAGGAGATAGAAGCGTTTGGAACAGCAAGATAGGTTAAATTCAAAGGTGTATTCAATGCTTGGGCTTGCGGCGAAGGCGGGCAAAATAGCAAGCGGGGAATTTGCGACAGAGAAGTGCGTAAAGAGCAGGGCGGCGTATGTCGTGATTGTATCTGAGGATGCGTCGGACAACACGAAGAAGCTATTTTCAAACAAGTGTAAGTCCTACAAGGTGCCCAGATACTTTTTTGGGACTAAGGAGGAGCTTGGACACGCGATAGGCAGGGCGGCGAGGACGTCGCTTGCCGTCACAGATAAAAATTTTGCTGAATTGATATTAAGTCATCTGGAAAAATCCGGTAATCGTGAGGGTGAGGAGGAAAAAAATGGCAAAAATTAAGGTATATGAGCTTGCGAAGGAGCTTGGCGTTGAAAATAAAGAGGTTCTTTCGGAATTGGAGAAAAAAGGCATAGAAAAGGATTACAGAAATGCGCTTGAGGATGAGCTTGCCGAGGAGATAAGGGTTATTTTCAAGGCAAAGACTGCACCCTCCAAGGCAGAAAAAGCTACGGAAAATACTTCGGAGGTAAAAGCGTCAGGCGAGAAGGCTTCAAATACAAAGCCCGCGGCGGCAAAAGCTGACGCTGCCAAGTCGGAAGCCTCAGCGGCAAAGCAGCCTGCAGCAAAATCGGCTGAGAATAAGCCCGCAAAGTCTAAAGAAACAGAGGGCACGCATGTCAAAAAGAAAAAAAGCATAATATTTGTAAGCAATCCTCAAAACTCAAAGATGCCGGGCGCGCAGATACCAAAAAAACTGATGGGAGCTGACAAAAAGAAAGCTCCCAAGCCGACGGAAGCAACGGCAAAGCCGGCCGCTGACTTAAATACGCCCGCGGCGGCAAAACCTACAGTCGAGAAGACGGAGGCGGCGCACAGGGAAAATGAGGTAAAGGCAGTGGAACCGACGGCTAATAAAGCGCCGGAGGCAAATGTGGCTGTCGTAAGGAACGAGACGGCGGCAACAGCTAAAAATACAAATATGCAAAAACGTGACAATCAAAGAAATGATAATCAAAGAAACGATAACCAAAGAAATGACAGCCAAAGAAATGACAATCAAAGAAGCGAAGGCCAAAGAAACGATAACCAGAGACGCGGCGACGGTCAGAGGCGTGACGGACAAAGAAACGACGGTCAGGGTCGTGACGACAGGCAGCGTGGCGACAGACAGCGCGGTGACGGTCAGAGGCGTGACGGACAAAGGCGTGATGACAGGCAGCAGCATGGCGACAGAAATAAGCCGCAAGGCTTTGGCGGACGTGACAACAGAGGCGGTTTTGGCGGCGGCAAGGGCGGAAAGGGAGGTTACATGCCTGAAAGCCCTATCAAGGACGCGGAAAAGCACAGAGACGAGGAAAAGCGCCGCATAAGTCAGGAGAAGGACAAAAAGAACCGCAAGGATTTAATATACGAAGACGACGGCGATATGAAGAACATCAAGGGCAAGAACAGACCGGGTAAATTTATAAAGCCTGAGAAGAAGCCCGTTGAGACTGTCGAGGAGCAGATAAAGGTTATCACGCTTCCTGAGAAGCTTACAATAAAAGAGCTTGCGGACAAAATGAAGCTGCAGCCGTCAGCGATTGTCAAAAAGCTGTTTATGCAGGGGCAGATTGTTACGGTTAATCAGGAAATTACTTATGAAACGGCGGAAAATATCGCCATTGAGTACGATATCATCTGCGAAAAGGAAGTAAAGGTTGACGTAATCGAGGAGCTGCTTAAGGAAGGCGAGGAAAACGAGGCGGATATGGTGACAAGACCGCCGGTTATCTGCGTCATGGGTCATGTTGACCATGGTAAGACCTCGCTTCTTGACGCTATCAGGAAAACGAATGTTACGGACAAAGAAGCGGGCGGCATTACGCAGCATATCGGCGCTTATACGGTAAAGATAAACGACCAGAGGATTACTTTCCTTGACACTCCGGGGCACGAGGCGTTTACGGCAATGCGTATGAGGGGGGCGAACTCCACGGACATAGCAATCCTCGTGGTAGCCGCGGATGACGGCGTCATGCCTCAGACGGTCGAGGCTATAAACCATGCCAAGGCAGCGGGCATTGAGATTATCGTAGCGGTAAACAAGATTGATAAGCCCGGCGCAAATGTAGAGAGGGTTAAGCAGGAGCTTACGGAATACGGTCTTATCGCCGAGGACTGGGGCGGCAGCACGGTATTTGTGCCGGTTTCTGCAAAGAGCGGCGAGGGCATAGAGCAGCTTCTTGAGATGATACTTCTGACGGCTGAGGTGCTTGAATTAAAGGCAAATCCCAACAGGCGCGCAAGAGGTCTCGTCATCGAGGCGGAGCTTGACAAGGGACGCGGTCCCGTAGCTACCGTGCTTGTGCAGAAGGGCACGCTGAAGGTAGGCGACTTTGTATCTGCGGGCGCGGCAAGCGGCAAGGTGCGCGCTATGATAGACGACAAGGGCAGGCGCGTAAAAGAGGCAGGTCCGTCAACGCCTGTAGAAATATTAGGTCTTGGAGATGTGCCGAACGCGGGCGACATATTCATTGCGCATGAAAACGACAAGGAAGCAAAATATTATGCCGAAACCTTTGTGGCGCAGAATAAGGAGAAGCTTCTTGAAGATACTAAAACAAAGATGTCGCTTGACGATTTGTTCTCACAGATTCAGGCGGGCAGCCTAAAGGAGCTTAACCTTATCATCAAAGCTGACGTGCAGGGCAGCGTGGAGGCAGTAAAGCAGAGCCTTATGAAGCTTTCAAACGATGAAGTAGTAGTGAAATGTATTCACGGCGGCGTAGGCGCTATAAACGAATCGGACGTAATACTTGCGTCGGCTTCAAACGCGATTATTATAGGCTTTAACGTGCGTCCCGATGCCGTGGCAAAAAATACGGCGGAACGCGAGGGCGTAGACGTAAGGCTTTACAAGGTGATTTATCAGGCGATAGAGGATATTGAGGCCGCCATGAAGGGTATGCTCGACCCTATATTCGAGGAGAAGGTTATCGGACACGCCGAAGTAAGGCAGATATTCAGGGCATCAGCGGTAGGAAATATCGCCGGCTCGTACGTGCTTGACGGCGTATTCCAGAGAGACTGCAAAATCAGGATTACGCGAGAGGGCGAGCAGATTTATGAGGGCAGTCTTGCGTCCCTGAAGCGTTTTAAGGATGACGTGAAAGAGGTCAAGGCGGGCTTTGAGTGCGGTCTTGTATTTGAAGGCTTTGACAGTATGCAGGAGCTCGACATTGTCGAGGCGTATATAATGGTTGAGGTGCCTCGTTAAGAAAACGCAGGGACTTCATGGAGGGGTTGTAATGAGGAAAAACAGCGTAAAAAATATCCGCATCAACGGCGAGGTGCAGCGCTCGCTGGCGGAGATAATCAGGAGCGGGATAAAGGATCCAAGGATAAATCCTATGACGTCCGTCGTGGCGGTTGAGGTCGCGCCTGATTTAAAGACTTGCAAAGCATGGATAAGCGTGCTGGGCGATGAAAGCTCACAGCAGGCTACGCTTGAAGGTTTGAAGAGCGCGGAGGGCTATATAAGAAACCAGCTGGCAAAGACGGTAAATCTTAGAAACACGCCGGAGATTAGGTTCATATTGGATCAGTCAATCGCATATGGCGTTTCAATGTCAAAAAAGATTGACGAGGTAAACCGTGCGGACGAACAAAGGCGGATTGAGAACGGACAATAGCGCGGGCACACAGGCGTGTAGGCGCACAAGCGCATGGGCATCAGACAGGAAGGGAGTTTTTGGCATTATTATGGAAACGATTAATTTATTAAACGAATGCAGGGGAGCGCAGAGTATAGTAATTTCAAGCCATATCAGACCGGACGGTGATTGCGTCGGTTCATGCCTGGCAGCGTATCTTTTCTTGAAAAAGACTATGCCGGGAGCCGACGTAAAGGTATGCATGGAAAAGCCGGCGCAGATTTTTTCATGCATTAAAGGGTATGAGGACATTGACAGCGAGTATAATGTGACGGCAGAGCCGGATGTGTTTATAGCGCTTGATTGTGAAAAGACAAGGCTTGGTGACGGCGAAAAAATATTTGACGGCGCGAAAAAGCGCATAAACATAGACCATCATGTCAGCAATGAGCAGGGCTGCGGGGATGTAAATTATATTGTGCCTCACTGCAGCTCGACGGCTGAGCTTATATATGACGTGCTTGACAAGGAATATATGGATGAGGACATTGCAAAGGCGATTTACATAGGGATTATTCATGATACGGGAATTTTCCAGTATTCAAACACTTCCCCCAAAACCCTGCGCATAGCCGCGGAGCTTATAGAATACGGCTTTGATTTCCCAAGGCTCATAGATGAGACTTTTTATGAGAAAACGTATGTCCAAAATCAGCTTTTGGGCAGGGCATTGCTTGAGAGCATAGTGTTTATGGATGGCAAGTGCATAGTAAGCTCTGTGGACCGGAAGACGCTTGATTTTTATAATGCCTCATCGGACGATTTGGACGGCATTGTAAATCAGCTGCGTATTATCAAGGGCGTGGAGTGCGCTATATTTATGTATCAGACGGGCAATCTTGAATATAAGGTAAGTCTGCGCTCGTGCAATTACGTCGACGTGAGCAAGGTCGCATCGTATTTTGGCGGCGGCGGTCATGTGAGGGCGGCGGGATGCAGCATGAACGGTACGTTTTATGATGTAATAAACAATATTTCAGCGCAGATAGAACGCCAGATTGTGGAGCACGAGCAGAACCAAGCTCAGGAGGAATAGGCGGTGCAAAGGTGATTAACGGAATACTTGTAATATACAAGGAGGCGGGCTACACCTCGCATGATGTCGTGGCGCGCCTCAGAGGCATACTAAAGCAGAAAAAAATCGGGCATACGGGCACGCTTGACCCGGATGCCATGGGTGTGCTTCCCGTATGCCTTGGTAATGCCACAAAGCTGTGCGACATGGTCGCCGAGGGCGGAAAAGAGTACAAGGCGCGCATGCTTCTTGGCGTGACTACCGATACTCAGGATATGAGCGGCAAGATACTGTCAAGGAATGAAGTAAGGGCAAGCCGTGACGAGATAGAGATGGCGGTTATGAGTTTTGTGGGCGGTTACGAGCAAGTGCCGCCTATGTTTTCGGCGTTAAAAATCGGAGGCAGGAGGCTTTATGAGCTTGCGCGTATGGGCAGGGAGGTAGAACGCGCGCCGAGACGCGTCGAAATATCGGATATAAAAATTTTAGATATAAATCCGCCGCGCGTATCTTTTACGGTAGAGTGTTCAAAAGGTACATATATCAGGTCGCTGTGCGCGGATATAGGCGACATGCTGGGGTGCGGCGCGGCGATGCAGGAGCTGACGCGACTGAGAGTAGGACCGTACAAAATAGACGATGCGCTCACTCTTTCCGAGGTTGAGGAGCTTGCAGACAACGGGATGCTTGAAAGGCATATAATTCCGATAGACAGTGTATTTGAAGGTTATCACAGCGCGACGGTCAGGCAGGAGTTTCACAAAACGCTTATGAACGGAAATAAGCTTTACCCGTATCAGCTTGACATTGATGATGACGGTCATCATTTCCTTACGGGTGAGCTGCTTAAAGTATATGCGCAGGTTCCGATGGGAGACAAGGAGCTCAAGGCGGTATACTGTTGCGATGGCGGTTGTTTTAAGCCATATAAAATGTTTCTGTAAATGTCTTTTTTTCCGTGCCGCGTCATAGGAGAGTTTCATGAAAATAATAGAAAATACGACTGAATTTAAAATAAATGAAAATACGGCTGTCGCGATAGGTAAATTTGACGGTTTTCACAGAGGACATCAGAAACTCTTGGGCAGGCTAAAAGAACAAAAAGACAACGGACTTGCCTCTGTTGTCTTTACATTTGTACCGTCACCGGCGGCTTTTTTTGCAGGGCATCCGTTAAAGGATTTGACGACCGTAGAGGAGAAACGAAATATTTTCGAGCGTGCAGGCGTGGATTATCTTATAGAGTACCCTTTTTGCCGACAGACGGCGGATATGGAACCGATTGACTACATAAAGAACGTGCTTGTAGGCAGGCTTAACGCCAAATGCATCGTGGCGGGCGATGACGTTTCTTTTGGAAGGCATGGCGCAGGCGACTGCGGGCTTTTGCGGGAAAAGGCGTCGAAATACGGCTACAGGGTCATCGTCATTGACAAGGTTTTGTATATGGAGCGCGAGGTAAGCTCGACATATGTGCGCGAGGAAGTAGGAAACGGCAACATGGAGCTTGTGGATAAGCTGCTTGGGACGCCGTATCACATAGGCGGCGAGATAGTGCACGGTCGCCGTCTTGGCAGGATGATAGGCATGCCTACGGTAAATCTTATTCCATCTCCCCGGAAGCTGTTGCCGCCAAAGGGCGTGTATTTTTCTTATGTGCGTTTTTTTGACGGACAGCTAAGCGGTATCAAATATCCGTCCATTACCAATATAGGCACCAAGCCCACAGTAGATGAGCATGAGGTGATGGGCGTTGAAACGTACATCTATGATTTTAACAAAGACGTATATGGTAAGTCCATGGAAGTGTTTCTGCTGAAATTCGTACGTCCCGAGATGCGCTTTAACGGCATAGAGGAGCTGAAATCGCGTATGGCATACGATATAGCCTCCGGCAGAAAATTTCATGGATTAGAGTTTTAGAAAAATTTTAATATTTTAAAAAGTCGCCTTTTATTGACATGTAAGCGGGTAAATGCTATAGTAATGTGTGTAATAAACATGTAACAATTTTGTAAAGCTTTTTAAGGAACAGGTTATAAATAATGAAAAGAATAACAAAATTAAAGTACGGCACAGCTATAGTAAGCATTTGTCTGGCGGCGGCGCTGCTTGGCAATGGGGCATATGCCCGCACAAATAACGACAATGCCGAATATAGTCGACTTACCACTATTGACTGGCAGAGCAATGCAGACGAGAATTTGACGAGGGAGGTAAAGCTTTCTGCCGGCGTAGGGCTTGTTTTGGACGAGGCTGTAGAACCGGAGAAGCTTGAGATTGTAAAGGCAAATACGGTTATTGAGGCGCCAAAGCTTGAACCTGAGACACACTGGGGATATACTAATCTCGGCATAGCTCATGTGGACAATCACTTAAATATCAGGGAGGAGCCGTCGGAGACGGGCAAGCTTGTCGGAAAGCTTTCGAAGGATGCGGCATGTGAGATCTTGGAGGTTGCGGACGGCTGGGCGCATATAAAATCAGGCAAGGTTGAGGGCTATTGCAATACTGACTATCTGTATATGGGCGATGAGGCAATCGCGCGCGGCAAGGAAGTCGCGTCAATGATAGCGGTGGTAAACACGCAGACCTTGAAGGTCAGGGAGCAGCCAAACACAGACTGCGCGGTAATTACGCTTATCCCGCAGGATGAGGAGCTTGAAGTAGTCGATATAATGGATAACGGTTGGATTAAGTTTATGCTTGACGATGACGAGGCGTATGTTTCTGGTGATTATGTAGATGTGGAGGAACGCCTTGAAAAAGCGGTGACTTTGACGGAGCTGCTCTATGGGCAGGGAGTATCTGACGTGCGCGTAAGCCTTGTGCAGTACGCGAAGCAGTACATAGGCAATCCTTATGTATGGGGAGGCACAAGCCTTACAAAGGGAGCTGACTGTTCGGGCTTTACCATGAGCGTGTACAAAAAATACGGCATAAGTCTTCCGCATCACGCGGCATCGCAGGCAAAGCTGGGCAGGAAGGTAAGCCTTGCGGAAGCGCAGCCCGGAGATTTGGTATTTTATGCAAAGAACGGCAGCATAAACCATGTGGCAATTTATATAGGCAACGGACAGGTAGTCCATGCCTCAAGCCCCAAGACCGGCATCAAGATATCGACGGTGAATTACCGTTCTGTGGCGTGCGTGAGGAGATACTTATGATTTTTCGCTAAAGTTTGTTGAATTTGAAAAAACATTGTAAAAAAATATGATACTTATTATTGACTTATATAGATATATGTAGTAGAATGTATTTAGTATTCAATTAGAACTATGTGCTGACTTGTTCCGCAATCATTCCATTTGAATTGCGGACGGGTCAGTTTTTTAGGTATAGAGGAATACACTAAAATTATAATGGAGGTCAAAACATGAATAACGGAACTGTAAAGTGGTTCAATGCACAAAAGGGCTATGGCTTCATTACGAATGAAAGCACAGGAGAAGATGTGTTCGTACATTTTTCAGCTATTTTATCAGATGGCTACAAGACTCTTGAAGAGGGTCAGAAGGTTACATTTGATATTGAGCAGGATCCTAAAAACAGCTCTAAGCTTAGAGCAGCCAATGTATCTCTTGCGTAGTCAAGGATATAAATCCCCGGCAATTTTGAAATTGTCGGGGATTTTTTATTATACTATAATTTTTATATGCCGCCATTCTTCGGCAGGCTGATTATTAAAATAGTTTGTCTATTCTGTCCATTGCTTCGATAGTGTTTTCACGATTTCCAAAGGAAGTCAGGCGGAAGAACTTCTGTCCGTTTTTGCCGAAACCTGCTCCGGGAGTGCCGACTACCTGGGCGTTGTTTAGCAGGTAATCAAAGAAATCCCACGAATCCATGTTATTAGGACATTCAAACCAGATGTATGGTGAATTTATGCCACCAAAATAGCGAATGCCTTTTTTGGCAAATACTTCCGCAATTATGCGGGCATTTTCCTGATAATATTTTATGTTTTCTTTGCATTGAGCCATTCCCTCTACTGAAAAAACGGCAGCGGCGCCCTTTTGCACTATGTATGAAACGCCGTTGAATTTTGTAGTCTGGCGGCGGTTCCACATGGCGTTGAGCGACATCTCGGCACCGTTTGAGGCTGTGAATTTCAATGCTTTGGGCACTATGGTATAGCCGCATCTTGTGCCTGTAAAGCCTGCCGTTTTAGAGAGCGAACAAAATTCTATGGCGCATTTCTTGGAGCCTTCAATCGCAAAAATGCTTCTCGGAAGCGTTTCGTCAGTGATGAAGCACTCATATGCGGAGTCGTAGAGGATTATCGCATCATTTTCAAGGGCATAGTCTACCCATTCTTTTAGCTGTTCTTTGTTGTAGGCGGCGCCTGTAGGATTGTTGGGCGAGCAAATGTAAATGATGTCTGCGTGCTTGCTTCGGTCCGGCATGGGTAGGAAATTGTTATCGGCATTTGCATCAATGTAGGTTATGTTTCTGCCGTTCATAATGTTTGTGTCCACATATACGGGGTATACGGGGTCTGGTATCATTATTATATTGTCCTTGGCAAAAAGGTCTGTGATATTTCCGGTGTCGCTCTTTGCACCGTCGGAAACAAATACTTCGTCTGCCTCAATTGAAACACCGTTCCTATTGTAATAATCTACTATTGCGTTGCGGAGAAAATCATAGCCCTGCTCGGGACCATAACCCTTAAAAGTCTCTGCCTTTGAAAGCGCGTCAACGCCCTCGTGGAGCTGCGCTATAACTTCGGGACCGATAGGAAGCGTCACGTCGCCGATACCAAGGCGAATTACTTTTTTGTCAGGGTTTGCTTTGGTATAATCATTTACTCTGTGTGCTATTTCTGAAAACAGATAGCTTTCTTTAAGATTTAGATAGTTTTCGTTTAATTTTGGCATAAAAAACTCCTTCCTATAATGTCAAGCCCTAAATCATTGATTTTTCAGGCTTTTCTTTAAATATTTACCTCATAAAACAGAGC
>CANQSB010000052.1 GCA_947626435.1 uncultured Lachnospiraceae bacterium | reverse complement strand
AGCAGGACAAAGTCAAAATATATCAGGGGAAACCTGATGGACAATGTCCGTGAACAGTCAAACGGCGAAAGCGCTTTTATGTACTTTGTGGAAAAAATACAGGAAAATGCGCTCTATCTTCTTGACGAGCCAGAAAACAGTCTTTCGCCGAAACGCCAACAGGAGCTTGTCGAATTTCTCGAAAACTCCGCAAGGTTCTTTGGCTGCCAATTAATCATAGCGACACATTCCCCCTTTATCCTTTCAATAAAAGGCGCAAAAATCTATGATATGGACGAAAATCCCGTAGACATAAAGCGCTGGACACAGCTTGAAAATGTAAGGGTGTATTATGATTTCTTTAAGGAGCATGAAGGGGAATTTTAGGATTGTAAATTGTGCGTTTAGTGGTATAATAAAAACAGTTAATTTATGCATTAATATATTTATAAGAAAGGACTGGTACAAAAATGAAAATTGCTTTAATCAACGAAAACAGCCAGGCGGCTAAGAACGCTATGGTCTGCGAAACGCTCAAAAAGGTCGTAGAGCCTATGGGACATGAGGTGTTCAATTATGGCATGTATTCAGCGGAGGACGAGCATCAGCTTACATATGTGCAGAACGGCATACTGGCGGCGGTGCTTTTGAACTCAGGCGCGGCGGATTTTGTAATCACAGGCTGCGGTACGGGTGAGGGCGCGATGCTTGCGTGCAACTCCTTCCCCAAGGTGCTTTGCGGGCATATCGAATCGCCGCTTGACGCATACCTTTTCTCACAGGTAAACGACGGCAACTGCGTGGCACTGCCATTTGCGGAGAATTTCGGCTGGGGAGGAGAACTCAACCTCCAATACATTTTTGAAAAGCTTTTCTGCGCACCGGGCGGCGGCGGATACCCAAAGGAGCGCGTAGTGCCTGAGCAGAGAAACAAGAAAATCCTTGATGAGGTAAAGACAGTGACACACGCGGATATCTGCGACATTCTGCCTAAGCTTGACAGGGAGCTTTGCAAGGGCGCGTTGAGCGGAGAAAAATTTCAGGAGTATTTCTTTGCAAACTGCAAGTGCGATAAGATTGCCGAGGTTGTAAGGGAAATATTAAAGTAAAGATTGACAGTGACAACCGCCCGCAGATTCAGACAGTCCGCGGGCGGTTTTGTATGAATAGGAATTGCTGTCTGTTGAGATGAAGCGATGTATATGATTTATATGGAAAGGCAGGGGAAATTATGCTGCTTGACAAGATTTATTATACGGTGAGCCGCCTTGATGGTGATTATGCATATCTTCAAAAAGAAGATGATGAGAGCGCGGAGCTTAAATGCGTCGCACGCGCGCTTTTGCCGCCTGAGACAGCGGAGGGCATGCGGCTTTTGTATGAGATGATGGAGTACAGCATTGTGTGAGGCTTCATTATTTTGATTTTTTAATGCTTAAAAAGGGGCAATGCTAATATGGGAAAAAATGTAAAAATACTTGTAATCGGAAAAGAGGGAAGGCTTGCGCAGTACGCGCCCAAATGGGCGCAAATGGAGGACTATGATATAAGCTATGTGCCAATGGGCAGCCCGGACGACGCTGCGATAGAAGCGGGGCGAGACGCGGATTTTATGCTTGCGGACGCTATGGCGAAGGTATCTGAAAATTTGATAGCCAATATGCCAAAGCTCAAAATGATTCATTCCGAGGGCGTAGGCTTCAACTTCTTTGACATAGAGGCAGCGCGGAAAAGGCACATTTATGTATGCAACTGTAAAGCGGCGAATGCGGGCGCGGTGGCAGAGCAGACGCTCCTTTTAATGCTGGGGCTTCTGCGTGATGTGGTAAACGGTGACGCGCAGTTTAGAAAAGGCGGGCAGATAAGCACGAAGGAAAACTATATGATAAACGGCAGCCTGCGTGAGCTTAGAGAGTGCACTGTAGGGCTTTTGGGCTTTGGGGATATAGCGCAGGCGACGGCGCGTATGCTGCAGGCGTTTGGCGCAAGGGTGATTTACCACAACAGGACACGCAGGCAGGAGCCGGAGAGTGAATTAAAAGTGACATATGTGTCACAAAATGAGCTGCTGTCACAAAGCGATATCATAAGCATTCATCTCAACTCTAACGAGGAAACATACCATACAGTGAACGAAAAATTTCTGATGTCCATGAAAAAGGGAGCGTATCTCGTGAACACAGCACGCGGGGATCTAGTGGACTCCAAGGCGCTTATTAAAGCGATAGAAAGCGGGCATATCGCGGGAGCGGGGCTTGACACTGTATCAGGCGAGCCTGTAGGGCTTGACAATCCGCTTTTGACGGCGCCCGATGAGGTAAAAAATAAGATAATATTCAGCTGCCACATAGGCGGCATCACAGGCGGGGCGTTCAGGCGCTGCCACGAAATGTTTTGGGAGAATGTAAAGCGGATGGAGCGCGGAGAATTGCCTGAGAGGGTAGTGAATATGTGGTGATTTTTTAAACCATAATCGTAAATATGTTTAGGAAATTCTTAATAAATTTTTATGCAATACTTTGAGATTCCTGCGTCAAAAGCAAGTAAACTCTATAAAGGAAGCTGCTGTTTGAGAGGGGATATGTATTTATGTCTGAAAAAATATTAGTAGTTGATGATGAACGGGATATTGCAGACCTGATTGAGATTTATCTGAAAAATGAGGACTATACGGTATATAAGCATTATTCCGCAAAAGAGGCATTGAAATGTATTGATAATAATGAAATCGACCTTGCCATTCTCGACATCATGCTTCCCGATATCAACGGTTTTTCCATTTGTCAAAAAATTCGTGAAAAATATACATATCCGATTATCATGCTGACCGCAAAAGATGAAGAAACAGATAAAATTACAGGTCTGACTTTGGGAGCGGATGATTATGTGACAAAACCATTCCGCCCGCTTGAACTTGTCGCAAGGGTAAAGGCACAGTTAAGAAGATACCATAAATATACGCTGACTCCAAAGCAGGATGCGCAAAGCGCAATTTTAACTTATAAAAAACTGTCACTCAATACGCAGACTTATGAATGTACGCTAAACGGGGAGAGCATCCCTCTGACACCTACGGAATTTTCCATTTTGCGGATTCTCCTGGAAAATCAAGGTATCGTCGTAAGCCTTGAAAATCTGTTCCATTCGGTATGGAAAGATGAGTACTATAGTAAGAACAGCAGTACGATCACAGTGCATATACGCCATTTGAGAGAAAAACTGAAGGATACTTCAGAAAAGCCAAAATATATAAAAACAATATGGGGAGTAGGGTATAAAATCGGATGAGTGGAGGTAGGTGGATTTGAACGGACAGAATCTTTCGGTCAAAAAAAAGTCGGAATGGCATTTTTTGTTTGCATTGCTCTCTTATACCGTACTTGGCTTGATTGCGCTGATGCTGTTTCAGGTTGTTTTTCCTGAACGCAAAAATTCGGTTATTGAATGGCTGTACTGGCGGCTGGATGTGATTTATTTCTTTTATCTTTGCATCGGTGGAGTTTGCATTTTTCATTATTACTGGAAAAAACCATGGGATTATCTTGATGAAGTGATTGCTGCCACACAAACAGTATATGAGCAGAATAACTGTACAATCAGGCTGTCAGAACCGCTTCGGGGAGTAGAACAGCAGATGAACCGGATTAAAATGTCCGTTTTGCTCAGTCAGAAAGCGGCGAAGGATGCGGAGGACAGGAAGAACGAGCTGGTTATGTATCTTGCCCATGACATCCGCACACCTTTGACGGCAGTGATCGGTTATCTGAGCCTGCTTGATGAAGCGCATGATATGCCCGCAGAGCAAAAGGAAAAATATGTAGGGATCGCGCTTGATAAAGCGGAACGGCTGGAAACGCTGATTGACGAATTATTTGAGATCACAAGGTATCATACGGCAGCCGTACAGATTAAGAGAACATCTGTTGATTTGTATACGCTTTTGTCACAGGTAGCGGAGGAATTTTATCCCGTTCTCTCAGCGCGGGGCAATCATGTCAAGCTTGCGGTTGAGGATAATTTGAATGTTTATGGCGATCCTGAAAAGTTGGCAAGAGTATTTAACAATCTTATAAAAAATGCCGCTGCTTATAGTTATTCCGATACAGAGATTGGCATATCAGCGGAAAGAAAAGGGGAAAATGCCGAGATTGTCTTTAAAAATTACGGGCAGACAATTGCGCCCGAACAGTTAGCGGGTATTTTTGAAAAATTCAGCCGTTTAGATAAAGCCCGTCTGTCTGATACGGGCGGGGCTGGTCTTGGTCTTTCTATCGCAAAGGAGATTATCAGCCTGCATGGAGGAGAGATTACAGCCCAAAGCTGTGATGACACCGTTACTTTTATTGTTATCCTGCCTGTTTCTTCTTAGGAAAATTTCTGTCTGATATTAGGAAATTCTTAGGGCGATTCCATTTCAAAATTTGAGATTACAATGCCTTTGTCTGGTATGCTTATTATCAGGCAGGGGCATTTGATTTTATATGCAGGTCGTGCAAGGAAAATATCCGCTGGCGCCGCATATGAGCCGCGCGGCGGACAGTAGGGAAAACCGCCCGCCCTGCTGATTGAAAATAGGAGGAGTGATGGAATGGAACTGAAAATGGAACATTTAAGCAAGCAATTTAAAGGCAAACGGGCTGTCGATGATGTCAGCCTTACTCTTACGCAGGGCGTATGGGGACTGCTTGGAGCCAATGGTGCGGGGAAAACGACTCTCATGCGCATGATTGCGGATATCATGACACCGACGGACGGAGCTGTTTTTTATGACGGAAAGGATATCCGCAAAATGGGTGAAGCCTATCGGGAGCTGTTTGGCTATCTACCGCAGGATTTCGGCTATTCCCGCGATTTTACGGTAAAAGATTATTTAGAATATGTGGCGGCGCTGAAAGGTATCCCGATAAGGGAAACCGCAAAGAAGATTGATCATTTGCTGGAAATACTTACGCTTTCTGATGTAAAAGGGAAAAAGATAGCCAAATTGTCCGGCGGCATGAAGCGCCGCGTAGGTATTGCGCAGGCAATGCTGAATGATCCCAGGATTCTTGTTATGGACGAACCGACAGCGGGGCTTGATCCCGGAGAACGGGTACGGTTTAGAAATTTTATCTCGGAATTTTCACAGGACAGGATCGTATTGATCTCGACACATATTGTTTCAGACATTGAGTATATCGCAACGAGAAATGCCATTATGAAAGCAGGAAGGATTGTAGCTGTGGGCGCAACAGATGAACTTGTAAAGGAAATGGAAGGTAAGGTGTGGACTTGCACCATACCCGCAAGGGAGCTGGCTAGCTATGAAATGCGACTGAGGATTATAAATCAGCGCAGCGAGGATGACGGGCAGGTATCCGTACGGTATTTATCGGAAACACCTGATATTTCCGGAGCGGTCGCCGTACAGCCGCGGCTTGAGGATCTGTATCTTTGGTATTTCCCACAAGCGAATCTGAAAGAGGAGGAAAATTGATATGCGTTTATTTCTGCTGGAAGTAAAACGAATTATAAAGTCGCGGCGTACTTTGGTCATGCTTGCCGCTGCGCTTTTGATGTCTGTTGTGATGGCATATCTGCCGATTAGCTTTGAATCCATAAACCGTCCTGGGGAAAATGGGGAAGTGATAGAACTGGACGGCTTGCAGGCAATCAAGTTTAAGAGAGAATATTATAAAAAAGTCGCGGGCGACATCACTCCGCAGAGGCTGGCGGAAGCGTTGCGGACATACCAGTTCTGGGTAAAAGAATACGGTACGCTTGAAGATGTTCCGCTGGATATTTATATTGAAAATATTATGGCTGTACGCCCTATGCTCAAGGGACTGACGGAAGCGTTCGCCAATCCGAAAACCGGCGCTGCCGCAGACCTGATGGAGATTGCTCCGGATGAGGCAGAACAGCATTTTTATGAAAAATGCGCTTCCCATTTGGATGATATTATGAATCTTGAACAGAGTGAATATCCGACAGCCGGAGTGTTTGCGGCAGACAAGTACGCGAATGTTGCCAAGCCGTTTTATTTATATTACGGTATGAGCAGAGACGCGTTTGATTATACGACCTTGTATATTTTGGTTTTATCCGTCTTTTGCGTAGCGATCGCAGCTCCGACTTTTGCCAATGAATATCAGACAGGCAGCGACAGTATTTTGCGATGCACGAAATATGGACGCATAAAATTGGCGGTTATGCGGATTTTGGCTGTTTATGCCATATTTACGGTGGTTTTTCTTGTGGGAATGTCGGTGCATTTAGCAGTCCTTGACTTTGCATTTGGCACAGACTGTCTGAAAACATCTTTCCAAATGCTGTTTTCCGTCATCAATCTGCCTGGCATGAATTTAGGGCAGCTTCAGATGGTCATAGTATTGGCGGGACTTCTTTCGGTATTTGCGACGGTTAGTTTTACGCTGTTCTTATCCGCCGGATGCAAGGATTCCGTAACAGTGCTGCTAATCGCTGTCATAGAGCTGTTCCTGCCGATATTTGCTTACAGTGCATTTGCAGAAGCCTCGTGGATTGGAACGGTTATGCCGTCTTCGGGTATTGGTATGCAGAATAATTTCTTGTATCAGCTTTATAATTTTAATTTTCTGCATATTGGGAAAATGAGCTTTTGGACGCCTTATGTGATTGTGGTTTCTGCCGCGGCAGAGCTTCCGATATTCTTATGCCTTGCTGTTCGTTCTTATTGCAGACATCAGGTGGTATAATATTTATGGAATGATGATGGAATAATAAATGTGTCAGGTTAAGGCGAAAGCGGTGACAGAAAAAAGATAGACTTTTTATGATAAATGATGTATTATAGAGTTTCGGGAAAAAATAAAGGAGGAGATTCTTATAGTATTACAACCGAATAACTTTAGCCCGGAGCAAACGACAATTTGGTCATTCCCTGAACGGGGAAAATGGGCAACCCACTCAGGACAATATCGGGGAAATTGGTCACCTTATGTTCCAAGGAACCTGATACTTCGCTATTCTAAACCGGGAGATTGGATTCTGGATCAATTCTTAGGCAGTGGTACAACATTAGTTGAAGCAAAACTGCTTAATAGAAACGCGATTGGTGTAGATATAAATCCGCAGTCGGTTTCTATCTCAGAAACAAATCTCAATTTTGAATGTGAAACACAATCGAAAATTTTTGTCAGGAATGGAGATGCTGCAGATCTATTTTTTATTAAAGACAATAAGATTGATTTTATATGCACACATCCTCCATATGCAAACATCATTAAATACAGTACAGATATAGAGGGAGATATTTCTTTATTGAATGAGCAGGATTTCTTTGAGGCAATGACTAATGTAGCTATGGAATCTTATAGAGTTTTGAAAAAAGAAAAATGCTGCGCTGTTATGATGGGAGATAAAAGATTCCATGGCAATGTGGTACCATTAGGTTTTCAATTAATGCAGTGTTTTTTAGAAGTAGGTTTTAAATCGAAAGAAATAGTGATAAAAGAACAACATAATTGTAAATCAACCAAAAAATGGACGGAAGCCGATAAGAATTTTTTGCTGCTGGCGCATGAGTATATTTTTGTGTTTTACAAGTAATGAGGGTTTCACAAAAAAGTGAAAGATTTCATTGATAAAAAAGGGCCTTTCCCATATAATAGGATTGAAGTTTTATGGAAAGAGGAGATATGTATGTCGAATAAAAGTTTGATGCCATTTGTGAAATGGGCGGGTGGTAAAAGACAACTATTTGATAGAATATCAGAAAGAATGCCTCAAAACTATAATAATTATTTTGAACCATTTATAGGAGGAGGGGCCGTTTTATTCGAATTACAGCCGGAAAATGCGGTAATTAATGATATTAACGCACCCTTGATTAATACATACAGAATGATTGTCAGCAGCCCACAAGAGTTTATTGAATATACAAAAAAACTGGATTCTCAAATGTGTGATGATGGGAAGACATATTATTATTCTCTGAGAGAACATTATAACGACAAATTAATAAAGGAAGAGTTTGATGTTGAGCTTGCAGCATTATTTGTTTTTATTAATAAGCATTGTTTTAATGGCTTATATCGGGTTAATGGTAAGGGTTTATTTAATGTTCCATATAATAACAGTGTAAAGGAATCAATTGATGAAGAATCGATTTTGGCTGTTTCAGAATACTTAAAGAAAGTGAATATTATGCTGGGTGATTTCGAAGCTGCATGCAATGGGGCGAAAAAAGAAGATTTTGTATTTTTCGATAGTCCATATGCACCGTTAAATCCAACATCATTTGAATCGTATACCAAGGAAGGGTTTGATGTAAAGAGTCATGTGCGGCTTGCGAGATTATTTGATAAGCTGACTGAAAGAGGATGTTATTGTATGCTGACAAATCATAATACTGAGTTTATCAACGAATTGTATGGTAACAAGGGATATAGAATGGATGTGGTCAGCGTCAAGAGAATGATAAATTCGGATGCATCAAAAAGAACAGGGGAAGAGGTAATTATTTGTAATTATTAGGGAGGTCTTTGGAATGGAAAGATTACTGGGGAAAAATCAGCAATATTTCTATGAAAATGCATCTGCCAAAATAATACTTGGAGATTCATTTAAGATACTAACTAAAATAAAAACGGAAAGTGTCGATATGATTTTTGCAGATCCGCCATACTTTTTAAGTAATGACGGAGTGACTTGTAAAGGCGGTAGAATGGTTTCGGTCAATAAAGGCAAGTGGGATAGGCTTGGCGCTGCAGCAGCTCAGATTTCTGATAAACACAAATTTAACAGGAAATGGATAAGACTTTGCAAGCGAGTGCTCAAGCCAAATGGAAGTATTTGGATTTCAGGGACATTGCATAATATATATTCTATAGGGATGGCGCTTGAGCAGGAAGGATTCAAGATAATTAATAATATTACATGGCAAAAAACGAACCCGCCGCCCAATCTTGCGTGCAAGTGCTTTACTCATTCTACAGAGACAATATTGTGGGCGCAGAAAGCGGATAAAAAATCGCGACATTATTTTAATTATGAATTGATGAAAGAAATGAATGGCGGAAAGCAAATGAAGGATGTTTGGACTGGAAGCTTGACTAAACCGTCAGAAAAAAGGTTTGGAAAACATCCTGCGCAAAAGCCGGAATATTTGTTGGAAAGAATCATTCAGGCATCTACGCAGCCGGGGGATATTGTATTAGACCCATTTTGCGGTTCTGGTACAACAGGAGTTGTGGCAAATCGATTTGGAAGATTGTTTATAGGCATTGATTCAGAAGAAGAATACTTAAATATTACAAAAGCACGATTGGAGATGGTAATGGATGGCAAATAGAAATTTTGAGGAATGGTTAAAATCCTTTACGGATAATATTAATGATTGGAATTATTATGTTAATTACAATACAGCATATAAAAATACAGCGGCTGTCAAAAGGCAATTGGCTCTATTAAATACATTGAAGGGTTCAGAGAATATAGAAGACGAATTTAGGGATTTGGTCAGTGAATACCCGGAATGCATAAAAGCGATACCGTTGTTGTTAGCAGTTAGAGAAAATGTTATTGCAATTACAGAGAATGACAGAAGGCTTGATTTCAATTTTAGCAGCATGAATTATGATGTGGAATTATATGTTGAATTTATGCAAAAAACAGGAATTTTTGAATTGCTGCAGAGTCATGTCATAGGCGATTTGCTGGATGTAGGACTTGGCATTAATATTGGTTTGGACAGTAACGCCCGAAAGAATAGAGGAGGAGACCAAATGGAGGATTTGGTTGAATTCTTTATTAAAAAAGCCGGATTTGAAAAGAATGTTACATATTTTAAAGAAATGTATCTGCATGATGTAGAACAGAAATGGGGATATGACCTTTCTGCAATCAGTGCAGATGGTGTTGCTAAGAAAAGATTCGATTTTGTAGTAAAACCGGAGGGCAGCAGCGAAGTATATATTTGTGAGTGCAATTGCTATTCTTCAAATGGTTCTAAATTGAATGAAACAGCACGCAGCTTTAAGGCCATTTCGCTTGAGGCAAAAGATGTTGAACATGTTCATTTTGTATGGTTTACTGATGGCGCAGGCTGGCAAAAGACTAAGGGTAATTTGAAAGAAACTTTCTTAGTTCAGGAAGATTTATACAATATCGCGGACCTGAAAAATGGTATTATTAGCGAGAAATTTATTTAGTTAATAGGGGCAAAACACCTTTTGCTTCCAATATCATTATGTTTTTAGAAACAAGAGATATTTGTAATAACCGTGGCTTTTTGGAAAATTGCGGAGGGAAATAGATTGATACAAATAGCAATCTGCGATGATGAAAGCGAAGCTGTCATGCAGCATGAGAATATTGTAAAAAGCAGTCTGCAAGCCTGCGGTATTGGTTATAAAATTATAACCTACACGCAGAGCAGCAATCTTCTTTATGATATTACTGACGACCACTTTTTCTTTGACCTTATCCTGCTTGATATAGAAATGCCAGGAATGACGGGCATGGAGCTTTCTGAAAAAATCAAGCCGCATTTGCCGAATGTGAAGCTTATCTTTATCACATCGCATATCGAGTATGCGATTGACGCTTTTGAATTGTCTATCTTCCGTTATGTGCCAAAAAGCAATCTTACTGACCGCTTGGTATCTGCCATAACAGACGCGGCAAAGCTGATTGAGCTGGAAGCAGGGAAAGAGTATATCATTCAAGCGGCCGGACGCATGGAAAAAATACCGTACAAAGACATTTTCTATATTCAGCGTGACGGCGGTAAAAATTCAATGATTGTTTCCAGCATGGGAATATCGAAGGTGAGAAAAAGTCTGCAGCAGATTTTTGAGGAATTGGACACACCGGAGTTTATATTCATTGATAGGGGCTGTATCGTGAATATCATTCAGATTATGAAAATCAGCGACGGTATGGCATATCTCAAAAATGGCGAGGCGCTGCCTGTCAGCCGTTCCCATTTACAGGAGGTAAAGCGGCAGATCAATCTGTTTTGGGGAGCGCATATATGATGGAATGGATTTGGATACTTTCTTCCTTTTTGACAAATGGGCTGCGAATGTTCCTTGGCTTGTATTTTGCCGTAAATCTGCTGGAGCTTTCTTGGAATAGGAAAAAGGCTGCCGCCTTTTATGTCTGCGTAGTATGCGCAGCGGCGTGTATGACGGCGTTCTCCTGTTTTCCTATACGGCAAATCTATATTGTAGGAGCGGAAACGGTTATTTTAACAGTGGTCTTATATTGTATGTTCGCCGCAAAACCGCGGATGAGTCTGTTTGTTACATTCTTTTATGAGATAACCGTTGCCCTTTGGGAATTTATTATATCTGCCGGACTTGGAGTTGCATTTCATTCAGATAGCTTTCTTAATGTAAAATCTTTTGGACATATGGCAGCCGTTTGGATTGTACGGTTACTTATGCTTGGTATGGCGTTTTGGATTAAAAAATGGATAGCCGGAGCTGCATTAGCCGGTTTTTTAGGGGTAGTCCTTTTGTCTGGGCAACATACCATAGCTATCAGTGACGACCAACTGACTGTCTGGGTTATCTTTGCTCTGTTAATCCTTGTAGCAGTTTTGCTTTTTAACCTTAACCGTCAATATGAAATGGAGAAAACAATCGCACAGCTCGAAAAAGATAAAAATGCGCTGCTTGCGCGCGACTATCAGAATTTAAGAAATTTCTATGCTGCTCACGCAAAGCTTTTTCACGATTTCCATAACCATGTGGAAGCATTATACCGCTATCTGTCAAAGAGCAACATCGAAGAAGCAATGGAATACCTTGAAAACCTGCGTACCCCTATACAGAGTATTTCACAGACAACATGGATAGGCGACGAGGCAATCGACTATCTTATCAACAGCAAAATTGCCCTTGCCGGTTCACAAAACATTCGGGTAAACACAAATATTGAATTTCCCCGTTATACAAATATAAGGAGCGTTGACTTAGTTGCGATTTTAGGCAATCTTCTGGACAATTCCATTGAAGCGGCAGGCGGCGCGGAGGACAGTTTGCGTTTTATCAATTTGACGATTCGCCGTATCAATGATATGCTGGTTATCAAAGTGGAGAATGGGTGCAGCGCCACGCCTGTTATGGCTGACGGGGATTTGCAGACTTCCAAAACAGATAAAGCCCTGCATGGCTGGGGATTAAAAAGCGTCCGCACCGCTGCGGAACACTACGACGGGACGGTGGAAACCGAATATCACGAGCATATATTCCGCGCCGTTGTCACATTATCTTTTGAAGCAGTAAAAGCATAATCGTTATTTCCTTTTCGATAAAGCAGATCGCCCGTTTTGGACGGTCTGCTTTTGTTATGGCGACGAGAAAAATTGCTTATGCTTGCGTGAAGCTGTTTGACGAACGCTTATAATCCTCAGAAACGGCGTTTTGTTTCCAAGGTTCATGGACAAAAACATACCGATTATGGACAAAACGGCACGAACGCCATTTGGGCAGTATGCTATCTCTGTAACCGTAAACGAATATACTAATTTAAATGGAGGTAATCCTATGCGTCATTTTTATTTTCGCCTCATTTTGGGTATTGTTTGGCTGGCTGCGGCGGTTGTTAGCGCCATAAGCGCGAATATACCATTTGCCGCTTTGTATGTCATACTGGGTATCAGATTTTTGTGGTCTGCCTGTTCAATTTGGAAAAAAGAAAAAAAGGACAAAGATAATCGGGGGTAACGAAGTGAATAGCGGTGCATTTCTTGTTCTCAAAAATCTAAATGTATGGTACACGCGGGGCAAGCCTGTCCTTGACAATTTTTCTATGGAGCTGGGAGCAAATGAGATTGTCGGTCTGATTGGTTTGAACGGAGCTGGCAAAACCACCTTTATCAAAACTCTTTCCGGGCTGCTTGACAGTTTTCAGATTGAAGCTGCGCTATGGCAGGACAAGCCTTTTCGATTTCGTGATGCAGCCTTTAAGAAAGAACGCTATACGGTTTTTGCCGAAGAACATTCGTTTCAATTCTTTACATTCCGCGAATATGCTTCTTATGTGGCGGCGTCCTATGGAAAGAAATTGTGCGGCGTCGATGAACTGGTGCATGGCTTTCGCTTTGAAGAATACACCGACATTTTACTGAAAGAGCTGTCAACGGGCAATCTGAAAAAAGCATATCTGATTACAGCGTTTGCCCTGAAACCGAAGCTGCTCATACTGGACGAGCCTGTAAACGGACTTGATTTTCAGAGTACCGAATACCTGTACCGACAGATCGACAACTATCGGCAGTATGGCACAATCCTTTTTTCATCCCATATTCTTGAAAGTATTTGCCTTATGTCTGACAGGGTACTGGTTCTGGAACAGGGGCAGATTAAAAGAAGCTTTGCAGGAAGTCAAATAGAAACCGCCAAAATTCGGGAGGCGTTGAAAGAATGAACATTTTGAAGGCACTCTTAAAGCAGCTTTTGGGCGCAAAGTATGAGCGTATCGCAAAGAGCCTGATTGCTTGTCTTATTGCGTTTTTTGCCATTCGTACAGCGGAAATCAAAATAGAGATTGCACCGTCTGTTCTCTTTCTGACAGCAATGGTTTTTTCGGCGGGTGTCATGTGGCAGGCTCTTAATTCTTCGGGAAATGCAGATCGTATGATCGGGCTGTTTATGCTGCCGTTTGAAAACAGGAAAATGATACTTTCGATTGTGCTGGCATTTACCGGCTATACGCTGATTACAAAGACACTCCTCGTATTGACTTTATTCTTTTCCGTCTATGAGTGGAGCGCAGTACAGATAGCTGTGTCGCTGCTTTGTGCGTGTAATGGCTGCTTCATAGCTGCTGTGTGGTACACCTGTCGCATACAATACGCCTGGCACACAAAGCGTGCTCTGTGCGCCGAGACAAAGAAAAGGAAACGGCTGACGGTTGCTTTTCTATGGTGTGCGGCTTTATTGTTATCCATATTTTTGGTGCCGGATATTGTTTTCTTTGCTTTGATTATGTTTACAAGCCTGTGCCTTTCCGTTTTTCACCTGCTGACTAGGGACGCTTACGGATTTTATCGTCCCGTATCTGCAAAACAACTAATCAGGCACAAAAAGGGAACGGGGAGCATATTCCTGTATCTTCTGCGCTATTTGATAACGAATAAGAATTATCTTTTGAATACGGCGGGCTTATGTTTGATTGCCACATTTCTGCCGTTATTGTTGGGAAAATTCGAGGGATTGTATGTTATGCCGCTTGGGTTTGCCATTCTGTGCCTGAACACTCCAATCTGCATATTGCTGTCGTGTGATCCTGACTTGGAGCAGGCTGTGAGGGTACTTCCCGGACAGGCAGGCCGCTTTTGCAGCCGCTACTGTGTGTTTATCTTCTTAGTAAACATGGCGGTAAGCAGCGTGTATTTGATTAGCTGGCAAGTTCAACATGGCGGTGTAGGCGGTATGGAAATCATTGCTGCGCTGTTAATTGCCATGCAAAGCGCTGTTTTGTCTATTTTGTTGGAGTGGTTTCATCCTATCCGCAACTGGAAAATAGAAAGCGATCTATGGCACCATCCACGCAAATATATTGTGCCGCTTGTAATGCTGTTGATTGCCGTATTTATCGGTATGTGGCCTGTGAGTATATGGATTTTGTTTTGTATTGTCTTCGTTGAATGTTTCAGCTTATCGCTTATCGCAAGGAGGATATAATACCATGAAAAATACGAAACGCTGCGGCAACTGTATTTTGCTTGATGACGGGGAAACCTACGGCGAAGCGCATGAGGACGCGGTGGCTTAATCAGGAAGGCGCAGTCATTAAAGCTGTGCCTTCCCATTGTTTTCAGAAATCTTTCTTATTTGCCAGTTCCTTTCTCCTGTGGCGCTTTTCTCTTTGCTCAAATATACGAAAATTTGATTGCTGAATGTGTTGATTTATTACCGTTTATGTTGTATAATGATGATATCGAATTCGATAATACATTATTCTCAATTTGGAGGTATGGTTATGTTTATTGAAGAACGCCATCAAAAAATTTCAGATACTATTAAAAAGAATGGCAAGATCACCATTGTCGAAATCACGAGTAAATACGGTATATCCGATGAATCTGCACGCAGGGATCTGCGATTGCTCGAACAAAAAGGCATTTGCAAAAGAACTCATGGAGGCGCCATTTCGATAGGACAGGTGAATGTAAGGCCTCCGGTCGATAGGAATTTTGACGATATGCCTATCTTTGATAACTACAGAGAAATTTCCCGTATTGCTGCGGGAAAAATCCATGAGAATGACACAGTATATCTTACCGGTGGATCCTTTGGTCATATTATGGTTTCCTTTTTGCCTCGTGATATCCATTACACTGTAGTCGTGAATTCGGTTGATATTGGCAGGGAACTCAGAGGTTTTGAAAATATTGATGTATATATCGCCGGTGGTAAGATGCGACAAAGCGGCTTGCTAGTAGATAGCCTGGCAAATGAATTTGTAAGCAGATTACATTTTGACCTCTGTTTTATAGCCGGAGCAGGTCTGACAGCGGAGTTCGGTCTCTCCAACGGTACAGATGAAACTGCAACATTTCAACGCACTGTAATTAAAAACAGCCGTAGCAAATGTCTTGTTATACCGAGTTCAAAGATTGGCGTCGATTCCTTCATTAAAGTATGTGATGTGGATATTTTTGATTCAATTATCACAGACTGGGATTGCGTAGAAGATCAGATAGCTGCCATCGAAGAGAAAGGTGTCGAAATAACGGTTGTCGAGGAGCCAAAATGAACCTTTTGATATCGATTTCCGTCTTTTGACAAGTCAAAGACCGTCATACCTTGCCGGTGTATCTTGTGTTTCATGGCGGCTACCTCCTTTAGCCGCCATATCTTTAGGGAAAGGCTATCACTTCTTTAGAGAATATTTTTCAAAATTGTTTTCGCTTCGTCAGCGGTCATGTTTCCTGCTTCCACTTGAAGCTTGGTATATGCTTCCAATGCCTCATACAGTTCCTTTTCCGTATCATAGGTGCCGATAAATTCATATCCATTTTCGGTACAAATCACTGTCTGAAATCCCTCTGTATGAGCAGCATTGGGGTAACTTACGAAATACTGGTCGTCAGT
>CANQSB010000051.1 GCA_947626435.1 uncultured Lachnospiraceae bacterium | reverse complement strand
CGCCTTCAGGCGGAAAAGTATTATTGGCCCAGTAGGGCCAACATCAAACCACCAGCGGGGCTGGTGGTTCGTGACTTAGAGCAGAGGGTGTTAAGTGCCAATATAAGGCAAGAATGGGTGGAATAAATGTATCTGAAATCAAGACAAATTTTTTATTTGTTTCTTGGAGCTGAAATTATATTTATTTTTGGGTTAGTTTCATTAGGATGCTTTAATTATAATAATAGTATTTACAGCATTGTTCTTTTTGCAATAAGTTTTGGAGAATATCTGTATGTTATTTATTCGTACAACAAAAAGGATACGCTGCTAATGATGATTTTTATATGCGCATATATTGTTAGATGTCTTTTGATTTATTATGACGTGAATATTCATGAAATTGATCCTGGCGATTCTGCCGATTTCCGCGCGGGAGGAGAGTATTTCTTTTATCACGATATATTGATGTTCCGCGGAAGAATCTTAAAGGGATTTGGCACGATTTTGCTGATGGGTATTATAAACAAAATTTTCGGTCCGCAGCGGTTTATTGTGCAATATTGCGGTTCGCTTTGTTTTATTGGAAGCGCCATTATCACAAATCAGCTTCTCAAGAGATACAACGTAAAAAGGAGTATCAGATATATCCTTATTTCATGGATGCTGTTTACGCCGCAGAATATCAAAAACACATCGTTGTCTGGCAGAGAAGGCTTCATACAGTTGTTTATAGCGGTTTCTCTTTATTTTGCTTTTATGTGGACAGAGCATCGCAGGAAAAGGTATATGATAGGAATAGTAGTGCCTTTGATTTTAGCAATGTGCATGCATTCAGGCACAGTAGGGATTGTGGCGGGGTACGTAGTATGGCTTGCCTTTTACGACAAGCGCAGGAAAAAGCTGTCAATAAAAGGCAAAACAGTGTTGGTGCTTTTGTTCAGCGTTATATTTTTGCTGATAATATATAGCAGATTTTCCGATGTGCTGTTTGGTAAATTTTCTAATTTGGAAAGCATTACGGATATTGCGAAATCTTCGATTTCATCAGGATATGGAGGAAGCGGCTACTCTATTCCGGGCAGCGACGCGGATTCAATATCGGAGATTATATTATATTCGCCATTGCGTATGATATATTTTTTATTGTCGCCCATGCCTTGGGATTGGAGAGGACTTATGGACGCGATAGCGTTTATGATATGTTCCGTGCCTCAGCTTATCATTGCCGTCCAATTTGTGAAAAGGGTAGTATTTGGAAACAGACATAAATATACAAGGGAAAAAAGCATAATAATTGCCCTGATGGCATCAGCCTTTGCATGCGCATTTATATTTGGCTGGGGTTGTAAAAATGCAGGTACGGCAATAAGGCATAGGGATAAATTTTTATCCCTGTATGTAATAATTCTGGGCGTTTTATCAAAACTGGATGGAAAGACTGGAAAAGTCTTTTTTATTAAATAAATATAAATCAGAACAGATGTTTACAAATGTCTGTTCGATATGCTATAATAATTCCACCACAAAATATTTATTGCATTAAACGGAGGAAAATTATGGGACAAACAGATTTATCGTCAAACAGCCTGATATCGCATCCAGACGTATTTGCAGACATAATAAACGCAATAATATACGGTGGAGAGCAGGTGTTGGACGAAAGCAGCTTGAAGCCATACTACAGCAACAACAGCGCGGCAAAAGGCGACAGCAGGCTTAAAGGACTGTACCGCGACAATTGTATGGAGGATATGCGCAATGGCGTGAGGTATGTGATATGGGGCATAGAGAGCCAGTATGTTTCCGACTGTACTACGCCATTCAAGGTTATGGGCTATGACTACACAGCATATGACAGGCAGATAGAGGAGTATACCTATAAGAACAAAAAGAGTGGAAACGAAGCGTACGTGAAAGTCCTTCACCCACACCAGAAATTAAAACCTGTAATTACTATAGTGCTTTACTATGGTACGGAGGACATTCCCGCGAGCATACAGGATATGCTTGATATTCCCAAAGACAAGGCTGTCAGAAAATACATACAAAATTACAGCTTGAATCTGATAAGGCTGAGGGACTTCACAAATGAGCAGGCAGAGAAATTCAAATCAGACTTTGTCTGTATTGCAAAGTTCCTTTCAAAATCGTATAATAAAGCTGAGCAGATAAAAGCGCTGCAGGAAGACAAGCAGAAACTGATTCATACAAGGGACACGTTATATACGCTGGCATCAATAACCAACGACAAGAGATATTTGAATGTAAAGGAAGCAAATAAGGAGGAATCGGCAGTGTGCGAAGTAGCGGAAGCATTAGTGCAAATGGGAATTGAACAGGGAATAGAACAGGGCATCAAATCAATAATAGAAACTTGCAAAGAGTGTAATATAGAAAAGAGCATTATTTTGTCAAAGATATCCGAGAAATTCAATCTTGACGCTCAAAAAGCCCAATATTATATGGACAAATATTGGCAGTAAATATAAAAACTTCAATATTATACAAAATGGATGATAATCGGCTGTCATTTGTGACATAGTGGAGATATCGATATTCTGATGTATATTTATTGGGACTTCCGTAAGCATATGTTATTATTAAACGAAAGAGGTGCGGTAGAATATATGGGAAAGGCAGATATTATAACAAAAGACTATATGAGGCGTCCTGATATATTTGCGGACGTGTTTAACCAGTTCCTGTACCAAGGCAGTCCTAAAATTATTTCAGAAAGACTTGTGGAACTGGACACGACCGAGATTGCGCTTCCATATGGGGCAGACGATGCCGCTGTGCCGGAGCAGAAATACAGGGACGTCAAGAAGCTGTTGGTATCAATGACCGATGGAAAAGCCGCCTACTGCATACTGGCGGTAGAAAATGAGTCGAAAATCAACTATGCAATGCCTGTCAAAAACGGACTGTATGACTTCCTGCAGCTTTCCCGTCAGGTAACGGAAACGGCAAAATCTCACAAGAGACCAAATAAAAATGGCGCCAGCCCTACATCTGACGAGTATCTTAGCGGATTTTGGAAAAACGACAGGCTGCTGCCTGTAGTTACGTTGACAGTGTATTTTGGATCTGATGTCTGGGACGGGGCGCTGTGTTTAAAGGAAATGTATGCCGATTGTGATGAGGAGATACTAAAATATGCCGCTGACTACCGCATAAATCTGATTGCCCCAAGTTTGTTGTCTGACGAAGAAATAGATGAGTTCAGTACAAGTTTTCGTGAAATCATGAAATACATCAAGTATTCTTCGGACGGTAGAAAACTCAGGGATGTAGTAAATTCAAACGAGCGTTTTAAAAGCGTGGAGCGTCAGGCAGTAGACGTAATCAATGCTGTGACGAATTCAAATGTCAGGTATTCTAAGGGAGAGGAGAATGTCGATATGTGTATTGCGATTCAGGAGATCAGGGAAGAAGGAAGACTTGAGGGAAAACTTGAGGGGGAGCGAGAAGGAAGGCTTAAGGGAGAAGTTATAGGCATCATCCGTGCTGATAAAAGGCGAAAAATTCCTCTGGAAGATACACGCAGATATATCATTGAGGAATACCAAAAAAGCGAGGAAGAGGCAGATGAATTAATAAAGGAATATTGGAAATAAAAATCAATTAATTCAATAATGAAATGAAAATCCCAATGTAAGGTATGCGGTTTAAGGGGCAGAAACCGGAGGCATAGCTACATTGGGATTTTTAAATTCATTAATACAGGTTATAATTTTTCCATTACACACAGAACCTTCAAACAGGCTACTCAACCGCCATAGATCGCGAGTCCGTCTCGCTCACTACATTTCCCGTAGCGGAATCAATATACCGCACGACAGTCAGCGCATCATCGGCGCTCACGCCACTGTATATCTGATATTTATTTCCAGCCATGTAAAATGACATTGCGAGCATAGACTCATATATATTCATGTTTCCGTCAGTAAGTTCCACTGTAAATTCTGTATAATCTTCATTTACCGTAATATTCTCAATATCAGGATAGCGATCGTCATCCGCAAGAATCACCTCAATGCTGTCCGTAAGCTCATCAGAAAGTCTGCGCACAATGTCACCGCGTTCATCACCTGAAAGCGCGTAGACGACATGCGAGCCGTCTTCATCCGTATATGCCGCCTGCTTTCCGGAAACCTCATCCCCGACAAGTCCCGCCGGAACAGAAATCTCCGCGTCAGTAAAGCCGCTGTCATCCAAACTGTCGGCTGTCTCGGAATCAGGAATCATCACATCATCTCCATCGTCCTCTGCTTTGCCGCAGGCTGCCAAAGATATACAAAGGCAGCACAGAACAAAAAGGCGGCAGAGCGCATAAATCTCATATTTCCCATGAAATACATTTCCCAAAGTTAAAAAATGCCGATTTCGTTTCATAAAAATTTCAATTCCTCCTCTTAAAAAGCAATCAATACGCTCATTTCCTATTATAAAGTCACATGCAAAAAAATGTCAATCGCATAAAGCAAAAACTTATCATAAAATTTTAATTTACCACAAAATTATATACTAATGTCCAAACAAGTAAAGATGTGTATTAAAAAAATAAAAAGATAATGCATATTTGGTATGCTATGTACAACGAAAACGATTTATTACATGGGGAACAGGGGTATATATGGATTATAAAATCAGAATGCGCAACCTGCGTGAGGACAGCGATATGACGCAGCAGGAAATCGCCGATATTCTGGGTACATCACAGACAATGTATGCCAGATACGAGCGTGGTGCGAATGAGCTGCCTATCAGACATTTAATCCGTTTGGCAAATTATTACGATGTGTCAACTGATTATATGCTGGGACTTACGGAAGAAAAAAATTCATTTCCGCGCAGGAGGAAGCAATGAATTTTAACATTATAATGAACGAAATGCAAAAAATCCCGGACATATAAAACAAATTTTTTAATAAATATATTTACTAAAACGAAATTATGTGATATATTATATTTGCATTAGCAAGGCTGATGTGATTTTATATGCTGTTGTTCTTTCTCATATTTCTCATGTGTTTTATATTTTTTTGCCGCCTTTAGTAAAGATATTTACTAAAGGCGGCAAAAAAAGAAAATTAAAAGCCATACAGCATGAGGGGAGGGTGGCTTGAAATGAGAAAAAGCGCAAAAAGAGCTAAGCCATCAAAAAGAAAAAATATCTTCGGAAGAATTGTCAGGGTAATCTTGGCGTTTATGTTTATCATAATACTGACAATCGGACTTATAGGAATTGTCGTTTATAAATCGGGCGAAATGTCCCTGAAGGCTTCGGCGAGCACACAGACGCCAAACCTTGTGATAGATGAAGCGGAGGTTGCCAAAATAAGGGAAAACCTTAATTACAGCAACAGCGTGGCATGGCAGGATGACTGGGTCGTATATGAGGATAAAGTCTATGAGTATCGTGAGGACACGCTCAATTTTCTGCTTATGGGAATAGACCGCGGAGGCGAGCTGTCAAGCGAGACAAAGCTTACGGACTGGAAAGCGGGGAAAGCCGATGTGATTTTTCTGCTGTCGCTGTGCAGGGAGGATAAGACGCTGAGCGCGATAGGCATACCGAGAAATTCCATGGTAAGCATAGAAGTATTTAACGACAAAAGCGAATGCATAGACACCATCTATAATCAGATAAGCCTTCAATACGCATATGCGGGCGGCGGTGAACTCGGGCTGGCAAAAATGACGGAAAGTGTGTCAGAGCTTTTTGGGGGATTGCCGATACATGGCGCATGCGCTGTAAGCTATGACGCGGTATCAGAGATTACGAATCGGCTTGGCGGCATAGAAGTCACAGTGCCTGATGATATGACCGCATATAATCGTAATTATACGCAGGGAAGCAGGCAGACCCTGACAGGGAAAAATGTAGTCAACTATCTGCGCTATCGCGATATGTATACGCTGGGAAGCCCTACGGTAAGGCTTACGCGCCAGAAGGAATTTATGAAAACGGCGGCGGCATGTGTGCTGCAGGAAATAAAGGCAAACCCCGCATTCGTAAAAGAGACATATGAGGCGGTAAAGTCTTATATGAATACGGATATATCAGTGGATGAGGCCGTTTACATAGCGACGCAGGCATTGGACTGCGCGTTTTCGGAGGACTCCTTTTATCAGCTTTCGGGCGAGGACAAGGCTAAATATATAGATGATGAGGGCGATTATTATAATGATTATTATCTCGACGAGGAAGCTCTGAAAAGCCTTATGATGAAAGTTTTTTACAAGGAAGTCCATGTGGCAGGGTGACTTTGTCCGCAGGAATGTCTCTCAATGCGGCATATGCGTATTAAAACGATATATAAAGAAATTTATATATATAAAAAATTTAAAGGAGGAAAACAGAAATGAAAAAGAAGCTTATAGCAATGAGCTTGGCAGTCGTACTCTCATTGTCAATGTCATTTACGGCTTTGGCAGCAGGTGAGAATAGGAGTATACCGGATCCCGGTCCGGGACAGGGCTCAAGTCCTGAGACATCGCAGGATTCCACTGAAGAAACGCAGCCAAGCACAAGCTCAAGCACTGCTGCAACACAGCAAAGTACAAACACAAATACCGCAGCGACCGCACAGGGCACAACAGTAGCACAGGCAGCACCGGGAGGACGCGTAGCGCCAAGCACAGTAAATGTTGCGATAGCAAACGCGAACGGTACAGTGTCATCAGTAAGCCTTACAACTGTTATTAGTGATGTGCAGAGTACCTTGAAATCGTCAGTAGCGGCGGCAGCGACAGCGGCGGCGCCGCAGCAGGCGGTAGCTACAGTACAGGCTCTCATGACGACAGCTCCGACAGAGTTTTTTGCAAGGACAATTGAAGCGTTAGCTGAAATTAAAGGCTCTGAAATGGTAGTGAATGACTGCGGTACAGTGAAGACGGCAGCAGTAGCGGCTGATCCGCTCGGCAACAACATAGCTTCCGCAGGCGTCATCCCAAATGTGACCTCAGGAGCGCTGGTTATGCTTATGAGCGTAAACGCTGACGGCACGATTGAGTATGTCGAGGGCGTAGTCGATCCTGTTACAGGCGTAGTACTTGGCGCATTTAAGGGAGTACCCGTTACACTTACAGTATTGGTATTGGCATAATTCCTGTAATGCAGAAAAGGGAAATTGAAATGCAAATGGATATTTCCCTTTTCTAATGCTATCTAAAAAGACAGTAAGGTTGCCATTAAAACAGAACGAAAAACAGCTTGATTTGAATACCTGCAAGGCAGGCGGATGGGAGTTATGCGAAAAATGAGGCAAAGGTTTAGCTTGAAAAAGCTTATATTCAGTGCGGCGCTGTGCTGCCTGTGCATGTCCGTTACAAGAGCATATGCGGCGGAGGACAGTGGTATTTTTGCGGATGCTACCGCAAAGGTACATACCGCGATGTCTGAGGAGAGCGATATTGTAGCCAATCTTATTGTGGGAAGTGTGTTTGAAGTGATGGACGCACAGTTAGACGAGGATGGGAACATATGGTATCAGGTCAAAACAGATTTTGGCGTAGACGGATATGTGAAATCGGAGGAGCTTGAAAGGGTGATTGTCGAAAACCCGCAAGATAACGGTAACATAGATAATAATGCAGATAATAATGGCACAGATAATAATGGCGCAGATAACAGTGATGTAGACAATAATGACGCAGACAATAATAATGCGGATAATAATATAGATAATGATGACACAGGCGGCAATGACGCAGACAATAACGATACAGACGATAACAGCGCAGATAATCCCGTATCATCGGAACCGCTGGGAGAGCTGAATGTACTCGAAACAATAAATTTCAGAAGGCAGCCGTCAACGGATTCGGAAATAATAGCAAAAATAGAGCGCGATACGAAACTTCCATATTATGAGAAACACATCAACGAGCAGGGAGAATTATGGTATCAGGTATTGCACGAAGGTATATCAGGATATGTGACAGACAGCGCCGTTGAAATTGTACAGCAGGAGCAGACGGATGAGGGCGGGCAGCCGGATAACGACGCTGCACTGTCCGCGGCGAATGAAACCCTGCCATCGCAGGAGGCAGCACAAGACTCCAATATAGAGACAGACCTTAACACTATGACGGTATCTGAAGCTTCGCCGGATTTAACTGCGGAAAATGCACCAAAAAAAAAGCTGCACATAAGGTTTGACCTTATGGCGGCAGCCTGCATACTGGGAGATATTTTGTGCGCGGTAATGCTGGCGCTGTTCTTTAACAAAACATATAAGCTTACAAGAATCACAAAGATTGGCAAAAAAGTAAAGAAACAGGAGAAAAGAAATAATGCATATAGACGATAAAAATAAGAGTAATCGTGAGGAAATGCAGTCGTCACAGATATATCTCCATATGGAAAGCGACAGTGATGAACAGGAGATAGACCTGCTTGGCATAGTAGGCCATATGAAAGCAAAAAGAAAGCTGTACTGCTATATTCTGCTGTCCGCAGTATGCATAGGGGTGATTATAGGTCTGACGCTGATAGCTTTGGATCACATAAAAGGAGAGGACGCATACGCAAAAGCCGTCGTCAGTTTCCAATATCAAGGCATAGAGGAAGGGCTTGACCCAAATGGAGCGGCGTTTGACATAAACAAAATCAAGTCTCCGTCAGTAATAGAAGAGGCATTAAATACTCTTGGCATTACAGAATATACTACGGAAGAGATTAGGGAGAATATTTCGATAGAGGGCGTCATTCCGGAGGACGCGGTGGAGCGCATTACCGTAATAAAGGAGATGTCGCTTGAAAATATTTCAAACTACGAAAAAATACTGGATGTGTCTTATTTCCCGTCACAGTATGTCGTGTATTTGAACAATAAATTGGGAATGTCGTCGTCAGAGGCTACTCAGATATTGGACGCTGTGCTCGAAAGCTACAGGACATATTTCCTTGATACATATGCCAATACCGAAGTGCTTACGGTCACAGGCAATCTGATAGACTACACAGGCTATGATTATGCCGAGGCGCTTGACATGCTCAGGGCGCAGATAGACATTATGCTTGACTATGTAAACGAGCGCGGAGCCCAAGCGCCGGAATTTCGCTCCGCGGCGACGGGACTTGCTTTTAATGATATAGCTACGGCGCTTGATACGGTGAATGGCGTAGACATAGCGAATTTAAGCTCTTACATAGAAAGCCATACGCTCACAAAGGACAAAAACAGACAGCGTGAATATTATGAATACAAGATAAAAAAATACAATATGGATATAGCGCAATGCCAGGTGGAATTGAATAACATACAGTCCATCATTGACAAATACCAAAAAGACCCCATAGTAATCGTAAGCTCACAGGAGACGACGCAGCAGTTTACGCAGACAAATGAATATTATGACACTCTGCTGCAGAAGAAGCTTGATTTGTCAAACAAAATAGCCGAGCTCAACACAGACTTAAATGAGGCATACACGCGTCTGGCGGCAATCAACAATTCAAATAGTGTAAACAGCCAGGACGAGTATGACTATGCCGACGGACTGATGGCGGGGATAGCGCAGACAATAGCTGAGTGGGCAGATCTCACAGAGCAGACTACGGAGGAATATTATACTACCACGCTTTTCTCAAACGCGTACAAAATCGGCGTACCCGCGCAGTACAAGGCGGCAGGCGGTATCCTGACGGCAGCGAAAAAAATCGGCGTGCCGGTGCTTGTGATGGTGTTTGCAGTATTTATGCTGTGGTGTGCGGACGGGCTTATGTGCGAACTGCGTAAAATTAGGGAAAAAAACATTAAGGAACTCTAAGGCAGCAAAAGACGCTGCCTAAGACTTCCTAAATGTTTAGGAAAAACGCAAGGGCGGCGTTTTTCTTGGTGATTTGAAGTTTGTGCAAGAAACGGCATTTTTTCTGAAAGTTTGAGATTTGGTAAGGTGGAATAATGGGGGTTTTGTGAGAGAGGATTTCCTTTTAAGGCTTATGCGGGCGCTTATTCCGTTTGGGAATATTATGATATTCTGCTATGTTTGGGCGCTGTATTATAACGAGAAGACATTTGCGGGCTTTTGGTATCGGGGGATGCTTATATGCGCTTCGCTTTACATATTGATATATTATGCGTTTGGTAAGCTTTATCATGCTTTTAAGATAAATATTGCGAGGATAAGTGAGCTGATGCTTTCACAGCTTTTGGCAATCGGGATGTCGGATTTTATTATGTATATGGTATGTTACCTGACGCATATGCGGTTTGCAAATCCGCTCCCCCTGCTTGTTGCGGCGGCAATACAGCTTGTAGTAACCTTTTTTTTGATAAAAATAAACAAATCCAGCCTTGCGAAATATATACCTCCGCAGTCGGCAATCTTTATATACGGAGCAAGGATGAAGCTTCGGGAGGAGCATATTGAGACTTCCGCGGAGCAGCTTATGAATAAGCTGAAAAAGAAACATTCAGATCTGATTGACATACAGGAGATTTGCAACGATACACAGGAGGGCTCGGAGCTTGTCAAAAAAATTGCCGATTATGACGCGGTGGTGCTCTGCCATGTCTCACAAAAGCTGCGGGCAAGGCTGCTTGCCGTATGCGCGGAAAAAGGCAAAAGCGTGTATGTCACGCCGAAGCTTGAGGATATTCTGTTGATGAATTATGAGTACAGCAGCATTACCGATACGCCGCTGCTTATGCTGCCCGCAAGACGAAGCGGATATAGGGGCAAAAGGCTTCTTGACATAGCAGTGTCTTTGCTTATGCTGCTCATATTTTCACCGCTCATGCTTCTTGTTGCGGTCTGCATAAAGCTGGAAGACGGCGGTCCCGTATTCTATCGGCAGAGACGCGTCACGCTGAACGGCAGGGAATTTGACATGCTGAAATTCCGAAGTATGATTGTGGATGCGGAAAAACAGGGCTATATGCCCGCAGTCCAAAGGGACAGCCGTATTACGAAAATAGGGAGGATTATCAGGGCTGTGCGTATCGACGAGACACCGCAGCTTCTTAACATATTAAAGGGTGATATGTCTATCGTGGGACCGCGCCCGGAGCGCATAGAGCATGTAAAAAAATACACGTCAAAGCTTCCCGAATTTTCCTATCGGCTGCGTGTGCGCGGCGGACTGACAGGCTATGCGCAGATATACGGTAAGTATAATACCAGCGCGGAGGACAAGCTCAAGATGGATTTGATGTATATTGAAAGGCAGTCGCTTTTGCTGGATCTGCAGCTTATTCTGCTGACTGTGAAGGTGATATTTATGAGGGAGAGTACGGAAGGGTTTTGAGGATGAGCTTGAGCAGGGAGAATACTGCGGAACAGAGGAAAAAAATCAGGGTGCTTATCCAGATGGGCGACCCGTACAGAATTGAGAATCCATGTACGAAGCGCATGAGCACTATATATTCTGAACTGAAAAAGAATGGGCATGATGTCAGGATATTGGCGCCGGTGGGAATTGGAAGCGATTTTTCATGTTCTGATGTTATTCACTGCCGTACGGTCATAATGAGGAAAAAAACAACTCTGTTCAGGTTTCTTAACAGTGCGGTGTTTGCTTTTACATCCTTTGTCAAAGCATTCAGTCTCGGAAAGTTTGACATAGTGATTACTACGTCCCCACCACCACTGATAAATATATCGGGGTGGCTCATGGCTGTATTTAAGCATGCGCGTCTTGTGTACGATGTGAGGGATATATGGCCCGATGTTGCATGGGAGATGGGCAGCATGGATAGAAAGGGTCTATACAGCAGAATTTTTGAGATGCTCAGGGACTTTATGCTGTCACATTCCGATCTTGTCACCGCAGTGAGCAAGGGTAAGGCGGAGAAGCTTAGAGAGTATGCACCCGGAGCGGATGTTGTAGAAATTCCGAACGGGTTTGATGAAAACTTTCTTAATAACAGTGAAAACATGGAGATAGTGCGCAGATATGAGCTGGACACAAAATTCAGCTGCGTGTATGTTGGCAATCTTGGCAAGGCGCAGGGACTGATGCAGCTGCTGCAAATCGCGGAACGCGCCAAGAATGCACAGTTGCGGGATGTGCAGTTTCTACTGTTCGGATCCGGTCTGGAAGAAAAAGAGCTGAAAACCCGGGCGGAGGATAGATGTCTTGAAAATGTCATATTTCCGGGCAGTCTGCCAAACAGCGACATTTACACAATATTGAAGCATGCGGGACTAAGCTTTGTTCCCCTTGTGAACAAAAATCTGAAAGACAGTGTGCCTACCAAGCTGTATGAGGCTCTTGGCGCAGGCTGTCCGGTACTGCTCGCGGCATCCGGGGATTCGGTAGACATATTGGAAGAATGCCGTCTGGGAAGGGCGGTCATGCCAAACGATGAGGAAGCGTTGTGGGAGGCATTTCAGGATATGTACCTTAACCGACGCGAATATGAGGCTGGGAAGAAATATGCGGAACGCGTGATACTGGAGAAGTATTCAAGACAGAAAGCGGCGGAGCTTCTGCGTATAGAGCTGGAGCGTATTACAGGCTGTTAGTGCCAGTCATGAAGGAGGATAAAATTAAGATGGTAAATGTTATAGGTCTGGGTTACATAGGGCTGCCGACAGCTTTGATGCTGGCTTCACATGGCGTGGAAACAGTCGGGACGGATTATAACAGCAAGCTTGTTGCCGGATTAAACGCAGGCTGTCCGTCATTTAAGGAAAAAGGGCTGGACGAGCTGTTTGAGTCGGCTGTCGGGAGAGGCATAAAGTTTGGTACAGAATATATGCAGGCCGATACATATATTGTTTCCGTCCCCACACCATATGACAGGTTTAGCAAGAAGGTGGACGCATGCTATGTAGTAGAGGCGGTGAAGTCTGTGCTGAAGGTATGTCCGAAAGGCGCGGATTTGGTGATAGAGTCAACGGTCTCGCCAGGTACTGTGGACAGGTTCATCAGACCGCTGATAGCTTCAATGGGATTGACGATGGGTGAGGACGTACACCTGGCACATGCACCCGAGCGCATAATCCCCGGAAATATGATACGTGAGCTGCAGGACAACAACCGAACGATAGGCGCGGATGACAAAGATACAGGTGAAAGGATAAAAAAGCTGTATGCATCATTCTGCAGGGGCGAGATTGTCGTCACAGACATCAGGACAGCGGAGATGACAAAGGTCGTCGAGAATACCTTCCGCGCGGTAAACATAGCGTTCGCGAATGAGCTTGCAAAGATATGCCGCCACGATGACATGGATGTGTATGAGATTATCCGCATATGCAACATGCATCCGAGGGTGAATATACTACAGCCGGGGCCGGGAGTTGGAGGACACTGCATAAGCGTAGATCCATGGTTTCTGGTAGGAGATTACCCGAGCCTTGCAAAGGTTATCGACGAGTCGATGAGGACGAACGACGGGATGCCAGATTTCGTGCTCGGCCGCATATGCGAGATAATGAAGGAGAAAGGGATGAAGGACATCTCACGCGTGGGGCTGTACGGGCTGACATACAAGGAGAACGTGGACGACTGCCGCGAATCACCGACGCTGCAGCTGCTGGAGAGCCAGGAGCGCCACCTTGCCGCGGGGCTGAAGGTGTACGATCCCTTTGTAAAGAAGGATATGGTGGAGAACCAGTACCATGATCTCGGCGCGTTCCTCGACGATACGGACATGGTCGTTATAATGGTGAAGCACGATGAGATACTGGAAAATATGGACAGGCTTAAGGGCAAGACAGTCTTGGACTGCCATAATGTATGCCGTATGCCGGGGGTGTATCATCTGTGAGCAGAAGGATACATGGAAAAAATATATGCATGAGGCTGACGGAATGAAAAAGATAATGCTTGTTTTCGGGACACGCCCGGAAGCGATAAAGATGTGCCCACTGGTGAACGAGCTCAAACGGCGCAGCGGGATAAAGACCATAGTATGCGTCACAGGGCAGCACCGGGAGATGCTGGATAGCGTGCTGGATGTATTTTCGGTAACGCCGGATTACGACCTTTCAATCATGCGGGAGAGGCAGACGCTGTTTGATATTACGGGTGGAATATTGTCCCGCATCAAAAATGTGCTTGAGGAGGAAGAACCTGATGTGGTGCTCGTACATGGCGACACGTCAACGACATTTGCGGCGGCGCTCGCCTGCTTCTACCTGCAGATACCCGTAGGGCATGTCGAGGCGGGGCTACGGACCTACAATATATATTCGCCTTATCCGGAAGAGTTCAATCGTCAGGCGGTGTCCATAATAAGCCGATATAATTTTGCCCCGACGGAGCTCTCCAAGAAGAACCTGATACGGGAAGGAAAGGAAGAAAGTACCGTATATGTCACAGGCAATACGGCGATAGACGCGCTCAAAACTACGGTTAGAGCAGAATATATACATCCGGAGCTTGAGTGGGCATCGGATAGCCGGCTGATTCTCATTACAGCGCATCGCAGGGAGAATTTCGGCAGCCCTATGAGACATATGTTCCATGCCATACGTCGCGTAATAGATGAGCATCCTGACGTGAAAGTGGTCTATCCGATACATATGAACCCTGTTGTGAGAGAAACGGCGGATGAGATTCTTGGAGGTGGCAGGCGTCTGCATATGATAGAGCCATTAGATGTGCTCGATTTCCATAACTTTATGGCACACAGCTATATGATACTCACTGATTCAGGAGGGATACAGGAGGAGGCACCGAGTCTTGGTAAGCCTGTGCTCGTAATGCGTGACACGACTGAAAGACCGGAAGGGATAGAGGCGGGGACACTGAAGCTTGTGGGGACGAGCGAGGAAACCATATATACAGAGTTCAGCCGTCTGCTGACGGACAGGGAAGAGTATGAAAAAATGGCGCGTGCCAGCAATCCCTACGGGGACGGGCATGCGTGTGAGAGGATAGCGGATGTGCTGTGTGGAAAAATATGATACTGAATAAATTTTTGCTCTATTTGAACACAATACGATATATGAAACCAAGCCAGATTTATCACAGGCTTCGGAAAATGCTGAACCTTGAGTGTACGCTTGGGGCAGTGCCCGAGAAAAGGCATGAATATGGTACGGTGCATCCAATAAGGACTGTTCCTGAACTGGATTTTGATAGAGATTTCCTCATGCGTTTTCCAGTGGATGAACTTATGAATGATAGAATCACGCTGATGTACGAGGCTGAGACATTCCATTGGGAGGAACCTTGGCTGTTTTCAAACCGTACACCGCTGTGGAATTACAACCTGCATTATTTTGAGTATGCTTTTCCTATTATACAGGCTTACCGGGACAAGGGAGATGCAGGATATATAGATAAGCTTAAGCGGATAATGCTTGCGTGGATAAGGCAGAATCCGCGCGGCAGCGGCACTATAGGCTGGGATCCGTACCCGACTGCGATGCGGCTTACAAACTGGCTGTCAGTTTATACATATTTGGAAAGTGAGATAAAAAAAGATATCGATTTTAATCGGCTGTTTATCAGATCGGTATGGGAGCAGTATGACAGTCTTGCGCACCATCTGGAAAAGGATCTGCTGAGCAACCATTATTTTGAAAACCTGAAAGCGCTGCTTCTCTGCTCACTGTTTTTTAAAGACAGCTTAATGCAGGAAAAAGCTCTTAAGGAAATGCATAAGCAGTGTCGTGAGCAAATCATGGCGGATGGGGTGCATTTTGAACTGAGTCCCATGTACCATAAGATTATTTTTGAAGGTCTGCTGCGCGTGACGGTGGCATTGCAGGGAGCGGGTGAAAGGGATATGGAGCTTGAGGCGTATCTGCATCCAATGCTTGATGCAGCCTATTCCCTTGAAGAAGGATTGGAGCGGATACCGCTGTTCAATGACTGTGGGAGCAATGTGGCGAAAAGCCTTGGTGCGCTTTGCGAGGCGGCAGGGAACCACTTTGGGCTGGCGCCGGAGTACAAGGATAAGTTTCCCGACAGTGGATATTACATATTTAAGCGCGGGGACTGGAAGCTGATTGTAGATGCAGGGCAGCCTGGACCGGCATATATACCGGGGCACGTGCATTGCGACGCGATGAGCTATGAACTGTTTAAAAGCGGAAAGCCTGTACTCGTCAATTGCGGGACATATGCTTACCAGTGTGGGGAACGTGGCTTTTTCAGGAGTACAGCGGCGCACAATACGGTTATGGTGGATGACGTGGAGCAGTCGCAGTGCTGGGTGGCGTTTCGGCTGGGAAAGCGGAGCCGGGTTAAGGTCTTATGCTGTGGTGACGGATATATCAAAATGCTTATGCGGGATCAAAAGGGAAACAGGGTAATCCGCACAGTGAAATTTACAGATTCTTTACTGCAGGTTTCTGACATAAGCAGGGGGAATGAGCTGAGGAGCTGGATACATTTTACCCACGCTATTTTATGTGATAAAGAAAAGATTGAATTAGATAGTCACCCATATGCGCCAGAATTTGGGGAAATGGAGAATGTGGCGGCGGTCGGCTTATGCGGACAGAACAGCATAAAATATCAATTCAATCTAAAATCAGAACTGTTGACGGTAATGTAAAGTAAAAAAATAAAAAAGGGGTTGCGCAGGGCATGGAAAACGAGCATAATCGCTTAACAGACAGACAGACAGACAGACAGACAGACAGACAGACAGACAGACAGACAGACAGACAGACAGACAGACAGACAGA
>CANQSB010000050.1 GCA_947626435.1 uncultured Lachnospiraceae bacterium | reverse complement strand
TGTGAACGAAAGCAAAGGCAAACATACATTCCCTATAACAGATTAAAAAAATGTCCTTGACAAGGGGTACAATTTACAAAAGGGTTGTTGAGGTAAAGGAAAGCAGGGAAATGGAGGTCGAGTATATGACTTTATTGCAGAGAGATAGGGAAAATATCGAATTAGGGCGTGAAGAAGGGCGTGAAGAAGGGCGTGAAGAAGGCAGCAACCAGATGGCTTCACTAATCAAAAGGCTCCTTCTCGAAAACCGCACCGATGATTTAAAACGCGCGTTGGAAGATTCAGATTTCAGAAATACGCTTTTTGAAAAGTATGATATTTTATAACAGCATTGCATTATTTGTGGAGCTGTCGTAATAAGGAACATTGGATTTTGACTCGGCGTGTTCTTTGCCTGCATACACCATTAAAGATGAAAGAAACTATGTAAAACTTAGATTGAACAACCTCTATCACGAAATCTGCCACCGATATGTACACGCCGATATAGAATACAACATTTCAAAGCTTCCGATAACCTGTAAATCAGTATTTTTCATTATGCAGCATTTGTATTATTTAGACAGCGGCAATTTTATTCCAACAAAATGGGAGCTGCTGGAGTGTGCACAAGGCGAGGATAAAGCTGTTTTGGAATTGAGCGCAGCATTACAAAATGACAGCCACTATGATTTTGACAAAGCCTTTTCCATACTGTTTAATTGGTGTCAGAATGCGTTATTAAGAATATCTTAAATACGGTTTAAATAGTATGTTTTCCGGAAAGAGTTTCCATATTGCATTTGTGAAAGAACTGATTGAAATGTTTTCAAAAATTTTAAGGAAGACAAGGGCAGCTATAATTTTTTTCAACTTAACATATCCTTTATCATCTGCAGCATATAATCAGCAAATTTTTGTGCTTCCATATTAGCTAAGTCCATTTCAGTTTCCGACATATAACTTCGTAATGCCTTTGAGATTAAAGCATGGTATTGCGCTGAAAGGTTTTGCAACGCCCACTCTCCACCCTGCTTTTTGGAAAGAATTAAATCGTTTTTGATGAAAGCTGCAACTCTGCATAAATTCAGGATTACATAAACAGGTTCTTCCAATATATCTTCCTTAGCTCCCTCGACATCATACCAAATGCTGTCAATGTAATCTTTTCTTGGCACATCGGCAAATATATTATCAATTTCTTCCCCATACAACACTACGCCATACTTCTTTACGATTGTAAAATGCGCCGCCAAATCCTTATCTGTACCCTTCATTTTATGAATATAATCTATCGGGTTATCAATAAACCATTGCAAATGCGCATTTGAAAAATGTAATTCAAATGGTGTGGGGTAAAGAAATTTCCTGCAATATTCTTTCTTTACAATACTCAATTCAATTCCTTTACTTGGAGCTGTTTTATTCAATTCCACAACATGGTTCATAAACTGTAATTTCTGAAGAGCTGTGATGTTATTCTCAATTACAATCATTAAATCAATATCACTTTTCTTTGGGTTGAAACACTCCATCGCCAATGAACCATGCAAATAAACACCTGTAAGCTCCTCCTTAAAAATAATTTTGCATTTTTCAACAATTTCATCTAATACATTCTGATATAACATAACACTACCTCCTGGCTGTCATTTATATAAAAAGAATATCATAAAAACAGTCCGTTTGGGCTATTGAAAACTCATTGTAGCATTTTTTACGCTCCACACGCATTGCCAATACCAGAACCGCATGGAGCTAAAGCAAATGTTTCAATTTCATAACAATATCCTATCCTCTCTGCTATCTGAATTAACATTGTGATTTGTATTATATCATTCTTTTTTTTATATGTAAATCAGCCCGTATTCGATAAATATACTCCACAGGCTAAAAAAAACCCGTCTCTGAAAAAATAAGGTGGATAGACAGTATTTTACGGCAAGAGAACGAGCCGGAACGGAAAAAGAAAGCGGAATGGGTATAATGGCACTATGGAAATATGACGCTTTTTATGCTATACTGTTTGCAGCACACTTTGAAAGCGGAGAGAAATTTGATATGAACAAAGAGTGGTCTGAACTAAATAAATCGATGCAGACACAAATCAAAAAGAAGGATACCTACAATGAAGGAATTAAAACACTATTTGAGCTGCGAAATGAACTGATGCGCGTTTTATTATCCTTTAGGTCAGATTTAACGCGGGAAGCTTTTAACGCGATTCCTTTTGTAAATGCAAACGGTTACCATTGCAAAACAATCGCATATTCTATATGGCATATTTTCCGTATTGAGGATATTGTTGCACATACACTGATAAATGGAACGGAACAGGTGTTTTTTTCAGGAGGTTATCAACAGCGGATTAATTCTCCAATCATCACTACGGGGAATGAACTTGTAAAATACCAGATAGCTGATTTTTCAAAGCTGCTCAATTTAGAAGAACTATATTCATACATAGCGCGGGTAAAGGAAAGTACTGAAAAAATAATATATGGTCTATCTTATGATATGCTTAAAATGAAAATATCGGATGAAAGAAAAGAACAGCTAAAATCATTAAATGTTGTAAGCGGCGATGAAAATGCAATATGGCTTATTGACTATTGGTGCGGAAAAGATATTCGCGGGCTGATTCAAATGCCTTTTTCAAGACATTGGATTATGCATATAGAGGCAAGCATGCGTATTAGGGGAAAAATAGGATAATCTCGGTACAGCGGACACAGAAATTGAGAATAATCTTTGAGAGAAAGTGAGTTAAACGATATGGACAAACGACTGATAGGCAAATGGTATAAGGAAGCTATGGGTGAGACAATAAATATTTTTGATGAAATACCGCTTCGCATGAAAATGTCATTTTCATCAAGCGGATATTATAATTTCGAGCCAAACTGCGTTTATGAAAAAGACGGATATTTATGTTATGAAATAAATGATGGATACTATCGCATGGTTTACCACATTCAATATGCCAACGGAGAGCTTGAGGGCTTTTACACTCAGCATGGCGAAACTACACCCATAAAATATGTCAAACTTGACAATACGCCGGAAGATGCGCCATATAAATATGTACCGTCAGAAATATATGTCCCAAGCACCGACAAAACGAGGATTGAAATCCTGAAGCAATACGCTGCATACGACAGAGATAAAGAATACGGCTGCGGCAATGAATTTTGTCTTAGGGGAGAAATTCCTCCAATACTGGAAAAATACGACTATTCCAAATACATAAATGGATTAGATAACACGAACGATGAGATTGTTTTCCGTTTACTTGATTTTGTATGCGACCATTTTAAACATAACGGGTCGGGTAGAATGGGGTTCGGAACAACAATAACCGATCTCATTGCGTTTTGCGAAAAAAACGAGGACAAAATGAATTGTCGGGGACTTGCTATCCTTCTGGCCTCGCTTCTTCGCTTGAACGGAATCAAGGCACAGCATATCACCTGCCTGCCATATGAAGATCCCTTTGATGATTGCCATGTAGTGGTAGATTGCCTTTTACCGTCGGGTAAGCGTTTGATGCTTGATCCCACTTGGAGACTTTACTTAAAGGACAAAAATGGCGAATACATTTCACTCCCGCGCCTTCGCGGGCTTTTATTAGCTGACGAGCCTATTTTTGAAAATCCCACTGCTGATTATAACGGAAACGGCTTTGCCAAAGAATACCACCGGAATTATATGATCAAAAACACCTTCCGCTTTGCCCGTTGTACATTAAACATGGATGGCGTGGATGGGCGGACTAAAAATTCCCGGTATATAGAGTTGATTCCAGTCGGTTACCCTGTTGAGAATTTTCCTGAAAAGAGGAAAGCGGATTTTGTTTATAACGATATTGAATTTTGGAGGATGTGACATTTTATCAAAAGCAGCTTGACGAACATAGACATACTCACATCCCCGTTTTTATAATTTCCCTCCACTTTTTCGAGAACACATAGTAACCAATCATCATTATCATCCCAAAGCTGAAGCTAATCGGGAAGCACAGCATTATATAAGTCCCGTCAAAATAGCGGTCAATCAGATACGCACTCGGAATGCGCACTGCCCAGAGCATAAGTATGTTCACAATCGTCGAATAACGGATAAGCCCCACACCGTTTACTATGCAGATAATCCCGTTGAATATCGCGAAAAACCATTGCGATAACAGCATGACTACGACATATCTGCCGGCATACATAAGCACTGCCTCATCCCTTGTAAAAATCCGCAGTATCGGCATACGAAACGAAATCATACCCAATCCGAAAGCCAATGTGACAATACCTGAAATCACTGGAATACGTATATAGCCCTGCCGAAGCCTGTCAAAATTTCCTGCGCCGAAGTTTTGCCCTGAAAAAGTCGTCGCCGCGGAAGAAAGCGCGGTAATCGCTATGTTGGTCAGTCCCGTCACCCTGCCTGCGACCGAATTGCCCGCCATAAAGACGGAGCCCTGCGCGTTCACTAAAGTCTGTATAGCCACATGCCCAAGCGAGTAGAGCGAATTGTTAAGTCCAATAGGAAGACCTATCATGACAATCTGCTTTAATTCCTGCGCGTCGAAACCTTTTGGAAAATATGTCAGACCCAAATCGGGAAATTTTTTCCTGATATATACGATGCTGATGAACCACGACAGATACATGGCAAGGCTTGTGGAAAGCGCCGCTCCGCCCGCATCCATGCCCAATACCGCGACAAACAAAAGGTCAAGCACGATATTGGCGATACACGACACTACCAGAAACCACAGCGATGCCTTGCTGTCCCCCAGCCCGCGCAGTATGCCCGCATTCATATTGTAGCCTATATTTCCAAGCGACCCGAGAAATACAATCCGCGTGTACGCCACAGCGGCATCCCATGTGTCCGCCGGCGCGCCCATCCACCCAAGTATAAGCGGCGCTGCAAAATATCCAATTACGCAGACAGGTATTCCACACGCAAACACAAAAAATGTGGCGGTATCCACTGACTTTCTCATTTTATTCGCATCTTTAGCGCCCGCGTATTGTGAAATCAGTATGGACACGCCCGACCCAATCCCCAAAAATACGCACAAAAGCACCTCCACAGGCTGAGCGCTGGTCCCCACCGCCGCCAGGGAAGTCTCGCCGCAGTAATTGCCGATAACCAAAGTATCTACCGTAGTATACAGATACTGCAATATGTTCCCCAATATAATAGGAATGGCAAAGAGAAATACATTCCACATAATCGGTCCCGTAGTCATGTCTATTTTTTTCTGTTTCATTTGTCTGCCTCATCTCCGCACTATAATTTTCCATAACTGCTTCTATCGCGCTGTCGCTACTATTATACAGCAAAAAAATTATGTTTTCCGTTTAATTTTTGACACATTTAATTAAAAACCTTGATTTTTTGTCTTTTTGAATTATACTATTTTTAGACGCATTGCTAAATGAAACTCCCCACAGCAGAACTGCGGGGAATTTACCCTAAGAGATTAAAATAGTCATTTACAAAGCTTTATTCGACAACATAGAATTTAGGCAAAATATATAAAATGAGCGGCGTCTTGCAGCTTGCTGCACCTAGCCGCGATTTTATATATTTTGCCTAAATTCGGACGGTTGAGAACACCTTTCGCAATTACCCGGCTATTAAAACTAAATAAGGAGCTAAAATTTTGTCAAAAGTATTCGAAATTTCAAAAGTACGCCATGAACCATATTTTAATATGCCGTCCGCACATTTACACCCCATGTATGAGATATATTATCTGCTAAACGGCACACGCAAGATTTTTCTCGATGATTCCATTTACGTCCTAGAAAAAGGCGACATGGTTTTCATCCCCATGAACACCATACACAAGACTTCATATGTAAATGACAAAGCTCACGAAAGGATTGTCATAACCTTTAACGATAAAGCAGTTCCCGACATAAAATCATCCTCTTCCCAAATATCCTTCAAACACATATTTCGGCACGAGCCGATTATACACGTTTCAAATACGCACAAGGATTATATTGAAGAGCTTTTAAACAGAATGTTGTCTGAATATGAGCAGAGCGACGATTACTCGGATATAAATATCAAAAACTGCCTCCAAGAGCTTATAATATTTCTGATACGCTACAGGTGCAGCAGGAGCAGCGGGCACATTCAAACCATGGACATGACGGACGCAATCATGCAGGAAGCCGCAAGATACATAAGAAACAACTACATGGAAGATTTAAGCCTTGAAAAGACGGCGGCACATGTAAACATAAGCGCTTCCTATTTTTCAAAAAAATTCAGGTCTTCCACAGGCTTCGGCTTCAAGGAATATCTTATAAACGTCAGAATACAGGAAGCGTCAAATATGCTTCTCGAAACAAATGAATCCATTAACGAAATCGCGCTGAAATGCGGCTTTAACGACAGCGATTATTTCGGCAGCGCGTTCAAAAAGGCAAAGGGCGTGTCGCCATTGAAATATAGGAAAAACAATAAATACATATGATGTCTTGGCAGACAGAAAGGGGCTGTCGCACTAAGGAACATAAGTACAAGATAGAGTATCATTTAATTTAGATACAATACCATATCTTGTATGCTTAATTCTTATTGCGACAGCCTCTTTTAAAATTTATTACAAACTTTTTTCAACGTCCTTATAAAATCACCATACCAATAAGCCGCACCGCAAACGCCGCTATCCACGCAATCACGCACTGCCAGATTACGACGCCCGCCGCCCATTTTGCGCCAAGCTCGCGCTTTATTGACGCGATTGCCGCTACGCACGGCGTATAGAGAAGGCTGAATACAAGCAGGCTCGCCGCCGCAAGCGGAGTGAGCACGCCCGCAAGCGCCCCCGTCGTGCCAAAAAGTACTGAAAGTGTCGCCACCACGCTCTCCTTTGCCATAAATCCGGAAATAAGCGCCGTAGAAATGCGCCAGTCGCCAAGCCCAAGCGGTGAAAGGAGCGGCGCTATCACGCTTGCCACCGCCGCAAGCATGCTGTTCTTTGAATCGGTCACGATATTGAGCCTGAAATCAAAGGTCTGCAAAAACCATATGACTATAGTCGCAAGGAAAATAACCGTAAACGCCCGCTGCAAAAAGTCCTTCGCCTTGTCCCAGAGCAGATGCCCTACATTTTTTGCCCCAGGCATACGGTAGTTTGGCAGTTCCATCACAAACGGCACTGCCTCGCCTTTAAATACTGTGCCTTTAGTCAAAAGCGCCATCAAAATGCCTATCACAATGCCAAGCAGATAAAGCCCAATCATAATCACCGCGCCATAACGCGGGAAAAATGCCGCCACGAAAAAGCCGTAAATCGGCACTTTTGCGGAGCAGCTCATAAACGGAGTGAGCAAAATTGTCATTTTTCTGTCGCGCTCAGACGGAAGTGTCCTTGTCGCCATGACGCCGGGCACTGTACAGCCAAAGCCAATCAGCATAGGCACAATGCTGCGCCCTGACAGACCTATTTTCCTAAGCAGCCTGTCCATCACAAACGCTACCCTTGCTATGTAACCGCTGTCCTCCAAAAGCGACAGGAAAAAGAACAGCGTCACTATGATGGGCAGGAAACTCAGCACGCTTCCCACGCCGTTGAATATGCCGTCGATAATAAGCGAATGGAGCGCGGCATTTACGTTTGCCGCCGTAAGCGCAGAGTCCGTCAGGTTTGCAAGCCAGTCTATTCCCATTTCAAGCAGCCCTTGAAGCCATGCGCCCACGACATTAAATGTAAGCCAGAATACAAGCGCCATTATCGCAACAAAAGACGGTATCGCCGTATATTTTCCAGTCAGGATTTTGTCAATCTGCGCGCTTCTGTGGTGCTCTTTGCTTTCCTTTGGCTTTACCACTGTCGCCGCGCATACTTCATTTATAAAGGCAAAACGCATATCCGCGATTGCCGCTGCCCTGTCCATTCCGCTTTCTTTTTCCATCTGGCAGATGATATGCTCCAGCATTTCCTTTTCGTTGTCGTCCAAATCAAGGCTGTTTAAAATGTCCTCGTCGCCCTCGCCAAGCTTGCTTGCCGCAAAGCGCACCGGTATGCCTGCCCTTACCGCGTGGTCTTCTATCAAATGCCTGATAGCGTGAAGGCATCTGTGTACGGCGCCGCCGTTTTTGTCCGCGCCGCAGAAGTCAATGCGTTTGGGGCGCTCCTGGTATTTTGCCACGTGAAGCGCATGGTTTATAAGCTCGTCTATGCCCTCGTTTTTTGCTGCGGAAATCGGCACGACGGGTATGCCGAGCATCTCCTCCATCTCATTTATCTGGATTGAGCCGCCGTTGCCGCGCACCTCGTCCATCATATTGAGCGCAAGCACCATGGGAATGTCCATCTCCATGAGCTGCATGGTGAGATAAAGGTTTCTTTCTATATTTGACGCGTCAACGACATTGATGATTCCTCTCGGATTTTCCTTCATTATAAAGCTTCTAGTCACTATCTCCTCGCTTGAGTACGGCGACATTGAATAAATGCCCGGCAGGTCTGTAATAAGCGTGTTGCTGTTGCCTTTTATCACGCCGTCTTTTCTGTCCACAGTGACGCCCGGGAAATTGCCGACGTGCTGGTTTGAACCTGTAAGCTGATTGAAAAGAGTGGTTTTTCCGCAATTCTGATTGCCCGCAAGCGCAAATGTGAGCTGTATGCCGTCAGGCAGCGGATTTTCCGTCGCCTTCTCGTGATATCTGCCGCCCTCGCCAAGACCGGGATGCTCTACGGCTTTTTTTCGCTGCGCCTTTTCTTTCGACACAGACGCGGTTTCATCAGCGATGTCTTCCCGTATGTCCTTTATCTCTATTTTTTCAGCGTCCGCCACGCGCAGGGTAAGCTCGTAGCCATGCACCATAAATTCCATAGGATCGCCCAGCGGCGCATATTTTACAAACACGATATCCGTATTCGGTATAATGCCCATATCCAAAAAATGCTGCCTGAGCGCCCCCTCGCCTCCCACTGTCGTTACAGTAGCTTTTTTTCCGATAGGCAACTCTTTAAGTGTCATAAGTATCTCCCCTTTATTACCTTTTATTTTATGTATTCTTCAATGTCCGCAAAAGTATATAAATTCTGTCCAGCCAAATGTATTGTAGCACACTTTCTTATGTTTGGGTAGGATAAAGTTTTTCTGTCAAAATGCGTTCCAAACAGACACATAAAAAGGCGCGCAATTTTTATACACACCTTTTTTCTTCTCGCAATAGCGTTTCACAATATATTGAGTTAATTAAAATCCATTCACTGCGCATTTCCCTGCTTGACTGCTCCTTCTGAAGCCAGAACATTCAATTCATCAAGCGTCAGATTTACGCACTCGGCTATTTCTTCCAGCGACATTTTACCCGCACGTATCAGATTTCGTGCGGCTTCTTTCCTGCCCTCACTTTTGCCTTCACGCAAACCTTCATTTTTTATTGTCTTCGCCTCATAATCAAGAATCCGTCCTCCCATAACAAGACCAACTCCCTTCTTAACATTTTCGTACTTGTCAGCCAAATGCTCTAATACTTTTTTGACATATCAGCAATCGTACATTTTGTATATTCATCTATTTCGCCTTTTACCGTCTTTTCCTCCAGACGCTTTTTTATGTCTTCATACTCCTGTTTTAATATTTCCAGCTTATCCTCATTCTTATCATATTCTTCCAGTTCTTTTTCATGTGTAAATATATAAAACGGTATGAGAAACAGCAGATTCTTTTCAAAAATATCATCTATGGCATACACTTGCATTTTCATCACGGGTATGCTGTAGGTTATGCTGCCACCTGGCGTTTTTATCTCTATATGCATTTCATCAGGTGTCATTTTGCTGCTTCTTAGGTAAAGCACTGCCGAACGTGGAAATGTCACTGTCAGTCGGTTTGCGCTTATTTCTCCCTCATCGAGCGCTATCTGGGAAGCATATTCAAATATTCTGACTGCCATGCTGCTGTCCGCCGTACTCTGGCATTCCCAATGGTAATTTTTTGTTTCTTTTCCTATTATCTTAAATTTCGTGTCCGTAATGCATTCGTATTCCTCTCCGTCCTGCTGATTTATGAAATGCTCATTTGGCGAAAACACTATCCGCTCATTTCCTGTGTAATGCTCCCCAAACACTTCATTTATAAGCGGTATTATCAGCTTGCTGCAATCGTTCAGCAGGGTTCGGAACACATCATCATATGGTGTGCTGGTTGATTTCATTCTTCCTCCGTATGTCAGATTTTAGTTTTATTGTCGATTATATAATAGCACAGATTAAATGAACAGTAAACTCTTTTGCGCTGGGCAGATATTTCCCCTACTTATTATTTGGAATATTCTCCCAATAATACTGTGCCTGTGCCCCTCTACAGCTCTCCCAGCATTTTTTCAGCATCCTCCGCCGCCTTTACTTTGTCATTCGCCTTGACGATAATGCCGTCTTCGTCAATAAGGTATGTGGTGCGCACTACGCCCATTGACACTTTTCCATAGTTTTTCTTTTCCTTCCAGACATCATACGCCTTTATCGCCGACAGCTCCGTATCTGAAAGGATTGTAAACGGCAGCGAATAATTTCCCTCAAATTTTTTGTGCGACGCTACTGAATCCTTGCTTATGCCAATCACTACCGCGCCTTTTTCCGCAAATTGAGGATATCTGTCCGCATACCCGCACGCCTGCTTGGTGCAGCCAGGCGTATTGTCCTTTGGGTAAAAATAAAGAATTACCTTTTTTCCTTTATATTCCTCAAGCGTGTGTACAGTTCCATTTTGGTCAGGCAGCTCAAAGCCTGGCGCCTTTGTTCCGATTTCCAGCATTTTTTAATCCTCCGATTCCTAGTTGTTCTCTTTCTTCAAATATTTTACAGGCACTTCCTTAGTGAGCCACACCCCGTTTTTTGACAGGTAAAATTTATAGCCGTCGCCGTGCATTTCCCTACTCTTTACAGTGTAAAGCACTGGTCTGCCGTGGCGCTGCCCTACTTTTATGGCAGTTTCCTTATCCTTTGACAGATGCACATAAAACCGGCTCTTAGGAATAAGCCCCTGCGCGTCAATCGATGCTGTATATTTTTCGCCTGTGCCGTGCCATAGCGTCTCGGGCGGTTCTTTTTCTTCAAGCTCCACGTCCACCTGAACGGAATGTCCCTGATTTGCCCTAATCAGAGTTTTGTCCTCGTTGAAGGAATAGCGCTGCTTGCTGTCCGTGCGCACGATTTCTTCCAGCATATGCATATCAAATTTATATGTTTTTGAAATGCCCGCTATCAGCTCGTCCACATCTGCCCAGCCATGCTCGTCAAGGTTTATGCCGATTGTCTCAGGCTTATGGCGCAGGATTAGACTTATGTATTTGCTTATTTCTGTCAGGCTCATTTTGCATGTCCCCCATTTTAATAAACGACAGTGCACATTTACGCTTAATCCTATAAATTGCGCTCAATTATATGTATTGTAGCACACTTTTTTATATTTGAACAGAAGCATACAAAATTCTTCTTGTGCTTCACCTATTCTTTCCTATATAAATATTATCGGAAATGCAGAATGCTTTTGCAAAGCCACACCAAAACCACAATCAGGAGGATGTTTTAATGCCAAAAAGAACAGATATCAAAAAGGTGCTCATCATAGGTTCAGGTCCCATCGTCATCGGGCAGGCATGCGAATTATTTTCGGTCGAGGGACACTCCCCAGAACCACACGACCGACAGTGGCTACAGCTTTTTCTTGGGCGGCACGACCTCTGGCAAAACCGTGACGGAACGCTCCGCCATGCAGATGACCGCCGTGTATTCCTGCGTCCGCATTTTGGCAAAGGCGGTGGCAAGACTGCCGCCCCACCTCTATCGCTACAATGATAACGGCGGCAAGGAGAAAGCCAGGAAACACCCATGACGCACTTGCTCCTGTGGGGCAACGCTTACGCACAAATCATCCGCAACGGCAAGGATGAATTCGTGGCACTGTATCCGATCATGCCGAACAAGATGACCGTGGACAGGGGCGCAAACGGACAGCTGTATTACCAGTACATGCGCTCCAACGAGGAAGCTCCGACCATGAAAGACGCAACAGTCAACCTCCACCCCTCGGATGTGCTGCACATCCGAGGTTTAGGTTTTAGGTTTTGACAGTCTGGTGGGCTACAGCCCTATCGCTATGACGAAAAACGCTATCGGTATGGCGATTGCCTGCGAGGAGTACGGCGCTAAGTTCTTTGCCAACATTGCAGCTCTAGGCTGCATCCTGAAACACCTCGGCACCATCAAGGATTCGGAGCATGTGCGGCAGAGCTGGCAGTCCACCTTCGGTGGCAGCGGCAACACCAAACAAAATCGCCGTGCTGGAAGAAGGCATGAAATACACGCATTCCGACCGAAGACGGCGGCGACCTCTACCTCATCAACGGCAATATGCTACAGCTCGGCAGTGCTGGGGCTTTTGCAGATACCACACTGAACACTGACGGAAAGGAGGAAGAATCCGATGAAGAAGTTTTGGAAGTGAAAGAACCAGAAGGCAACGGAGACAGCCCGGCAGAACGGATGCTGTTTCTCAACGGCACAATCTATTTTTAATTTTTTAGTCGATATGTTTCCCTCTAAAATGCCTACAAATCCTGTAAATGCGCTATTTTCTCGATAATAGACAGACGGTTTCCACATGCCCAGTTTGTCGAAAAAGCGAAAAGTTCAATTTCTCAATGCTATATAAGGCGTTGAAATCCTTGAAAAATAGCGATTTTCAAACGGTTCAAAATATAAACCTCTGTAAACCTTTCAAAATCCGGTGTGTCACGGTGGCAAGCGGGTGGCATTTCCACCCGCTTGCTATTGCCGCCCGTAACTTTTTATGTCTGTATGATTATATCACGTTTTCCCGCTTCCTACAACGCATATAACGCTCATATAAGGCTTTTTTCGGCGCACCTGATAAAGAATATCCCAATGTAAAGAAACGCCCATATAAGCCGCTATTCCCGCCGTTTCAGTAAGCACACCAATATTCCAACCAGCAAAGCAATCACTACCACCTGATACCATGAAATACCCGCTTGTGCGGGGGTAACGATCTGCTGTCCTGCTGTTTCCGATCCTATGTTCACATTGATGTTCAGGGTTGTTCCTGCTGTATCACTTGAAACGCTTTCTTCCGGGGAACTTTCAATCTTAATCGTTTGTTCAATCGGCTTTCCGTTTTCTACCCTGTCAACGGGAATAACGATTGTCTGAACGTCAGGCTGCTTTGAAGGTTCATTTTCCGATTGCCCATAATAATTATTGACCGTGGACGTATTATTTGAATCATTCGTTGTCGTGCGCCGGGAATTATCGGTTCTTGTGTTCATTTCCGTTGAACCATTGTTTGAATTATTTGAACTCCCGCCATTTTCGGAATTGGACGGGGTTGATTGCGGAATTTCCGTTGTTCCCGGTTCGGGCGATTTCTTGTCCGATTCTGTCGGCGTATCGTCCTTTGTTTCATCCGATCCGCTTTGTTCCGGCGCTTTATTCCCATCATGGTTTTCTTGTGGTTGCTGTTCATCGTCTTTCGGTGGTTCGGTGGGTTCGCTTTCTTCGGTGGATTCGCTTTCTGTTGGGGGATCGGTGGCGGTTGGTTCTTTTGGGGTGTCAGGCTCTTTTGATTGTTCTGGATCAGTTGTTTCAGGGGTATTTTCAGGTTCGGATTGCACAACTTCAAAATCCAATTTCAACAAAGCATTTTCCTGTGAAGGTTCAATGTCGGGAATATACGGGTTTTCTTCAAAATCATAATCGCAAACCCATCCTTTCGGGGTAATATTATCTTCTTTGAACAATTCAACTAATTGTTCAATGCTATCCTGTAAATCAGCGGTTGCACCGATCCCGTTCCCAATATCAGCGCCCGCATATTGGGTTTTGTTGTTATATAGCTTTGTATTTTTCACCTGAACGAAAGAACGATTCCCAATGCCGCCCCCATAATTGACAGCTTCATTTTCTGTTATCACGCATGAATCAATATAACAATTTGCCCCGGCAAACACAGAAATTGCGCCGCCGTAATTTTTCGCATAGCCGCCTTTGAATGTGCAATCTGTTATATTCGCCGAGCAATCATTTCTAACGGCGATATGACCGCCTGAAACGGATGTGTTATCAAAAAAGCTGCACCCGGTAAATGTGGCATCTGCCGTTTCCACCTGAACCGCTCCACCTATCACCGATCCTTTTTCGCCTTTGCAATTTTGGAAAATACAATTTTCTGCCGAAAACCCGCCTTGCGTTGTTATCATGGGAAAACCCGAAATATAATTTTCCCCGTCAAATATAATATTTTGAACTTCCACCCCATACCCTGCAATCAGGCAGGAATCTTCATTTTCACGCCGAACCGTAATTGTTTTATCAGCGCTGCCGAACGAACCGTTAATTTTTATTTCGCCGAAAATTATAATAATATCTCCATCCTTTGCTTTCTTCATCGCCAACGTAAAATCGCTTGCATCAAAAACGTGTTCTATGTTTCCTTCTGCATTTGCGTGTATGCCTGAACTGAATTCAAACAATAAAAGCACGCACAAAAACACCGAAAGCGCCTTAAATAATTTCCTTTTCCTGCTCATAATCAATGTACCTCCTGAAAAATGAATTTTATTCCGCATAGCGGCAAAGGATATTATAACAGGGCTTTATATAACGCTTATATACGGCGTTTTTCGGTTTGCTTGATAACTTCATCACCACCTTGCGCAAGGGATAAAAAAAGCACCTTTGAAGTTTACTTTTCAAAAGTGCCTTTTCTTTATTTTGTCAATTCAGCAAGCCGGGAAAATGCTAATACAAACCATTGAAAATTTTCTTCTTCCATCGGTGACATACTCCAATGATTCCAATATCGCCATTGTGAAAAGATAGCGTTTCCCAACGTCTGCAAATCAATTTGTTTGATGATCCGTTCCAACGCCGCATTATCTTGAAAAGCCCTTGTTCCGGGAAACGCTTCTTCTAACGATTTTCCGCAATCCATTTCAAACCCCAAATCTGCCATTCCGTCACCCACGAATGAAGTATCTTCAAAGAAGAAAAACGGGGTTGTTTTGTGGTTCAAATACATCTGCTGCCACACCAAAGCGAAACGCCGGATTTTCTGCTTATTGGCAAGCGGCGCACGCTTTATATTTGCCATATCCGGGCGGCGTACTGTCAACGTATCACCATCAAAACAAAGCGTTACTTCCCGGCTATCAGGACGAACCCCCATGCGATCAACCCATGTTTTGGGAATAGACAATTTACAGGTATATGAATTCTTGCTTGCATTGCCGCCAGCTTTCCCAAAAATAACATTTGCGTTCCGTTCTTCCATACTTCAAAGCCCCCCTTCAATATCCTTGAACTATATTATATGCTATTGGTAACGAATAGTCAAGCATAAAAATACCCCCGGAAGATGTCAGTAACTTTCTTCCGGGGGTATTCAGGAAACTATCAATCATGCACCCCTTCCGTTATACTGTCCACGGCTTCATTGACGGCATCCGTCAAGCCGGAAACAACGCCGTCCAAATCCATACCGTTGGAAATGTGGTTCTGCATACCCGATTGATCTATATTGATTTCAGCGGTTGTGAACCGATTGACCGCTTCCTGCTCTGCAATATCACGCAAGTATTTCAAATCTTCTTCCGTAATATCCATGCTGTCAGCGATTGCCCCGGTATTGCCCGCTATATCATCAACCCCGCTTCCAATGCCGCCTAAATCCATTCCTGAACCGTATTCAAATATAGCGTTTGGTGATTGTTCATTGTTTTACCCCTTTCTATTGTGAAGCAAGGTTCAATACCTGTTCAAAAAGTTCATCCACATTCAAAATATCTTTGATTTCATTTCGGGTTTGTTCCACTGATTGCTTTAATTTCTGAATTCGTTCTTCGCCCTCTATGTGGCGTATAGCGGAACGCTCCACGGAAGAAGCGCCGTTATTCTTAAAGGCTTGTAATCCCGTCCGTTTATAGGCGTTCACATAACCGTATATATCGGCTATATCCCGCATTTTCTGCTGTTTCCGTAGAATTGCCAACCCTTTTATTTCAAGCCGCCTAATTCGCTCACATGAAAGATTTAATTGCTCTGCCAATTCCTTCAAGGTTGCCGATTCTTTGTACTTGCCAATTATAATAGCGGCTTCCCGTTCTTCCAATTCGGAAACAATCTTCCAAATCAAATTATCAGCCCATTCTTTTGCTATGCCGTCAATAACCTGTTCTTCCATATCGGAAGGATCAGCAATAGAATCTTCCACTGTCAGGGTATCTGAACCGGGTAACAAATCACTTGTGCTGATACATTCAGCTTCACGAATTGCTTTCCGTAAATTTTTAAGTTGCTGTTCAGACAGTTCCAAATCACGACATATAGCATAATCGGAAGGGACAACGCCCGCTGCTTGCTGTTCGGAAAGGTATTTTTTGTACTTTGAAATACGTTCTATCATGTGCGCCGGAAATTTTTTTATATATCCATTGCGTTCGATATATCGCCGGAAAGAATTTTGAAGGCAATACGGTAAATATGATAAAAATTTGCTGCCCCGTTCAGGATTAAATTTTTCAACCGCTTTTATCAGCCCGAAATATGCTTCCTGCATCAAATCTTCAATTTCAGCGCTTGCGGTATACCTTTTTGCAATTCCATAAATGAAGTTTTGATTTTGCAAATAAAGCTGTTCCATGTTTTTAGTGACATTTTTTCCGGCTTTAATCTGTAAAATCAATTCTTCATTTTCCATCGGTCAATCTCCTTTTCAGCTTGTCATAACGCTGTTTACTAAGCGCGAATTCAAAAATCATCTTGTCTATTGACGATTGACTGATACCTAATTCCTTTGCTTTAATAATATTTTCCGCTTTTGTTTGTAACAGTTTTTCATTATCTTTCAGGCAACTTTCTATCGTTACAGGGGCTTTTTTCCTTGCCATTCTTTTTTACCTCCACAGTCAAACGAATAAAGGGGTGTAGGAAACCCCCACACCCCATATGCACTAACTTTACTACTGCAAATCCGTAAAAATTATGATATAATCAAATAGGGTGAATCTTATGAAT
>CANQSB010000049.1 GCA_947626435.1 uncultured Lachnospiraceae bacterium | reverse complement strand
GTGTCAATGACCGCGTACTGAATGACTACTGCCTGCAATACCTGAAAATACGGGGCAGGGACCACTTTTCTTTTTGGACTATGCTCATAGGGATATGCATCCATTTGGATGCAAGGCATAAAGCCGCCCATCTCTATACTGCTTAATTCTTAAAACAAATAAAATATGACTTTTCAGTCTGTTAAAAAAGTATTTTTAGCAGGTTTAATTGTTATGTCCTTTTTTCTAACCACTGTCTTGAAATAACTCAAAAATAACCATTTTTTTATTCCACCTTTTCACCAACTTCACATCAATAAATGTTTTTCTGTTTTTTTACTGACTTTCCGAGATTACACTATACCCCTTCTCCTCTAAATAAGGAAGAATATTCTCAAACAACTGCCTAACAACCGGCGCCGCAATCTGCCCCCCATAATACACCCCCTGCGGCGTATCAATAATCGCCAGCGCCATCACCTTAGGCTCATCAGCCGGCGCAAACCCCAAAAACGAAGCAATATACCTCCCCGACCCCCTAGGCAATGTCTGACTAGTAGCCGTCTTCCCCCCAACTCTAAATCCCTCAACATACCCATTCTTCCCTCCCCCATTCTCCACAACCTGCTCCAATATATACCTCAACTTTTCAGAAGTCCCCTCAGATACTACCCCCTCCGACACAGGATACTCAAACCGCTCCACCACACTCTCGTCCTCACTCACAGCCTTCACCCCAAAATGCGGCGTAATCATCTTCCCCCCATTTATCAACGCCGCCACAGTAGTCATCAGCCTTATCGGCGTAATCTGAAACGACTGCCCAAACGACATAGTGGCAAGCTCCACATTCCCAATATTTTCAAGCTTATGCACAATCGTCCCCGCCTCGCCCGACAAATCAATCCCAGTCTTTTGCCTAAGCCCAAAATCCGTAAAATACTTGTAATACTTCTCAGGTCCAAGCCTAAGCCCCACCGTAATAAACACAGGATTACAAGAATTCATCGTTGCCTGAACAAAACTCTCCGCGCCATGACCCGCGCGCTTGTGACAGTGTATAGTCCTGTCGTCAACCAATATAGAGCCCGAACATGAAAATTGGTCTTCAAGAGTAACCACCCCTTCTTCAAGCCCCGCCGACGCCGTTATAATCTTGAAAGTGGAGCCCGGCTCGTAAGTGTCGTTTATACAGCCGTTCCTCCACATCTGATTGAGCAAATCCTGCGCGTTTGCCGACGACGCGGCCGCCTGCGCGCTAAACTCATCTATAAATGTATACGGCTCATTCAGGTTAAATTCAGGCACATCCACCATGGCAAGTATCTCGCCATTGTTCACATTCATCACTATTATGGAAACACCCGCCGCCTGCTTAGTCTTGTATGCCTGCTTTGCAAGCTGCGTAGCGTATTTCTGTATATTTATGTCAAGACTCACATACAGGTCGCTGCCCGCCTGCGGCTCCTTCCTGCGCTCGCCCATTCCCTCAAGCTCCACGCCCCTTGCGTCCGTCAGCGTAAGTATCTGTCCCATTCTGCCTGTAAGATACTTTTCGTATGATACCTCAAGCCCTATTATACCCTGATTGTCAGCGCCCGTAAAGCCAAGCACCTTTGAGGCAAGCTCGTCATACGGGTAATATCGCTTGTAATCCTCATCAACCTTTACGCCCGCCAAATCAAGGTTCCTTATCCTGTCGCCCGTCTCCTTGTCAACATTGCTCTTTATGCGCTCGCGCGCTGAATACTTTTCGACGCGCTTTCTCACATACTCCTCCGTCAAATCAAGCTCTTTTGAAAGAACATCTATCACTTCTTCAGGCTCCTTTATCTGGTTGTGTATCACCGATATGGTGCAGACCGTCTTGTTGTCCGCAAGCACTGTGCCTGTCGAATCAATTATTCTGCCGCGCGCCGCCTTGATGTCGCGCTCCCTCTCGTGAAGCATCTGCGCAAGCTCCGTATAATGCTCTGAACACATTATCATAAGATAGCCTAACCGCACTCCAAGGACTATGAGCGCCGTTATTGACAGCACGCACACTATAAAGGTCTTTCTTTTCTGTATAGTCATATTGCGCCTTCCGGCGCTGTTCTTAACTGACATCGCGATACCTCAAAAAAGCTGTTATTATAATTTATTATGCTTTTTTAAGGTATATGCCGAATTATCGCTGTGACAGATTAGCGGACAAAGCTTATATGCTATTCTCAGTTGTTGTCGGTCGAACTGTTCGATGTATCCGAATTGTCCGCATTGCCGGGATTGCCTGTGTTATCCAAATTGTCCGCATTATCCGTACTGTCCCCGGTTCCGTTTTCAAAGCTGCTCTGCACCTGCGCGGGCTCGCCCGTTTCAGTGTCTATAAGCTCGCCTGTGTCCGGGTCTATCGTGTATCGCGGCGCGGCGTTTACATTTTCGCCATCATTGCTGCCGTTTTCACTGTTTTCATTGTTTCCATTTTCGCTATTTTCGCCATTTTCGTTTCCGCCGCTTTCATTGCCACCGTTTGCACCATTTTCACTGCCACTGTTTTCTCCACCTACATTACCGTTATTTTCTCCGCCTTCGCCTGCTTCACCATTCCCGTTTTCAGCATTTTCGGCACTTTCCTCACCGACATTTATCATATTTTGCAAAAGGTTGTCCATCTCCTCCTGCTCGGCTATAGTCATTTCTTCCGTCGTCGCTATGTGCATATACGGCAGAACCTCCGTCAAAACGCTCTTGACTATCCCGGTCGCATATGTGGCGTGGGGCTGGTCCGCTACATTCGGACGGTCTATTACGCAATAAATCACTATCTGCGGGTCATCAGCAGGCGCAAAGCCTATAAATGAAACCACATAATTTTTATGGTCACGCGGCACCATCTCGGCAGTACCCGTTTTGCCGCCTATCGCGTAACCTGCGGGACGGGCGCTTTTTCCCGTACCTTCCGCTACAGTGAGATAGAGATAATTTCTCATCTGCTCCGATGTAGTGTTTGATATTGTCTGCTTGATGACCCTCGGCTCTATGTTTCTTACCACGCTGCCGCTGGAGTTTGTGATTTTGCTCACCATATGCGGTTCATAATAGTAGCCGCCATTTATAATAGAAGAAAAGGCACACGCCATCTCAATCATCGTCACATTGAAGCCCTGACCAAACGAGCATGTCGCAAGCTCGGCGGGTCCCATTGTGTCCTCGCTGTATACGAGCGACGCTGTACGCGCCTCTCCTGCAAGGTCAATGTTCGTCTTTAAGCCTATATTGAAAATGTTCTCGAATTTTACAGTATTTTTGACGCCGATAGCCTCTCCCATCTTCATAAACGCCACATTGCACGACTGCTCAAGCGCGCCCGCCACATCCAGCGTACCATGCCCTTGCTTTACATTGCAGGAAATATCATGGTCGGCTACCGTAAGAGAGCCCCCGCACTCATAGCTTTCATTTCCTATGATTTTTCCCGATTCAAGCCCCGCCGCAAGCGTAAGCGATTTGGCTGTAGAGCCCGGCTCGTATGTGTCCGAAATGCAGAAGTTCCTCCAAAGCTTGTTGAGCGCGTCATAGTATGTATCTTCTTCATTCATCGCGTCTATCTGCTCCTGCGTGTAATACGCGGACAAATCCTTTGGGTTGTTCAGGTCAAAATTGGGATAGCTTGCCATGGCGAGGATTTCGCCGTTGTTTGGATTCATCGCGATAATGCCCGCGTTTTCAAAACCAAGCCCCTCTCTTGCCTCGTTTGTATGCTCGTCGCTGAACTGCTTTAAATATTTCTCGCATATCGCCTGTATATTGGCATCAATAGTGGACACAAGCGAATTGCCGTCAACCGCCGCTACTGTGGTGCGCTCCAATGTCGCGTCTTCGTTGAGGTAGCCGTACTCCCTGCCGTTTGTGCCGTTTAAGGTATCATTGTAATATTCCTCCAAACCGTATGTGCCGTTGTTGTCCGTACCCGTAAAGCCAATTACATCACACGCAAGCGCGTTGTTTGGATAACGCCTGATATATTCCTCCTCAAACCATACGCCGCTTATTACGCCGCGCTTTTCCTCTTTTTTCGCCTTGGCATTGTACTTCGCCGTCTCTGCGTTGTATGTACTCTGGCGCTCCAAAAACGGGCTCATCTCTTCGTAAGTAATCCGCTTTTTGAGGACATAATACTGCGAACCCGGATTTTCCTGAATATAGCTGTTCAGTTCAGAGCTGCTAAGTCCGAAACACTCCACAAGCGCAGACACCGTCGGTTCCTGGTTTTTTTCATCGTCAAGCATAACCTTACAGTCGAGTATAACATTGTATACCTTTTCGCTTACCGCAAGTATTGTGCCGTTTTTGTCCGTAATTGTTCCACGCTTAAACGGCAGCGTCGTTGAATCATATCGCTGCTGCGACAATATTCTTTTCTGATATTCCGCATTGTTGTCCCTTGTTATTGTATACAGCCTGTAGGATAAACCCGAAAAAGCCAGCAATATAATTATCATCATAACTGCCAGCTTCATAGTCTTTACACTTTGTGGGTTAAAGCTCTTTATTTTATTTGTCCTTACATTTCGTCTTCTCCCTGCTGCCCTTACATTCTGTCTTTTCCCCACTGCTCTTACATTCTGTCTTTTCCCTGCCGTCTTTACTGCCATACAAATTCTCCGTTCATAATATGCTGTGCCGATTCCTTCGCTGCGCCCGCATTTTCCTAAATATATAGGAACTTATCTTTTACAGCCTTAAAACTTCCCAATGCTGTTGTCAATCGCTCGGTATTTCGCTAAACTGCCTTACATAGTCGCTGCCTTCGCCTGTGTAGTTTACAACCTGTCCCTCCTTGGCGTACTTCATGCCAAGCTCGACTATCGCTATACGCCTAATCTCGGCTAAATCCACACTGCTCGTAATCTTTGAGTAGTATTCCTCATTTGAAAGCTTCAACTCATTGAGCTGACTCTCAAGCTTTGATATGTTGGCAACATGGTTCGTGATGTCCGACTGAATCTTTACATAGCCCATAAGCACTATGCACGCCGTAAGAATAGCCGCCACAAGCGTTCCCACATACCTCTTATCCATAGGCGCGACTTTTACCTGCTGCTTCTTTTTACTGCGGCTGCGTACATTCGCGCGAGCTTGTCCGTCCGCGCGGGCATGAGTGTACGCGTTCTCATGATTATGCGCGTATTTATGTGAATTCCCGCGTGGCTGCGGCTGTCTTCTCGGCTGCTCGATTTCAATCTTCCTCACCGCGTTGCCGTCCACATAATACTGCGTCCTATACCCCCTGCTGCTATAACTCATTTTATCCTCCCCTTGCCGCTCCGGCGGCATTATAATCTTTCAAACACCCTAAGCTTCGCGCTCTTTGCTCTCTTGTTTTCCTCAATCTCCTTTTGTGACGGCAATATTGCCTTTCTTGGCACTGCCTTGCCGTATGGCACTTTTCCGCACACGCACACCGGGAAATCGGGCGGGCAGGTGCAGGGATTCTCAAACTCCCTAAATGCGCTTTTCACTATCCTGTCCTCCAAAGAATGGAAAGTGATGACGCAAAGCCTGCCATAAGGATTTAATATATTTACCATATTTTCCAATGAATTTTCGAGTGCTTCCAATTCCTTGTTGCACTCTATACGAATTGCCTGAAAGGTGCGCTTTGAAGGGTGTCCTCCCTCTGCACGCATTTTTGCAGGTACTGCGGCCTTGATAAGCTCATTCAACTCAAAGGTCGTCTCTATCGGCTTTTTAGCACGCGCCGCCACTATATGCTTTGCAATGTTTTTTGCAAAATTTTCTTCCCCATAGTCCCTTATAACCCTGTACAAGTCCTGCTCACTGTATTCATTTACTATATCTCTTGCCGTAAGCTGCTGCCTCTGGTCCATTCTCATATCAAGCTTGGTGTCGTATTTGTATGAAAATCCTCTTTCAGCAGTGTCAAGCTGATACGAGGAAACTCCCAAATCAAGCAGTATGCCGTCAACGCTTGATATGCCCAATTCGTCCAGCACCTCTAAAATATTGCGATAATTGTTCCTAACAATCGTCACCTTTTTGCCAAACTCTGAAAGCCTCTCCCCTGCCGCCTTTACCGCCGCCTCGTCGCCGTCTATGCCTATAAGCCTGCCTTTATCGCCAAGCCGCCTGCATATTTCATAGGAATGTCCCCCGCCTCCAAGCGTACCGTCAACATACACCCCGTCCGGCTTAATTTTCAGCGCCTCTATCGTTTCATCCAGCAAAACAGATGTATGTTTAAATTCCATCCTTACCACCCCATAATCTCTCTGCATTTCCCAAAATTACAAATCCGGATATCGTGAATCGCAAACATTTACAAAACTTTATTCTATAATATAAAATTCATGCAAAATGAGCAAAATAAAACCGCGTCATAACCATCATCAAATCATAAGCCCAAGCTTCGACATATGCTCCGCTATATCGTCCATGTCGTCATATTCAGCCGCCTCGCTCCATCTCTGGCTGCTCCAAATCTCAATGCGCGCCCCCACTCCGACAAGCACCACATCCTTGTCAAGCGCCGCAAAGTCCCTAAGTACGGACGGCAAAAGTATCCTCCCCTGCTTATCCACCTCGACATTGGCAGCGCCCGCCAAGAAAAAGCGGACAAATCTGCGCGCTTCCTTATCCATAAGCGGCAATGCCTTCAGTTTTTCCTCAAAAGCGGACCACTCGGCGTTGTCGTACACAAACAGGCAGCCATCAAGCCCCTTTGTCACCACAAACTCATCTCCGAGTACATCGCGGAATTTAGAAGGGATAATCAGCCTGCCTTTAGCGTCTATCGTATGATTGTATTCACCCATATACATACAATTCACCGCCACTTCGCGCCACTTAGTTCCACTTTCCACCACTTTAGATATTATTTTACATTAAAAGTCTGGAAATAACAAGTGCTTATTTTTTGTCAAAAAACATCAAAACACATATATTAGGGGAATGTATGTGCGAACGGTACAATATATAGTATGAATTTGGGGTATTTTAGCCCATATATAGGTAATTTTTGGGCATAAAAAAATAATGGGAAAAATTTCCCCATTATTTTTGTGCATTTATACAACTAAATCAAATAAGCTTATTTGATTAGACTCAGGTATATCGCCCAAAAGCCCCAGATCAGCCATAAAATCCGCCGTCGTCGCGTTTACCTTTGTCCTGTTTTTAAAGTCCTCCTTTGACAGGAAAGCGCCGTCGCGCGCCGCCTCCATCACAGCCTCCGCCGCCTTGTCGCCAAGTCCGTCTATGCTGCTCAAGGCGGGCATTATTTTTCCGTCTATTATCTGGAAGTTGCGCGAATGTGCCTTGTATATGTCGAGCGGCGTAAACTCAAAGCCTCTCGCGTACATCTCCTGAACGATCCTCATATCCCTTATAAGGTCCTGTTCCTTGTTGGTAAGCTTCTCACCGCTGCTTTCACGCTTTTTGTACTCCGCGAGCGTCCGCTCCAGCTTTTCCCTGCCAAGGCACATTATCTCATACGAAAATGCCGACGCCCTGATGCTGAAAAATGCGCAGTAATACGCAAGCGGATAATTCACCTTACAGTAGGCTATGCGCCACGCCATCATAACATACGCCGCCGCGTGAGCCTTGGGGAACATATACTGTATCTTCTTGCAGGACCATATGTACCAGTCGGGGACATTGTGCTCCAGCATCACCTTTTCCCATTCGGGCTTCAAGCCCTTGCCCTTGCGGACGCTCTCCATAATGGTAAATGAAAGCTCACTGTCCATTCCCATACCTATAAGGTATGTCATTATATCGTCCCTCGTACATATCGCTGTTGAAATAGTAGCCTTTCCCTCCTGAATAAGCGTCTGCGCATTTCCAAGCCATACATCGGTGCCATGCGAAAGCCCCGCGATACGCACCAGATCCGAGAAATATTTCGGCTGCGTGTCAATAAGCATCTGCATGGCAAAATCAGTGCCAAACTCAGGTATGCCAAGCGCGCCTAGCCTGCACCCGCCAATCTGCTCGGGCGTGATGCCCAGCGCCTCCGTACTCTGGAAAAGTGACATAACCTGCTTGTCGTCAAGCGGTATCGTCGTCGGATCTATGCCCGTCAAGTCCTGCAGCATTCGTATCATAGTCGGATCATCGTGTCCTAGTATATCAAGCTTTAACAGGTTGTGGTCTATCGAGTGATAATCAAAGTGCGTCGTGACAATATCCGTCGTCATATCGTTTGCCGGGTGCTGCACAGGCGTAAAGGAATTGATTTCCTCCCCCACCGGAAGCACCACAATGCCGCCCGGGTGCTGCCCCGTCGTGCGCCTTACCCCCACACAGCCCTCAACAATGCGGTTTATCTCGCTCGTGCGCTTATGTATGCCGCGCTCCTCATAGTAATTTTTTACATAGCCGAAAGCCGTCTTATCGGCAAGCGTACCGATCGTGCCCGCCCTGAAGGTCTGCCCGTAGCCGAAAATAACCTCGGTATATTTATGCGCCTTACTCTGGTATTCTCCCGAAAAGTTGAGGTCAATATCAGGCTCCTTGTTGCCCTTAAAGCCGAGGAAAGTCTCAAACGGAATGTCAAAGCCGTCTTTTACAAGCTTCTCGCCGCAAACGGGACAATCCTTATCGGGCATATCGCACCCCGCCATGCCCGCAAATTTCTTCACCTCGTCAGAGTAAAAATCATTGTAATGGCATTTTTTACAGTAATAGTGCGGGCTAAGCGGATTGACCTCTGTAATCCCCGCCATTGTCGCCACAAACGACGAGCCGACAGAACCGCGAGAGCCGACCAGATAGCCGTCCTCCACTGATTTCCACACAAGCTTTTGCGCGATAATGTACATAACCGCAAAGCCGTTGCTTATGATGGAGTTAAGCTCTTTTTTCAGCCGCGCCTCCACTATGTCTGGAAGCTCCTCGCCGTACATTTCATGCGCCTTTCTGTAGCATATCTCCGTAAGCTGCTTGTCGCTGTCCTCAATTACAGGCGGGCATTTATCAGGTCTTACGGGCGCAATCCTGTCGCACATATCGGCTATCATATTCGTGTTAGTTATAACTATCTCCTCAGCCTTTTCACTGCCAAGGTAATATGCAAACTCGTCAAGCATCTCCTCAGTGGTGCGCAGAAACAATGGCGCCTGCTCGTCCGCGTCCTTAAAGCCCTTGCCCGTCATAATAATGCGCCTGTAAATCTCATCCTCGGGATCAAGGAAATGCACATCGCATGTCGCCACAACAGGCTTGTCAAACTGATCGCCAAGTTTTACCACCTTTTTGTTGAGCGCAATCAAATCCTCGTCGGAGTTAATGTCCCTGTGCTTGTCTGACGCTATCATAAACCTATTGTTGCCAATCGGCTGTATCTCCAGATAATCATAAAAGCTCACTATCCCCGCAAGCTTTTCGTCGCTCTCACCGTCAAGCATAGCCCTGAAAAGCTCTCCCGCCTCACACGCGCTGCCTATTATCAGTCCCTCGCGGTGCTCCATAATAAGGCTCTTTGGTATGAGCGGGCGCTTGTTGAAATATTTCAGGTGCGACTCCGACACAAGCCTGTAAAGATTAATCCTGCCAGTCTGGTTTTTTGCAAGTATTATTATATGGTAAGAATGAAGCTTTCTCACCGCCTCGACGCTCTCCTTGCCGAGCGCGTTTACGCCTTCAAGCGTTTCTATGCCGTCTTTTTTGAGCATATCTATAAATTTGACAAAAATATGCGCCGTGCACTCCGCGTCATCCACCGCCCTGTGGTGGTTTTCAAGCGACACGCCAAGCGCCTTCGCCACAGCGTCAAGCGTAAATTTTGAATGTCCAGTAAGCAGCGTTCGCGCCATTGCCACAGTGTCCACATACGTCATATCTGCCGTAAGCCCCAGACGCTTTGCATTCTCCTTTATAAAGCCAACGTCAAAGCCCGCATTGTGAGCCACGAGTATGGCATCTCCCACAAAATCAAGGAATTTCGGCAGCACTGCCTCTATCGTCTCTGCGTCCATAACCATAGCGTCATTTATGCCTGTAAGCTTTTCTATCTCAAACGGTATCGGCGTCTGCGGATTTACAAAGGTTGAAAACCTGTCCGTTATCTGTCCTTTCTCCACCTTTACAGCGCCTATCTCGATAATGCGGTTCGTCACAGGCGAAAAGCCTGTAGTCTCTATGTCAAAAACGACATATGTGTCATAAAGCGTCTGCCCTGACCTGCCATCTGTCACTATCTGTTTAAGGTCGTCTACGAGATAGCCCTCCACGCCGTAGATAATCTTGAAATCGTCGTCTTTGTCAAGCGCGTGGTTTGCATCGGGAAAAGCCTGTACACATCCATGGTCTGTGATAGCGATAGCTTTATGCCCCCATTTTTTGGCACGCTTAATGATATCTGTCACATCTGAAACGCCGTCCATATCGCTCATTTTTGTGTGGCAGTGCAGCTCCACACGCTTTCTTGCGCTGTTGTCCATGCGCGTCACCGTAAAATCCGAAATTTTTTTTATGCCGATTACAGTTGATATGGCAAGCTCCCTGTCAAATGTATCATTTACCGCCACGCCTTTTACTTTGAAGAAAGCGCCTGCCTTCAGCTCACTCATAAGTTCGTCAAGCTGTTCATTATTTACGAATATTTTTACCTTTATCGTATCCGTAAAGTCGGTTATCTCAAAAGTCACTATCGTCTTTTCATTTCTAATCGGACGCTTGTCTATAGTTCGCACCTTGCCGCGTATCGTCGCCTCGCCAATCTCGCCCTCTATGTCAATGATTTTTATAGCCTCGTCTTCAAAATCCCTGCCGTATATTACATCGGGATTGTCCGACTTTTTGATAAATCTGCGTGAAAAACCCCTGTCATTGCCTCTTGGCTGGCGTCTGCCAAACTGAGCGTAAGCATTCTGCGCTGTGCCGCCTTGCGCCGCTCTGCTCTGTGCTGCACCGCTCTGCGCCGCTCTGCCGGTTTGTACAGCACTGCTTTGTGCGACACTACTTTGTACTGTGCTGCCTTGCGCTGTGCCCGACGCGTTAATCTGGGACGCGCCGCCTTGCGCCGTATCGGTATAGGCTGTATTGCCCTGGGCTGTATTGCCCTGGGCTGCATTGCCCTGGGCTGTACTACCATAGGCTGCACTGCCTTGCACAGCTTGCCCCTGCATGCCGCCATTTTGAGCATATCCTCCTGCCGAATAATCCGTTTGCGGCGCTGCCCCATCTGTACCTGTCGCCTGCGCTATACGGCTGCTTATATGCTCTACAATCTGCCTGATGCGTTTCTCATCGTCCTCCCTGTACTTTCCCGACTTCGCTTCTTTATATGACACATCAAACTTAACCTGAAATCCAAAACGCTCATTAAGCACCTTGTCAAGTACGCCGATAAGCTCATTCTCCTTAGTCTTTGCAATCACGCCGTCCTCCAGCACAAGGTTCATGGTGTTGTTGTCCGGGAAATCATAATCCGCCTGCTTAAACAGCGTATAGAGCATATGATCACACTCCTTAAGCTCAAGCAACAGACTCTCCCTGTACGCCTCCATAAGCCTTTCTGGGTTGTACTGCCCCGACAGAGTAAATCGCTCATATATTTTAATCACAATATATTCCCTTGGGAAAAATTGCTTTTTTATCTCTTTTTCTGCTGAATATATGCTTTCCTTCTCTATCAGGCGCTCGCTGTGTATATATATGCGCAATAAATCCTTGCGTTTCGTGGCTGTGATTTTTTCCACCGTCACCTGCTCAAACAAATCCCTCTGCGTGCCGTCAAGCTTTAAATTTGGAAATGCCTCAAAAAATTTCTTTTCCATTTGTTACCTCATCTATTATCATTTATATTCTTTTTTCATTTAAAGATATAATTTTCTATATATTATATTTATTCAAAAATTCCACCATCGTCATGATTTCTGGTGTTTCTACATCCTCCAATACAAGGAAATCCTTATCACCCGTTATGAAAATATCTACATTCTCTAAAATAGCCGTTGCAAGAATTACAACAATCTGATGCTCATCTGTCAGTCATTTTGCCAATTCTCTTGTCTGGCTGGATGGAAAAAAGATCATAGAAATGAACACATTTGTGTCGAGCATTATGCGCAATCTAATACCCCCTTACTTCCTTTCGTATCTCCCGCATATAATCTTGCATATCTTCTTCATTCTCAAAACCTGCCTTGACTGCTTCTCTGGCAAACGCTTCCTCTGCTCTTTTAAAAGCCAGCATCGCAGAATTATCAAAATAGAATCTTCCATTTTCTTCAAAAATCATAATTTTATCACCTGTTTTCAAGTTCAGTTTTTTCCTTACCGATACTGGAATTGTAATTTGTCCCTTACTGGAGATTTTTGCTATTTCCATAATCAACATCCTTTCTATCACGCTTGGTTTGCTTTACTTTCTTTACATTATATTATATGCGAAACAAGAAAAATAATCAACAAACTTTATTTTTGTAAGAGTTCCAATAACGCCTTTGCCTCTTCATCAGTCAATGTTATACCCTTACCCATCTTTTCATATTCTGGTGCCCAATCTCTTATATCCAACTTAGGTGTTCCACCATTCCAAGAAATACGATTAAGCTCCTTAGTCCAACCTTTCGCGCTCTCAGACAGAACGCCTAATTTTTCAATTATTTCATATTTAAACTCTGCCATAGCACACTCTCTCCTATACACGCAAAATGTAATCTGAACCTTCGCCCTTCCGTCCAGCAGCTTCAATATGCAAATCCAAACCTTCAGCAACACCAAACTTCTGCTTAAAGTCATCATAGCTCTTTATCCAGTCAAACTTAACCTGCCCTGATACTGCCTCAAAATGTAGCTTACCACATTTAATTTTATTACGCTCAACTTCCTGCAAATTGGCGTCGGCTTTACCCCATTTTGACTCGACAACGAAGTAAATACCAATGGACGGGTCACATAAGGATTCCTTGCGGCATACTACAGCCCAGTCAGGACTATAATTGCCGTATGGTGTATCAATTACAAATCCGCCCTTTTTAAGCTTGGTGAAAAGAAGTACATTACTATTATTTTCAAGACGATGGGCAAATTCACACTCACCTTCGGAATCCATCTTGTAATATTTATTCATAGCAGAACTTCTGTCTGATTTTGCCTGAAACACTCTCCAACTTTCCTCAAAATCCTCCTCTGAAATATTATCCAGTTCGAAAATATTTCTACTGTCTAATTCATAACCATTAATCAATTCATAAGAAGTAATATTTTTAGCCTTTTCATCATTTAACTTTTCAAGGATGAACTGGGTAATTTCATCAAGAATGTCCTGATTGTCTAAAAGCTCACGTTTCTCTACTCCCTGCAAAATTTTGAAAATAGCAAGTCTAGGCAGCATTGTGTGATACATAATGTAGTTTGCAATTTCAAAATCAGATTTTGGGTCAGAACTGATTTCAATTTCAAGGTCTTGGTCTTCATAGTGCGCCGCTTCCATGGCAAACATCTGGGAGTCATTGAATTTAGCCTTGCCAGTTTCTACCTTGTATTCATTTTTCGCACGCATAAATTTGAGCTTATTGCTTATCTCAAAGATACAATCATCAATGAATTTATCCTTATCCAGCTTAAACTTATAGATGGTGCGCTTCATAAGATTTTGACGTAAACCTAAATATATTTTTTCAAATTCTCCTTCAGTAACACATTTTCTATGTTCATTTTCATAAGACTCATTGTCGCCATTACGAATCTCAATCTTCTTTGTGCCCTTCTGAACCATGAGCTCCTTGAACTGTTTCTTAATAACTTCTGCATGCTCATTCAAGGTTTCGTTTACAAAGATCATCTCATCAAATATTTTTGTAATCTGGGCAGAAGAACCTTTTAAAACATTGTCTGAATTCATAACCCCCGCCGATACAAGTTCTTCCTTAAATGTGTCTACTAACTCCGGAGTAATCTTCTTTGCTGGAATACCGGAAGTTTTCAAAGTCGAAATCAATATCTCCGCAGTAACTTCATTCTTATTGTAATGCATATTGTCATTGAAGTCTTTCTGCAGAGCTGCTGCAAAATGGTCATAGTAGTCATTTGCAATAACAGTAAGCTCATTTAGTTTTCTATCAAGGCAACGATTACCTGTAATGTCTACTGGAAGTCTGAGTCCGCGACCAATCTCCTGTTTCTTGGCAATCTCTGAGCCGCCAGCCTTTAATGTGCAAAGAGTGAATACATTAGGGTTATCCCAGCCTTCTCTCAAAGCAGAATGTGAAAAAATAAACGCCAATGGCTCATCAAAGGAAATCAACTCATCTTTACGCTCAAGAATCAGTTCAATACCTCTGTCGATATCTTCCTGTGACTTTGCTTTAATCTTCATTGCACTATCGTCAAGACTGGAATCCCAGCCATCGACATCTACCTCGTTATACTTTTTATCGCGGGCAAAATATCCCTCACGAACCTTAAGCACATCCTCAAACTGTGGGAAATACTCAATGTATTTTACAAGAATGCCTCTATTTGCATTGACAAACTTCTTATACTCTTCATCAAAGATACGCAGATACTCACCACGTCCATCAGGAGCAGAAATGTCTCTCACTTTATTAACAGCATCTATAAAGAATAATGTAAGCGCCTTTATCTTTCTTCCCTTATTGAGCAGGTCAATCTGTTTGATAAAATGATTCTGAATCGCCAATCTTATTTGAATCCGCACAGCCTCGTTCTTCTCTATCTCATAATTGCTATGCTCCATATCAAGCGGGAAAATTCCATCTGGAGTCGCAATCTGCAATGGCTTTAACTTATGCGGCTGCTCTGCCACACGATAATTTTTATATTGCGGCAATCCGCCGGATAACTCTTCCAAAGATGCTCCGCCTGCAACATTGAATGTTTTGAATCGGATAGTTCCGCCCTGCTCCTGCGAGAACATTTCAATCTTTGCCTTCAAATCCGAAGTAAAAGAAATGTATCTCACATAAGGATAATCCTTCGGAATGACTCCATGAACAGTCTTAACAGTAATCTTTTTAACCAAATCCTTCTGGTATGCCGCATAGGAATCCAGCTTATAAATCTGATTATATAACTGCTTGTGTGTCGCAGAATACCGCAAAGTAAACAGGGGCTTAAGCTCCTCAATAGCCTCTAAGGACTTTGATTTCTTCTTTGCAGTGCCCTCTATCTTCTGCGGTTCGTCAATGATGACGATAGGCTTGATATACCTGATATCTTCCCAAAGGTTCTGACCATACTCATCTTCTTTTCTTATCTTATTTGTGTCCTTATTGAATGCCTGAATATTCAAAACACAAATGCTCAAATCATTGCTCTCTACCAATTTAGAACTAATCTGTTTCGGATTGTCGCTGTCATAGATAAAGCTGTGCTTCTGGATATCCACGTTATATAAGCGTTTGAAGTGGTCCGCAAGCTGCTCCATCGACTTTTCAACACCTTTTCGGATGGCGATGGATGGCACAACTATCATAAACTTATTGAATCCATATTCCTTGTTAAGCTCTAAGATAGTACGCAGATACACATAAGTCTTTCCTGTGCCTGTCTCCATTTCAATAGTAAAATTATTGCCATCCGCAAGGGCATTATCAGCGAACAGGTTATTGGATAACTGTACCCCTCGCAAATTTTCAAGCAATCTTGATCCAACTACTATATCTATATTTCTGATTGGATCTCCCTCATAAGTTTTGCGGGTACGGCTAGAGCGATAAATACCATCCGCCTTTCTTGAAATACCTCTGAACAGTTCAACAGTAGATTGTACCGCTTGGAGCTGGTAATCCAAGCTATCATCAAACTGGAATGTAATTTTATTAGCCATGATACGTTCCCTCCTGCAATACTTATTATTTTTCTCTCTGTTCCAACTGTTCTTTCGCATTTGCAATAGCTAACATCAACTTTTTCTCCAAAACTTCTTTCGGCGGCATCTTAGTCAAATATTGTGCTACATGAATACTGCCATTATCAAGTTCCATCAGCTCTATTGTTTCCTGTGATTTTTCTGCACATAATATCAAAGCAATTGGTTTCTCCTCACCTTCCGCTCTCTCATACTTTTCTAGCCATCGAAGATATAATTCGACCTGCCCCTTATCCTGTGGCTCAAATTCTCCCAATTTTAATTCTATCAGCACCAACCGCCGCAATGTCCGATGAAAGAAAAGTAAATCCATAAAATAATCTTTACCATCAAGGACAAAATGCTTTTGACGTGCCAAAAACGCGAAGTCTGAACCCATTTCTAAAATAAATTTTTCCAATTGAGCAAGAATGGCATTTTCTAAGTCTTTTTCACTATACGTATCCTTCAATCCGAGAAAATTCAGCATATATGGATCTCTATAAAACATATCTAACGACATTTTCTTGTCTTCACTCAATTCATTGATTTCATTTTTTATCGTCTCATCAGGTCTTTTTGATATCGCTGTGCGTTCATAAAGCATGGATTTTTTACGTTCACGCAATGTACGGACTGACCAATTTTCATTTTTGCACATCACCGCGTAAAATTCCCTTTTTAATTCATCTTTAATGGGTATAATTTCAATAAAATGTGACCATGTCAATTGTTGCGACAGTGTCGCAACTTTTTCATAATCAGGAAATTCTTGGTAAAAATTTATCATACGAGAAATGGCAGACTTATTAAATCCTGCTCCATAATCTACCGATAATCTATTACTAATTTCAATGACTATCTTTTTCCCATATTCTGGCTTATTAACACCCGTTATTTCCTCTGTTAGTTTTTTTCCAATTCCCCAATACAAAGAAATCATTGCATCATTAACAGCATTTCTGACATCATACTTTTTTTGCTTTATCAAATCATTTATGTCATCGTAAACATGGTTAAGATTATCTGACAACACTATTTCATCTTTCATTGATACCGCCTTCCCAAAAGTTGTGACATGTCGCAACTTTTAATAAAATCAATTATATATCCTTTTAAATTCCAACCAAATATTTGTATACACATTGCTATTTCTAATACATAGAAAAGCCAACATCGCAAAATATATTCCATTTGAATTTATTATCCATATACACCTCACTCAAATAAACTCTACCGTATATGCAGGTTTGCTCTCGCCCGAATTTTTCTCCACAAGAGCTTTCAATCTTCGGAATGTTTCATCTTTAAGAGCAATATCATCTTTAAATGCAGAATCCCTGAAAATAAACTTAATTGGCAATGGGGCAATCGCTGCTACCTTCTCCACTAAACTTTCCGTAACCTCTGTTTCAAGACATACAAGAAAACTGCTTGCATAAAGGTATGTACGACTTCCGATGTCAGATAAAAGTTCCATTGATTCAGATAATGCAACATCACGCTGGCGCAGCATAAGCTCATAAACAACGTCAATGTCTTTTGTATTTGGCATAAAATCCATAAGGTCTGGCGTTGACTCAATCTGTGAAATATCAAGCTGTCCTATGTT
>CANQSB010000048.1 GCA_947626435.1 uncultured Lachnospiraceae bacterium | reverse complement strand
TCTTCAGATATTCAAACACGTCTTTCCTTGCCGCATCGTCCAGCACATAGAAATAGGCGATCAACTGGTCGATCATCAGCAACTCGGTGTAGTCAAATTTCTTAATGATCTTTAAGGTGCGATCGGAGAAGTAAGCCTTCTTTTCCATGTTGATCATCAGCCGCTCTTTATCGGAGGGAAGCTTGGGCAGTGTTTCCATGTCCTCGTAGGGATTGTCCTTGCAGATGGAATTGATAGGGATATCAAGGATATTGGAAATACGCAGCGCTGTGTCAAAGCGGATGGCGGCGTCACGCTGGATAATAGAGTAAAGCGTAGTCGGCGCAATTCCAGTCTTTCTTGCCAATTCTTTTACGGTCATGCCCTTCTCGTCCAACAGATTTTTCAGATTTTTTCCATATCCCATTTCAATACTGTCCTTTCCGATTTTGTTCAGTATAACACAGACAGCAAAGATACGCAAGACGTATAATTTATACAAAAACAATAAAAATAGTATTAGCAACACGAACGAAGAATATTATTATGGGAATATAAATACGAAATGCGTACAGCAAACATGCGCAGCAAATCTACTTTCCTGCGTCATATGATTGTCTATGGAGCAGTGTATGATGTTGACTATGCTTATTTGCGGGAATACAACTATCTGCTTGGGAAGATCGGCGAAAACTTGAATCAGATTGCGAAACGGATCAACGAAACGAGAAGCGTTTATCAGACAGATATGGATGCAGTAATGTCTAAGACGCCATATGGCAATGATGCCTATGAACTGATAAGGAACAACGATGTTCGGGATGAACAGATTATCAGGGATGTGGCGAATTGTGTGAGAAATGGGCGAACCCCGGTTGTACTGACCAAATTTGTTGACCATGCTAGAAAATTGTCTGAGAAGCTGAAAAAATATGCCGACAGGCTGATCCTGTTGACAGGCGCTGACGGTACAAAAGCGTGCAGGTCGCAAGTGGCAGAACTGAACGCCGTAGCTGATTCAGAAAGTCTTATCCTTGTAGGAACAGGTTCTCTGCTTGGAGAAGGTCCAAAATTCGATAAAATGTACGCGGCAAGAAGCCCAAGGTTAAATAATCAGAAGGTGAACCGCATTATAGCTGTTCTTGGTAAGAGCCAGGAATCAGGAGTAAAAGTGACAATTATCAGGATCTAATATGATGACTAATGAAAGGTTCATCTTAGAAAATTTCTAAATAATATTTTATATGGAAAATAAAAAAATATTTTTAGAATATCGTATATAAAAGTTGAAATATAGATAAAATAGTGATATAGTGAATGAGTAAAATGAATAGATAAATGAGTGGATAGTGAGTACAATAGAAATAGAGGAGATGGTAAAATGCTTTGCCAGTTTTCATTTCAGAATTTTATGTCCTATAGGGAAGAAACTACCTTTGATTTGCAGGCAGCGGCGATTCCGGAGTTTAAGGATAGCTTAATTACAAAAGAAAAATGCAGTGCCCTTTTGCCGGTCAGCGTTATATATGGACCTAATGGCGGCGGAAAGACCAATCTGATCAGAGCCTTATCCTGTCTCATTACGACGGTGGTTAAGCCGATCCATGACCTGGGAAGTACCAGAAGTCATATTATTGTGCAACAAAGGACTGTAGCAGAGCCTTTTCTATTTGATGCCGTTTCCAGCAAAGAGCCTACAGAGTTTGAAATATTTTTTAGGACAGAGAAATATGAGTATCGGTATTATCTGGCAGTATGGAAGGATGAAATATCCGCAGAAGCATTAGATCGAAAAACCATCGGAGGGAAAAAGCCGGCGCACATTTTTTACCGGGAAGGGAAAAAAATCACCCTGGGGAATATTTTGAACAAGGAGAATGTGAATACCAGGGTTAATGGGAGAATGCCCTATTTATCCTTCCTGGCTATCAATTACAATATCCCTGTGATTGCGGAAGTCCAGGAGTGGTTTGAGTCCTGTATTATCCGCAATTACGGGAATCCGACGGCAGAAATGCAGATCATGATTTCGGATGATATCAAAACCAAGAACCAGATTTTACTATTATTAAATGAAATGGGGATTGATGTAGAGGATTACAGGTTCGATGAGAAGGAAGAAAAATTATATACGGTACGGACAATCGAGGGCGAGAAGTATGAGTTATCTTTTGATTACGAATCTGAGGGCACTAAAAAGCTCATTGCGGCGCTTCCGGTTATTCTTGTTGCACTGCGGGAAGGCAGGCTTGTGATTATTGATGAGCTTGATGCAAAATTACATCCAAAGCTTTTGAGATATGTGATATCGATATTCAAAAATAAGAAAATCAATCAATATGGGGCACAACTCCTTTTTACATCCCATGATATGGCCACAATGAAGAATACCATATTCAGGAGAGATGAAATATGGTTTGCAGCGTTGAATGAACGGCACAGCAGCCAGATTTATTCTCTCTATGAAATCCGACGAGAGGATAATGAGAGAATAAACAGCACAGCGGCATTTGATAAACAGTACCTGGAAGGAAGGTATGGGGCGGATCCATATTTGCAGAACATGCTGAGCGGAGGTGGATGGATTTGAGTTTGAAACCACCTAAGAAAAGTGATTTAAATAAATCCTGGATGAAACCGAAACCAGATCGGGCGATTAAAATACAGCCGGAGTATCATTTGATTGTGACGGAAGGAACGGATACAGAGCCTTCATACTTTGGGACAATTAAGGAAATTATCAATGGACAATATCCGCAAAAAATACAGTTAAATGTGTACGGCGGAGGCATGAATACAGTCAGTCTGTTTGATCTGGCAAAAACGCTTGCGCAGGAAAGTGCCAATACATACAGGCACGTTTGGGTAGTGTATGATACAGACGACTTTTCGGAAGAGCATATAGACCATGTCTTGCAGTTATGTGAGGAAAATAGTACGGAAGAAACGCAGTTCCATGATATTTGGTCAAATCAGTGCATAGAATTATGGTTTTTATTGCATTTTTCTTTCATGCATGCGGATATTCACAGAACGGAATATTGGCCTAAAATTTCGGAATGCTTAAAGAAACTTGGGGCAGGTGAGTATGAAAAGAATCGCAAAGACATGTATTGGATCCTGCGCCCGTATATGGAGGTTGCCATTGAAAATGCAAAAAAGTTGGATGTGTTGAATAAGGGGAAAACAGCCTCTCAGGCGGCTCCAGGAACATCGGAATACGATAGAATTTCTTGCATTATGGGAAGAACTGCATAATCAAAATTTTAACCGTGTGCAATTCGACACGGTTAAAAATGAAGCCGGATTAAATGTCCTTTGCAATATGGATTTCTCCGGAATTTCAGCTATATATCATGAAGGATTATCGGCGGTTAAAAGCTGATGAAAACAGCCGCCTGTCCCTGAACTGGAATCTAAACCGTGAGATAGCCAAGCTGAATTACCGCATCCATACGAATGCGATCAAAGATACCACGAAAAGAAAGCTGCTGCGGATCAGTGAACTGGATGAGAAGTCTGATACATACACAATGTCTGCATATTTTATTGCACAGCTTGGGAAAAATTATGCTGGTGGCAGAAATAAGAAGATTACCGGAAAAGAGCTTGTCGAGTTGGCATGGACTGTGATTGAGGATGTACAATATATGCTTGGCGGAATGGTAGTATTTTTGGAAGTGGAAAACGAGGAAAAACTGCTGTCATTTTACCGTAATAACCGCTTTTCACAGTTTGATACCAGACAAACCACATCAAGCGAAGATGAACCGCATGAGCTTGTGCAGTTATTGAGATTGCTTTAAGTAAAATTTAATGAAGGGCGAGAGATATGTTTATCAATGCGTATTAGGAGCCTGTGCTGAGAATGCAATTTATGAAATAAATGAAATGCTCAAAGAAAACGGAATTACTCCTCTGGGGAGTGATCCCGATCTTTAGTAAAACGAGGAGGATTGATGCGAAATGAAGGGTTCAGAATGCAAATTTGTTAAATACATGGAGGGCTCGGACAAGCGGTTTGTTATTCCGGTTTATCAGAGAAATTATGACTGGAAGACCGAAAACTGCAAGCAGTTGTACGATGACCTTGTAAAAATCATCAAGGGGCACCGGAAGAGTCATTTTTTCGGGAGTCTTGTTTCCGTTTATAATCCGGACGGGCACAATGAGGAGTTTCTGATTATCGATGGCCAGCAGCGTCTTACGACAGTTTCGCTGTTGTTCCTTGCAATGTATAACCTGATTGATCAGGGTGTCATTGTTCCGGAGATCGCTAATTTGAAACAGCGAATTTTTGAGGAATATCTCGTGGATAAGTGGAAGCCGGAGGATACCCGTATTAAGCTCAAACCGGTAAAGAATGATCAGACGGCTTTTGGGAAGCTGTTCTCTGATCCGACGGAGCATATCCGCGAATCCAATCTGACGGTGAACTACGATTATTTTTATGACCGGATTCAGAAACAGGAAATTACCATCGACCAGCTTTACGATGCGATCTGCTGTCTGGAGATTATAAACATCCGGTTGGATATGGATGACAATCCGCAGCTCATTTTTGAGAGCCTGAACTCGACTGGTCTTGACCTCAGCGAAGGTGATAAGATCAGAAACTTCATACTGATGGGCTTGCCTTCTAAGGAGCAGGAGGATTATTACGAGAAATACTGGAACAAGATCGAGGTCTGCACAAAGTATGATGTAAGTGCCTTTATCCGGGATTACCTGAGCGTGAAGCAGCAGGTCATTCCGCAGCAGAAGAAAATCTACGTTAATTTTAAGGACTTTGTGGAGCTTGGAAAAATCGAAACGGAACCACTCCTTGCCGAGATGTTGGCCTATGCAAAGCGGTACCAGATTCTCCTTGATGGTAATTCCGGTAGTGCTGCCCTTGACGCTTGTATTGACCGACTGAACCGTCTGGAGACTACGGTAACAAGGCCGTACTTCCTCGAAGTGCTGCGCCTATATAACGAAAACAAACTGACGTTGGCACAGGCCACTGAGATTTTCCTGACGACAGAGAATTACCTGTTCCGCAGAACGATGTGTGATCTGCCGACAAATGCCCTGAATAAAATCTTCCTCATGCTGCACCGAGAGATCATTCGATACGACGGTACCGAGGATAACTATGTCGAGAAACTCAAGTATGCACTTCTTTCCAAGAAAGAGCGTGCCCGCTTCCCAGACGATGCGGAATTTAAGGCGGCATTTGAGGAACGTCCGGTTTATCTGATGAACAGCAAGAATAAGATTTACATTCTTGAGCGTTTCGAGAACTTCGGCACCTCGGAGGATAAGGATGTATACCGTCACTGTGACGACGGCACCTATTCGATTGAGCACATTATGCCTCAACATCTGACGCCAGTATGGCAGAAGGAGCTGGGCGATGACTATGAACAGATACATGAGCTGTGGCTGCATCGCATGGCAAATCTTACGCTGACGGCCTATAACTCGAAATACAGCAATAGCTCTTTTGCTGAAAAGAAAACCATGCAGAACGGTTTCGATGACAGCGGTATCCGCATGAATACTTGGATTGCCAAGAAGGACAGGTGGACGCTGGCGGAGCTGGAGGAGCGCAGCGAATATCTCATGGGGCGGGCTCTGTCAATCTGGGCGGCACCTGTCACAGAATACAAACCGGAAGAAAAGCAGCTTGACACTTATACGCTTGAGGATGAGGGTGAGCTGACCGGACGACTGATTGCGAAGTTTACCTTTAAGAACACCGAGCAGCCGGTAACGAGCTGGGTTGAGATGTTCCAGAAGGTTATTCAGATTCTGTATGCCGAGGATAAGGCCATTATCACTAAGCTGGCCATGTCGGAGGAGGAGAACATTGCTCTCCACTTCAATACAAATCAGGATGCGTTCACGAAGTCTCTTGAGATCGGTGATGGCATCTATGTATGGACAAACACCAGCACGCAGAGCAAGCTGTCTGTTCTGAGTCGTCTTTTCAAATTGTACGATGAAGATCCGACAGATTTGGTATTTTATCTGCGTGATGAAAACGAGGCCAATGAGGACGAGCCGGGCAGTCGATATGAGCTCAGGAGAAAATACTGGACATATGCGCTGCCAGTTATTCAGAAGGCACATGGTGAGGATGGCACTTTTTCCAATGTTAATCCGTCAAGGGATAATTGGATCAATGGCTTCTTTGGTATAAGTGGTTTCTATCTTTGCTGCGTAGCAAACTTTGATGCAGCGCGGACAGAGGTCGTATTTGGCAGAGGCAATAAGCAAGAAAACAAGACTGCCTTTGATAGCCTGTACACACATAAAGCAGAAATAGAATCAGCGCTGGGCACGACGCTCCAGTGGAACCGTGGCGACGACATCAAATCGTCCAAGGTCTTCATTCAGCTGAATAACGTCAGCATCGAGAACGAGACCGATTGGCTCCAGATGGCAAATTTCCACGCTGACTGGACGAAGAAGTTCTATGATGTGATTGTGCCGTATATTCAACAGGCAATCTGATCTTGCCAAGGAGATGATTATATTTTCAGAAGAATTAAAAGCTATGGGTTTTGTATCAAAAATAGCATTACGATAGATTGATTTGTGACAATGGAAATTTCTTGACTAATACGAATGATGGCAGGGTAGTAAAGGTTGAATGTGGAAACGCTAAATATATGGAGTTGAACGCATGATAGCAGAAAGCCAGAATATTGAATGGAAAGAATCCTGGCGCGACGAATAAATGTATTTTATCGCGCGTGCTATATTGAAAGCTGAGGACACGGAATTCAAAAAATATGTGATGCCAGTAAGAGCCTTGGTGTAGATGAACCGATATATATTGTTCATGGCGAAGATATCATGGTGAAGTTCCATGCCCTGCAAAGTGCCATAGTGTCAGATCCGAAAGTTCCAAAGCACCAAAGCACCAAAGCACTGCAGACATTGATGCTTTGAATGATGCTTTGGTGCAAAAGATTTTGGAAGTGTTAAGATACAAACCAGAAATTTCACAAGGCGAAATGGCAGAAGAACTTGGGACTACAAGATGAGTGATTCAAAATAAAATGATTCTTTTGAAAGAAGCAGGGCGTGTTTTAGTAAAGTTGAAACGATGGGTAGGGAAAAGAAGCTGCTAAGTGGGAAAGATTACATAAAAACAGTGCAGATGAGGAGAACGTGATGGATAGAAATGAATTAGTATTTTCACTAAGCTCGGATTTTATGGAGGGTATTTCTAAAATTTTGGAAGAGGCTCGCAGAAATGCCAAAACAGCCGTCAATCTTTCCATGGTTTATGCGTATTACGAGATTGGGAGGAAAATTATTGAGGAAGAGCAGAACGGAGAAAACCGCGCTGCCTATGGCAAGCAGATTCTGAAAGAACTCTCTAAATATCTTACCCCAAAATACGGTAAAGGTTATTCGGCGGAAAATCTGAAATTGATGCGGCGTTTTTACGCGGTTTATTCACAGGATCAAATTGGGGAAACAGTGTTTACCCAATTTAAAGATTTGCCGGCGGTCGGAATCGGAAGAAAATTTTTTTGAGTTGGTCGCATTATTTGAAACTGATGCGAATCGATAATGTAGAGGAAAGGCATTTTTATGAGATCGAATCTGTTAAAAATAACTGGAGCCTTAATGAACCGAAACGGCAATATAACAGCGCGCTCTATGAGAGACTGGCGTTGAGTACAGACAAAGAAAAGGTTTACCGGCTTTCTCTGGAAGGACAGAAGGTTGAGAATCCCAAGGATGCGGTGAAAGATCCTTATGTTCTAGAATTTTTGGGATTGCAGGAACTTCCGGTGTATTCTGAAAGCGAATTGGAAAGCCGTATTATCGATCATCTGCAGCAGTTCCTCTTAGAGTCGGGAACCGGTTTCGCCTTTATTGGACGACAGGTGCGCTTTACGTTTGATGAGGAGCATTTTATGGTCGATTTGGTATTTTATAATCGCTTGTTGCGTTGCTTTGTGCTGTTTGATCTAAAGATCGGAGAACTGAAACATCAGGATATCGGTCAGATGCAGATGTATGTCCATTACTATGACCGCAAGGTAAAACTTCCCGATGAAAATCCGACGATAGGAATTTTAATGTGCAAAGAGAAGAACAATGCGGTTGTGGAAATGACTCTGCCGGAAGATAACGCACAGATTTTTGCCAGCAAGTATGAAACAGTTCTGCCGAGTAAAGAGGCGCTGCAGGAATTGTTGAGAGAACATCTTTCTGACGAGGACGAAGGCAGACCTCGATGACCGGCTTTATCGGATGTATGATAAAATAGATGAAACGGAGAATCTTCTTACTGAGGCGAAAGCACAAAAGACGGCGATCGAAGCGGAGAAGATCACTTTTGACACGAAAGGGATTATCTAGTAATGAAAAATAGGCATTAGCGAGGTGGTATCCAGTGAATAATGATCCATTTAAGGAATATATCAAAGAGTCTGAGCCGGATAAGCGGGACAAAAGCTATGCGTGGCATACGGCCATTGGACTGCAGGCGGTTGACGGACTTAAGACATCAGAATATTTGGTGCATACTGCTGTCCGCAACATCGAAGGCGAGATTCCCTTTGAGGAAGCAAATGCCCTTTTGCAGAGCTATTACGAGGAGAATCCTGCCCGCGACGCAGACGATCGCACTGAGGAGGCAGATAAAGTTTCAGCTAGAATTGCTGCGCTGCTTTCGGAGAAAGCATTCAGTTTTACGCCGAATGAATATCTATCTATCCACAGAAAGCTGTTTACCGGTATATATTCCCATGCCGGACGCATTAGGGATTATAACATAACAAAGAAGGAATGGGTACTTGACGGCGCTACGGTGCTTTACGGCAGTGCTACAGAACTGAGGGCAACGCTGGATTATGATTTTTCAGAAGAGAAAAATTCTCTTATAAAAATCTTTCAATGGACATATTATTCATCACCTTGCAGTGTTTATATCCAGACTGTGGCAAATTCATGTTTTTGGTGAAGGTAATACCAGAACGACGGCAGTATTTTTTATCAAGTATCTGTGCACTCTCGGTTTTGATGTAGCGAACGATAGATACCTTCGCTGAGAATGCATGGTATTTTCGTAATTCTCTTGTCAGGGCAAACTATAATGACTTAAAAAACGGCATTTATGCGACTACGGAGTTTTTGGAGCTGTTTTAAAAAAACTTTTTGCTGAATGAGAACCATCCGCTCCATAACCGAACATTGCATATCAGCGGCACTTTTGAGGCACCAGAAAAAGTGAACATTGAGGAGCAAAAAGCGAACATTGAATAACCCTTACAGGCAGCGATATTGACTGATTTCATAAAGAACGAATGCTTTTGAGATTCAATATGTCATTAAAAAACTGAATGAACATCTTTACAAACCTTACACAATTATATTAAAATAGAGAATAAATTTGAAAAGCCGTTTGAGCGGTGGGAAAGAGGTAAAGATGAGCGAGACAGGAACAAACACAAACGATAATGTAGAAAGCGAAGCAGTTTCCAGAAATTTTATCGAACAGATTATAGACAAGGATTTGGCAGAGGGGACATATGACACTGTGGTGACGCGCTTCCCGCCTGAGCCAAACGGCTATCTTCATATAGGACATGCAAAGAGCATACTTTTAAATTACGGACTTGCGCAGCAGTATCATGGCAAATTCAACATGCGCTTTGACGACACGAATCCCACAAAGGAAAAAGAGGAGTTTGTCGAGTCAATCAAGGCGGACATCGAATGGCTGGGCGCGGACTGGGAAGACAGGCTCTTTTTTGCGTCAGATTATTTTGACCAGATGTATGAGGTTGCCGTCAAGCTTATCAAAAAGGGAAAGGCGTATGTATCGGACCTTTCGGCGGACGAGATAAGAGAGTACCGCGGCACGCTCACTGAAGCGGGAAAGGAAGACCCTTATAATACAAGGAGCATAGAGGAAAATTTGAAGCTCTTTGAGGAGATGAAGGCGGGCAAGTACGCCGATGGAGAAAAGGTACTGAGGGCGAGGATAGACATGGCATCACCCAATATGAACATGCGTGACCCCGTAATCTACCGCGTGGCGCATATGTCGCACCACAGGACGGGCGGCAAGTGGTGCATATATCCGATGTATGATTTTGCACATCCGATAGAGGACGCGATAGAGGGCGTGACACATTCAATCTGCACCCTTGAGTTTGAGGACCACAGACCGCTTTATGACTGGGTAGTGCGCGAGGCAGAGTTTCCTCACCCACCCAAGCAGATAGAGTTTGCGAAGCTGTACCTTACCAATGTGGTGACAGGCAAGCGTTACATCAAAAAGCTTGTCGAAGATGGTATAGTCGATGGTTGGGACGACCCGAGGCTTGTATCAATCGCGGCGCTCAAAAGGCGCGGCTTCACGCCTGAGTCAATAAAGAAATTCGTGGAATTGTGCGGCGTGAGCAAGGCAAACTCGTCGACGGATTATGCCATGCTTGAATACTGCATAAGAGAGGATTTGAAGCTCAAAAAGCCAAGAATGATGGCGGCACTCGACCCGATAAAGCTTGTCATAGACAATTATCCCGAGGACAAGACCGAATATCTTGAAATACCAAACAACCTTGAAAACGAGGCGCTCGGCACGAGGCAGGTGCCTTTCTGCAGAGAGCTTTACATTGACAGGGATGACTTTATGGAAAATCCTCCAAAAAAATATTTCAGGCTTTTCCCCGGCAATGAGGTGCGCCTTATGAGCGCGTACTTTGTAAAGTGTGTAAGCTTTGAAAAGGACGAAAACGGAAAAGTGACGACGGTACACTGCACCTATGACCCTGAAACAAAACAGGGAAGCGGCTTCAATGCCAGGAAGGTAAAAGGCACAATCCACTGGGTACCCGCCCCGTATGCGCTAAAGGCGGAGGTAAGACTGTATGAAAATATCATTGATGAGGAAAAGGGCGTATACAATGAGGACGGCTCGCTAAACCTTAATCCCAATTCGCTTACGGTATTAAAGGACTGCCGCATGGAGCCGGCATTAAAGGACGCAAAGCCTTATGACAGCTTCCAGTTTGTAAGGCAGGGCTTCTTCAATGTGGACAGCAGGGATTCAAAGCAGGACGCGCTTGTATTTAATAGGATAGTATCGCTCAAAAGCTCGTTTGTCCTCCCCAAATAAGGCGGCGGAGCGCGAAATAACATAAACGGAACATAAGGCTTGTGCCCGCGCTGTCGACACAAGCCTGATATACGCAAAAGCAGCGCAGAAATGATGGAAAATATGAATTATAAATGTTTAATACTGGACCACGATGATACGGTGGTTGACAGTACGGCGGCGGTGCATTATCCCGCGTTTTTGGAGGCGCTGAAGCTTCTGCGCCCTAATGTCACCATATCTCTGGACGATTATTTTCGCGAGAACTTTGACCCTGGTTTTACGGAATACTGCACGCAAAAGCTTCATATGAATGACGAGGAGATGGAGATAGAGGTAAACTGTTGGAAGGAATATGTTTCAAAGCATACTTCGCACGCATACAAGGGAATCCGCGAGATAATAGAGCGCCAGCGGGCGGAAGGCGGATATATATGTGTAATTTCTCATTCCTTTGATTTCAATATAAAACGCGACTATGAGGCAAACGGCCTTCCTATGCCGGACATGATTTTCGGCTGGGAGTGCCCGCCCGAGCAGCGCAAGCCAAATACCTACGCGCTTGACATAATCGCAAAAAAATACGGCCTAAAGCCTTCTGAGATGGTAGTGGTGGATGACCTAAAGCCGGGCTACGACATGGCGAGGGCGTACAATGTCCCTTTTGTCGGCGCAGGCTGGTCAAACGACATACCTGAAATACGCGAATTCATGAAAAAGAACAGCGATTATTATTTCACTAAGGTGTTAGAGCTGTACAGTTTTTTGTTTGAGTAAAGGTCAGTTGTTTCAAAAATAAAGAGGCTGCCGCGGCAGCCCCTCTTTTATGTCCTTAAATGCAATCAAAATATTAGTCTTGGCGATTTATTCCTCAGAGTCGTTAAAAAATTCCTCCGTATCGTTTGCGTCGGTGTTCGATGTTTTCTCTTTCTTTGGCGCCTCGTCAGTCTTCGGTGCTTCCTCAGCCTTTTCTTCCTCGTTGCGTGAAGGCAAGTCCACCTTTGTATAAGCAGGCTCTGAGCTGCCGGTCGAGGTCACTTCCCCGATAAATTCCTTAGCCTTGTCGAGTGTCTCGATAACCTTGCCGCCGATTTTTTCCTTGGCGCTGTCAAGGTCGATAGGCATGTGGGGGTGGCTCTTGACTGTGCTGCTCGTGTTGTCAAAATCGTCATCCAAATCATCGTCAAAGTCGTCAAAATCATCCGCGTCGAAGTTGTCCTCGGGTACGGCGTCCTTTTTACCCTTGAGATAGTAGTATATGCCCGCGCCTGCCGCTGCACCTATGCTGCTCAATAAAACAAATTTTCCAAATTTCTTAGCCATCATATCCTCCTTTTGGTACATGGGTTTCAGATTCTTTCCATTATATTTTAATACTATTTTATGAAAATGAAAAGATAATATGTGTAAAAATTTATTGAACAGTTTATAAATTTGTGATAATATACAATCGACTGAAAAAGTCAACAAATGGGGATGCAATTATAAATAATTAATCGTACAAACTGAGAGGAAATTTTTAATGAACGACAAATTTTTTGACCTGCCGCGAGAGAAACAGGACCGCATGATAAACGGAGCGTTGGAGGTGTTCGCCAAAAACGGCTTTAAACACGCCAGCACTGATGACATGGTCAAGGCTGTAGGAGTCAGCAAGGGCTTATGGTTTCACTATTTCGGCTCTAAGGCGGGCCTGTACATATTCACTTATGATTACAGCGTTAAATATCTGCTGCTTGAGATTACCACAGTCATTAATGAGAATGAAAAGGACTTTTTCGAGCTTACAAAGCAGATGGAGCTTGCCAAAAACCGCGTAATCAGGACTTATCCGTACTTGCTGCTGTTTTTGGAGACAGCGGAGGGCGAAGCCGCCGAGGAGGTCGCCGCACAGACGGCGGAGGCGCGTCAAACCCTTATGGAGAAGCTTGACGAGCTTATCAGGAATACCGAGATAAAGGGCGTGGAGGACCGCTCGCGGCGTGACAAAATCAGGAGGCTTACGGCGCTTGTGATAAACGGCATCACGAAAGAAAGGACAGTCTCAGGTACGGAACCCGAGGCTGTCTACAGGGAGATAAAAACATATATTGAGCTGATAAGGGAAATGGCTGAGCGGACGGCAAAGGAACCGCCTATTTCTTAAACTGATAAACAGGGGCGGCAGGATATCCGCCCTTTAATTTTTGCATACCGCGCTGGATGGCGTCCTTTGAGTTCTTCCAGTCGGCGTCCTGATTACGGTAGTCAAATTTTTCGATAAGCCAGCTTACATCGTCCGAAATGCGCGAAATATTCTCCTGCATCAGTGGGAAAAGCATGTCAAAAAACTCATCTTTAAGCTTGTCCGGCAGCTTTTCCATGGCAGACTGGCACAAATCGCCAAAGTGTACGAGGCAGAAACCTTTGCTTGACGCGACTTTCTGCCTGAAAGCCTCGTCCTTTTTGTACATAAAGAAAAAGGTGTCTATGTAGCGGGCGTAGGTCTCCTCATATTGTCTGCATATATAGCATGACTTCTGTTTTTCAAGGCACCATGCGGTCATGGAATTGTTTACCTCGCGCGAACGCTTCAGCTTGTCCATAAACGAGAGCTTTACAGGCTTGAAATGCTTTACCTCGTCGGCAAGCTCGCGCCCCATTTTTTTGTAGTGCGTCTTCAAAATCCAGCCGTTTCCCAATGTATTGCCGTACTGGAACATCTTGTGAAAATGGTAACGGCAGAAGCCCTCCTTGTCAGTCTGCTCGCGTATATCGCTCTCCATATATGACGAGGACGAGCCGAGCGTGAAGTCAAGCAGGTCGTTTTCAAGCTTCTGTTCAATAAAGCAGAACGGGCACTCATCGTCAGCGGCAAACGCGTCGTTTAAGGGAATAGTATATAATTGCTCTTTCATGAAAAACCTCCAAATTTCATATTGCAATGTTTATTAAATTTTATCATAACAATGAAAGTTCGGCAAAATAATTTTGGAAAATTTGCGGGAAATTTTGAAGAAAAATGAAAAATCCGGGAAAATTTAAGAAAACCGTTAAAAACTATATAAAATAATCATAAAATGTGTTACACTTAAATTAAATAATTATAAAATGGTACAGAATCATATTGTGCCCAATATTTATTGGGGTAAAGATGGAGGATTAAAATGTTTAGTCGAAAAAAAGAACAGCAGACAAAGCCTGCTTACGGCAGCGGGCAGACAGCGGCGCTAAAGAATCTGTCAAAGGCGGCGCAGGATTTTGTAAAGGCGTCAAGCAATCTGAGCAGCCTTGGCGTGGAGATGAATTTTGTTTCCAACAAAATGCTCAAGTATGCTCAGGAGATGAGCCGGATGAGCGCCGAGAACGAGGACATGATACGCGAGACGGAGGCTGAGATGGAGGAGGTAGACCTCACCGTAGAAAACGCGTCAGATATCCTGCAGCAGCTCCATGCAAACACAAACGAGCTTGTAAGCTGCAATCATGACAGTACGGAGCTTCTAAACGAGGTCACTACATACAAAAATCAGGTAATGGAGGACAGCCGCCTGATGGAGGACAAAATCGAACGCCTCGTATCTCTTGCGGGCGAGGTGGACAAATTCGTCGAGAGCGTGCAGAGCATAGCTAATCAGACAAACCTGTTGGCGCTTAACGCTTCAATCGAGGCGGCAAGGGCAGGCGAGCATGGCAGGGGCTTTGCCGTAGTGGCGGACGAGATAAGAGGTCTTTCGGACGAGACAAAGCAGAACCTCGTAGGCATGAGAAACTTCCTGAACAGCATCAAGGAAACGGCAAACGACAGCAAGACCAGCATAGAAGGCTCGGTCAGGTCTACGGGCAGCATGAGCGAAAAGATAGACTTAGTAAAGGCGGCGATGGACAAAAACACGCAGATGCTGTCGTCAGTGTCAAAGGAAGTGGCTGATGTCGACGATATGATAGTCGGCATAAAGGATTCCACAGCTCACATGAAACAGGCAATGCTGCAAAACAGCGAGGGCGCGCACAATATCATACTAAAGACCGAGTCGGTCATCACGCGCGCGGAGGCGAGCGCGGAGTGCGCAAAGCAGATAGAGAAGATAGATGATAATCTGTCAAATATATCAGAAACGATTTTCGCGGAGCTTGAAAAGGGTGGAGAGGTAGTGTCCGCGGACGCGGTCAAGGTAATCCTCGACAACGCGAAAAACGCGCATATTGCGTGGCTTGGCAAGTTAAAGGCGATGGTGTCTGAGATGAAAGAGCAGCCGCTGCAGCTAAATTCAAACCGTTGCGCGTTCGGGCACTATTATCTTGTAATAAATGTGAATAATCAAAAGATTAAAAACGAATGGAACCAAATCGGCACGCTTCACGCCGCTTTCCACAAGACGGGCGATACGGTAATCAGGGCGATAAGCAGGCAGGATGAGCAGTCCGCGAAGGATATGTGCGCGGAGGCTGAGGCTATGTCAAAGAAGCTCTTGGCAGCGATTGAGGTTGTGGAAAGGAAGCTTGACGAGCTGAAAGCGGCCGGTGAAAGCATATAGGGGCGCGTAGGGGATTTTCCGTACGCATCAAAGGAAAGAAGGTATGAAATGGGAAAATTTATGGTGGCTGGCTTTGTACAGCACGAAACAATAGTAAAGGTTGACGAACTGCCGGTGCCTTACAAGCAGTTTGAAAGCTCGCATGACCTGATAAACACCGACATAGGCGGTACGGGCTTTGACGAGGCGATGGCGCTGCGCTGGCTTGGCAACGATGTTGATTTTATGAGCATGGTGTCGAGAAATATGTCAAGCAGACAGATAACGGCATATCTTCACATAAACAATGTAGACCTCAAGACCGACTATGTGCTCCCCATGCTTGAGGGCATGCCCACTTCCGTAGTTCTGTACTGCAGGGGCAAGAAGCAGACCTTTGAGGATGTGAAAGACATAAGGACGGTGGAGTATGACTATAGCTTGTTTGAGAGCCAGATACAGGACAAGGATATGGTGCTCATATCAAACTGCAATTTCTGTCGTCCGATTATCGGTTTAACCAGGAAATACAACAAGCCGCTTGCCGTAAATGTGAGGAGCATGCGCGCTGAAAAAATCGAGCAGAAGAAGGATTTTCTTGCGGCGGCGGATATTCTCTACATAAGCGACGACGACCTTGACAGCGACCCGTATGACTGCATAAACGAGTGCAGGGAAAAGTACAATCCGCAGATAATAGTGATGGGCATAGGCGCGAAGGGCGTGATACTCTACACCAAAGAAGATAATTCCATACTTGAATATAAGTCGGTAAAGACAAATGAAGTCGTAAATACCGTTGGCGCGGGCAATGCGCTGTTTTCGGCATTTCTTCATTACTATGTAAAGACAAAGGACGCAAAGGAGTCGATAAAGAACGCGCTTCTCTTTGCATCCTATAAAATAGGCTTTGTCGGCACGACAAACGGCTTTATGACCGAGGAGCAGATAGAGCAGTGGAAGAGGTTAATCTGGCAGTAAATACTCCAAAAACGCAAGGGCATTGTCAAGGCTGTTTGAGTTTACGATAAAGGTGAGTATTGGGTCGTCCGCAAAATAAAAATATTTATTAAGCTTATCCGAGCTTCCGATATAGATTCCGACAGGGACAAGCTCTTTGCTTTCGCCAAATTCGGCATAGTAGAGCCTGTCCTTGTATTTTTCAAGCATGGCTTCCGGCAGAATATTAGTTATGTCGCTTACATATTCTGCGCGGGCAAAATAATCAATGGCAGTTTTGTCCCCGGCTATGATGTCCAGCTCTTGCGAGGTGATTGTGGCTATTGTTTTTTCAATGCTGATATATGAATCGCTGTCGCTCAGCTCGGGGCTTAGGTGCAGCGTGGAGTCGATATACACATCCTCTTTGTCCGTATCTATGCCCATTTGCTCGGCAAAGCCGTCCGCAAGCTCGGTATTGGAGGAATCTCCGTAGCAGTTATAAAAAAACGCGGCAAACGCCGTCTCATGCGGCGCCGTTATTATAGAGTAAAGCATATAGCCGATAAATACGGCAGCCACAATAATGAAGACCGTTATCTTAAAATAATATTCCATAAAGTAAGATAGCTTCTCCTTGAAAGGCGCGCCTTTCAGTTTGGCGTTCTGTTCGCGTATTTCATCGTGCATTGACTGGTTTTTGTCGCGGTTTTTGTTGTAAACTTCCATACATTTTCACTCTTTTCTCATCATGCGGGGCATTTTTATTGTAAAGCGTATGCGTTGCTTCCATATCGCCCTTGCCTTTTATAATATATTTTTAGCATGCGTACTGTCAATCGGATTAGTATTAATTTTTTCTAAACCTTGAATATTGTCATGATTTGTAATAAGATATAGTAAGTGCAGATATTAAAAACAACTCATTTTATTATGGAAGGAATTGGTATATTGCTATGAATGAAAGTTATAAGGAACTGTTGGTAAAAAAGGAACGCGGGTTTATGCAGAATTTTTTGAGGGTCATATGCGTTGTGCCCACAATTTTATTTTTAATGTTGTCATTTCTTACCGGAAATATCTTTTTGTTTATCTTTACCATTATCTGCGGCGTAGTTGATTATTTTGTATATTTGCTCACAGACATTGAATATGAATACCTGTACCTTGACAAGGAAATATCGGTTGACAAGATTATGGCAAAGACGCGCAGGAAAAAGGCGGCTACGATTAATATAGGCAAGATTGAGATAGCGGCGCCCGCCAACTCTCACCAGCTTGATTCTTACAAAAACAGGCAGATTAAAAAGACCGTAGACTACAGCGCGGGACACGACCTCCCCGACCAGAAGCTCTACATCGTCTATTACGAGGGCAATCAGAAATATATGTTTAATTTTGACGACGATTTCGTAAAGGCGATAAGGGGCATTATCCCGAGAAAAATATTTACGGATTAAGTGTTTGGTGCTTGACAACAGGCGGCGGCTCTTGTATAATTTTGAACAATTAAAATAAACGCGTTGGCACTTGATAATAAAAATAAAATTCACAGGAGGAAGAAATATGGGTCAGATTATCGGAGAGGGAATCACTTTTGATGATGTTCTGCTTGTCCCCAGCTATTCACAGGTAATACCAAATCAGGTCGATTTGTCTACTTGGCTTACCAAAAAGATTAA
>CANQSB010000047.1 GCA_947626435.1 uncultured Lachnospiraceae bacterium | reverse complement strand
GTTGTCTCAAAGTCAACGATTACGCCGTCCTCATCACGGATAGGTTTAACCTTTGCATACTTGATAGCTGATAATGAGTCAGCAACAATTGAAAGACCAGCAACGCCTGTAGCAAAATATCTCTTAACGTCCCTGTCATGAAGAGCCATCTCTGCTCTCTCATAGCAGTATTTGTCATGCATATAGTGAATGATGTTGAGCGTATTTACATATACGTCAGCCTGCCACTCCATCATGTCGATGAACTTGCTCATTACATCGTCATAATCAAGCACATCGCCTGTTACAGGACGGTACTTAGGACCAACCTGCTTCTTTGTAACCTCGTCTACACCACCGTTTAAAGCATAGAGCAGGCACTTAGCAAGGTTAGCACGAGCGCCGAAGAACTGCATCTCTTTGCCGACAACCATTGAAGATACGCAGCAAGCGATAGCATAATCATCACCGTGAGTAACTCTCATGAGGTCATCATTCTCGTACTGGATTGAAGAGGTCGCGATAGACATCTTAGCGCAGTATCTCTTCCAATTCTCAGGAAGTCTTGTAGACCAGAGAACTGTAAGGTTCGGCTCGGGTGAAGGTCCAAGGTTTGTAAGTGTGTTGAGGTAACGGAATGACATCTTTGTTACCATAGGACGTCCGTCAACGCCAACACCGCCGAGTGACTCTGTTACCCAAACAGGATCGCCTGCGAAAATCTGGTTGTACTCAGGTGTACGAGCAAACTTAACGCAGCGCAGCTTCATGATAAAGTGGTCAACGAACTCCTGAATCTGCTCCTCTGTAAATGTGCCGTTCTTTAAGTCTCTCTGAGCATAGCAGTCAAGGAATGTAGATGTACGTCCAAGTGACATAGCCGCACCGTTCTGCTCCTTAACAGCGCAGAGATAACCGAAGTAAGTAGCCTGGATAGCTTCCTGTACGTTTGAAGCAGGCTTAGAAATGTCGCAGCCATAAGAAGCAGCCATTTCCTTCATCATCTTAAGAGCTGTCATCTGCTCTGAAAGCTCCTCGCGAAGACGGATAACATCATCTGTCATAACGCGTCCTGTAGAATCCTTCTGATCCTGCTTATCCTCAAGAAGTCTGTCAATACCATAAAGAGCAACACGTCTGTAATCGCCGATGATACGTCCACGTCCGTAAGCATCAGGAAGACCTGTGATAATGTGTGAAGAACGGCAAGCTCTCATCTCCTGATTGTAAGCATCGAAGCAGCCTGCATTGTGTGTTTTTCTGTGTGTTGCAAAGAACTCGCTGATTTCAGGATCAACCTCATAACCGTTGTCCGCGCAAGCTTTCTCTGCCATTCTGATACCGCCGTAAGGCTGTAAAGAACGCTTGAAAGGCTTATCTGTCTGGAATCCTACGATTTTCTCCTTGCTCTTGTCGAGGTATCCCGGACCATGAGAAGTGATTGTAGAGATAACCTTGGTATCCATATCAAGAACACCGCCATGTTCTCTTTCCTGCTTCTGAAGGTCAAGAACCATCGCCCATAAATCCTTTGTGTCCTGTGTAGGTCCGGCTAAGAAAGACTCATCTCCGTCATACGGCGTGTAGTTTCTCTGAATAAAGTCACGCACGTTAACTTCGCTTTCCCATTTGCCACCTACAAAATCTTTCCATTCTGGTCTCATTTTGCAAAGCCTCCTAAATATAAATTTAATATTTTGCGGCGTAAAGCCGTAGGTTACAATAAGAGATGTAATTTTGTGACTTATGCACTTATAAAACGCTGATTACATCTTGTATTTGTATTATAGCCTCATTATTGTATACACGTCAACACTATTTTTTGTTCTTTTTCACGTACAGAGGGGAAAAAATTCCAAAAATTTTGGTAAAAATTAAAAAAATATAATAATTATTATTTTTTACTAAAATCTAACGAAAAAAACACAGTTTTCCAAGTGTAAGGCGATACATACGCTTGCTTTTTTTGAAAATATAAGTTATATTAATGTAATTAGCGGAAATAATAATTTTAAGCTGCGGTTAGCAGCGGTTTGGAGGTAAAAAATGGCAGATATAACCAAGGATATGACTATTGGCGATATTTTGAGGGTAAAGCCTGATGTAGCGCCGACGCTTATGGAAGCAGGAATGCATTGCCTCGGCTGTCCTTCGGCTCAGGGCGAGACTCTGGAAGAGGCGGCGATGGTTCATGGCATTGACATTGATTCGCTGATGTCAAAAATTGCTGAAATCGCATAATTAAAGCAAAAAAATTAAAGCAAAAAACGCTGGCGGGAAGTGGAATGCTTCAACCGCCAGCGTTTTTTATTGTTGTTTTAAACCAAAGCCAATGACTGGATGGCTTTATCCTTTATCACAAGCTCGAAATGCTCCTCCAGATACGCCTCGTTTGACGCAGCAAACTTTTCAGGGTTGCCGTATTCGGACAGTACATTGCAAATCTTGTTGTATTCTTCTGGCGTATGGCCGGACTGGGATATGACAAGCATATACCTTGAACTGCCGCTGTTTTTGTAAAGAGAATTTATGCCATGATAATGCGGCTCCAAAATATTTGCAAGCCGTATGACCTGATCAAGGCTGTCAAAGGAATATATGCGCGTCAGTTCAACCTTGGGCTGCGTGTCGGCAGGCAGAGCCGGCGTCTTATTGCCCGCTGCCAAGCCATAATTTTCCTGAATCCGCTTGAAAAGGTCAATTATGTCCTCCGCAGTGGAAGGAAGATGCTTGAGAAGATTGTCTGCAAGCGTCTTCGAAAAATCGGGCTGCTCATCCTCATATTCGTATTCGTCACCCTCCTCCTCGTCATGAACGGAAGGTGCAAACTTTGAAAAACGGGTGTCAAGCTCCTCAGGGTCTTCGACTTTGGTGATAATTAAAACTATACATTCTGAATTTAAAGGAATCGCCTCAATCATAAGAGGTATATCTTCGGCATCAAATCCGAACTCATATGAAGCCTGCTGCATCATATCGCGGAAAAGGCTTTTTGCCTTCTCAGTGCCGTAAGCAAGCTCGCTGATTTTAAGCTCACGATCCGCTAAGTCCGCTTTTGTCAGCGTACAGCGAATTTGATGGTCATTTACTTTTTCAATTTTCATACAAACTCCCATCTGCCTGCTTTAACAGGCTTATAAATCATAATTTTCACCCTTATCTTATACTGTGAAACCGTCTAAGTCAATACCATTAGGTCACTGTTTGCAAAAAATTTATAAGTTAAAATTCCCCAATTTTAAAAAAATTTGTATTAATTTTTACATTTCGAACGAATTTTTACATTTCGATTTGCATAATTTTCTTAAATGTGTTAATAATTTTTTATAAGGTGTTTCAAGGACTAATCAGTACGGACAGGAGGCTTAAACTTTAAAATTATCGACAGACGGCGCAAGCGCATTTTACCCGTTGTCTTATTAGCTTGCGCCGCCGCGGAAAAAATATTTTCAAAAAAATATTTTTCCATACATTACATTTGCAACTATATTATACAACATTTTTTCTAATAATGGTATAGGTTCGGACATCTTTTGCAAAAATATTTTATATATCACAAAAAATTACCTTTTGGGCTTTGGGTCTGTTGGTGAACTGCCGCAAGGTGCAAGATTATAGGTTCCTCTATGCTTATCTTATGCGGTTTTGAGCCAATGGGCAAGTGGAAAATTCTTAAAAATTTTATAAAACAGCAATAATGGTAATGACTACATAATAATATTTTGCTATAATGAGAACGATTGGGAGGTAGCCGAATGAAAAAGAAATTTTTAACGGTGCTTCTTGCAGTCGTTCTTATTATTATAGTTGTGGCGGCTGCATTTGGAGCAAAGATATTGGATAGGTATTCCTATTCCAAGGAAAAAGCGGATTTAGATGAGTATTTTAATTTACAGAGTGATGATGAGATAGCTGTAGTGCTTCAGGACGAGCTTATAGATGAGAAGGCAAAGCTGCGTGACGGGGTATGTTATTTTGATTTGCCTACGGTCTGCAAATATTTTACGGACAGGTTTTATGTAAACAGCGTTGAGCAGGTGCTGCTTTTTACGACGGACACTGACGTAATCAGGATTGACGTAGGCGAGAATAGCAATATGATGTATGTTTCTGACGAAGGTAGCGACTTGGGCTATAAGGCGGCTTTTTATGACGGGGACAAGCTTTATATCGCGGCGGACTATGTGAAAAAGTATGCGGAGCTTGAATATTCGCTATATACTGAGCCGCTTCATATGCAGGTTTATACGCAGTGGGACAGCTACACTGAGACTGACGTGAAGAAGGAGACGGCGCTTCGCTATCAGGGCGGGGTAAAGAGCCCGATATTGAGGGAGCTTGAAAAAGGTGAGAAGGTAGAGCTTCTGGAGCAGCTTGAAAACTGGTCTAAGGTTAAGACGAGTGACGCTTTTATCGGATATGTGGAAAATAAGCGACTTGAGGGCGCGTCCATCGGGCAGCGCCAGAATAATTCGGGCTTTACGGAGATTGTTTACGACAGCGTGAAAAAAGACGGCATGATAAATCTGGCGTTCCATCAGGTTTTTGAGGAGCAGAACGGCGAGAAGCTTGCCAATGCGCTTAGGAATACGCAGGGGATTAATGTGCTTTCGCCTACATGGTTTCGTCTTACTGACAACAGCGGCGGTTTCTCAAGCCTTGCAAACGCTTCGTATGTGTCAAAGGCGCACGAGCTGGGCATAGAGGTGTGGGCGCTGGTGACTGATGTGGACAGCGAGGATTTGTATGGCGTGAATATAGATTTTGTCGAGCTTTTGTCCTCGTCTGCCAACAGGAAAAGCCTGATAGACGGGCTTATGGCTCAGGTGGACAGTTTTGGGCTTGACGGCATTAATATAGATTTTGAAAAGGTAAAGAGTGATGCGGGACCTCATTTTGTGCAGTTTTTGCGCGAGCTTTCTGTTGAGACGGGGAAGCGCGGCGTGGTGCTTTCGGTGGACAATTATGTGCCTACGGAGTATACGGCGCATTACAACCGCAAGGAGCAGGGGATTGTGGTCGATTACTTCATTATAATGGCGTATGACGAGTATTATGTCGGTGGTGGCGCGGCGGGTTCGAATGCCTCGATTAACTTTGTTGAGGAGGGAATTACGCATACAAAGGAGGTCGTACCTCAGGAGAAGATTATAAATGCCATTCCGTTTTATACGAGGGTGTGGTCGTCGGGGGCTGACGGGCTTAGTGCGTCTACGCTTACTATGGCGTCGGAGCAGGAATGGATTAGTAAGAATGGGGTTGAGCCTGTGTGGTCGGATGAGTATTGTCAGAATTATGTGGAGTATCAGGCGGGGGATGGTACGTTGTATCAGTGTTGGCTTGAGGATCTGGATTCGATACGGGTTAAGCTGCAGGTTATGCGGGCGCAGGAGATTGCGGGGGTGGCGTGTTGGAAGTTGGGGATTGAGGATACTGCTGTGTGGAGTGTGATTGCGGATTATATTGGGGTTGGGTGAGATTGTTTTCTTGTTTGGGGTGTGGCTTATGAGTCCGCCCGAGCAGGGGCATATGCCCCATTCAGACCCGCTTGCGCTTAGTGGAAAGCGTAGCGGTACTAAGCTCAACGGCGCTGTAAAAGGAGCTGCGCTTTTACGCGTGCTGCGTTCTTTGCAGCATGGTTCGCTAAGTACCGACGCTTCCCAATGGTCTTCATGGGGTATATGCCCCTGCTCGGGCTACTTTGTTGGCAGTATGTAAGTGAGGTTTTATATTGCTTCTATGTATAGATATATAATAAAGAAAAAATATAAAAAAGGAGGTATTTATTATGGCAAAAGATTTTATTAAAGACTTTGATTTTGATATGAACGAGGTTGGACAAGAGGTGAAGGAAATTCGGGATTTGATGATAGATGCATATAATCATGATCCTGGTTGCCAGGCAGAACAAATGATGAGAGAAGCTGATGCAGAACTGCGTCAGGCTCTTGGAGGAAATGATCCTGATATCTTAAGAAGTTTCAGAAAGAGAAAAGGCTTATCATGATATCAGGAATTGATTCCTTAAGAGAAACCCTCAGTTTGATGGATATAGATGATGTGTTGTCAGGTCAATATGTCCATCATATACTAGGAGGGGATGAAAACGAATGTTCAAACGAAAAAAGTCAGTCTATCAATGAAAAAGAGATAGATTAGAAGATATATTAATGAAGGAAGATAAATGGGCGATAGAAAGTTTTGTAGGTCGTGTGCGGTGGTATTGGCGTATATAGCTGCATTTGGCGTATTTTTGGCGGGCTGCGGTAGTGAAGTGGGGGCGGATGATGGCAGGATAAGCATTGTGTGTACGACTTTTCCGCAGTATGACTGGATTAGGGAGATTATAGCCGGGAATGATGACGGGTTTCGGCTTTCGCTGCTTACGGAGAAGGGCGGGGATTTGCACAGTTATCAGCCTTCGGCGCTTGATATAGCGCGGATTGCTGAGTGTGATATGCTTGTTTATGTGGGCGGGGAGTCTGATAAATGGGTTGAAGATGTGCTTAGGGCTGATGTTGAGAGTGATGTCTGCGCTGTGAATATGATGAGCGAGCTTGATGGGAGGCTTTACGAGGAGGAGCATATTGGCGGGGAGCAGCATGAGGACGGACATGAGGACGGGCACAGTGGCGGTTATGGGGAGTATGAGTATGGCGGAGGTCAGGCGGATAGTTATGATGCTGTTGAGTATGATGAGCATGTCTGGCTTTCGTTAAAGAATGCGGAGCATATTGTGAGGGTGCTTTGCAATGAGCTTATGCGGCTTGATGAGGGGAATGCCGGGTTGTATGAGAAAAATTGTGAGGCATATTTGGAAAAGCTTAGCGCGCTTGACGGCGAATATGAAGAGGTGGTGGAAACGGCGTCTGCGGATGCGCTGGTTTTTGCGGACAGGTTTCCGTTTAGGTATATGGCGGAGGATTATGGTATAGAGTGTTTTGCGGCGTTTGAGGGGTGCAGTGCGGAGACGGAAGCTAGCTTTGAAACAGTGGCTTCGCTGATAGAGGCGGTGAAAGCGCATCATTTAACGGCGGTTCTTGTGCTTGAGGGTTCGGACAGCAGGCTGGCGAGAGTGATTGTCGAAAATGCTGATAGTGATAACGGGCGGGTTTTGGTGATTAATTCGATGCAGTCTGTGTCAAAAAGAAATATTGAAGGCGGCATGTCATATCTTGGCGTTATGAAGGACAACCTTGAGGTTTTGCGGCTGGCATTAAACCAAAACATTAAGAAACACTAAGGCGAATGGTGTTGCTGAAAATATGAAAAATAGGAGTTTGCAATGTCGTATATTAAATGCAGAAATCTCGTATTGGGCTATGAGGGAATGGTTGTCGCTGAGAATATAAGCTTTGAAGTAAATAAGGGCGATTATCTGTGCATTGTCGGTGAAAATGGCGCGGGGAAGTCTACGCTGATGAAGACGTTGCTGGGGCTTACTCCGCCTATGGGCGGCGTGTTTGAATGCTCGGACGGTTTGAACGCGCACGAGATTGGGTATCTGCCGCAGCAGACTTTTGTGCAGAGGGATTTTCCTGCCTCCGTATGGGAGATAGTGCTTTCGGGAACGCTGTCAAGCTGCGGGAGGCGGCCTTTTTTTGGAAAGGCGCAGAAGGAGCTTGCCGAGAAAAATATGCGCCGTATGGACATATGGGATTTAAGGAAGGAATGTTACCGCAAGCTTTCGGGAGGGCAGCAGCAGAGAGTTTTACTTGCTAGGGCGCTCTGCGCTTCGTCTGTGTTGTTGGTGCTCGACGAGCCTGTGACGGGGCTTGACCCTAAGGTGACGGTGGAGTTTTATCAGCTTATCAAGCGTCTGAACAATGAAGGGCTTACTATTATAATGGTGTCGCATGATGTGCAGGCGGCTATTGAGTACGCAAGCCATATTCTTCATATTGAAAAGGAGCGTTCATTTATAGGTACGGTGCAGGAATACATGGAAAGCGAGTTTTGGCGCGAGCTGGCGACTAAGCTTGAAATGAGATATTAGAATATTTAAAAGGAAACACTCTATTCAAGCCCATATATAATATACAATTGTGAAATGTTTTCTAAAATGTTTGATTTGTATGAAATATACAAAAACATGATTAGGCGCTAAATGTAGCAAGTTGCGTGCTAATCATTGCATATTTTGTATATTTACCCCAATTCCATGTTATAGAATGTATTTTTGCAATGCCTGACATATATAAGTTTGCAATGCTGGCATAATGTATAGATTATTGTCTGTGAATAGCTGCCAAGGCAGCAGATGACAGAAGGTAGAGAATTATGATAGAAGAAATACGGTTTTATATTTCATATCCGTTTGTGCGGTATGCGCTTATAGTCGGGACTTTGATTGCGCTCTGCTCATCATTGCTTGGCGTGTCGCTTGTGCTGAAGCGGTTTTCATATATCGGCGACGGGCTTTCGCATGTTGCGTTTGGCGCGTTGGCGGTCGCGTCGGTTTTTAACCTTACAAATAATACCTTGGTAGTAATGCCTGTGACTATAGCGGCGGCGATTTTGCTGCTAAGAACCGGGCAGAATACCAAGCTTTACGGGGATTCCGCGATTGCCATGGTGTCAGTGGGGGCGCTTGCCGTCGGGTATCTTGTGATGAATTTGTTTTCAACTTCTGCAAATGCGTCAGGAGATGTATGCAGCACATTGTTTGGCTCGACTTCAATACTCACGCTTACACGTGCGGAGGTAGCGCTGTGCATAGTGATGTCTGTAATTGTGGTAGTGCTTTTTGTGTTGCTGTACAACCGCATATTTGCAGTGACCTTTGATGAGAATTTTGCGCGGGCTACGGGGGTAAAGGCGCAGCTTTACAATACACTTATTGCGGTGATAACGGCGATTATCATAGTGCTTGCCATGAACTTAGTCGGCTCGCTCCTCGTTTCTGCGCTGGTGGTATTCCCTGCGCTGTCCGCGATGCGCGTGATAAAGAGCTTTAAGGGAGTGGTTATTTACTCGGCTGTGATATCTGTGTGCTGCTCGCTTGTCGGGATAACACTTTCTATATTGTTTTCAACGCCGGTCGGCTCTACTATAGTAGCGGCGAATATTGTTGTCTTTATAGGGAATTGCATTGCCGGCAGAAAGCGTTAGGAAAGACCGTCGCATTAAGGAGTGAATGAGGGACAATTAATACTATTTGGCGGAAATGCTTCATATACTAGTACAAAGTATTTGTACCGGTGAATGAAATGGGAGCCATAAAGATTAATAATAGAATGAAAATCGTTTCTGTCCTTGCGGCGCTGGCGCTGTTTGTGCTTGTAAGGGAATCGCTGCGCTTTGCGAGCGTGATGGAGCCGAATACAGCCGAAAACAAAGGCGGCGTTACGGTAGTGATAGACGCGGGACATGGTGGCAATGATCCTGGCAAGGTCGGCGTAAACGGCGCGCTTGAAAAGGATATAAACCTCGCGATAGCCCTGAAGCTTGAAAAGGATTTAACAGAGCAGGGCATAAACGTAGTAATGACGCGCACTGAGGACAAAGGGCTGTATGAAGAAGGCGATTCAAACAAAAAGGTGCGCGATATGAAAAACAGGCTTGCCATCATAGAAGGTGCGCGGCCTGTGATAACAGTGAGCATACACCAGAACAGCTATCCCGACGCGTCAGTGAGCGGCGTGCAGGTGTTCTATTATAAAGATTCTGAAAAAAGCAAGGCGGCGGCGGAGATAATGCAGGAGCAGATGATAAGCACGCTAAAGCCTAAAAAGGAGCGCGCGGCTAAGGATAACAGCAGCTATTATCTGCTGAAAAAGACGTCTGTACCTATTATAATAGTGGAGTGCGCGTTTATGAGCAATCCGACAGAGGCTGAGCTGCTTACGACCGAGGAATATCAGGAAAAAGTCGCGTGGGCGGTGTATATGGGGATTGTGCGGTACATAAACAGCAGGAAATAACATGAAAAATATAAAAAGTGTCGCTTTATGGGAGTGATGCTTTTATTTTGTCATTTCGTTACAAAAAAATCGTGAGTTATTGCTGTCAATATAGTCAACATTGATATTTAAAGTCTGTGAAAATCAAAGATGATAACTATTGTTTATAAATAAAAGGCAAAATAATATACAGTATGCACAAAATGCATGGAATGTTAAGTAATGTGTAAAAAAATAATTATATAATAAATTCTAACTTTTTCCAAAATTTACTATTGCAAGTTAAAAAAACATGGTATATAATAAAACGCAAACAGAGCCTTTTGGGTTGGGGCTTTGGGATATCAGTATAATTGCTGATATAAGATGAACCCAACAAAAAATCTCAATTGAGGAGGAAAAAAACATGAGAAAGATTAAGAGAGCCTTAACAGGCATTCTCGCAGCAACAATGGTAATGGCTTCAGTATTAACTGCAGCAGCATCAGACACTGGTGGTACTCATACTTCCGACGAAGGTTCTAGTGCTGAGGAATATGTACCTGTAGCAGTGGTAACAGAAGCACAGGCGGCCGCAAGAGAAGAGGGCGCTGCTATTTCAGTAGCTGGTTCATCAGTTAGGACTACAATTGCAGGCGCATATGTAGCAAAGTCAGTTCAGGGCGCGGCTGTTGTAACACCTCTTGCTAATGTAAGAGCGTCTCTTGGCCTTACAAATGGTCAGAAGCCTTATGTCATCATGTATGACACCGATGTTGCAAAGAGCAATCTTGCTATGGCAAGCATTAACGCGGCAGCAGAAGCTCTTGGCGCAAATGTAATTACTTCACTTAACATTGAGCTTGGCGCAAGAGAGAACGGCAAATTTGTTTCACTGTCAAACGGCAGCATTGGAATGGTAGTAGGTATTCCCAGCTCTGCTATTGACCCGACAAAGACATACAGCATGATTTGCGTACAGCCGGGTGGCGTAATCTCAATTCTTGAGGATCAGGATGCTAACCCTAATACTATTACATTTGAATTAAAGGCTGGTCTTGGCACATATTCAATCGTTGCACAATCAATCGCTGCACAGCCAATCGTTGCACAATAATAAAATGGACAGACCTCTGACTGCATAACAGGAGGAGGTCTGCCTTTTAAAAGATGTGATTGCGAAAGAAGCATGGGAGTATATGGCAGAGGCGATTAGGAAGTGGTGTCGTAGAAATATATATACAATAGTCACTATATGTTTAATATCCGGATTTGGGTATTATGTTGTGATAGGAAGCTATGGATTCTCACTGCTCCCTGATGAATTTGGCTATTGGGCTCCTGCGGCTAGGATAGCCGGTTATGACTGGTCGGCTATTACCTCCATGAATTCTTACTATTCGTATGGATATAGTATATTACTGTTCCCAATATTTTGCATTTGTAAAAATGGCATATGGGCATACAGGTTGGCACTGATATTGAATTTCTTGATGCTCATAGCAATTTTTTTTGTGCTAAAAAAAATGGCAAAGCAGGCGTTTAAAAATATTAGCGATAATGCTGCTATTGTGTTTGCCGCTGTGACTGTTACCTACCCTTCGCTATTGTTCTATTCAAGGACAACGATGGCAGAGGTTCTACTGGCGACAATGTATGCGGTGATTTGCTTGTTGATGTATAACTATATTCGCAACGGGGGAATGTGGAGGCTTATATTTCTTTCGGTAGCGAACATATACATATACTTCGTTCATATGCGCTCGGTTGGCATAGTTATATCTACAGTTTTAATACTTGCACTGTATTTATGCTTTGCGGATAAGAAAAACAGAAAAAATTTTTTAATATTCCTAGGAATGATACTGTTAGCATTGGCTGTCGGTTATATGGCAAAAAACTGGGTAACGCAAAATATATATGCTACAGCGGATGAAGAAACACTCAAGGGCAATGATTATGCCGGTCAGATGTGGAAGCTTAAATATATATTTACATTAGAAGGTTTTAAGAACTTAATTATAAGTATTGCCGGAAAAACATTATATGTCGGTGCTGCAAGCTTTGGGCTGGCATATTGGGGATTAGCGTATTCGCTAAGAATAATTTTAAAAAAAACAATTGATTTAAAACAACGTTTTTGGTATGGCTATGTTTTGACTTCGTCAGTTGCAGAGATTTTAATCTCCTCTATTGCAACGTTGAGTCCATGGCGAGTCGATACATTGCTTTATGGAAGGTATCATGATTTTGTTGTACCGGTTTTGATGTTTATAGGTATATATGCCATATGGACAAGCAGGAAAACAATAGCAGGTACGATATTTATAATAATATCGGAAGCGCCTATGGTAATGCTACTTATATATAGCTTGGTGATTAATAAGCAAACGGTTTTTAAGGGCTTTATGATACCGGGGATGTGCTATGTATACAACGAAAGCACATTTGAGCCGATTAAATATTATTGTCAGGCATATTTGCTTGCTATATTTTTGACTTTACTGGTAATGACATTTATAATATGCGCGAGAAAAAGGAAAAAGCTCTTTATTCTATTATTAGTGACAGCGGTTGAATTGGTGTTGACGGTTAGAGCTTATGCGGTAGGCTTAGATTCTACGGCACTAGGCATTTTTAGAGATATGCGCGACGCTGAAAGGGTAGAAGAACTTTGCCAAGAAAAAGAACGGCGTATTATTTACATAAATAGTAATGACAATGCTTCTGTTGCAATTATGCAGTTTATGTTGCGCGACAGGGTTATTGACGTGTACAAACGCACAGGTGATGATGTGTTAGAAAAGATAAAAGATGACGATATAGTTCTGCTGAATTATAAGGATACGTATATAGATAAGATGTATGATATATATAATCATGTATTTGTATATGGTCATTTTGCGCTATGCTATAACGAATTATAGCAGGTTATTTAGGTATTGAGGAGATGAGGGGTTATGAAAAAGAAACTTTTTGGGTTGAGCTTGCTCTTAATAGCGGTTTTAACATTTGGGACGATAGTGTGTGCTGAAGAAGAAACGCAAATACTCGCAAATACGGCGTTGCAAACCGCCGCAGATACGGTTCTTTATGAAAAAGCAGATAATACTTCCAAGTCGCTTGCAACATTGACAGCCGGAACTCCTGTTGTAGTGTGTGAAGATGCACAAAATGGCTGGTGTCAGGTTTCATATAAAGAGAGCAAGGGATATGTCGAAACTAAAAATTTGAAAGCAATTGGAGATAAAGAAGGGCTTTCGGCAGAATTTGAACAAATAAAGACACAAGTATCACTGATGTTTGATGGCATTGTGGTTTATGAGCAGGAGAAAAAACGTTCAAGAATATGGGGCGCGATAGTAATAATATTGGTAGTTGCTATTTTTGGAGTTGGTATTTTCTCGACAATAAAAGGAAATAAAGGCAAGAAGAAAACAGAGGGTGAGTAAGTGAAAGATAAGTGTCAGTCCTATATTGCTTGTTTGTTTGTGGTAGCAAATATACTGTGGCTTGATATTACTGTGGCAGGTTTACGGATTAATATGCTTATCATACTTATAGCTACGTTGGCAATGCTTTTCTTTGACGTATGGGATAGACAAAAAAAACAAGAGCCTTTGTTTGCAGGCTTGTCTTATCAGGATATAATCATATATTCAATTGGTATATTGGCTCTTATCAGCCTTATTGGGAAAGTGATTTTTGACCCGATTAATTATACAAAAGAAATTCAGATTATTGCGTTAGTGTTGATTTATTATCTGTTGCGTAATAGATTTGTGATTTCCGAAAATCAGATAATGTTTTTCAGCGTTTTTGGAATGATTACTAATATAATGCTTTTATGGCATTATTTAGTGGATTCGAGCTTTGATTTTTTGATACAGGCATTACTTGCAAGTGACATGGTTACAGGGTGGCTTGTAGCTGTGATTACTATAAATGTCGCTGCATATTGCATTTTTAGCGGCAAATGGTTATGGCATGGCGCTAATGCTGTGGTAGGATTCTTTATATTGTTGATACAAAAGAATATACCAAGCTTGATATTAATGGGGGCAGTGTTTTTTATAATCCCATTTATATTTAGACCCACAAAGCAATTAGTCAAAAAAGATATGCAGATGTTTTTTATATATGCATTTATGCTCTGCAATATGTCATTGTTGACAGGGTATACAAAGGTTTTTGACGAAGCGTTAGCCTTGACATATGATTTAGAAACAAGTGTATATTTAGAATTGTTATTATCAGTTTTTGGCGTATTTTTCTTTAACTTTTGGGATAAGCTTGAAGAAAATGAAGAAGAGAATACAAAAAAAGCAAGGCTGTTCTTTAAAAGAACAAGCGTATTTTTAATTCTGCTAATGACAGCATTTACGGTAGTGCTGATAAAGGGAAGCAGCAGCCTGCTTCCTGAGATGATGGGCAGGCTTATAGCCCAAATACGAAACAGTATAGCCGCGCAAAAAAATTTATTTTTCATAGCGAATGACAATTACGGAATATGTGGAATATGCCTTGTGGTTTATTTCTTATACAGCATATTTGAAAGCCTGAAAGAACAAAGAAGAATGAAAGCGACACGTTCGCAGAAGCTTTCAAGGCTTATATCCTTAGTATATATATTACAATGTTTTTTATTGACACAAACTATGGCAACTACTATAATTTATCTAGTGTTTGTCATAGTATGTGTAAACAATACCAGAGTCGCAGTCGAGTTGCCTAAGAAGGAGGAGAATGATGAAGCTTATAATTCAGATACCGTGCTACAACGAAGCGCAGACGTTGGAGATAGCGCTCAATGATCTTCCTAAAAAGCTGGATGGAATTGATACCATCGAATATTTAATTATAAATGACGGCAGTAAGGACAATACAGTAGAGGTAGCGAAGCGCTGGGGAGTTCATCATGTAGTGAACTTCAAGCAAAATAAAGGCTTGGCAAAAGGCTTTATGGCGGGTCTTGATGAATGCTTACGTCAAGGAGCAGATATAATAGTTAATACTGATGCCGACAACCAGTATTGCGCGGACGATATACAGACATTGATTCAGCCAATTTTGGATGGAAAGGCAGATTATGTAATAGGCGCCCGCCCGATTGATGAAACAGAACACTTTTCGTTTATAAAGAAGAAGCTGCAGCACTTGGGAAGCTGGGCAGTACGAAAGGCATCAAATACTGACATTCCTGATGCCCCAAGCGGGTTTCGTGCATTGAGCCGCGAAGCGGCTATGCACATTAATGTGGTTAATGATTATACATATACATTAGAAACGATTGTCCAAGCCGGACGTGAAAAGCTCGGGATTACAAGTGTGCCTGTGAAGACTAATCCGGAGCTCAGGCCCTCGAGGCTGTTCAACAGCATATGGGGGTATGTGAAGAAGTCCATGATCACAATACTGCGGGCGTACATGATGTACAAGCCGCTTAAGTGCTTTACGTTTCTGATGCTGCCGCCTATGGCGCTGGGGATTGGGTATATCGTGAGGTATTTCTGGTTTGTATTCAAGGGAACTTCGGCGGGGCATGTGCAGTCACTGATACTGGCGTGCATGCTGCTGATTATCGGGTTTCTGACTTTTATGATAGGGCTGATGGCTGACACGCTCGCGGCGAACAGGAGGCTGCTGGAGGACACGCAGTATCATGTACGGCGGACGGAGTATGACGCGCTGTATATGCAGCAGAAGGTTGAGAAAGAGGCTGTGAGGACTTACATGGTTGTAGGGGAAACGTCACAGCGCGAGGATGAGAGAAGCAGCTCTGCTATATAGCTGAAAGGCTTTATATAGATTGTTTGATTACAGTATGGCACCTTGACAACTGCATACTTTGCATTAGGAAAAAAATGTTGTGAAAAGCGGGCTGAGCGGCTATAATGGGATTGTGGGGTAAAAAACATATACCAGTTTCAGGAGGTGCGGCATGGGCAGCAAGCCAAACGTCAATATCGGAGTGCAGCGGTTTGACAGGATAAGGGAACAGAAGTCATTTTATATAGATAAAACAGAATTGATAAAGGAATGGTGGGAAACAGGCTCAGATGTCACTCTGATCACGAGACCGAGGAGATTTGGGAAAACCCTCAACATGAGCATGATTGAATGTTTTTTCTCAAACGCGTATGCTGGGAGAAGTGACCTGTTTGACGGATTGTCAATATGGGAAACCAAGGACTCTGAAGGTGAATACAAATACAGGCATCTGCAGGGGACATTTCCAGTGATATTCCTGAGCTTTGCCAATGTAAAGGCCACGACTTATGAGAAGATGGAATACAAGATAACAGAAGTCATATCAAAGCTGTACGAAAGACACAGGTATCTTCTTGAAGGAACGCTGCTCAGTCCTAACGAAAAAGGATATTACGAGACAGTGCGCCCGGGCATGGGCGATGAGATATCCACTGGGGCAATAAACTCGCTGACAGTTTTCCTGCGGCGGTATTATGGGAAAGATGTAATCATACTGTTAGACGAGTATGATACCCCGATGCAGGAGGCATGGCTGTCCGGGTACTGGGATCAGGCCGTTGAATTTTTCAGGGGTCTGTTCAATTCTACCTTCAAGACAAACAATGACATGTGCCGCGGTCTAATCACAGGAATAACGAGGATTTCAAAAGAAAGCATATTCTCTGACCTGAACAACCTGAAAGTAGTGACTACGACTTCCGATAAATATGCAGGCTGTTTTGGTTTTTCAGAAAAAGAAGTCTTTACGGCGCTTGATGCCATGGATTTAGGGCATGCCAAGCAGGATGTAAAAAAATGGTATGACGGTTTTACGTTCGGGGCGCATACTGACATATACAATCCATGGTCGATTGCCTCTTTTATAGAGTCAGGAGGATTTTATGATACCTACTGGTCAAACACAAGCGGGAATGGGCTTATAAATTCACTTATAAGGAAAGGCAGCGCCAGCATTAAGCAGACGATGGAGGAGCTGCTTTTCGGCATGAGTTTTGAAACTGAGATAGACGAGCAGATTGTTTTCAGCCAGCTTGACGGTGATGAAAATGCCGTCTGGAGCCTGCTGCTGGCAACAGGGTATCTTAAGGTTTTGAAAGTTAAGATACTTTCTGCCAGTGAAGCAAAAACTGCGGACAGTGAGGGCGATTCGCTATACACGCTTGCGGTTACAAATTTTGAAGTGAAAAAAATGTTCCAGAAAATGATAAAGGGCTGGTTTGGCGGCAATGCCAAGGAATCATACAACGACTTCATCAAGGCACTGCTTGTTGATGACAAAAAAGCCATGAACCGCTATATGAATAAGGTTGCACTTGCAACCTTCAGTAGCTTTGACGCTGGGAACAAGCCTTCCGAATACTCGGAGCCCGAACGCTTCTACCATGGCTTCGTGCTGGGGCTTATGGTAGACCTTGCGGACAGGTATTCCATCACTTCGAACCGCGAGAGCGGATTCGGACGGTATGACGTGATGCTTGAACCGCTGAATGAAAAGGATGATGCAATAATCATAGAATTTAAGGTATATGACCCCGATGATGAAAAGACGCTCGACGACACTGTGAAAAATGCACTAAGCCAGATAGAGGAGAAATGCTACAGCGCCTCGCTTGAGGCTAAAGGTATCGCCCCTGAACGCATCCGCAGGTACGGATTTGCATTCCAGGGGAAGAAATGCCTCATCGGGTAAAAAACATGAAGGCATGGCATGAATGCAAAACAGGAAGCGGCATGATGAACAGATAACATAAAGCATAAAAATAAGAATAAAAAACAATGCGGGAACTCCCAATGTAAAGTATGCAGTTGTCAGATGACACAGGATGCTTTGCATTGGGAGTTTTTTTGTGTGGAAACAGGAAAGAAAAAAATCGTGTTAATTGGACCGGTATATCCATATAAAGGCGGGATTGCCCATTATACTAGCCTGTTGCATAAGGCGCTTTCAAAAAAATATGATGTGACAATGATTTCCTATAAGATGCAGTACCCAAGGCTTCTTTTTAAAAAGGAGCAGAAGGATTACTCAAATGACATGTTTAAGGTTGACGGCACGTTATTTATGCTCAATACTGCCAATCCGTTCAATATCATAAAAACGGGAATGTACATAAGGAAAATAAATGCCGAAGCGGCGATAATACAGTGGTGGCATCCGTACTTTTCCCCCTGCTACCGCATACTTGAAAGCGTGCTTGGAAAAAAAATAAAGAAGATATTCATATGCCACAACGTGTTCCCGCATGAGAGATTCCCGATGGACAGGCTGCTCACAAGGCTTGTATTAAAAAAGGGCGACGGCTTTATCGTACATTCAAAAAGCGACGGGGACGACCTGCTCTCAATAAAGCCTGATGCGCTGTACAGACAGAACCCGCATCCGACATACAACGCGTTTAAGATAAAAAATATGACAAGGGAAGATGCGCGGAGCGAGCTTGGCAGGACAAATGATGAAAAGCTCCTGCTGTTCTTCGGATTTGTCAGGGAATATAAGGG
>CANQSB010000046.1 GCA_947626435.1 uncultured Lachnospiraceae bacterium | reverse complement strand
AATTCTTCGAGCGCACGCCATGCGCCGTAATAATCGCCCATTGGCTGATGCAAAAGATAAAGATCCAGATACTCCAGTCCCAGCTTTTCCAGTGAAGTTTCAAAGGCACGTTTCGCGCCCTCATAGCTGGAATCCGACACCCACAGCTTGGTGGTGACAAATAAGTCCTCACGGCAGGCGCCGCTCTTTTTGATTGCTGCGCCCACTGATTCCTCGTTTCCGTAGGATGCCGCAGTGTCAATCAATCGATAACCTACGCTGATAGCGTCCAGTACCGCCTGTTCGCACTCTTTGGGATCGCGCATTTGAAAGACGCCGAAGCCCTCCATAGGCATTTTGATGCCGTTGTTCAAAATCGTGTATTCCATGATATTCTCCCTTCTACTCAATTGCATGACAGCTTTACAGATCCGGCTGCAGTTCCATTGTGGCATAGGCAGCGAGCATTTCAGGGGTTGACGTATAATACCGCCTGTTTTTGTTTACATTGGCAATCTGCGCCATATCTTCGTCAGAGAGAGCAAAGTCGAAAATATCGAAATTGTCGCGTATATGGTCGGGATTCTTAGAGCCGGGGATTACGACATTGCCGCTCTGGATATGCCAGCGCAGGATAATCTGTGCGTTGGTCTTGCCGTACTTTTTAGCAAGCTCCGTAAATATCGGCTCATTTATCAGGCTCTTGTCTCCATGCCCCAGCGGATACCATGCCATAAGACCCATGCCTGTCTCGGCAAGGATATTTTTCAATTCCGTCTGCGGATAGTACGGGTGCGCTTCCACCTGAACCATCTGCGGTTTCAGCTCCATAGTATCAATGGCCTCTTTCAAAAGCTCATCGGGGAAATTTGAAAGACCGATTGCCTTGACCTTGCCTGCCTTGACCGCCTTTTCAATGTTCCGGTAACCCTCGCGCCAGTTGTCTGTGGGCTGGTGCAGAAACAGCAGATCGATATAGTCCGTGCCAAGCCTTTTCAGTGTTTCGTCTACCGCCGTCTCTTTTTCATAGACCGTCGACCAGAGCTTCGTCACAAGAAAGATTTCCTCTCTCTGCACGCCGCTCTTTTTGATGCCACGCCCTGTGCCGCTCTCGTTCATGTAGCCGTTTGCCGTATCGATCAGGCGCACGCCGCTTTTTAAAGCGCTTTCCACCGACGCTTCCGCCTCTGAAGGTGACATCATAAACACGCCGATTCCCGCCACAGGCATTTTAACTTTGTTATTCAATGTAATGTATTCCATGATAAATACCTCCTACTATTGTTTTATTATTTGTTTGTAATTCTATTTTAATCCTCCACGCCTGACAGCGGAAGTCTCGATTAGTTCAGCAGTTATTACTACAGGTTAGAACTGCTTTTATTGCTATCACGCCACAAAACACTGATAAATAAAGGATTTTCTTATCTTATTAAAACTTAAAAAGTTCAGTTTTGTACCTTTTTTGTACCTTTTCTGAAAAAAACCTGCTGCCAGACAGTAATTTTATACTGAATGGCAGCAGGCATTTGACTTATCCAATCCTCATATTTTTCTGCACCGATTCCATTTTTCCCTGTATCTGTGAAAAGTCCAAGTGCGTATATACGTCCAGCGTGACAGATATGTTTGTGTGTCCCATAATGTATTGCAGCACTTTCGGCTCTAAGCCTGCCTCTGCCAGTCTTGTACAGGCTGTATGCCTTAATATGTGCGCTGATATGTGAGGCAGCAGCAGCGGCTCCCTGTGTTCGTTTCCCGCTTTTCTTTCTTCCTGCTTGTTATACGCTTTTACCATATTATCAATTATAAGATTGATACTGTTCGTTGCATAAGGGTTTCCAAGCGAATTTGTAAACACAAAATCTGTTATGCCATCAATTTCCTGTGTCTTCCCGTTTTTCCCCAAAATTAAAGATAATTCACGTTGCCTTATAAGGCTTTTTCTTGCGCTTTCCGTCATAGGAATGTCACGCTGCCCCGCATCTGTCTTTAATGGTTGCACGCGGAATCTGCTGCCGTCGCCCAAATTTCTGTATGTCAACTGCTGCCGAATATGAATAATGCCCTGCTTAAAATCAACATCTGCCCACCGCAGTCCAGTCAGTTCCCCCACTCGCAAAGCCGTAGAGAGCGCAAGGACAAGCATAGGATAATATGCCTTATAACGGCTGCTGTTTTTTACAAAATCCAGTAGCGCTTCCTGCTGCGCGATTGTTAGGGCTGTGCGTTCCTTTTTTGCGCCGCCTATGCCCTTTTTACAGTCCTTTGCTGGGTTTTTCCTAATAATATCCGAATCCACCGCCAGTTCTAAAGCTGGGTGTATCAAATTATGGTACAGCTTGATTGTGTTCGCTGAATATCCATTTTTCGCAAGTTCGGAATAGAATGCCCGAATATGAAGCTGCTTTATCTTTGAGATTTTCATATTTCCAAGCACTGTATTTTCTATAGCGTTACTCCACGTCACAAAATAATTTCTCCTTGTGCTTTCCCGTAAATCCGATTTTGTTTCCATGTACACCTTGAAAAGCTGGTTTAATGTCATATTGCTTTTGATATTGTCTATTCCGTCTTGGAAATCACGCTCTATCTGCTTTTCCCTTTCCCGAAGCTCTACCAGCGTCAGGGCGTAAACCGTTCGTTTTTTACCTGATAAGTCAGTATATCGGTATAAGTACCGATTATCTTCTTTTCGCTGCATTTCCCCGTTTCTCAGCAGCCGCCCTCGGTTGTCAGTTCTTTTTTTTGCTGCCATAAAACACACCGCCTTTCTAATCTATCCTCGGTTCTATCGACTGTACAATAACTTTGCCGCCCTCAATGTCAATAAGGCTGTTACACTTGCATTTCGGACAGAACAAAGGGAAATTTTTCAAATATGTGTCATTCCTTGCCTTCTGCCTTGTCTTGCCTCCGCACAAAGGGCAGCGCACAAATCCGTTTATGTCAATTACGCTCTTGGTATTCAGCATAGTTTACCGCCTCTCTATATTTGGGATAGGGCAGCAGTGCATATAGTCCGCCGCTGCTGCCTTATTTGCCTTACCTGAAAAAGATTATAGCCTGAATAATGTTTGCAATCAGAGAAATAATCAGCGCCATACGGCACATAATAAGCCGCCGCTTCATCTCGCTTAGAACCTCTGTCGCAAGGTTCGTCTGCTCGTGTTTCTTCATAAATCTCACCCCCCTTCCCCTATAGATAACTTTCAATCACAGTAAGCGCTGCTCGCAAAAGCTTTTGTACAGACGGGTTAGCGCCCTTAATATATTCTAAGTAGTCCTTTTTCCACGCCTCTTGGTATTCTTTTGGCTTTTTACGCAAATCTGATACTATTTCCGCAATAACAGAAATACACTGATAAACTAAATCCGTCTTTGTCATACCGCGCCTCCCTTCGCCGCTAAGATACCACGCGCAAAGCCCTGTTCAAAACCGAACCGCTCGGAATCCGCATATATTTGTGTCAGTTCGTCCTTTATCTCGTCAAAATCCTTTTCGGACAGCTTTTCTTTTACGAACGCCTTTACTTTCTCCAAAGCAGGCGGGATAGTGCCCATTTCCGACATAGCGGCATATTCAAGCTCCATTAGATTTTTTAATTGTTCCATAACATCATTCCCCCTCTCTGCGCTTTGCCGCTTCTATGCCGATTTTGTCCATAAGTTCATCAACAAAGTGTAAAGCGTCATAAACATATTCATTTGCTATTTCCGAAAAAGCCCTTGCGTCATCATAGTGACATATAAGCCTGCTGCCTTTGTCTTTCTCATGCACTTCTTTCCTGTCCCCGAAATAATCAGATACAAGGTTTCTCGTTATTGCCTGCGCCCGCTCCAACATCACATGCAGGTTTAACAGTTCGCTGCTTATACTCAAAAGGCAGTTTGCCTCTGAGGTATTATCAAGATTTATCCTCTGCATTTTGCCGACCTCGCTTTCTCTGTTTTTATTTCGGCGTGTGCCGCAAGATAGCCCTTTGCATAACCGTAGAAAAAAGTCGTGCCTATAATGTCCATATTGTCACCTTTGTCTGCCTCTAAGGACAGCCTAATGAGTTCCGCGGCGGTTAGGTCGTATGCGTCGCTTATTTTTACGGTCCTGATGAAACGCGCGACATACTTTTTAATTTTTTCCATAGGGTAAATTTATCCTCGCTTTCTTTTTCTTTACAGGGGGCAGCAGGCGTGATATAATTCCTGCATACCCTCAATCTGCTTAGTTGCTGGGTTGTCTGCCTATACCAGAGTTAGCGGCTCTGATATAGGCGCTTTCTTTATATCGCTATGTTTACCAGTGCGCCAAGGCTCTCTTTGTACGAATACCCGCCTATAATCTGCATTAGGGAAGCCTTTACCTGAATACCCATATCAAGCACCTTGGAAAGCTCCCTTGCCAATCCCTTTGGCACATAGCCGACTACTGTTTTTCTGGAAATCGGCTTGATATGGACAACTATCTGAATGGCATTGCCGTCAAGCTTATTTTGCCTTTCCCTTTCAAGCGTAACGGTCAAATCCTCTGGCTTAAACTGCCGCAGGAACTGCAGCCGCTCCTGCCTGTTTTCAAAGGTCGTGCCTGCTGCCCTTATCGTCATTGTCAGCTTTACCCTCTGCCAAGCCTTGCGGAATGCCTCTGATAAGGAATACCCTGCCTTTTTCAGTTCATTAGCCATTGTGCATACAGTTTTTCTTACTCTGGTTATCTGCTTCATATTGCGTTTTCTCCTTTCCTTGTTGATAAGTCTATTATATATCTATTCACGTGAATAGTCCATTGACATTATTCCTATATTTACGTGAATATATTTATACATTTTGTATATTTACGTGAATAGACTTTTGTGTTATAATTTTGGTATGGTGGAGAAGGTGCCTCTATACATAACCACTACCAAAACGCATAAAGGAAAGAAGGTGTTTGAATGTCAGAGGATAACAAAATCAGCAAGGCACAGCAAAAAGCAGTTCATAAATATGTCAAAAACAACTACGATCGTGTAGAGCTAACTGTTAAGCCCAAAGGTAAAAAGGAAAATATAAAAATTCATGCAGAACAAAACGGAGAAACTCTCAATTCATTTATCAATCGTGCTATTGATGAAACAATGGAACGCGACAGGCAAAAACAGGAATAGCCTGATGTCTGCTTAGAAATTTCAGGGCTCTCCCTGCCTTATTTGGCAGCAGATATTTTGAATAATCGCCTGATAAGAGAATAAGATGGCAGCAGCCTCACAGCCTTTCGGTATAGCGTTACAGTAAACGTGTGTTTACCCCTTGCGCCCTGCTGCCAAATGTGCTATATTATAGACATAAAAAGGGAAAGCCATAGAGGCGGCTACCCTCAAATAACGTGTAACTGTTTTTTACAAACAGCCGTCACTATTGGGAGTAGTGGCGGCTATTTCTTTCCCTTGAAGACTGTATAACACAATCCTACAAGGGCGACAATGAATATTCCTGTCTGAATTAAATCTGCATATGTAATCATTGACCTCCCTCCTTTCCTTGCGGTTTGGAGGGTTAGCCCCTCCGAAATGGAGGGTAGCCGCCTTTGGCTCTATGGTTTCCCTTGAATGGAGTATATCACATATCTTTCTTTCAGACAATGCCTATATTAAATCTGTTTTAAAGCCCATTTTCGCGTTTTAATCTCTTACCCTTATATTTCTACCCTGATACCGTTTCAAAACCTTTTCTCCCAGTCTGCTCTGGGAAATTTCAGCGTAAAATTGATTTTAGCGTGACCTATTAAGCCTCTCTGCCAACTCTGCCCTTTGTTCTTCTGTCAGCTCCCTTTTTGTTTCCTTTGACCTGATTGTGATAAATTTCTTGGGAAATGAATAACTTTTTGAGATAATTTTCCCCTCGCATTTTCCCACGCGCTCTAACTTAAATTGCTTCGGATTTTGTTCCACTAATTTATCCATTTTGCGTGTCCAGACTGGGTTTGCTGTATAAATCTCCGCTGTTTCATCTACCGCATTAAATATTATCGTTACTTCCTGCTCATATCCGCTCAATCCTGCCATTTTATTGTTCCTTTCTCGGCTTTATGCGCCGCTGCAATTTTCATCTGTGCCGCCGTTTTCATTCCAGACCGTTTCAGCCGTACTATTAAGCGCCTCCATAAAGTTATCCTCTGCCTCATCATCGGGCTTGCTGTCTTTTATCTGGCTTTCAAGCTTTAAAAGCTCAATTTCAAGCTTCTGCTCGTCAATCTCGTGCTTCAGCGGATTGTTGATAAATTTATCCATTAAGATACCCATAGCCGTAGCTACTTCGGACAGTTTCGCCGCCTCTATCTTGTCGGGATTTGCTAGGGCGGTCAGATACTTGTCCAACACGCTCTGCGCCTGTTTCTTGTGGCTTTCCATATATGCAAGCATATCAAGGGTATTTTGTTTCTTTTTTTGTTCGCACTTTTCCGCAATATCCGAATTTTCCCTAACAACTTTCCTAACGGTATTATCAGATACGCCGTTCTTCTTGGCAGTGGCGTTATAGCTCCCAAGCTCCACATAATCAGCGATTATTTTCTTTTTCTGCCTGTCCGTCAAATGCGCTGCCACTTTATGCACCCCTCACGATATGAAACTGCCCCACACTACACAATAACCGCCTGCCGCCGTCTGCCGTTTTTAGGCTTCTCGCTCTACATTCTCCTTCAGCAGCAAGCCCAAATTATGGTAGAATTTCTACATCAGAACAAAAACGCCGAACTTCCTGTCCGATAAAAGTAAATATCATTCTGCTTTACTGTCTCCTCAAAAAGCGTTCTGCCGTCAAGCTGTGCAACAAAGGTATATGTTCCGCCGCCTGTGTTGCCGCTCTCAGCTAAAGCCTGTTTGAAAGCCTTTACCATTGTCGGCAGCGGCGTTTCGATGTTGGTTTGTCCATGTCTTTGGTCGCCTAGGACTGCCACAAACGGATCGCCGCCTCGTATTACTGCGCCGTCCGCAAGCGCGGGTATTCTTCCAAGGGAAACAGTCGGGACTAAGCTAACGCCGCCCCAATCTACGCCTACAACATTTGCCGCCCAGGACGCTACATCGTTAAAGCCTGAAAGTATTGAATTTATTCCCGACACTATAAAATTGATTGCACCCTCTATGCCACTTATAACCGCGTTCATAGCACTTACAACTCCACCCCTAATACCTTGCCACAGTGACGAGAAATAGCCACCTATAGCATCACAGACTGCCCTGAAAGCATTTTTTACAGGCGTGATTATGTTTGTATCAAACCAACTAAACACGACGCTCCACACAGCCTTTATGTCTTCCCATAATTCGCTGAAAAATCCTGATACATCTTCCCACAGCCCCCTGAAAAAGTCCGTCACAGGGATTATTACATTTTCATCAAACCAAGTTGATACTGTTGTCCATAGTTCGCATATATCTTCCCATAATTGCGTAAAAAATTCTGATACTGTCGTCCATAGCTCTTGGAAAAATGTCACTATAGGAGTTATAACATTATCGTTAAACCAAGTTGACGCGACTATCCACACAGCCTGAACAATCAGCCAAAGACCTTCAAATATCTGCTGTACCCTTGTCAACAGCCCTTGGAAAAAGCTTGCTATCGGCTCTATGACGGCAGAGCTAAACCAACCAGAGGCGGCGCTCCAAACTCCAACGATATCATTCCAAAGACTGCTGAAAAATCCTGATACAGAGCTCCATAATCCTTGGAAAAAGCTTATAACTGGTTGGATAACATTTTCATTTATCCAATCAGCAGCACCCGAAAACCATTCGCATATTGCGTCCCAGTTGTCATGTATCACTGTAACGATTGTGGCAGCAGCCGCCACAACAGCAGCTACTATCCCAGCCACTAAAGCGGGCGCGCCAAGTATAATCGCACCTATTGCTGTTAATGCTATTCCTATAAGCATTAGAACTTCGTTTATCGCATTAAAGCCGTTTTGCAGCATTGATATAAAGTTTGTTACCGCCGTTATAATTCCGCCGACAACGCTTGCTATCCCTGCAAAAGTCGTAGCCATAGTTCCGAATATTGTGACAAGGGCTTCATGTAATGTTCCTGCGCCGCCTGCTACTAGCAAAAATGTATTGGCAAGTTTTGTAAGTATGCCTGTACCGCTCAACAATTCGCCGCTTAACACTGTGCTTATCGCCTGTAATGCTGTTGTAACAATTGGCGCGGCGGTATTCCAAGCGGCAAAGGCAGCAGTCAGCAATTTCCACGCCGCTGTGAGTAGTCCGACATTTACAATAAGGCTTTTTACAACGCCCTCGTTTTCTGAAATCCAGTCAAACGCCTTTTTTAACGATTGTCCAAAATTGTCAATCCAGTCAATTAAATCAGTCGCAACCCATTCTGAAATTCTCTTTTCCATATCCTCAAGGAACGGCTTAACTTTTTCATCGTACAACTGATTTAGGTTTTCAAACGCCTCCTCTATCCTCTCTTTTATCCTTCCTGTGATGTCAGCAAGAACGCCGAGGAAATTCTCTAAAGCCGTTCTTAACGCGTCCTCATTGTCGATGATAGGCTGTAAAATGCAATTAAGAATATCCCTTCCGAACTTTAGCGCAAGCTCTAAAATACTTGCAATAGTGTTAGTAAATATGCCTATAATGTTAGCCGTCAACTGCTGCCCGCTCTCACTGCCGAACGCCTCAAAGATATAGGCAATAGAGGCGCAAGCCTCACCAATTTGTGCGGCAACTTCACCAGTGATATCAAAAATTGATACAAGCTTTTCTTTTAAAAACTCTTTGTTCTGCTCTAAGTATTTATCAATTCCCCCGATAATGTTTTGCGCAATGGTAAGACCCATAGACGCTACAGAACCCACAATCTGCCCCAAAGCGTAAATTATCTTTTCAACCATAGTTTTAGCAGCTTCAACTACAGTAGGGTCTGTAAATATCTCTTTAAGGCTTTTGCCAATGTTTTTAGCACTCTCTATAATGTCTGCAACGCGCTCTTTCCAGCTCTCGCCCAAGCCGTCAAAAAATCCCTCTTTGAAAAGTTCTTTAAGCTTCTTAAACCAGTCAAAAAGCGGTTTTGCCTTTTCAAGAATATCATCAATGGCATTGCTCAAATCATCAATCGGCGCTACATCGCTTTCCTCAATCTCAACTTCGGGCATTTCAAAACCGCCGCCCGCGCCTATGCCGCCTGACGCTCCACTGCTGCCGTCCTTGTCCTGATTTAAGACATTTAGCTTATCAAATGGCGCAACAGCTTTATTCGCGGCTTTTCCTGCCTCTTCTATGCCCTCCGCAAGGTCGCCCGCGCCTGCTGCCGCGTCCGTCATATCCTGCGCAAGTTTCCCTGTCTGTACTGTCGGTATGCTTATGCCGAATAACTTTGACAGAATAGCCCCTACCTGTTTTGCAATCGCGATAAGCATTGAAAGCACATTGTTAAGGAACTTTATAACAGGCGTTAAGACTGTAATTAATCCCGAACCCAAGATTGAAAGCAATTCCTTAAACTGTTCCGACAAAATCCTTGTCTGATTAGCCCAACTGTTGGAAGTTTTCACAAAATCGCCGGCGGCAAGGCTTGTCTGTTCCATAACATAGTTGTATCGTAATTGCACCTTTTCCGCCTGCGTCATTGCAGATATTTTCTTTTTTATGCCTTTTTCTGCGGCGTATTCCTGAAGATTAACTTCTGTCATTACAACGCCATACTGTTTTAGTGTTTCCGTTTCGCCTGTGTAAATTGATTTTAATGCCGTTGATGTTTCTTCAAAGCTCTTGTTATAAAAGCTTGCCATATCCGCCGCGCGTCCTGTAAGCGCTATCGCCATGTCGGTAGCGTCTTCCATACTGCCCACCATAGAACGCCCCATCGCAGCAAAGGTAGAACCCATTTGCTTAGCGGACAGTTTTGAAATACCGAACTGCTTTATAGCCGTGTCGGCAAAACGCTCCATTTTGTAGGACATATCCCCGAACGCCGTATCAACTACATTCTGCACTTCCTGAATATCGCTTGCTGTTTCTATCGCCTGTTTTCCAAGTGAAACAAGCCCCACAAGGCTTAAGCCTAAGCCAAGGGCGCCTATAAGCCCGTTGAGGCTGTTTCCAAGGCGTGTCATGCCCTGAATTAAGCTCCTTGAGCCTCGGTCAAAGCCTCTCTGGTCTATTAATGTATCTATGCGAATACTTCCGTCATACTGTGCCATAAAACCACCTATAACTTTTCTAGGTTAGCGGTACGCCCTCTTTCTGCGTATCGGTTTTTGTTTTCTTCCTTTTGTTTGCATACCGCATAAACGCGTCATACTCTGCCTGTTCCTGCGGCGTTAGCTGTTCTTCCGCCTGCTCAAGCGCATAGCGTTCTTTCACCTTGCGCATTGCCTCTTTTTCAGACGGTTTTGCTTTTGGATCTATTTTCCTTGTCCTAACATCAATCACACGCGTAAAGGCACATTCTTCCAGTGTGGACAGTAAGCCCATAAACACCCAAAAGTGCATATCAGCTTCGTTGAGATTTATGCCGAACTGCGTAAGAAACGCTGAAAAAATGCGCCATTGGTCAATGTCATAATCCATGTCCTTGCGCTCTTTCCCACTGCTTTTTACGGGGTTATCAGTGTACCAATCAGACAAAAACCACTGTATGCCCTCCTGCATTGTCTTAACATCAGGGAATTGTCCGCCGTCAACATCAAACAGCAATTCACACGCCTTATAAGTTTTCTCAATGTCCGCCAGCTCGTCACTGCTTAGCACCTGAAAAATCTGTATTCCGATGCGGAAGTCACTGTTTATCGGATAGCCCTTGTATTCAGTGGGAAGTTTGTCAAGCATAATGTTGAACATCAGCTTTTCGCGCCCTTTCTGCTCTTGCTGAACTGCGTGTTAATCTTTTTGCTGCGCTCCTCGGCATTTTTCTTGACGATAGGTATTACGGCGTTCAAAAAGGCGACAATAATGTCCATTTGCGGGATAATGTCGCCGAACACTTTTTTGCAGGCATTTTCCCCGAACATCTTGTCAATCTTTTCACACGCTGCTTTTGACATATTCAACTCTACCGCGCTTGCCAAGCTTGCGGCATTAAGGTCAAATTTTCCGTCGGACTTTTTCATGTTTTCCTGCTGTTTTGTAACTTCCTCTGCCTGTGCGCGCAGCTCGTCACTTTGTATCCACTGTGCAAATGAGATCAGCTCATCATAAAATGCGCTGTTTGCAAGTGAATATTGGATTGTGTCGCCGTTGTCGTTTACTTCTATTTTGCGTGTCCAGTTGTCAATCTGTAACTTATCCATATATCCCCCTTAATCTGATAGACTCTTTGAAAATGTACCTGTTTCAGGGTCAAATGTTCCCTGTATGCCGTCGCCGCAGCCGCCAAGGGTTATTGAGTTTGTGACATTTCCGCCCGCGTCTCCGCCTGTGCTGCTAACTGATACAACACATTTTCTCTGTACAGCGGGGTATGTCGGTCCTTTGCCGCTAACCCTTACACGCACATAGGAAGTAATTGCGCTGCTGCCTGTGGGAAGTGTGTCAACGATTTTATTCACCCAGTCAACAAGGTCTGTGTCCTCTTGGTCTACATCTTGCATTTCGATAGATATTGACGGCGTGTAGGACTTCAAATCCGTTGTGCCGTTTTCCTGATTAATCCATTGCACAGTTTCTTCCTCGGCGTTCATCTCCTCCGATAAAGAAGATACGCCCTCGCCTATCAGGTGATAATCAGGCTCTGCAAGCGTCTTGTCCATTGTTATATCAACATAATGCCTTAACAGATGTCTTTTCAACTTTTATTCTCCTCTCTTTCGATATTCCATAACCACATTCGCCACATACACTGTCGCCGTATCATTTTCAACCTGTTCCACCGTCGAAAAGCTCGGCTCTGCGGTTATCTTTGTTATTTTCCTGTTTCCAGTAAGCTTAGGGAAGTTGTTTATATCCTCTAGCCAACTGGTTATGTTATCAACTACATTTTGGGCTGTTATCATCTGCCCATTGCCTGTGGGGAAACTCTGATAGGCGACTTGTATCGCCAGTTCCGCCGCAAAGCCCCCGATTACATCTCTGCTCTTAATGCTGCCGCCTGCGGTCATAATGTAGACACATTTGCCAACATCTTTGGAATTGTACTTTATTTTTGCGTCTGTCGGTATGTAGGGGCAATCAGCTAAAAGCTCTAAGAGCATATCACCTATACGGTCGTATTCTGTTTTTGAGAGTTTCTCTTTGTATTCTTCGCTCACTCTGCCGCTATCTCCCTCCAATCTCAAACCGTGGTATCAGCTATACACATCTACAATGTCAACATTGTACGCGTAGCCGAATTTTTCTTTTACACATCCAAAAAACCTCCCTTCTCATAGCTGTTACTCTCCATCGGTTCTACAGACAGTCCAATGTCAACACCAAAGCTGCCTTTTTGACAATTCTTTGTCACGTTAATATTCGATAAGCTCAACCGTAAATGGATTATACTCAATGTCGTTTCTCTCCTCGCTTACCGTATGAATACTGTACGCCACATCAGGCATATACATTGTTGCCGTTTTATAGTCCAGTTCCTCATCGTTCCAGTATGTAACCATTAGCCTGCGCTGCTTTTTATCGGTATTGTCAAGTGTGGCAAGCCCGATAACCGCCTTAAACGCCCTCATTTCTTCTAAGTTCAATGAGCGGATATTTAGTGTCAGGGAAGTTTTGAAGTTCGCGCTTGTTTCCCTGTGCAAAAGCGCATTGGCGTCCCTGTATGCGTCAATATCTACCCTTTGGTTTGGCGTACTCTCCCAGCCGTCCGCGAGTATAAAGCTGTTGGGGAGTACAACGCCGCCAAAGCTTATAAGCCAACCGTTAAACATTGCCTCCCCCTCCTAACGTGCAAAGTTTCTTCGTTAAGCTGCACCCTAAATAATTATCATAATCACATTAACAATGCTTCTATGGCGTCATCTGTGCCTTGGGCAATATCCGCAAAACCGTCACAGACGTGCTGCCAATCACCTGTAGCATTGTCAAAAAGCATGTCCAATACTCTTTCAGCCCTTTCCTTGCGTTCCTGCGCAAACTTCCGCATGATTGGCATAAGCTGTCCTAAAAAGTCTAATACCAGTACAATGTCTGGGTTTTGCACGCCCATAAAGACCTTGCGGCAGCAGCCTTCCCCCAAAAGTTTATCCAGTTCCTCACATATGTCCCTGCTCAATTCAGTCTGCATATCAATAATGTTTTCTGCCTCGTCATCTGCTTCAGTTCTGCTTTTCAGTTTTACTTCAAGCGCCGCCTTTTCCTTTTCTGCCCAATCCAGAAAGCTTCTGATGCGCTCGAAAAATGTGTTGTCGTTAATGGGGATATAAATACAGTCACCATTACTATTTACCTCAATTTCCCTTACCCCGTTGTCGACTCTCAATCTTTCCATAGCTAAAATTCCCTTCTTAAATTTTGTTTATCAGGCTTAAGCCTGACTGTTTCTCAGTTTCTTGTTGAGGCAGTGAAAAAACAGCCGCCTCGCGCCATAAAAGTTTGTCCGTCCCAAAGCACAGCGCCCCAGTTCCTTGTCGAACTCAATGTGTTCGTAGGAAAGCTCTTTTTTCGCTGACCGAATGATATGCCTTGCTGCCCTTTCATCTGCTTCGCGGGCAGCAGAGAGCACCATATCATCATATTTGCCCGACTTGACTATTTTCCGCAGCTCCTCATACCTAGCTTTATCAATTCCGTAATCCTGCCATGATACAAAACGGGGCTGCTTTTTCCCGCTCTCCGTCACGTAATCAAACCTCCCCTCATTAGTCTTTTTTACATTATACAACGCTGAGCGCAACAGTCGTGCCATTTTTATCAAGGCTTTGCGCCTTAGAGTCAAGTCGAGGCGTGTCGTGATTTTGGGTGTGATTTTTTGGTTTTGCTTGACATTCCCCTGCCTTCCCCTTAAAATTGTATTAAAGCTAAACAAAAGGAACGTCAAACGGCGGCGGCATTTCCACTGTGAGCCTGCTGCCAGTCCAAAAATAATATCTGGCAGCAGTTTATGGAGTGTCCCAAACATTTTCGTTAGCGTTTCCGTTCAAAAGCCCGCTTAAAAATTGCTCAGTATGCTTATCGGCTATTTTTCGCCTTACGTTGGTTTCAGGCATTGGCAATGGCGTAGATAACTCATATATCCGCTCTGAAACGCGTGGATCAATTTTTAAATTTGTGGTTTCAACGTTGCTGGTGTATATGGTCGGCAAATGCCCCGTCCAGCGACTGTATATCAGCCTGAACAATGCCGCCGAAATCCAGTCCTTGGTTTCGACTTGCGCCCCAATATCATCAAGAACCAAGAGTCCAGCGTTAAATATTGCTTCAATCTCCCCTTTACTACCTTCATCCTTCTGCTTTACGAGCTCAATATATTCCGCAACGCTGATAAACCTAACCGATATGTCTCGTCGCTTTAAAATTTCGTTTACCACAATACACGCTAATTTTGTTTTTCCGCTGCCCGTAACCGCCGAATGAATGTACAGCCCGCGCCCGCTCATTAAATACCTATCGAAATTGACAACGAAATCATTCACGATTTTCTTTTGAGGCGCGACGTTCTCCGCATAAAATCCCCAGTCAAAGTCTCTTGCTGTACAGTTAGAATATTCCGCTGGCATTCCGCTCCGCCCTTTTCGCTCAGTGATTCGCGAATTTAGAACGCCGTCGTCACTAAAGAAGTATGGATTAGTAACGTAACCCAAATCGTCAAGCTTAAAAGTGACTAAAAATCCCTTCTGATTATCGGTGCAAATCCTCTCAACCTTGATCGCAGTCGCAATCCCGAATGAACCGTCGGAAGTAATCTGAAGCTTGTCCCCGACCTTTATTTTCTGATTCAATAGCACCGACCCCCTTCCCATTGTCCAGATAGTCAGTAAAAGGCGTACTCGCCGAAAGAAATGTCGCACAAAGTTTGATGTATTTTTCTTCCCGTTTTTCATTTTTGCATTCCGCAGCATATCCCTGTGCTGCCTGCAACAATTCATCCTCTGAAAAGCCGTCTTTTAGCCTAGTACAATAAGCCTTATAGGCTTTCGATTTTTCTTTCTTCCTTGGGTACACACTCCAAAACTTCTCAAAATGCATACTATATTTAGATATCGATATACTTTCTTTAATCTTATCTTCTCTATACTGGGTTTCCATTTTGGCTACCTCTGGTACACCATTTGCGTACCGTTGAGCAACCAAACTATAAACCCCATTATTGACCGATAAAGCCGCCATTTGTTGCTGATAAATAGTTGATTTGTACCTGTCACTCCTGATAAGGTTATTTTGACGCCAATGTCGCAAAACTACTATCCCACCCTCATCAAAAGCAATTATAAACCCCTTAGCTATCAACAACTTTAAATCATCTTGATTTGCGCCCACCATTGCCGCGATTTTCTTTGGAGATGACACAAACCCGTCATCATCCGCACGCATACCAAGATGAAAATAAAGATTTTGAGAGGTTGTGGGCATGTCAAGGAATTTATCAGTGTCAACGACATCCAGTGAAAACATCCGCCTATTCGCCATATCTTGCCTCACTCTCCACTCACAGCACTTAAATATTTCTCAATAATGGAAACATTGTACAATGTTCTGCGCCCTATCTGAATTTTTGCGCCTGCGTCTGTACCAATTTTCACCGCCGTTGCCCTGCCACAATCCAGCATACCAGCCAGAGTTTCAGCGTTCGCGGTTAAAAGGTTCTTGTTGTCCCTGTTTAAAGTTTTTTTCACAATTAATCCCTCCGTCCGTCTTGTTTTATCAATTTGTTTATGATACCATATTAACAAATATATTCGTTATTTAAAATAACTTTATTTTAACATATTTTAATTTTGTTCTATATTTTTGTTAGATAAAATAACAAAGAAAGATTGGAGTGAACTAAATGGCATATATAAGACACGACTTTGAAAAAATCGGCAAACGCATAAAAGACGAACGTAAGGCTCTGGGAATATCATCTTTGGATAAAATGAGTGAAAAGCTTGACAACGATTATTCGTATAAAATATCCCGCCAAGCACTTTCAGACATAGAAAAAGGGCGCAACACTAGGGCATTTACTGTTGACTTAATAGACATATTTTGTGAAATGTTTCAATGTGATGCTGCTTATTTGCTCTGTGAATATGACGACTGCAAAACTTATGATAAGCAATTCATACACGACGAAACAGGTCTTTCGGAAAAAGCCATAGAAAAAGTATGTTATTTCAATGCTCATGCTAAACACTATATAGAGCCTTTAAATATCATCTTAAAATCGCCAAGTTTTGAAAGCGCACTGTTTCATATCGGCAAATACATTGAAACAGTTAAAGATGTTGAAGCTTTACGCATTAAACGCCGAGAAATGCTGCGGGAGGTTTTCTCTGGAGAGCCAGAAGATATTATTGACGACAAGCCTATTTACAACTGGCCGTATAATGATAATTTCGACAAAAATTACAAAGAATGCGAACAGAAAATGATTTTGGAGGAATATTCAATAGACAAAGCTTTTAAGTATATCATTCAGGAAATAGAACAAAATGCAAAAAAGTAGCAAAAAGCCCCTGCCAATAACCACACTGACAGGGGCTTTTGTCTGTACTTTTTCTGTACCTTTTTTGAGATACAAGACAAACAAAGATAAACGAAAAAATCTATGCTCATATCTGAAAAGCATTGATTTTAAGCCATTCTTAAGACGTGATAAAGTATGATAAAACCTATTGTGCAATAACTACAGGTTAGAACTGCTTTTATTGCTATCACGCCACAAAAAAGCCCGCCTGTAACACAGCTTTACAAGCGGGTAAAACATTTGAAATCTCGTTATTTTAATTTAGCGCCGTCCTTGAAAGCGTTCCCCACCTTTTCGCCCAAACGGATATAAGCTGCCGCGGCAGGATCAAAGATGATGGCATCCAGCTTTTTGTAGTCCACGTTACCGTCTGTCAGGATGCTTTCGTCAGCGCTGACGTTGACAATCTCACCTATCACATTGCCGTCCTCGTTGCATTTTAGGAATTTACATTCCAGCGTCAAGGGCAGCTCATTGATGATCGGCGCATTGACAAATTCACTTTTCGTCGTAGTAAATCCCGCTTTTTCCATTTTATTCGGCTCATTATTGGCGGAAACGATTCCCACATAATCGCAGGGTACGACGGTTGCTGCAGTAGCAAAGCTTACCGTAAATGCCCCTGTCGCTTTAATGTTGTCTGTGGTCTTGTGGGCGCTTAAGCAAAGCTCAACGGTATTTACGCCGTACTGCCCTCCCCATGCCGCGTTCATCAGATTCGGTTTCCCGTTTTCATCATATGTGCCAATCATCAGCACAGGCTGTGGATATACCCACGGTTTTGATCCAAAATTTTTTCTCATTGATTTGTCCTCCTTTATTTTCCTTTATTTTCCGAACAGCCAGCCCATGATATTTTCATCATAGGCGAACAGTCCTCCGCCTCCGTGCTGGTTATTCATTCCTCTCTCCTGAAAATAGCTGCCTTCTTTGATGTCCAGCGCCAAAATTTCCCTGATTTCCGACTCGTTAAGTCCCTGCTGTTCATACAGACCGTATAGAGTATCATAAGCACGTTTTGTCGGTTCAGAGCCGTAATACTCGTCGCCCTCGCCTATGGCAAGATACACAGGTGTCCGACTCTCTGCCAGGACTTCCAAATCCCCGTCCCACTGAGAAGAACAGTGAAGATAAGCTGTAAAAAGCTCCGGGTGCTTGCCCATCACGAGGGACATTGTCTCTCCGCCGCCCGAATAGCCGTTGGCATAGACCTTTTCGCGGTCGATGTTATAGGCATCAAGGAAATATTCCAGCAGAGCTATCGTCTGATTAGCGGAGGTTTCGCCCCAGTCGGAAAGCTGGGGAGCTACAACAATCATTTCTTCGTTATATTTCTGTGCTTCAAAGCCGTAGCCTTCCGCCTCCAGATTTCGCCCCACTCCCTGAAAATACAGCCCCTCATATCCCGGAAGCGTAAAGAACAGCGCATAAGGGCGGCTGCCATCGTAGCTGTCGGGAATATAGACATTATAATGAATATCACCGTCATTTGGTGAGTGATACACGTTGTCAACCACAAAGCCGCGGTAGGTTTCGGTTCCGGCATCTATGGAATATTCAGTGCCGAAACCGATCATAGTTCCAAGCCCGCAACCCACTCTTTCACTTCTTCTTCAGAAACTCTTGACTGGAAACGCTGTCCCTCCAGCCAGTCTCCAGTTCCTGCTGCATCCCTGAGCAGCTCTCCGCTCTCACCTAATCCAGAAGATGAGGATGTGCAAAATGGGATCACCGTCTTGCCTGTAAAATCGTTAGAAGAAATGAAAGTATCTACCGGCCATGCCGCAATACCCCACCATATGGGATATTCTTCTGTCAAGTATGGACTAAAAAAAATTTTATTTTTTTGCTTTTTCTTCACAATCCCACCAACAGAGGA
>CANQSB010000045.1 GCA_947626435.1 uncultured Lachnospiraceae bacterium | reverse complement strand
TAACGCAATTCGTGTTAAATTTTCAAGGTACAAACAAAATCAAATATTTACAAATGTGTCTTTTGACACCTTAATCTTTTTATAAAAATAATGTAATATACAAAAACGCGTTGAAGGACAAACTCAATCATGTTATAATATGCCATTAAAACAATCATTATTTAGAAAAAATAAGAGAGGATCTATTATGGAGAAAGATATTTCTAAGACGAAAAGCGATATGCCGAAAGTAAAATTTTATGATACGGTTGATGACGCGCTGCTGAAATTCGTGGTTATTATCTCAAAAAGCAGCGGTAAATGGGTATTCTGCAAACACAAGGAACGTAATACATACGAAGTCCCTGGAGGACATCGGGAAGCAGGAGAGACAATCATGGAAACCGCCGAGAGAGAGCTTCGGGAAGAAACAGGCGCTGTTAAATTTGACATCAAACCGATATGCGTATATTCAGTGACAGGTAAAACTATTGCAAATGAAACAGGAGAAGAATCGTTTGGCTTGTTATGCTTTGCGGAAATAATGGAATTTTCGGGTGTTTTGGAGCATGAAATAGAGAAAGTCGCGCTTATGGACAAACTGCCCAAAAACTGGACATACCCATTGATACAGCCAAAACTGATTGAAAAATACCTTCAGACAGAGTCGTAAAGTCGCCAAAAATCAACCTTTACAACGTCGGTGTCTTAGCGGTATAATGAACTTGACAGAGCAAAATTTACTAAGGGAGCAGCAAATGGCAAAGGCAAAAATAATTAAATCAGGCACAAAATCAGCATCTAAAGAAAAGCCGCGAAAAATTCAGTGGCATCCCGCTTTCGGGGCGGCGCTTGAAATGGAATTTGCAAAGGATAAAGACTGCTTAAGCTTTGAAAGAGAGCATAATCTGAACAGGAAGCCGCTTTTAATAGATTGCCTGATAATAAAAAAAGAAAAGAATGCGATTATCGAAAATGAGATAGGAAAATTCTTTAAACAGCACAACATTATTGAATATAAATCAGAAAAAGACGTCTTATCAATAGATGTAGTGTCAAAAGTGCAAGGCTATGCGCACTTATATAAAGCTTACGGTGAAAGCCTCAATGAAATAAAATTTGACGACATATCAGCCACGTTGATACGCGAGTCGAAGCCGCAAGCCCTGTTCAAATATTTCGCCGAGAATGGATATAAAGTATCAAATCCGTACAACGGCATATACTACATAGAAAACGGCTTAAAAATTCCCACACAGATAATTATAGGAAGAGAACTTAAACGTGAGAACCATATATGGCTAAATCTGCTGTCGGACAATGTAACAAAGCAGGAAATGGCTAGAGCTATAGAATATTCAAGAAACACGAAAAGCCAAAAGGAAAGAAACCTGATAGACGCCATACTGGACGTAAGCGTGGAAGTAAACAGTAAAGTAGTGGAAGAATTAAAGAAGGGAGATGAGTCCATGTGCCAGGCGTTGATGGAGATAATGAAACCGGAAATTGATGCAGCAATAGATGCGGCAGTGGATGCGGCAGTATTGCAGGAACGGAATGAAACTAAAAGGAAAATACAAGAAACAGCAGAACACGCGATTAGAACAGTGGTCAAGAGTCTACGGCGTTTTAATGCAAGCGATTTAGATATTAAAAAAGCCTTGATGGAAGACTACGGCTTATCAGAGCAGGAGGCTCTCTCATATCTGGAATAAAAATCAATCGTGATTTTTGTGGTTAATAATGAAATAATGTAAACAGCATCAGGTAGAAAATGCTGATAAACATATGCTTAATAATTTTAACCGATAAAGGAGTGTTAGACATGAAAAACAAAACTATTAAAAATCTTACGCTTACGGCAATGTTTCTTGCGATAGGGCTTGTGCTGCCTTTCTTTACGGGGCAGATACAGCAAATAGGAAATATGCTCCTGCCGATGCACATACCTGTATTTCTATGTGCTCTGGTATGCGGCTGGAAATACGGTCTTCCTATGGCATTTATCCTTCCCATTTTCCGCTCGTTTCTTTTCGGAATGCCGCCTTTATATCCCACGGCTGTGAGCATGGCATTTGAGCTTGCTGCATACGCTTTTGTCGCGGGCTTTTTATATGAAAAATCACGCTGGCAATGCACAAAGGCGCTGTACCGCTGTATGCTGACGGCAATGATAGCGGGGCGTATTGTCTGGGGCGTGGTGCAGGCTGTGCTGCTCGGGCTTGGCGGCAACGCGTTTACTTTTCAGATGTTTATCAGTGGCGCACTGCTTAACGCAATCCCAGGAATTATTTTGCAGCTTGTGCTGATTCCTATGATTATGGTAGCGCTTGACCGCACAAAGCTTGTGCCGTTTCGGCGCGCTAAAAAGAAACAGCCCGAGTTAGAGGCAAACTGATATGCAGATGCAGAGCGCGGCGGACAAAATTATAGAAGCTGTTTCGGCGCTTTCGCCAGACAGGCAGCCGCTAATCATTGCAATTGACGGCAGATGTGCTGCAGGAAAGACAACACTTGCGGCGTGCCTGCAAAAACAGATGGATTGCGCGGTTTTTCATATGAACGATTATTTTCTGCGCTCTGAACAGCGCACGGCAGAGAGGATTAGTGAGCTAGGCGGCAACGTTGACTATGAACGGTTTTATTCAGAAATTCTGCTGCCGTTGAGGAATGGAGCCGAATGTGTCACATATCGGCCGTATGACTGCAGGACACAGTCGTTGAAGCCGCCTGTTAAAGTGCGCGCCTGTGCGGTAAATATTGTGGAAGGTTCGTACAGCTGCCATCCAGCATTGTGGGATGCGTATGATTTGCGTGTTTTTTTGAATATTTCTGCTCATGAGCAGATGGAGAGGATTTTACAGCGCAACGGAGAAGCGCATGCCGCAGTATTCCGTGAGCGTTGGATTCCGCTGGAGGAGCAGTATTTTTCGGCATATCAGTTAAAGAAACGCTGCGATTTGTGCATAGTAACGGGGGAACAGTGATATGCTGGAGGTAAAATTTTATGATACAGTTGGCGGTGCACTGTTGGAATTTTCGATTTTTTGCATTTAAAATTTCCCTTTCTGAAAGCAGGATCAATTTTAAAATAAATGATTTTTAGATGAATGACTGTCAAATGATTTTTTATAGGGCTGTACTTATGCCTTAATATGATATATAATAAAGGAAACGCCTAAAACGGAGGATTATTATTATCATGGAACAAATGCAAATTAAAAGCTTGTACGACTTAACTGAAACAATCGCCGCGCCGCTTTTTGGGGGTGCGACATATCCGTGGGAGCTTCTGCCGAAAATCAGCGCATATATTGTAGAGCTTGGCAACACACTGCCGCAAGACAGGTATGAAAAGCGTGGAGAAAACATTTGGATAGCTAAATCCGCGACGGTAGCCCCGACAGCATACATAAACGGTCCCTGCATAATAGACGAAGACGCGGAAATACGCCACTGCGCGTTCATACGCGGCAATGCGATAGTAGGAAAGGGCGCGGTAGTCGGCAATTCCACAGAGCTTAAAAACGTGATTTTATTCAACAAAGTCCAAGTGCCGCATTACAATTACGTCGGCGACAGCATACTCGGCTTCAAAGCGCATATGGGCGCGGGCTCGATAACCTCAAACGTAAAGAGCGATAAAAGCCTTGTCGTAGTAAAATCAAGCTCTGGCAGCATTGAAACGGGTTTGAAAAAAATGGGCGCAATGCTCGGCGACAACGTGGAAATAGGCTGCAACAGCGTTTTGAACCCAGGCACGGTGATTGGGCGCGGCACAAACGTGTACCCGACCTCGTCAGTGCGCGGTTTTATCAAGGCAAACAGCATTTTCAAAAAAGACAGGGTAGTCGTAGATAAAAATTGATAAAAATTTGACGAAAATACTATTTTTTAATTGCTATTTTTAGGAAATTGTGCGACAATATTTGTGTGTGTAATATTAATTTTGTAATCGAAAGGAGTTTTCACATGATTTATTCAAAAGAAGTTGAAGAAATGTGTACAGTTGCCCGTGACGGCAATCATGGCTGTGCACCTATTCCCGAAGAAGCAAAATGGGTAAAAGCAAAAGATGTGAAGGATATTTCAGGTTTTACACATGGCATTGGCTGGTGCGCTCCTCAGCAGGGCGCATGCAAGCTTTCGCTTAATGTAAAAGAGGGTATCATTCAGGAAGCATTAGTTGAGACAATCGGCTGCTCAGGCATGACACATTCGGCTGCGATGGCGGCTGAAATCCTTCCTGGCAGGACTGTTCTTGAAGCATTGAATACAGACCTTGTATGCGATGCTATCAACACAGCTATGAGAGAGCTGTTCCTCCAGATTGTTTACGGACGTTCACAGTCTGCATTCTCTGAGGAAGGTCTTGCTGTAGGCGCTGGTCTTGAAGACTTGGGCAAAGGTCTTAGAAGCCAGGTCGGCACTATGTACGGCACATTAAAGAAGGGACCTCGTTATCTTGAGATGGCAGAGGGCTATGTTACAGGTATCGCTCTTGATGCGGACGACAAGATTATCGGCTACAAGTTTGTAAGCCTTGGCAAGATGACAGACTTCATCAAGAAGGGCGATGATCCAAACACAGCTTGGGAAAAGGCGTCAGGTCAGTACGGACGCGTTGCTGATGCCGTTAAGATTATTGACCCGAGAACAGATAAGGAGGTAAAATAATTATGGCATTATTCGAATCCTATGAAAGAAGAATAGATAAAATTACCGAGGTTTTAAATAGCTACGGTATTTCCTCACTTGAAGAAGCGGAGAAAATCACAAAGGACGCAGGTCTTGACGTATATGATCAGGTTAAGAAGATACAGCCTATCTGCTTTGAGAACGCTTGCTGGGCATACACTGTAGGCGCTGCAATCGCGATTAAAAAAGGCTGCAGAAAGGCTGCTGACGCGGCTGCTGCTATCGGAGAAGGCTTACAGGCTTTCTGCGTACCTGGTTCAGTTGCGGACAACCGTAAGGTTGGTCTTGGACACGGCAACTTAGGCAAGATGCTCCTTGAGGAGGAGACAGAGTGCTTCTGCTTCCTCGCAGGACATGAGTCGTTTGCGGCTGCAGAGGGCGCTATCGGTATCGCTGAGAAGGCAAACAAAGTTCGCCAGAAACCGCTCAGGGTTATCCTTAACGGTCTCGGAAAAGATGCTGCAGAGATCATCGCGCGTATCAATGGATTTACATTTGTCGAGACAGAGTATGATCCTTATACAAACACTGTAAAGGAAGTATTCAGGAAGTCTTATTCAGATCCTAACGGCCCTCGCGGCAAGGTAAACTGCTATGGTGCAAATGATGTATGCGAAGGCGTTGCCATCATGTGGAAGGAGAATGTTGACGTATCTATCACAGGTAACTCAACTAACCCTACAAGATTCCAGCATCCTGTTGCAGGTACATACAAGAAGGAGAGAATTGAGGCAGGCAAGAAGTATTTCTCAGTTGCTTCAGGCGGCGGTACAGGCCGTACACTTCATCCCGACAATATGGCTGCAGGTCCCGCCTCTTACGGTATGACAGATACTTTGGGACGTATGCACTCAGATGCTCAGTTCGCAGGTTCTTCATCAGTTCCCGCGCATGTTGAGATGATGGGATTGATCGGCATGGGCAACAACCCGATGGTTGGCGCTACGGTGGCTGTGGCTGTTTCGGTGGAGGAGGCAGCGAAGGCAGGCAAATTCTAAATACCGATACCAAAAAAAACACAGGAAATGCCGTAATTCTAAGGAATTGCGGCATTTCTTTTTGTTTTATGGTTCTGCCGTAAGCATAAGCTGGCTGGTGATATTTTGAGCTGGTAGCACCCGCGTAGCACCCGTATAGCACCCAACCGTAGCACCCAAAATTATGCCGTCTAAAAAAGACATCTGTGTTTGGCGGACATCTTTTTACGTTGTGATTTTTTTTCATTTCAAATTTTAACTTGTTTTAATATGAAAAATTTAATCCTTGACTTATCAGCGTGCATATTATAAACTAATACAGTAACTTTTACAAACATTCACAGGGCTTATGCATATGATAAAATATTGCAAAGCTATATATCGAAAAAGGAGTATAATGGACAAATACGAGGCACTCAAGAAATATTTCGGCTACGACACGTACCGAGATGGACAGGAAATACTGATTGACGCTATTTTAAACGGCAGAGATGCGCTTGGCATAATGCCGACTGGCGCGGGCAAGTCGATATGCTACCAAATACCCGCACTGTTAATGCAAGGAATTACTCTAGTCGTTTCACCGCTCATTTCACTTATGAAAGATCAAGTCCAAGCCTTAAATCAGGCAGGAATCCACGCGGCATACATAAACAGCTCACTTACGGAAAACCAAATATCAAAAGCGCTTACGTTGGCGTCAAGAGGACAGTACAAGATAATATACGTCGCCCCCGAACGCTTGGAAACATACGGCTTTTTGGAATTTGCGCGCGGGGCGGACATTTCCATGCTCACAATAGATGAAGCACACTGCATTTCACAATGGGGGCAGGATTTCAGACCGAGCTATCTGAAAATAGTGCAGTTTATCAACGCGCTTGGCAAACGCCCTATTATAAGCGCATTTACGGCGACGGCAACGGAAAATGTAAAAGAGGATATAGTCTGCGTACTGGGCTTGCAAAAGCCTGAGCTTCTGGTGACAGGCTTTGACAGGAAAAACCTGTATTTTGCCGTGGAAACTCCGTCAAAAAAAGACGCATACGTGACCGATTACATAAACACGCATGTAGATGAAAGCGGAATAATATACTGCGCCACTCGAAAAAACGTTGACGCTTTGTATGAAAAGCTGAAGCTTTCCCAGATATCCGTGACAAAATACCACGCGGGCTTGACAAATGAGGAGCGTCAGCTTAATCAAGAGGATTTTATCTACGACAGATGCCCTGTAATGATAGCGACTAACGCTTTTGGAATGGGAATAGACAAATCAAATGTCCGCTATGTTATCCACTACAATATGCCGCAAAGCATAGAAAATTACTATCAGGAGGCAGGGCGCGCGGGGCGTGACGGCGAGCCGTCGGAGTGTATTCTGCTTTATTCGGCGCAGGATGTCATGATAAACCGTTTTCTGCTTGACAACAAGGAGCAGAATCCCGAAATGACATATGAGCAGAATGAGGCGGTTCGTGAGCGTGACGAGCAGCGTCTGCAGGCGATGAATTATTACTGTCTGACTACAGGCTGTCTGCGCGAATATATTTTGAATTACTTCGGCGAATACGGCAGCGGCGCGTGCGGAAACTGCTCTGTATGCGGACAGGATTATGACACAGTGGATATGACGGAGCAGGCGAAAAAGGTTATTTTCTGCATATCGGAAACACGCGGGCGGTACGGAATAAATGTGATTGCGGGAACGCTCTCAGGCAATGACCGCGCAAAGCTGAGGGAATACAATGTATCATCATACCAGTCGTTTGCGAGTCTCAGCGATATGAATGAGGTTGAAATCAAGCAGCTTATCAACCATATGCTTGTGGAAGGAATACTCGATGTCACAAAGGACAAGTATGCGCTTTTGCGTCTGACAGGCAAGGCGCGTGACGTGTCAGGCGGACAGCAGACGGTTATTATGAAAAAGCCTAAAAACGCTTCTGTTACTGCAGGAAATCCGCCAAAGGCATCAGCGCGCAGGTCAGACATACTAAATTCAAGAGGATTGGAGCTTTTTGACAATCTGCGCAGGTTGCGGGCGCTGCTGGCAAGAAAAGAGGCGTTGCCGCCATACTTGATTTTTTCGGACAAGACGCTTGTGGACATGTGCGTCAAGCTGCCGCTCAATATGTCGCAGATGCTCAATGTAAGCGGCGTGGGGCAGAATAAATATGAGCGCTACGGCGAGGAATTTCTTGATGAGATAAAAAGCTTTACCAATGGTGTATGGGAGAAAATGTACTTTGGCGAAACAGGTGAGGCTGCTGCCATAGTGGCAGCTCAGTCTATGGCGAATGCCAAAAAGAAAGACTTTTATATTACTAATGAGCAGGCGCAGAATTTCCCGTATGCTGAAAAGTATTATGTCACGGAGATTGCGGAAAAATTGAACAATCTCAGAGCTGCCGAAACAGTCAAAAAGATTTCTGGGGCGGAGATTTTCAGAAATATGCAGTCCAAAGGATATGCAGATGAAAAGACTATAGATGGCTTTCGGCAGAAGTTGGTTTATGACGCGGGCAAAGAGGCTGGGCTTTTCATAGATATGCGAATGAGTAAAAAGGGGACGGAGTACGAGGACATTTTTTATAATGAAAAGGCGCAGCGTATGATAGTGGAAGGATATGTCAGAGAGTAATGCAGATTTTGCCTAAACTCTACATTATTGAATAGAGTTTCACAAACGTCTATATTTATAGGCGTTTTAAAGGATTAAGGTAAGTATGAAAATAAAGAGAAGTATTTTGGCGGGTATTGTAACATTGATAAGCTTGATGAGCTATGGCTGCGGATATAAGGAAGACGCTGCCATAAATCAGACAGTCACAGAGAGCGAAAGTACGGATTTTGAAAGCGCGGCAGACGAGGAAATCGTTTTTAAGTCTGCTGCGATTGAGGCGAAAACGCGGGAAATTTTAGGAGCGCCTGATGGTCCGATAACGAAAAACGGTGTGCTTTACATTACGAGTTTTGAGATGGAAGATGAGTGCGCCGCGCCGTTTGAGGACTTGCAGTGGTTTCAGAATTTGGAACGTGTCGAGCTGAGCGGGTGCGGCGTTCAAACCTTGAATGGAGTGGAAAAGCTTACGTACTTAAAATATCTTTCTGTGCGCAATAATGATATTTCAGATATCGAACCCATACAAAATCTGACTAATCTGAAAGAATTTGACTGTGCGTACAATCCTATCAATAATTATTCGCCGCTTGGCGGTTTGGACAGATTGGAGGTTTTGCATATTGGTGACAATGCAAGTACGCACACCGATGTCACAGCGATTTCCAATCTGAACAGCCTGACCGACCTATATGCGGCAGAGTGCGGGATTGATGACATTTCTGCGTTAAAAAACCTTAAAAAGCTGGAACATCTTAACCTGCGTCGCAATCAGATTGATGATATCAGCGCACTTGCGGGGCTTGATAAAATCAAATATCTGGAACTTGGCGCAAATAATATCTCAGACATTTCACCGCTTGAAGGACTGGACACTGTGATAAAGATTGATTTAAGCGACAATCAGATTTCTGATATAACGCCGCTTTACGGTTTAAACGCAATGGCGGAAATTAATTTGCGCGATAATCCGATTTCAGATGATGAGCTTGCGGATTTTTATGAAAAGAAAAGGAGCGAGGCATATTTTACTGTAACGCAGAAGGGAAGGATTCGGGAGGATATGCCCGAGTTTACGTTTGAGCTGACGGCGTATTGGGATATGGAGCGCGGCTGCTATGCGCTGCAGTCTGTGGAGGTGCGCGATGGTGACAAGGCGCTGCAGACGATTTCCATACCTGAGCTTGCGCTCTTTGATGCAACATGGATTTACGATTCTATGAAAGATACGCTTGGCTTTGAGCTGGAGGACGTCAATTTTGACGGATATCTGGACATCAGGCAGTTTGATACGCCGAATGGCAATTACAGGCAGGAATGGATTTATCTTGTATGGAATCCCGAGAAATATATGTTTGAGCATGACGCGCGCCTCAATGATATATCGCTTGCGGTTTTCGACCAAGAGAATAAGCTTATTTATGGAATGGAGCGCAGCGGAGTGGCGAATCATTATTTTTCAACATATCAGTATATTGACGGAGAACCTGTAATGATAGAGTACACAACGCAGGAAGGCATTTGGCTTGATGACGGGCAGGTCAAAGAATTTTGCACCGCCGCGTCTGAAGGTGAGGAAAACACAGATTATGATGGAAACTGGTGCTATGAGCATAATATGGAGCTTAATGAGGCAACTGGCAAGCTGGAAACTGTTTCAGAGGAGTATGTTTTTTATTACTATGATGAGGAAATGGATAAGGAATGTGATAAGTTTCATGTGGCTGTATCTTCTGAGCTTGGACAGCGCATCACACAGGCAAAGGAATAGGTAATTGTTCGAATAGAGTTTCGCAAACGCCTACAGGCAAAGGGGCATTGAGGGGAGTATAATATATGGACAGCAATTCATTTAATTCAAAGAGAATAGCAGCAGGCTACGCAAACGACAGACCATTTATTCATTCAAGGGTGATTGACATAATCAAATCAGACTTAAAAATAACCGATAATTTCACAAACGGCATAGACATAGGCTGCGGCGCTGGACTTTCCTCAAAGGCGCTGAAACTCATATGTGAAAAAGTGACAGGCGTTGACATATCGGAGGAAATGGTTGCTGCCGCAAAAGACTTTTTAGGAGAAAACGGATATTGCTTTTTTCAGTCAAAGGCGGAGGAAATTCCTGTTCCTCCAATGCCTTATGATATAGCGACAGCGGCGGGCGTTATCCAATGGGTGGACAGAGAGCGCTTTTTGTCAAATGCGAAAAAGCTTTTAAGCCATGGCGCGCCGCTAATCATTTATGATTTTTGGATAACGGACAGAATGTCTGACGGTGTGAAACATAGTAAAGCATATACAGACTGGTGGCACGATGAATATTTAAAAAATTACCCGAAACCGCCAAGGAATGAAGATGTATGGACAAATGAAGATATATCCCCGTATGAATTTAGGATTGAAACGCAAAAGGACTTTGAACTCACATACAAATTTGATAAAATTGCCTTTGTCAAATTTATGCTCACGCAGTCAAACGTAAACGCCAAAATTGAAGGCGCAGGAGCGGACAAGACGATAGTAAGCGAATGGTTTGACAAGATTTTGGAGCCAGTCTTTGGTGGTGCTGAAAGGCAGCTGGTGTTTGCGGGGTATTATTGGTATCTGATAAGAAAGTAGTAAAAGACTAAAATTGTGTATGCACTTAGCAAAGTAGAAAAAAGACAAGATTTTAGAATTAAAAATAGAAAATAAAATTTTATATTTGAAGTTATAATATTATTCATAGTATGGCAAAGATATTGCAAAAAAGTCGTTGCTTTTTTCAATAATCATGCTATACTATAGGCAAGAGCAAATGTTTGCCGTTTGTTGTGCGACGGGATATAAGAAGCATAATAAAATTTTTTGCCACTTGCCGATGGTGTGGGATATAAGTAATTCGGTATGTCAATGATTGCCACTTGCTATACAGGTGGGATAAAAATGGTATAGTGTGTAAAAATCCCTGTCAGTTTTGATGGGGATTTTTTTCGGAGAAATAAATTATGGAGATAAAAACAGGGTACTCATATCATATTAAGGACGAGTTCTTTGAGATGATACAGGATAAACATTTAATGAGCAACAAGGAGAACGGGAATTATCGTCCGCATTTTTTAGCAGTTCATGATAGAAAGAATACAGAGCTGTATTGGATGATCCCGATTAGTTCACAGGTTGAGAAATATAAAGCTATCATAGAAAATAAAATAAAGAAATACGGAAAATGCAATACAATCATCATTGGAAGGTTTGCAGGAAAAGACAATGCTTTTTTGATACAAAATGCTTTTCCGATTATAGAGAAATATTTTGACCATATTCACACGATTGAAAATAAGCCAGTTGTTATACACAATAAATTAGCGAACAGTTTGAGCATTAATCTGCGTGAAGTTTTGGCAATGCACAATCGTGGCATAAGTTTGTTTTTTACAGATATTGATTACATACTGGAAAAGCTGGAAAACGAATTAAAAGGAGGGCATTCACAAAATGACAATAATGATAGCGGAAGATGACGAAGCGCTTGCCTTGGAAATCCTCTCCTTTCTCAAAAAATGGAAATATGAGGCTTTTGCCGTACAGGACTTTGAGAACATAACGCTGGATTTTACGCAAAATCTTCCGCAGCTTATCCTTATGGACATAAATCTTCCATATTATGATGGCTTTTACTGGTGCAGTCAAATCCGCCGCCTGTCTGATGTCCCGATTATATACATAAGCAGCCGCAGCGACGACAAAGACAAGATAACGGCGATAGCACAGGGCGGCGATGATTACATTGAAAAGCCGTTCAGCCTTGATATACTGAGGGCAAAAATCGAGGCAGTCCTGCGACGTACTTATCAGTATAAGGTGCGCGACCGCGTCTTTATCACGGATACGCTCTGCTTTGACCTGTCAAGTCAAGCACTGTACAGCGGCGGAAAGGAAATAGACCTCACAAAGTCCGAACGCCGCATACTGAAAAGCCTTGTTGAAAACAAGCCAGACACAGTCACGCGCGACGAGCTTATGATGAGTCTGTGGAACACAGACGAGTACATTTCCGACGGCGCACTAACAACGATTATAAGTCGCCTGAAAAGCAAGCTTAAGAGCGTGTGCGGGGATGAAATTATTTGCACGAAAAAGGGGTTGGGGTATTATTTGAGAGATGATGATAGAAAAATGCTGTAAATTTACAAGCGAATATATTGAATAATTTGCAGTAAATTTATATAATAAAAGTATAAAATAATATAAATGTATATTGAAAACGGAGGAATGAATATGCCAAATATTAAACCAATATCAGATTTAAGAAATTATACAGAAGTAATTAACGAGGTCACATATGGCAACCGAGTATATTTGACTCGCAACGGGCATGGGCAGTGTGCTATTATAGATATGAAAGAACTGGATGAGCTTGACAGGCAGAAGGCGCTATATCAGCTTATGAGCAAATTAAATGATGCTGAAATTTCAATACGTGAAGAAGGGACAATATCTGCTGATGAATTAGAGGTGGAATTAGGGGTGAAAAATTGAGGCGGATTGAATATTCACAAATTGTAAGGCGCAAACTTAAAATATTACGCGCCCGTTTGACAAATGAATTTGGAACGGAAATATCAGAAAAATCTTTGAAAAAAATTATAAATGCCGTAAATGGACTTAAAATTTTCGCCGAAAAAGGCGTTTTGGTATCGGCAATGTATGATATAGAATGTGATTATAGATATCTTTATATAGGGCATAATTATTTTTTCTACAGAATTGACGGCGATAGGATTATTATTGTTGAAATGTTTGATGAAAGAGAAGATTTCATGTATAAATTGTTTGGTATTTCGACGACATCACAGGAAACAATTGATTATTGGAATGAATAAATCATAAAAACGAAAGGAAGAAAAAATATTATTATCAATGAAACAGCATATAACAAGAGCCATAGCCGCAACCCTGATATGCGCAGCCTATAGCCTGTATTTTATATTTCTTGTAAAATCTGCAGATTTAAAATATTTGATATACATAGACTTTCTGATAATGCTCTGCGTCGCTGCGGACTTAGCGTATCACGCCTTAAGATATTTAAAAAGAAAATCCGAAATCAAATCCCTTCTTCCAACCGATGACATAATCTTTACAGAACTTGGAGAATTTGAAAACAGGGACATCACAGCGCACGATGTTTCTGTCCTCCAGCAAAGGCTTCAGCGTCAATATGACGACAGCTTGGAATTGCAGGACTATGTTGCAAAATGGTGCCACGAGTTAAAGTTGCCGCTTTCCGCAAGCCTGATTATGAACGAAAAACAAAAGGACATACAGCTTAGGGCTTCAATGCGCGAACAGCTTGAATGCATGAAACGCCAGACAGATATGCTTTTGCAGGGCTGTCGCCTTCAAAGTCCGATATTGGATCTTGACATAAAAGTGACACGACTGTCAGAATGTATAAAGACGTCAATTAAAAACAATCAGTTTTTCCTCATTCAGAAAAATTTCACAATAGACATAGGAGCGGGCGTAAAATCTGACGACGATACGCTGATATATACCGATGCGGGGTGGCTTGTGTACATTTTAGACCAGTTTATTTCAAACGCGGTAAAATATTCCGACAAGCCTGAGCCATACATAAAAATCTGGACAGAAAATATGGGCAAAAACAGTGACAGCGTGGCATGCAGGGAGATTATTCTCTATATAGAAGACAACGGCGAGGGCATATCAGACAGCGACATGCGCCATATTTTTGAAAAAGGCTACACAGGCGCAAACCGCCGCAACGCAAAATACAAGTCCACGGGAATGGGGCTTTACATGGCGGCAAAGACGGCAAACGCCCTTGACAGTGAAATCGGCGTTGAAAGCGTAAAGGGCGAATATACGCGTTTTTCCATAAGGCTTGAAAAATGTAGTGAGAACATTATTTATTGAAGATATTATTGCATAATTAAAGTATTGACAAGCCTTTTGCCATGTTGTTTGCAAGATTTTTTGCAATCTATCAAAATCCATTTAAATTTATCAAAATTTTATAAAGATTACTTGACATAATCATACGGGGGGGGGGTATAATTAAGGCAAAAAATATACAAAAAATTCCAATTTACTCTGTAACTTTATACTGACAAGTGATATAATGTAACCATATAGAAGGTTCGTTTCAATAACTTCTATATATTATGAATACTAAAATCGGATTTTACAGCTTGCATTCCGTCAAAATACGGCAATCATCTGAAATCCGTGAAAAATAATCAGCAGCAGGCGTTAATTCTGCATTTGAGACTGAGGAATGTCAGGAGGTGGCAGTATGGCATTGAATATATGGAATTCAATAAATAACACGTTTTTCCCGCCCAAAAGCGCGGTGGTCGATAAACAGCAGCAGAACCAAGTTCAAGGACTGTTCAAAAACAGGGCAGACAAGAACACGGCTGTTAAAGCTTTAAATAACGACACATATAATAATGGAAAAAGGTCGGCTTTCAAGCTCTATACTTCAAAGGGTACGCACTTGGGCGCGATAGCCAAGAGAGAGTCGGAACGCGCCAATGAAAAGACACCCGTACAGCAGGCTTTGGAACAGTTTAACAGGACAGTCTATATGGACTGGGAAAGCGCCGCTCAGTATAACAAAATGAGCCTTCTGTCGCAGCTTTTCGTAAATAAGGACGACGAACCCGAAGCTTCAAAAGAAGATGAGGTTTCAAAGATTGCTTCCGCTCAAAATAAAATAACGGAAACTGAAACAGATAAGGATAAGGACAAAAACCAAAAACAGAATGAGCCGGAAGCGGCATCAGCAGATGAAGTGGCAGGGCAGATTAGCAAAGGCTCTTTCATTTACAATATAGATGACGACAATTTTTATGTGCGGAAACAGGACGAAGACGGGAAGCTGGGCGCACAAAAATACTGCAGCGTTAAAGACCTGCAGGAAAAGCTTGGCTACGATAATCCCAAGGATATGTCCGTAAAGGATAATGAAGTGAGCTTTGACAAAGATTCAGTATATAAGTTCACAGGCAAGGGTAAAAAAGAGCATACGATAATGTCGCGCAGCGAGGCTTTGTCAGAAGACATTATAGGCACTTTTAATAATAAACGCGACAGAGAAGCGGCAGAATACGCGGGCTTTTGGAGCGATTTGGCAAACGGCAGGGAGCACAGCCTTTACTCAAAATATACCAATGACGAAATCCGCGGCAAGCTTGCAGGCGCGGGCATACAGAACGGATTTTTCACCGTGACTGTCGGCGAGAGCTCGCAGACTTATTATCTATCAGAGGATAAAGGTACGGCGGCGCTTTTTACAAAGGAAGAATACGACAACAGATATGATAAGCTTTCCAACGGGCAGATTTTCGGGCTTGAGCGGTATGACGAGGATGAGCAGGAAGACGAGATGTTCAAGGCGGGGCAGACTGTGACCGTGGGAGGCAGAGATTATATCTTAGACAAAAACAAGGGCATTGATATTGAATACGGCGCGGAGCTTTATTAAAACACTCTGACAGCCGATGCAATTATATTTTAATGAAAGGCGATGAGGATTATGAGTTATAATTATTCGGATTTTTACTCAGGATTTTCAAGAAATTCAAGGTGGTATTCGGACTGGTCGAATTATAACAACAGCGGCTACCGCAGGGCTATAAAGGATTATTACAATAATAGCAATAGTAGCAAGAACAGCTCAAATACCAACACCACAACGTCCCGCAAAAGGTCAAGTTCAAGCAATGTCCTTGACAGGATTTTGTACGAGAAAAAGTATCCGACAGTTTCCCAAAAGACGCAGGAGGCAAATTCAAAGCTGACTTCGGGTATTTCAAGCCTGAAAAATTCAGTTGCGGCGCTGCAGAACGAGAACACTTACAAAACAACGTCAGGCAGCACGACGACCGCGGCAGACAAGACAGTTTCCGCGGTAAAAGATTATGTGTCTATGTATAATGACGTGGTAAGCGCGGCAAAGAAATCCACGCTGACAAGAAAAACATCGCACGTGGCGGGCATGATGCAGAGTTCGAGCGCAAACGCTGATAAGCTTGCGGAAATCGGCATCACGGTAAAGCGTGACGGCACTTTGCAGCTAAACGAGGACAAATTAAAGTCAGCGGATATTTCAAAAGTGCAGGAGCTTTTTTCAAAGGATAATAAGATAAGCTATGGCTCGACAGTAATGTCACGCCTCGGCTTTGCAAGTCTTTCATCAGGCACTGTACAAAGCGCAGGCGCAAGTAAAGACACAGAAGCAGATACGGACACAGATGACAAAGTGGCTGTGTCAGGCACTAATAACCTCAAGGAAGACATCGAAAAGTTCACTGCTAACGATGCGTTTTTGAAGCCTTATAGCGAGAAGTATGCGAGGAAGGCGTTTAGGGAGTTTGACTTGGAGGGGATTGCTGCTACGGTAAAAAGCTTTACGGAGCACTACAACAGCACAATCGACGCAGCCAAGAGCAGCACCAATTCTGGCGTGACCTCGAATCTCACGGCTCTTATGGAAAAGACATCGCAGAACAAGGATAAGCTTGGGGAGTTCGGAATCACGTTGGACGAAGACGGCAGCATGAAGCTGGACGAGAGTGCTCTTCGGAAATCCGATGTATTTAATTTGTTGAAGTTCTTTAAGGACTACGGTTCTTCGATTTCCTCGAATGTGTCTTTAATCGATTACTACATGACGACGCAGGCTAATGCCGCCAGCGGTTATACGGCAAACGGCACATACAATACGCAGCAGGGTTTTAGGTTTGATGCTGCCATATAATAACATATAGAACATAAAGCAGCCGCTTTAGCAAATAAAATTTTGCGAAGCGGCTGCTTTTTTGTTGTAATGTAACACTAAATTTTTTTAAAAATCTGCCCAATAAAATGGAATTTTAAATTGCTTAAAATGTAATGTAAATGAAAGGATTTTTCCCCAAAATTGATTTATAATCTTCAATATCAATAAAAAACACAGAAACGAGGTAAAAAATCAATGCAGAGAAAAATCGTAACAGAGGCAAAGAACTTAATCAAAAGCTACGGCACAAAAAGCTACAGCGCCACAGTGCTTAAAGGAATAGACCTTACAGTGTACAAGGATGATTTCATAGCGATAATGGGCGCGTCAGGCTCGGGCAAAACGACGCTTTTGAACATACTTTCGACAATAGACAAGCCCACAGGCGGTACTGTAGCGCTTGACGGAAATGATGTCACCAAAATGTCAAACAGGGAGCTTTCAAGGCTTCGCCGCGATAAGATCGGATTTGTATTTCAGGACTACAACCTTTTGGACACAATGACGCTGGAGGACAATATCGCGCTGCCGCTCACATTAAATTCGGGAAACGCCGTGCAGACCAGACAGAAAGCGAAGGCTCTTGCGCAGACCTTCGGCTTGAGCGAACATCTGAAAAAATACCCGTATCAACTTTCAGGCGGACAAAAGCAGCGGGGAGCAGTCTGCCGTGCACTAATCACCGACCCCGAGATAATTTTCACGGACGAGCCGACAGGAGCGCTTGACTCAAAGGCAAGCCGCGAGCTTATGGAGTGCCTTCGCGCCGTAAACCAAAGCGGACAGGCGACAATACTGATGGTAACGCACGACGCATATTGCGCATCATACGCCAATGAGGTGTACATATTGAGTGACGGAGTTATAAAATGCCGCATAAGCCGTGGTGAAGACGCAAGGGAATTTTTCAACGCGATTTCCAAGACTACACAAAACATTAAGGAACTCTAAAACAGCAAAAGACGCTGTCTAAGATTTCCTAAATGTTTGAAAAAAAACGAAAGATTGGCGTTTTTCACGAATGATTTACACACTGTTGAAACAGGAAGAAAGGAATTAATATGAAAATGTTTAAATTTGCTTTAATAAATTTCAAGGGAAGCGTAAAAAGTTGCGTATCGCTGGTAATTTCGCTTTCTGTAACGATTGCGGTCATATATGATTTTACCGCGATCATTTACTCGGACAACCTTACAATTCTCGGCGAGAGAAACAGGGATTTTGTAGAGATGCTTGTCAATGCGGCATTATTTATTCTTGGCTGCTTTATGTTCTTCTTTATATGGTACGCAACGGACACATTCCTCACAAGGCGTAAACGCGAGATGGGCATATATATCTTTATGGGGCTTACAAATCAGGAAATCGGGAAACTCTACGCGATAGAAGCCGTCCTGACGGGATCGCTTTCGCTCATAATCGGCTTATCTGCGGGCGTGGCGCTGAAAGAGCTTTTTCAGATGATACTGTTTGCGCTAGCGGAAACGGAAATCGACATAAGCTTTGAATACAGATTAATGCCTGTGGCAAAGACAGTTATTATATTTTCGGCGGTATATCTGATATTTATGCTGAAAGGGTATTTTAGCATTTTGAAAAGCAGCATACTTGAC
>CANQSB010000044.1 GCA_947626435.1 uncultured Lachnospiraceae bacterium | reverse complement strand
CAGCGAAAACGGCCCTTTGTTTTATAAGCAACTTTCCACTTTCACTGATAAAACAAAGGAGGACACATTTATGTTCAAACCCGAATTATGGCAGCGCCACGACGAGTATAGAACCATTGTTAACACTTATGGCCGCAGGCTTTCACGCAACCATCCCAAATATCTCTGGGCCGATTATGAACCCGAACGCCAAAAACTCTTAAACCTCAACCTTGACCCACTTGTCGGTTACATCTCTGGTTTTTATTCGAAGGGGGGACGTGCGGCAAAAAACCAAGCACAGATCCTCCGCTCCCTGATCCTTTTTGTCCTGCTTTTTAATAAGACCAAAGCCCGTACCAGCCTTACTTTATGGGTGAGGGAAGTCCTTCCCAAGTCCATTTCCCTGACCGTCCTCATTGGATGCACCTCCCCGGAAGAACTGCCGCCACTTGGCTCTTATTACGACTTTATGAATCGCTTCTGGATGGGCTCCAGGGATAATCGTTCCCGCTCAGCGCTTCTTCCGGCAGGCAGGAACGGCAGAAAGCCCAAAAAACTTATCGGCGCCGATGGAAAACTGCTGGAACCGGAAGACACCTGTACTGTTACCGCAAGAGACATCGTAAATGATATCACTGCTGGGAAGCCTGCCGCCGATAATCCGGAAGCCGCACTCCAGAAAATCTTTTCCATTCTTGCCATACTGCCGTCTGTCAGGCTTGGTTTAATCAGTCCGGAAAACCTTACTTTATCCGGTGACGGTACAGCCGTTGTTTCCCATGCCTCCCCTTACGGCAGGCATCTTTCCTCCTGCGGCAAAGCCTGCCCATACCGGAAAGACTGCGGACGCCACTATTCTGACCCGGATGCCTCATGGGGATGGGACAGTGACAACAAAACATGGTACTTCGGGCATACCCTTTACATGCTGTGCACCAGAAACAATACGCTGAAAGCCGAACTCCCGCTGTTAATGAAATTCACTGACGCACGCCGGCATGACAGCAAAAACTTCCTCTATGCCATAGATGATTTCGGGCGCAATGCCTTTGGCATTTCCCCGAAAAATGTCTGCCTTGATTCCGCACACGACAACATCCCAACCTATGAACTGCTGGAACGCTGGGATATCAATGCCCTGATTGACATCAACGGCAGGGCAAAGTCATCGGAAAATGCCCCCGCAGACATCACTTTTGACAAAACCGGGCATCCCCTCTGTCCTGCCGGGCATAAAATGTGCCCATGGGGCAATGACCCCATAAAAGATGCACACAAATACCGCTGCCCGCTGAAATGCGGACGCATAGATTCCTGCCCCCATGCCGGAAAATGTTCCCCCGGAAACTATGGGCGCACCGTCTATATAAAGAACCACGGCGACCTCCGCTTCCATCCACGGATTCCAAGGGATTCCGAGGAATACAGGAAAATATACAGCGAACGGACAGCCTGTGAACGCGTCAATGACCGCGTACTGAATGACTACTGCCTGCAATACCTGAAAATACGGGGCAGGGACCACTTTTCTTTTTGGACTATGCTCATAGGGATATGCATCCATTTGGATGCAAGGTATAAAGCTGCCCATCTCTATACTGCTTAATTCTTAAAACGGGTAAAATATGACTTTTCAGTCTGTTAAAAAAGTATTTTTAGCAGGTTTAATTGTTATGTCCTTTTTTCTAACCACTATCTTGAAACAACTCAAAAATAACCATTTTTTTATTCCATCTTTTCACAAACTTCACATCAATAAATGTTTTTCCGTTTTTTTACTGACTTTCCGAGACTACACAGTTAATATTTTCTTGATCAATGAAAAGTAAATATGTATCTATCTGTAATGTGTCAGCAATTTTTTGTATATTGTCCAAAGAGATACTTCGTTTTCCACATTCTATTGCGCTAATATATGTTCTATGCAACCCTGTCTTTTCTGCTAAATATTATTGAGAAAAACCTGATTGCGCACGATATGCCTTTACATTTTTGAAAATACCTTTATTACATCCACGTTAAATCCGCCTTTTTTAGTATAATCATTTGAATACAATAAGTCAACATACAATAAGTCACAAAAGACTGTGTTTGCGTATCGTATGTATGATTGGATTTACCAATTAATGGTACAGAAATAGCAAGAAATACATTGTGCGAATGAGCATTCTGTAACAAGTGGAATGCTTAATTCAATTATATGTACAAAGCAGTCTGCCGCTGTTTATGTCGCTTTCTGCTGGTGTCTCAATGTTACATTCCCATCTGTAAAAGGATTGATAAATTCAAATTCATAGTGAAACACCACTCTTAATCAGTGGATGCAATTCAGATGCATGGTACCACTCAAAAAGGTTATGAATGTGCTGTGGGACAAATTCCGCGGATGAGCCATATGGATAACCACCTCACCATCAAAACACCTACGCCGCCAGAGCGGAATTTCCCATTTTCTGGCACAAGCCCGTTCATTATCAATCTATGTGCCTTCAGAAGATCATCCACGGAGAAAGGGTCTAATTGCAGCGATTATTCTGATACGGTTTTCACGTCGCAGATGCGGACTGATTGTTCCTTCCTACAGGACGGTAATTCGACCAACATGTTCACTAATTTCTGCTATCAATAGTGTCATTTTTCTGCCATGTGAAAGGGTGGCTTGTAATCGCTCAAATTGATTGCCTCCATTCATTTTCAAGGATGTTCTCGTTAAAGGGATTGTATCTTTACGGCTTCCCCAGAGCTTGGAGAGACTCCGTTTTTAAAAACAAAAATGTCCAGTACATCTGCCACAGCAGAACCTTTCAATTCCTGTAAAGATACATTCTTATGTACTATGATTGATTAGGCAAATTTATAAGCTTCATCAAAATTTCCGCCCCCGTTATCATTTTTTCGGGGGTGATTATAAGCAGCCTATGCTTTAAAAAAGGGTTTAAGCTTTCTATTGCTTTATCTCTGCTCGAACCTTCAATAAGCTTATCAGGCTTATCGGTAAACAACAGGATGCATCTGCATCTTGCGTGGTAAAGCTTTAGGTATGCGCATAAATCATCAAAACCGTTGCTGTGGCTTTGCGCTTTAAGTGCATTTTGCATTGTTTCATCTGCGTTAGGGCTCATTGGCTGTTCATCTTTTTCTTCTTCGGATTTTACTATATTTAAATTCTCTGTCGCCTTTCCAAGCTGAATAAATGACATTGGTGTCACTTTCGTTTCCGTCTTGCCTGTTCCCCAATAGACTATGTTACTGCGTATATTTTGAAAAATTTTATCGTGCGCCTTTAACGCCGCCGCCGAATCCTTTAGCGTATCACTAATATATTCCATATCCGAACTCAAGTCAAGCACAAACGCCATCTCCGGCTGCTGCCCCTTTATAGTCACATTTACATGGGCGTTCAATATTTTATCCACTCTCTTATTCAATTCAAGTTTTTGAAGCTGTGTCAACGCCATAGCCAGCCGCCCCCAAAATCTCCGTTAATTATAATTCCTGTCAATTAAAATTTCCGTCAACTAAAATCCCTGTCCATCAAAACCATTATCAATCAAAATTCTTCCTCAAAAACGCCACTATAAACGGAATACTGACAATCCCCGTCATTATGTCAGCCGCAGGCTGCGAAATCTGTATGCCTGTAAGCCCAAAAAGCCGCGTCGTAATCAAAAGCGTCGGTATAAACATCAACCCCGAGCGCAGAAGCGACAAAAACGACGACAGCCCTGCCTTCCTGATGCTCTGATACAGCATATTTACAGGCACAGACAGCGTGAGGAACACCGTACCCACACATGCGCACCTGAGCGCGGGCGTGCCTATATCTATTACCTCCTGATGCTTTTGGAAAAGATAAACTATTTTATCCGCAAAGATAAAGCCGGGCACAGCAAGGCACGATATGAAAATAAAGCCTATCCCCATAGTGACAATCAGACCCTTTTTCACGCGCTGGTACTCCTTTGCCTGATAGTTGAAGGACGCGACGGGCTGATACCCCTGCCCTATGCCAAGGCCTACGCACATTACAAACGCGCTGAACCTGTTTACCACGCTCATCGCAGCTATCGCGGCGTCTCCGTATGGTCTTGTGAGGTTGTTCAGCAGACCGTTTGAGATTGAGCTTAAGCCTTGCCTTATCAGCGCGGGAAAGCCAACCCTGCATATCGTGAGATACACGCCCGCCTTCCTGCTGACAAACGAAAGCCTTATGCTGCTCTGCGCCATTTTTTCAAAGAAATAAAGCAATATAAAAAAGCTGATAATCTGTGAAACCGCCGTAGATATGCCCGCTCCAAACACGCCGAGCTGAAATACCACTATCAACACATAATCGCCGAATATATTTAAAATACCGCCAGTGACAAGCCCTATCATGGCATAGAAGGATTTGCCCTCATAGCGGAGATTGTTGTTAAGCACAAACGAGCCTATCGCCGCGGGACAGCTTAAAAGTACGCATGCGCCGTACTGCTTTGCGTATGGGAGAATTGTCTGCGTACTTCCAAGCAGCACCATAAAAGGCGTCAAAAATATAAGACCTAATGCCATAAGCACAAGTCCAAAGCTAAGACCCGTAAAAAAGCCTGTGGAAACATACTGCGACGCTTCCTTGTCATTCCTGTCGGCAAGCGATTTTGACACCATTGTGCCCGAGCCCTGTCCGAGCATAAAGGCGAGCGCCTGTATGATTGCCTGCAGGGTAAACAAAATGCCCGTAGCAGCCTGCGGGCTTTCTCCGAGCGTGCCTACAAAATATGTATCTACCATATTGTAGATGTTTGTCACCAGCATAGATATCGTCGTAGGTATGCCAAGCGATACAATCAGCTTTACCAACGGCGTCTGCGTCATTTTGTCATAGTATGCCTTTGATTTGTCCATTTTTTATGCCTCATTTCCGTGTTTATATTGATTTTATTTTTTGGAATTTTTCTTTTCCTTTTCGGCAAGGTACTGATTAACCGTTTTTTCGATTGACTCACGCGAAATAGGATAATTAAATTCCTTAATTATCCTATCGACAGTATAACCATGGTCTACGAGGTGGCGTATAGCTCCCCCATAGGCAAAGTCCCTTGTGAAATTTGAAAGCGCCTGCTCAAAATATCCGTGTGACTGTTCTTCCATTATGTGTGTTCCTTATCCTTAATATATTTTAAGTTTACCACATTACGGCAGGCTTTGTCACCGTAAATCTTGAAGTTCTCACGCAGTTTCTTTTTATTTAATAATTTCCGTTGAAAAATTCCGTCGCCGCTTTTTACCCGCGGAAGCCTCCCTGCCAACCGCTTGCCTTTGAACTTTCCTCCTCCATCCGTTTCTCTATGGCGTTCTTTACGTCCTCGTACGTCATTGTCTGCAAGTCCTCTTTCGACAGCTTTTTAATATCATCACTTAACACGCGTCTTGCCGTATATGTAGTAGCCATCTCGAGAAGACTCCTCGCCTCGCGGCCGTTTCCGAAATTTTTTGCCGCGCATCTGTGCTTGAAATACTTCAGCAGCATCTCCTGTACCTTACTGTCAACATTGTATTTCTGGTTTTCCGCAATCCTGAAGAATATCTGCACCATTTCAGACGGACTGTAGGAATCAAAATAAATCGTCGAGGTAATGCGGCTCTTTATGCCGGGATTCGCATTCAGGAAATTGCTCATCTTATCATCCTTCTCCGACACGTCCTTACCGCCGTACCCCGCAAAAATAACAAGCTTGTCCATGGAATGCTCCTCCAGCTCGATTACAAGCTGCGCTATGGCTTCGCTGCTAAATATATCCTTCTCGCCGTTATCGCCTACGATTGAATACGCCTCGTCAATAACTATAATGTCGTTCTCCTCAAACAGCTCCCTCGTGTTCGGCGCGGAATGTCCCACATATTTGCCCTTCAACTCCGCCCCGTTTATCTTGGTGAAGCGGTTGTCAGGCAGCAGATTCTCCTCCATCATAATCTGCCCCATAAACTGCGCCATCGTCGTTTTTGCCGTTCCCGGCGCGCCAAGCATCATATGGACATTGTGGTAAGTACCGCCCTTTATCCCCGCCGCCTGCCTCATCCTGTTGTGTTTCATCACGTCTATGATGTCGCGCACCTCCTGCTTTACCTTGTCCATGCCGATAAGCTGTTCTTCCATAAGCTTGCGCGCGTCTTTTTTTGACGCCCTGTTAGACTTGCTTTTGTCCGCAAATGCCCTATTGAAGCGATCCATAAATTTAAAATCATTGTTTGACAGTTCTATCCTTCTTCTCTCGTCCTTGTCCTTAATCGCGTAATTTACTATCATTTCCGTAAGCTGGCAGACATTGTCCGTATTTGGCATGGAAACTATCATGTTTACCAAGCGGTTATAACTGAAGCTCTTTTGGGTGCCGATATTCAGCTTGTCAAAAATGCCCTGCAGCAACAGGCGGCAGTATTTCTTTTTTGCGGCATTGGTAAACCTGATCTCCGCTTCGTCCGCCGCAAGGTTAAGAACCATTATATTTATAGTGGCTCTAAGCGAATTCGTGTGCCATGCGCCTATATTTCCATAAGAATTATCATCAAAAGCCTTATTCTCTATACCAAGCAAATTATCTATATGAATAATATATATCCTGTCATTACCGTCAAAAAAATCTAACCCTTCTATTGTTTGGTTTCCAAAATAGCACGAGTCGTCTATGACTATGCATATCGAATACTGCCCGCAGTCCGCCCAATACGGTTTTTCATTTACAGGATCCGTCTGAACCCGCATAGGGGCTATGCCAAACCCGCCGGAATCCATGGAAAAAAAAGAGTCGTCGTCTGAAAAGCGCCTGTTTAATTCATCATATTTAATCACGGGGATATACCAAGGATTGTTCGCAATATCCTCTATCTCTATCCTTTCGCTGCTGCTAGAATTCGCGTACCATTTATTCTCCTCGTAATCAGATCCATAGCCTGCCTGCTCATTAAACCTTTGGGCAAGGTATGTCACCGCCATATATCCCTGCTCCAGGTTATTACACGAGATTACCACATATCTTGCCTGCTTCTGCTTGTCTGCAAGTCTGGAAAGCTCAGAAAACTGTGTGGCGCCGAGCCCTATGTCAGCGTCTAAGTCCACATTGGCGTCAACATTGAGGTAAGTGACCTTTTCAAGCTTCGCATCCCCTTCAAATCGCCATTTTTTCCGTAAATCAGGTTTTAAGATTGACAAATTTTCCTTCACAAAATCCCTCCTCATCATATGTTTTTGTATAAACATATTACAACAGATGGATGTGCAATATTGCATAGTTTAATTGTAGTTCTTCAATCCTTGCGCAAGCTTTTGCTTTACCCGCTCCCTTGACTGCTCAGGAGAGATAACGATACAGTCATCACAATACTGCGCCGCCAACAGCTCCATTCCGCCGACGGCAACCTCGACAGTGACCTTCAGCCAGTTTTCATCCTGCTTCCGACCGTCGGGCAGGTATTTTTCTAAAAGCTTCTCATTCGCATTGCTGACTTTGACGTTTTTTCCAAATACGTCCACTATCGTATTCATGATGTAATTCCTGCCCGTATCGCGCCAGAGCATGACTACTTCTTCTTTTTTCCCGCCAAACATTACCGGATGGTCATACCTGTACTGTACAGGGTTAAAATGCTCTAGCTGTGGATTATCCTCCGAAGGCACCGCCTCAATTTCAGTAATCCTGTCGATGCGCATGCTCACAATGTCCTTATATTTTTCATTGTACGCGAGCAGATAGTAATAGCCGTTGCTCCACATCAGATGCAGCGGCTTTATTTTTTTTGGATAACCCGGGCGGGGAACGAGGCATTTTTCAGTATTATAATAGCAGTATGTGAGTATGGCGTCATTTTTGTCGTTTATAATGCGGTTTAAATAGTCTATATTCATCAGCAGGAGGGAATCCTCGGCGCGGTTTTCCTTTGCCGCGTCGTAATAGCTGCCTTTCGGAAACGACTGCGGTCTTAGCTTGATAAGCTTCTGTATGATTTCCGTAATGTCCTCCTCGCTGAAATAGCTGTAGGTCTCTATTGCATCCTTTATGATAAGCAACTCCGCGCCTGTGAGATTGCTGTCGTAATAATAGTATCTCTTTGGCGGCTGCTCGCCATCCTTTTCCTTATACGCCTTATATTTGCCGTCCTTCTTCATCAAGCATCGTATGCTGTAACCATATTTCTGCTTATCATCCTCTCCACTGACAAATATTTTATCGGTAAGCTCCTCCATGGTGCGCTTGACCGTATCGGAGCTCATGACGGCATCCGCGTCTGCGGAGGACAAATAGCCAAACTCCACATCTACCTTACTTTTTATTTCAGACAAGGACATTGGATGCTCCTCATCCGTATAATTGGCAAGCACATGCAGTATGTAAAACAAGTTCAGGCGTGAACTTTCTGTTTTTTTGCTCATTGGCTTTCCCCTCCTTATAATTATAATCGCTTATGCCGTCTTTTGCGCCTGCCGTTCATTTCATTCCTTTTAATTTTACCTAAACAACCGCCAAAAAACAACTTAAAATCCTATTTTTTTGCTTCCGCTTCCATAATTTCCACAACTAAGCACTTCGTTTTCGGCAGTCTTTCTTTTTATAGCGTTCTGTACATCCTCATATGTTATTTTATTCATTTCCTTTTTCGAAAACCTACGGCCGTTCCCCCTGCCAAAACAGCGTGTTGCCAGTGACACGGCGGACGCCTCCACAAGCCCTCTTGCCTCGCGGCCATTTCCGAAGTTCTGGTCCATGCATCTGCGGCTGAAATAATCCTCTACTATCCCTCTCGTATTTTCGTCAATATCATAGCCCTGGTTCTTTGCTATGCTGAAAAATATATTGGTTGCCTCCGACGGGCTGTAGGAAGGAAAAGATATCGTGGCGGCAATACGGCTCTTAATGCCGGGGTTTGCATCCAAAAACGCCTGCATCTTGTTATTCTTCGCATTTACGTTCTTTCCGCCATAGCCTGCAAGGATAACAAGCTTATTCTCCGTATGCTCCTCAAGCTCAATCGCAAGCTGCGCCAGAGCCTCCGAACTAAAGCAGTCCACCTCACCTTTATCGCCTACAAGCGAATACGCCTCGTCTATAAATATAATATCATTATTATGGAACAAATTTTTTATTTTTGGCACAGTCTGCCCTACATACTCACCCTTTAGCTCTGCGCCGTTTACGGAGATAAAACGATTGCCCGGCAGCAGCCGCTTCTTTACCATAAGCTCGCCCATGTATTTTGCCATTGTCGTTTTTGCCGTTCCCGGCGCGCCAAGCATCATATATACGTTATGCAGCGTCCTTTTCCCTTTTCCGGAATGTGCCATCTTTTTTTTCAGCATTGCCGCGTAAACCAGTTCCTGTACATTCTGCTTTACGCTGTCCATTCCCACAAGCTCTTTCGTATCATCAAAAACATCTTTCTTTGATGCTTTTGCGTCGTCTACTACGCAGAAGCGCCGCATAAACTTAAAGTCGTCATTTGAGATCTCTATCCATTCGCCTTCGTCCCTCTTTTTATCCTTTATCGCGTATTTTACAAGGTTTTCTATAAGCTCGCATTTTTCCTCTTTCGCCATTGCGATTGCCATGTTCACATAGCGTTCATAATTAAAGCCCTTTTTAGCCGTAAGCCTTTTGTCATGCAATACTCCGCAAAACAGGCGTTTGTAGTATTTATTTTTTACGCGCCCTATGCTGACCTCTACTTCGTCCGCGGTATAGTTTAAAACTATCTCATTTATGGTACTGTCCCTTTCTTCAATAGCGCTCTCACTGCCGAAGGAAACATTTGTCATACTGCCTTCATCCTTTATACAAAGAACATAGACCTTATCATTGTTTTTGAAGCTGTTAAGCCCGTTCATTATGACGTCGTCCGACATCCACATATTTCTCTGGCAGTCATAAACTACGCATACGGAATTATTGACACAGTCCATCCAATACGGCTTCTTCCTTGTCACGCCATTTTGCAGCTGCGCGGGGAATATTCCTATACCAAAGTTCTGCGTACTGCCGCCATCAAAGCATGTCGAAAACTCGTTGACGTCAATTACAGGCACTTTCCATGGATTGGATACAAGCTCTTTCATATCAAAGTCATCATTTTCATCGATGATATTACCGTCATCATCGATAAAATATAAATCTTGAAATTCTTCATCGTCTTTGTATATATCGCATGACAAATCGTAGTCATCATAATTATCGTAGTCATCATTGCTTATGTCATGCTTCTTATTGAACACCGCATTGAGATATGACACCGCCATATACCCCTGCTCTTTATTATCGCAGGAAATTATGATGTATTTAGGCTCATTATCCTTATCCGTCAGCGATTCCAATTCAGAAAACTGAACCGCCCCGAGCGCCACGTCATTTTTTAAGTCAATGTCCTCGTTGACTTCAAGGTATGTTACCTTCTCCAATGTCTCTCCATATCTGACCATCTTCAAATTTGGCTTTAAAAGTGATAAATTTTTTCCTATAAAATTTTCCATAAAAACACCCTCCATTTTGTATACTTATTTTTTATATAAGTATCTTACCATAGAGGGTGTGCGCAATATTGCGTGGTTTTATGTTTATATTAATTTTTTTATCAAGGCTTTGTCGGGGAATTTGTGGACGGGCATACGCTCCTAAGTTTCCACAATACCTTCACCATCGCATATGTATCAAGCCCGCAGTATTTCAGCAGGTTTGCCCTTATAGCCGCAATCTCGTCAGGAGTATGCTCCGTCATAGAAGCAAATGCCGCGGACGCTTCCATACCATTGTGGACCCCATCAAGGTTGTGGTAATCAAGCTCAGGATCGCCAGGCCAAAGCGCGGGCAGCACATATTTTATGGAATAAGAGCCGTTCATTGCCGCACTGTAATAGTCCCGTTTCTGGAAGGGAAGCATTAAGTCACGCATATTGTCATGAATATCCATAAGGCGACCGCTAAGATCAGGAAAAATTTCCGCAAGGTTCTTCAACACTGATTTTTCAAATTTCATATTGTACGCCAAAGAACAAGCCCCAGCCGGAATATCCCCGACCAGACTTTCTGCCAGCTCCCTGCGCGGGTCTTGGCCTTCCTTTGCCAAAAATTCGCGGTGTTCAAGGCTTCCGTCCTTGTGCTCAATATGCAGCGAATACTGGAATGGTATCTGCTGATACGGTCGGCAGTCGTCAAACTCAGGCACAGCCATCTGAAACGTCTCAAAATCCAGATGATAAATCGGATAGCTCAGCGTCGCCAAAAATTTTTGTATTTCCGCAGCATCGTATTTATCGCACTCATTATTCAGGACGCTTTTAACCTGGAGCATTTGATTTTTACTCACCTTTTTAGGATTATTAGCGATATCCTGATATGAAACAATGCCCCCATGATAAAGCTCATATTTTTTCTCTGTCTTCATCCTCGCGATGTCAAACACTGAATGTTCGGGCAGATGCCTTCGGCAGTATTTGTAATACGCACACATATATGGATTTTCACAATAGCAGCCTATATCCTTGTCCGGCTCCTCTGAAGCTTCCATATATGTTCTTATGTATTCCACATTTTTCTCTATTTCATTAAATTTGTCCTTAACCGCATTGGAGCAGTCCTCTAATTTTAAAAGTCCCTTTAAATCCAGTTCGCCTTTGCGTACATATTCGGTATCTATATGCAGATTATATATCTTTTTGACATTAACACCATGCTTTGTCAATACATAATATTGAAATGCCATATCATCAATATATATCGCCGCAACCTTTGTCGAGCTCTTTACCTCGACAATGTCCCATCCCTCGCCGTCCCTATGCAAAATATCCACAGCGCAGTACAGACCGTCATATGTGAAGCTCGCCTCCGCGATATTGTCCCGGCCCTCGTCCATGTAACGCTGTGTTTCGTCAGTCATGGCTTTTTTGTCGTCGTTTAAGCTTACAAGCGCGTAATCTCCAAAATATCCGCGCGCCAGCTCGCCTACTTTATTTCCGTTCGCCATTACGGTTTCATTGAGGACGTTTTCCGCCAGCTCCGGTTTGTGCTCATCCAGCCACAGCATTTTGGGACATTGGATTCCTTTACAGTATCTTGTTTTACTTATTTTGTACATTATTTTTTTCTCCTTTCAAATTTGATGATTTTTATGCGTTTGCAAGACCCCATACTTGTTTTTATTTGCACAAACATATTACTACGAGGTGATATGCAATATTGCGTAGTTTTATGTCATAGCCGAAAAAATACCGGACGCCTCTCTGCATCCGGTATCTTAAAAATACATTTTTATTATCTCTTCATGCCGCCTATAGTCAAAACGCGTCTATTTGCCAATGCCGCATATTGCGTTGATTAATACTCAACCTCAACCGCGTCCCCATTTCGCGTCACGCGCAGCACGTCAACCTGCTTTCCTGTAAGCTTCGCGCTCACCTCGTCCGGCTGCTGTCCTCCTATCGCAATCTCATACTCGCCTGCCCTTACTACGCATTTTCCCTCATCGGTTATCACAGCAAAATCCCTAGGGCTGAGGGTAAGCTCTACCTTTTTTGTTTCGCCAGCCTTAAGCTCTACGCTTGCAAGCCCCTTGAGCTGGTAATTTGGCTCGTAAGGTTCAGGCTTTGTGTAGCGCACATACACCTGTACCGCTTCATTTACAGTGTAAGCGCCTTCGTTTGACACCTCTATGCTGACGGTCACATCGTCTTCGATGCCGCATGCCGATGTGCTTAATGAAGCATTCTTATAGCATATTTTTGAGTATGTGAGTCCGTAACCAAACGGATAGAAAATATTTCCCTTTGCATATCTGTAGGTACGGTTCTGCATACTGTAATCGCAGAAGTCAGGCAGCAGCTCCGTATCCTTGTAGAATGACACCGGCAGCTTGCCGCAGGGTGAGCAGTCTCCAAAAAGCACCTCGGCAACAGCCTTGCCTCCGCGCGCTCCCGGATACCATACGTCAAGCACCGCGTTTGTATGCTCGTGCGCCCAAGACAAATCTATCGCGCTTCCCGCCGCCAACACGACGATAACCGGCTTACCTGTCGCCGTCACCGCTTCAAGCAGCTCCTGCTGCAATCCCGGCAGCTTAAGCCCGAGCTTGTCACCGCTTGCATACTCGTTGCCCGCGTCGCCCTCCTCGCCCTCAAGCATAGCGTCAAGTCCAAGGCACATAATGACTACATCCGCCTGTTCAGCCGTCGTAAGCGCTTCGGCAAACCTATCCTTTGCCGATGCGAGCGACTCGGATTTATCTTTATAGAGATGGCAGCCCTCCGAATATATGACACGCGCGTCATCTCCCACATAATCGCTGATGCCCTCGAGAATAGTTATATACCTTGAGGACGTCCCCACATAATTTCCAATCAGCGCGTCCCTTGAATTGGCATTGGGACCTATTACCGCAATGGTCTTCAGCTTGCTCTTGTCAAGCGGAAGCATATTGTCCTTATTGTGCAAAAGCACTATGCTGCGTCTTGCGGCTTCAAGCGCAAGCTCTATATGCTCCTTACATTCTACCTTTTCATATGGAACATCCTTGTAAGGCGACGGGTGGTCCTTCATCATGCCAAGGCGTATGCGCACCTCCATAAGCCGCTCGACTGCCTGCGTAATCGCTTCCTCAGTCACCAGACCCTGCTCATATGCCCTGTTCATATACATATACACGCTGCCGCAGTTCAGGTCACAGCCGTTGTTGAGAGCCAGAGCCGCCGATTCTTCGACGTTTTTGGTGACATGGTGATTTTCATGAAAGTCCCTTATTGCCCAACAGTCGGAAACCACATGTCCGTCAAATCCCCACTCGCCGCGCAGAATGTCAACGAGAAGCGTCTTGCTTCCGCAGGCAGGCTCGCCGTTTACGCGGTTATACGCGCCCATGACTGCCTCCACGCCGCCGTCCTTTACGCACCGCTTAAATGCATAAAGGTATGTATCGTACATGTCGTGTTTTGACACCTTTGCGTCAAACTCATGGCGGACCGCCTCGGGACCGCTGTGTACCGCGAAGTGCTTCGCACATGCCGCGGATTTGAGATTTTCCTTGTCCTCTCCTTGAAGTCCCTTGATGTAGGCAACGCCAAGCTCCGCCGTCAGATACGGGTCCTCGCCGTATGTCTCATGACCTCTGCCCCATCTCGGGTCGCGGAATATGTTTACATTAGGCGCCCAATAGGTAAGCCCTTTGTAAATATCATGGTCGCCATGCTTTTGGAACTGGTTGAATTTCGCGCGTCCCTCCGTCGACACGACATCACCCACCTTATGCACAAGCTCCTTGTCAAAGGTCGCCGCCATGCCTATCGCCTGCGGAAATACGGTCGCAACGCCCGCTCTCGCGACACCATGCAGCGCCTCGTTCCACCAGTTGTAGGCGGGGATGCCCAGACGCTCAATCGCCGGCGACTTGTATACAAGCTGGCTCATCTTTTCCTCAATTGTCATCTGCGCTGTCAGTTCCTTAGCATACTTTTTTGTCCATTCGCTCATATATTAATCCTCCATAAATTTATTCTACATATCCAAAGCCCAGTATCGTAAAGCTTTTGTCCCTGTCGCTCTCGGTAAGCTCCACTCTTACGGTATGCTGACTGCTTTCGCCCTCATTCAATATAATCATGGGATTGCAGTGTACCCAGCCGTTTGCCAGCGGATTGGCGCGCCCTGCCGCTTTGCCATCAACAAAAATGTCAGCGCAGCCCGTCTGCGGGTCGCCCGAATCCTTAAATACCAGCACTAGCGCCTTACAGCATATCTTCATCTCGAAAAATGCCTCGTCAGGCTTCGTGCCGTCGTAAAACCAGTTGTACCCAAACTCCGGAACCGGCTCAATCGCCGTATCCATCTCTACGCATTGCAGGACGGTGTCGCAGCCCGTAAAGCCTCCACAGTTTATTTCCGCCTTATCATATGTGTCCTTTTTGTCCAGAAGCTTCACATATTCAAAATCGGCGCCAATGGCGGGCTCGCGGCACAAAAGCTCATCCGTCATATCCTCCGGCAGCGCTTCCCCTAATTGCAGTTTCTTTTGCGCCTCGTCAAACAGGAAGCCGAGACAATCCGCCATAATAGTATGACCAAGATTGGTCGGGTGGTAAATATCATAAAAGAACTGGTTTTTGGAAATAACCCTGCCGTCCGCGTTTTTCAGCGGAAACTGCGGCGATACCGCGTCAAGCACGCTCACCATGGGAAGCTCATACTTCTCTCCTACCGGCGAAAGGCGCTTCTGTAAGTTCCAGTCATTCGCAAAGACCGAAAACAGCAGTATTACCGCTGGTCTGCTCGGAAGCCTCAACGCTTTTTTGACAAGGCTTTCATAGCAGACGCCTTTTGTTTCGTCGCCCTCGTCATTGACGGCAAATTCTATAACTATAATGTCAGGAAGCTCTTCCGTTTTTTGTGCGCCGCGAAGAATATCGCGCTCAAAGCGTATCATTCCAAGCTCTGAGGGTGTACCGCCGACGCCCGCCTTCACGAATCTGACATTGTCTGACACGCCAAATTTTTCTGCAAAGTTTTTATATGCCTTATACGCATAGCACTCTGTATTGATTGGCGCCGCGCCCGCGCCCTGCGTTATTGAGCCGCCTATGTATGCGACAGTGACCGTTTCGCCTGACCGGGCTTTCTTTATCTTCTGCCCAAGCCTTGCGATATTGCCCATGCTCATAAGCGAGCGCGATATCATGGCGCGGTACGCTTCTGAAGCAAAATCCACCGCCTTTTCCTCCTCTGAGGCTTTCGGCGCTTCAAAGCCGTCGTTTAGGTAAAAGCGTACGGTAAGCTTTGCCATCCGCTCCGGCTTATCGAATATGACCCTAATCTGCCCCGGCTCCCAGTCGTCGTCCGTCCATTCATGCTCGGACAGATATATCCTTTTTTCCATTCCGTCGCCGCTGAGCGTCGCCCTCAAGCTACTTCCGCCGCCGTATATGTCGTTTTTCCCATACATCTGAAAGACAAACTCTATGTCGGTCTGCTTGTCGCCGTCGTCTGCTTCCACTGAAATCCCGATGCTGTGCACAAGCGTCCTAAAGCCCTCAACGGTGCGCAAAAGCTCAAGCTCCTTCTCGTCCTCAACATTGCCCGTAAGCTGCGCGCTGTTAATCATGCGCCCGTCATTTTGATACAAAAACTGAACGCCTCTCCCGTCCGGCTGCGGAGAGCCAAACACATTTTTATCCCTGATAATGTAGAAGTACGGTCTTCTCTTTTCGGGGTCCTTCGGCGCTGACAAAACTCCCATATCAATACCTCCATGCTTTATATTTTTATATTGAACATTTTTGCAAGATAAACTGATAAATGAAATTTAACATACTTTTTGTTAAGTTTCAAACTAAATATTGCTATTTGGGTGTGCTTATGTTGCTATATTTGGGGGAAAATGATTTCATGATAAGTTGATTCCCGATAAGTGAATTCCCGATAAGTGAAAAAGTTTTTTCTTGCATTATTGAATAAATGTGATATAATGAATTTCAGAGTTTGTATTTATTGATATGTTAGACATTGGCAAAGCTCTATTTGACGGCGTGGAATTAAGGGCGCGTTTCATTTATGGGGATATAGCTCAGTTGGGAGAGCGATACGTTCGCAACGTATAGGTCACGAGTTCGAGTCTCGCTATCTCCATTATTTAAAAATAAAAATTCAAGGTACACATGCTGCCTTGAATTTTTATTTTGCTTTCTCAATTTCCTTACTTTCTTTCAAAAATCATGTCAATCCGTTTAAGCATACGGTTTTTGAAGATTTTTCACAAGTATTCCCACAATTCCGCGGACTGTGCTACGGTGACAACGGTCCCATCTGCCTAAGTACCCGCTCAAGCTCTGCCCTGTTTAAGGGGCTGCGCAAGTCATGCCTATGAAGCAGGTTATTGTCAATGCTCTGATTCCAATACGGCTCATTTGAGCCCTGATCTATGCACGCCTCCAAAATATTTTTATCTACCTCCAGCGACCAGCCTATCCCATTGTTCAAAAAATATCAATTCCTTCATTTTGTCATTTCTAATTCTAGGCAATATTTATGCTAATCAACGTTCTGGTTATCTGCGGCATAGCTTTTAATGTACGCTGTCATGCAATATAACCGCGATTTTATAAATATTTTGTATTATTTTTTACATTTCGCGCGAATTTTTACATTTCGATTTGACAATTACCGCCCATTTTGTTATGGTGCTTTTGTTGTACAACACTTCTATAAATGAGAGTAGTATTTACTCTCTATCTAAAACAAATTTGAAAGGATACTATAAATGTCAGAAGAAAACACATATTTAAATGACACCATTTCCGCCGATTACGAAGCAGCGACAGGCAAAATTCTTTTTAACATGACAAATGATTATATGTTCCGCGCTGTCCTCCAAAAGAACAACCGCGTGCTGCGCGGGCTTATTAAGTCGTTGCTCCATATGTCGGAAGAAGATATCAAAGAGGTCAAAATCACTAATCCTATTATTTTGGGCGAGTCAATCGACGCAAAACAGATGTGGCTTGATGTCAATGTGATACTCAACAATTCTATAATCATCAATCTTGAAATGCAGATTGCCGATTTGCGCAACTGGCGCAACCGCTCAATCTCATATTTATGCCGTTCCTACGACAGCCTCAACCGCGGCGGCAAATATGCCGATGCCAAACCTGTGATACATATTGGTTTTCTCGATTTTTCACTGGGGGGAGCAATACCTGAGTTTTATTCCGCATATAAACTTAAAAATGTCAAAACAGGGCAGATTTATAGTGACAACGTTACTCTCTGTGTGGTAGACTTAAATAAAACAGAGCTTGCCACAGATGAGGACAAAAAATACGGCATCGACAAATGGGCGAAACTTTTCAAAGCCAAAACATGGGAGGCGGTTAAAATGTTGGCAGAAGATGATGTTTATATAAAGGAAGCTTCTAAGACAATTTTTGAGCTTTGCGCTGACCTAGAGGTTAAAAAGCGTTGCTGGGAACGCGAAGAATTTGAAGATTATGCAGAAAGACTTGCAGACGCGGAAGCTAAGCTTGAAGCGGCGGAAGCAGCCCTTGCTGACAGAGAAGCGGTTATTGCCGACAGAGAGGCAGTTATTGCCGACAGAGAGTCGGTTATTGCTGAAGACAGGGCGGCTATCGCTGAAAAAGATTTGAAGCTGCAGCAGGTTCTTAAATGGGCAGTGGAGCATGGTTATTCAGACAATAATTAAATTTAACTGCCGCCCACATTCCTGCAATTGTAAAGCAGTTCAGGTTTCTTTGAATTTTTTGTGATGTCCCTAAAAGGCGCTTATATTCCGAATCAACAAGGATAATATTCCTGAAGCTTATCATTAATTTTATCCAGAAAAGAATTAAGTATTTTCAAGACAGGTTTTTCAAAAAGACAAATGCGAATCTTGTCAAATAAAATACCTATAGCAAAAATTGAACACATCGCAGCTATCATCTGCGGAAACAGCAGACCTGTATTATATGTTGCCGAATCGTCAAATAACTTTTGAAAAAGAAATACATTCAGCCTCCCTATATGAAACAAATACACGCCGAAAACTGATGATGATAAAAGTGAAATTATTTTTGTATGGCGTATTCGTACTTGTTTAAACAGCAAAAACAACGCTATACTTGTCAGCACAGGCAATATTTTATGCGTGCCCCAGACAAAATACGAAACAGAATCCATACCTGTATAACGATATACAACACGCATACCGAATATGGAAATAATTTCAAGAGCAATCAAGAAAACAGATATAATTGCAATTTTTCTTTTGAAAACGCAAACATCATATTTATTAAGATAAGCGCCCGTAACATATAAAACGGCAAAAATACTAATGTTATTTGTCCCTATAATCCAGTTTGCATGAGTAAATGTAGAAAAAAATGAAATGAAAAAAATTCCCAAAACTATTATAGTCTGATGCTGTCTTTTGGAAAGTCCGTCGATAAGCCTGTTAAAAAACGGAAAAAACATATAAATTACAATATATGTAGAAAAGAACCAATATTGATTGAATGTAAAAGGAAAGAGCATTTTTATCAGACTTTTAATAGTAAACGGCTCTGTTTTGAGAATATAGCATATTATACCTATAATAACTGAATAAAACCAAACTTCAAGCCACAATCTAAAAATATTTTTAAAATTAAATCTTTTTTGATAAAAAAAATACCCACTTATAAGCATAAAAGCGCAATTGCATATAGCACCAAATATTCTTACTATGGCAAGCACTGCCCAATTGAAAGTCACTTCCTGAGCGCAGCTTACAATCACATTTCCATGGTCAGAGAAATGAAAAGCTATTACAAAAAACATACAAAGTATTTTGTATAAATCAAGTCCATATATACGCCTGTCTGTCTGTCTGTCTGTCTGTCTGTCTGTCTGTCTGTCTGTCTGTCTGTCTGTCTGTCTGTCTGTCTGTCTGT
>CANQSB010000043.1 GCA_947626435.1 uncultured Lachnospiraceae bacterium | reverse complement strand
TATGCTGCCGTCAGGATTTTCAAGCGGAAGATAGTACGCGTAATAATTCTCATTATTTATCATAAGCTTAGTCGCCGTATATTTTTCGCCGCCAAGCACCTTCTTTGCGACCTCCTCTGATGCCTTTGTGTCAACTATACGCTCGCCTGTGGTTGAATCAATAAGCGTAGTCGCTTTTCTCGTATCGCCATAAAACAGCGTAATCTCAACATTTGTTCCCTCTACATAAGCATCAAGGTCTTCCATATTCGCCGTAATGTTATAGTCGCCCTTTACAAGCGGCGAATTGCCGTTTAACGCCTGCTCGCTGTCAAGAAAATAATCATCGTCATTGAGTGTGTCATATGACGCTTTCAACGATATGCATACCGATTCAAGGCGTGACAGCGCCTCATTCTGCAGTCCGCTCTCCATGCTGTTTACAGCGCTCAGGATGCTCACCAACCCTACTATAAGCAGCGGCAAAATGGACATCACAAGCAGTTGAAATTTGATGCTGCTGAAAAAATTGGATTGCTTTTCAGTTTTCATATGTCTTTTCTCCTTTACACATTGATTATCAGGCAATGCAAAAAGTACATGAATGCTCTCCTGTTTTGCACATTTTGCAAATATTTTATATTATAATATAGAAATATTCCACAACTGCCCGACAGTAAACCTGTTATAATAAATTTTAACACATTATTGTAAATAATCAACAAGAAAATACAAAGAAAAGCGAAATTTTTGTTGCTTATCCCCTACAGCCCGTCCTTAAAATAATTTCCCGCCGTTTTTGCCGAACGAACGCTTTGGAAAAAAAACGGCGCAAAAAGCCCCGCAGCCTGATTTCTCAGACCGCGGGGCCTTTCGCTATATAAAGTTTATATGGGAATGGATTGGCATTATTAATTTATTCTACATCGGCAAGCGCCGCAAAATTCTCCTCGCCTGTACGGATTTTGACAACCTTATCAACATTATAAACAAATATCTTGCCGTCGCCGATATGGCCTGTGTAAAGCACCTTTTTAGCCGTCTCAATAACTGTGTCTACAGGTATGCTTGCGACAACGACCTCAACCTTAATCTTGGGAAGCAGCGTCGCGTCGATTTCAGCGCCGCGATACTTCTCACCTGCGCCCTTCTGAATGCCGCAGCCCATAACCTGAGTTACCGTCATGCCTGTAACGCCTATCTCGTTCATAGCTTTACGCAGCACATCGTACCTTGAAAGCTTTGCAATAATGACAACTTTGTAAATGCCCGACTCGGAAGCCACAGGAACCTTTGCAACCTTGACAGCCGCATTCCGCTGTACCTCTGACGCCTCATCATAATTGTCAGTGCCAAGCTGCGTATTTTCATTCTCCTCCATAATCATGGTATTTGAAATATCCATCATACTGAAGCCCGCATACGCTGAAGGAAGTCCGTGCTCCGTAGAGTCAAGACCTACAATTTCCTCCTCCTCTGAAGCCCTGAGCCCAAATATCGCCTTAATTACCATAAACGCAATCGTAATCGTTACAGCCGTAAAAGCCATAGTCACACAAAGTCCGAGCAGCTGTACTCCAAGCAGCTTAAAGCCGCCGCCGTAGAAAAGTCCTTCACCCATAATCTGGTTTGCGCCGAAGTTTACGCCGTCGCCATAGCCTCTTGCAAAAGCAGGCGCTGTCTCAGTCGCAAAAAGACCTACTGAAATTGTTCCCCATACGCCGTTTAAAAAGTGAACCGCAACCGCGCCGACAGGGTCGTCAACGTGAAGCTTGTTGTCAAGGAACCATACGCCGAATACTACCAGCACGCCGGCCACAGCGCCTATAACGATAGAGCCGAACGCGTCGCACACATCACAGGGAGCCGTAATTGCCACAAGACCTGCAAGTGAGGCGTTAAGGCACATAGATACATCAGGCTTGCCGTATTTTACCCATGTGAGCACCATACATACCACAGTGGCAACAGCAGGCGCAATCGTCGTCGTCACAAAGATGGAGCCAAGCTCGGCAACTGATGTAGCCGCCGCGCCGTTGAAGCCGTACCAGCCAAGCCACAGGATAAACACGCCAAGGCAGCCAAGCGGAAGGTTGTGGCCGGGGAAAGCGTTTACCTTTGTAATCTTTCCAGATTTATCCTTTACAAACTTGCCGATACGCGGTCCTAAGATGTACGCGCCAATCAGAGCGCACGTGCCGCCTACCATATGTATGCAGTTAGAACCCGCGAAATCGTGGAAGCCCATCTGTGCAAGCCAGCCGCCGCCCCATGTCCAGTGCGCCTCTATCGGGTAAATCAGTGCTGAGATAACTCCCGAATATACACAGTAGGAAATAAATCTTGTTCTCTCTGCCATAGCGCCTGAAACGATTGTCGCAGTCGTCGCGCAGAATACTAAGTTAAATACGAAGTTTGACCAGTCAAAGCTCTCATAGCTTGTGAAAATGTCAAACCCAGGCTTTCCGATAATGCCTGCTATGTCCTCTCCTAAGAACAGGCCAAAGCCAATCAAAATAAACATTACCGTGCCGATACAGAAATCCATAAGGTTTTTCATAAGAATGTTGCCCGCGTTCTTCGCCCTGGTAAAGCCCGTTTCTACCATCGCAAAGCCCGCCTGCATCCAGAACACCAGTGCTGCGCCGATTAAAAACCAGACGCCGAACACTTCGCCGTTTATGGCGCTTAAAATCTCCTCTGTCATAATTTTTTCCTCCTCATTTCTGATTTTTAAGCAAAAAAAGTGCTACGAGCTTTCGCTCATAGCACCTTTGCTTTATGTCTGTTATCTTAGCACCGATTATCCCAAATGTCAAACCCTTTTTTATAATTTTTAAATATATTTTGCAAAAATTTTTATATTTGCAATATAACATACGCATTTACCGTTATATCGTTCAAATATGCGTTATATTGTCAATATTGTGCAATATTTGATATATTCTCCGCCTTTTTGAAAAATGCTGCCGTCCGCTTTCATCCCCAGCCGCTCACACACTCTTCTCGAAGCCTTGTTTTCCCTGTGGACTATGGCATAGACGCTGCGGCAGCCAAGCTCTGTTTTGCCATATTCAAGCACCGCGCACCCCGCCTCATAGGCATAGCCCTTGCCGCGGTAAGCGCTTCCCAGCATAACGCCAAATTCCAGCCCGTCAGGTTCTTCCTTATATTCAAGCCCTACCCTGCCTATTACCTCGCCCGTACTTTTCAGGACTATGACCCACATTCCGTAGCCGTAAAAGCCGTAGATATTTTTTATGTATTCCCTTGTGTACTCAATTTCCTGCGAAATGTCCTCAAAAAGCGGCTCCATATAGCGTGTGGCGTTTTGGTCGGCATACAGTTCATAAAGGCGCGGCACATCCTCCACCGTTATTTCCCTTACCATAAGTCTCTCCGTCCCCACAATATCCCAAGGAAGCCCCTTGGTGCGCCGATATACCCTGTCAAAATCCCGCTCGCTTATGTCCTCTATATTTTCCACGCAGAAAGCGCCGCTTGGAAAGCTGTCGCCGCGATTGCCGTCATGCAGCCACACTATATAAGGAATACGGTTGTCATGGCAATACTGCGCTTCCGCAGGGCTGTCGGTTATCCTAACGCTGTCAGATTTACTCATATTTAATTCAATTTTTCCCCCGCTTAGACATTTTTTGTGTTACAATGCTTATATGTGTATTTTACTACATATATAAAAGAAAATAAACAATAAATCAAAAAGGAGAATTAAAATTCATCATTCATATTTTGTTCATATTTCTTTTTTAAATTGTTCAAGAACAAAACACGATTTAGACATTTTAGGACTATATACTATAAACATAAGGTGATACAAAACAGTTGCACCGATGAGAATGCATATTACTTAATAATAACTTTTTCATAATAAATGCCAAGTGGCTATATAGCTGCTTGGCATCCTCCCTTTTATTGAGCTTTTGTTTAACGCCGTTCCTAATTCGGGACGGCGTTTTTCATTTCCTTGTTTTATTTTTCAAACGGACTAGTATGCATCAAAAGCCCCTGCCTGTATGCCATAAGCAGACGCTCCAAGTCGCTTATGGTCTGCAGTATCTCTTTGCCATTATCTGTGTCCTTTACCATCACGCGCTCAGGTTCGACCTCAAAAAAGTTTGAGGTGGATTCTATGTCCTTGTTCTCCTCCAGCGCCTTGGCTATGCTCTCAAACGGTTGGTGCGCCTTGAGGCGCATGCCATGCGAATTGTAAATGAGCGTGTAGCCCGCGATGCCCGTCGTCTTCTGGTATGCCTTGCAGAAGCCGCCGTCTATCACGATAAGCCTGTTGTTTGCCTTTATCGGCGACTCGCCATGCGATACCTTGATGGGCGTATGTCCGTTTATTATGTGCGCCATAGGCGAATCAAGGCCAAACTCATGGAGTATTTTTACGCAGTATTCCTCTTGCCTGTAATATCTGTAGTATGGATTTTTTGGCTCGTCATAGGTGCTTTCGTCCACCACGAAGGTGCGCTCAAAGGTCTTCATATTGCGCCCTGACAGCGGCGACTTTTTGCCGCACCACAGATACCACATGAAATCAAGCTCCGACTGGCTCGGCTCGCCATAAAACGCCTTTCTTGCCACTTTCGTCGCATAATCCATATACTCCTTGCCCCTGTACACCCTTCCGTCAATCTTCATGCCATCAAAATCGCCGTTTTCATCAAGCGGAATACACCCATGGAACAGCAGATTGCCGTTGTGGCAGCAGTAAATATTTCCTTTCTCGTACAAAAAGCCTATGTGGCGCCTCAGCGTCTGGCTGTTGATGAAAGCAGTGCGCAAATCGTCCATAACCTGACGCTCGCGGTCGGTAAGCGTATATGCGTCATTCACATTGAGAGTGGGAAACGCGTCGTCCTTCAGCTCATACTCTCTCCCGTCAATCCGCACAGTACCGCGCGCCTTGTCTATCTTGTCAAGCAGCAGGCGGTCTACCATGTCATACTCGGGATGGCGCATTATTATCTGTCCCTCAAGCTTGAACAGCATAACCGATACGGCTTTCAGCGCCGCCTTCATCGGGGGAAGCGAGGGATATGTCTGCTCCGCAAAAAGAGTGAGCGAACGCAGGCTTATCGCATATGCGTTTTCAAGTATCTCTATGTTGTTGTATTTAATGTTGTTCCTAAGCACATTGGCAATGCATGCCTCACTGCCGCAAGCCGCGCCCATCCACAGGATGTCGTGATTGCCCCACTCGATATCCACAGAATGATGGTTCATAAGCAAATCAATAATGCGGTCGGCGCTGCCGCCTCTGTCATAAATATCGCCGACTATATGCAGACGATCCACCGCAAGCCGCTTTATCAAACGGCTTATCGCCTCTATAAACTCGTCGGCGCTGTCTATGTCGATTATAGTGTCTATAATTTTTTCGTGATACACATACTGATTGTTGTCCTCGTCGGGCTGCTCATGCAGAAGCTCATCGATTATATAGCTGAACTCTATAGGCAGCGCCTTCCTCACCTTAGAGCGCGTGTACTTTGACGAGAGCAGCTTGGCAAGCTCTATCAGGTTTTTCAGCGTAATTTTGTACCAATAAGGCGTGACTGCGTTTTGAGCCTTCAATAGCTTTAGCTTTTCAGCCGGATAATACACAAGCGTACAGATTTCCTGACGCTCACGCGGAGAAAGCCGCTCCTTGAATATCATGTCGACTTTCTCTTTAATAACTCCCGCCGCATTATTCATAATATGAAAAAACGCCTCATACTCGCCATGCAAGTCGCTCATAAAATGCTCCGTACCCTTGGGCAGATTGAGTATCGCTTTCAAATTTATGATTTCCCTGCATACAGACGGTATCGAAGGATATTTTTCCGACAACAGCTTGAGATATTTCAATTCCTCTTCCGAAACAGGCTTGACATTTGACAGCTCCATAAAAGCAACACCTCCGTTCTTTAGTTAATTATACATATTAAAGCAGATTTCCGCAATTGCATTTTACAATATTATTATCCTGCGACAATACACCAGCCGGAGCAGCGGCATACACCCCATGAAGACCATTGGGAAGCGTCGGCGCGCAGCTCCTTTTAAAGCATTGTTGAGTTTAGTGTCCGCTACGCTTTCCACAAGTGCAAACGGGTCTGAATGGGGTGTATGCCGCTGCTCCGGCGGACTGAGCGAATATTTATGCCTCGAATATTTACGCTTCACCCGCAAATCCCACCCCGCTCGGCGTATACTCACTCAACACGCTTGCCTCTCCATACTTATCATATGAATACAGCATAAACCCTCCATCGCCATCAGTCCGCACCGCAATATCCCCGCCCAGCACACGCTCAAGCTCTTTCAGCATCCCATAATGACTGAACTGATAACGCGCACTCGCATCATCCTCAAGCGCCTTCGCCAGCTTGTCGATAAGCTCCTGTCTGTATTCAGGCGTTATCCGCCGTTTTTCACTTCCATTGAAATCACCTATATACCCGCCACGCAGGAAGCACCAGTCCACCGTATCGTAAATCTCTGATAAAAATACAGCAATCGCAGCCTCTATCGTCATCATGGCTACAGGATGCCCCCTCTGTTGAACTTCCTCACCGCCATTTTCCGTACTGTCAATACTGCTTATATTTTCGATACGGGAGAGCCTCTGCAGGTCCGTATCCCGTCTTGTAGTCATTTTCCCCCTCATTTCCGCCGCTTTCAAGGCATTGCGGTCAAAATCCTTGTCTTTATTATTTATATCGGATTTTATTTTAGATTTTTTAGCCCGCCGCAATTTGCTTGTTCCATATTTGGGAATTTTATGCTATACTGCTTACATAGGCGCATGCCAAATTTATATGTCGGACACGATTGGAGGATTTTTATGTTTACAGAACAAAAGCTCGAAGAGCATTACGGAAAGCTTCCCTCGGATGCTTTGCATATCATAAGAGACGAATACAAATGGGCGCTCGAAGAGTGCGGGGTACACAATGACGAACAGCTAAAATACATAGAAAAGGCGCTCTCTCTGCGCGGGGAAAGCCATGAAGTGCGCGTCAACCGCAAAATTTTATTTTTGTGCAAATGCGGACAGAGCCGCATAGTCAATACGGATGCAGCCGATGATAAGATAAAAATGTTTATCTTCGACCAGTATAATGTGCCTTGCTCTAAGTGCCGTAAGGTAAATTCTTACACATGGAAATATATGGCATAAAACATTAAGAAACTCTAAGGCAGCAAAAGACGCTGCCTAAGACTTTCTAAATGTTTAAGAAAAACGCTTGGGGCGTGCGTTTTTCCCGAATGATTTTTGTTTTCGCTAAATAGCATTAGGCAGCAAAAGACGCTGCCTAAGACTTTCTAAATGTTTAAGAAAAACGCTTAAGGGCGTGCGTTTTTCCCGAATGATTTACTTGTTTCGCTAAAGGGCATTAAGGCAGCAAAAGATGCTGCCTAAGACTTTCTAAATTCGCTTCGCTGGTTTTAGAAGGCGTCGGGGTCGGGGAGGTAGAATGGGAGGGGGAACCAGTTGAAGGGAATGGGATTTAGTTTGTTTTGGGAGTGGGGTGTTTGGTAGTATAGGGGAGTGGTTAGTAGGGTGACTAGTTCTTGGCTGGTTTGTAGGGTTAGGTCTGGAGGGATGGGGGCGGTTTCTACTTTTATTTCTTGTGGTGTGTCTTGGTTTTTTACTGTTATGTGATAGGTTTCGCAGGTTTCGTTTATGGTTATTGTGTATTCTCCCGGGGTTAGTTGGGTGTATTTTGATTTCCATTTTAGTAAAAATTCCAAGGTGTTTCTGTGGTTCAGGAGTTTTATTTGATGTGACATTCCTATGTTGTAGTAATCGCTCATTTTGTCCAGAATGTTCATTTTGTCTGTTTCATCGGCGCCTATGGTGATGCCTGTTTCGTCGTTGTCAAGTTCATTTGCGAATTCATAAATAATCTTTGGCAGCATGGAAGTGTCAGTCAATTCAAATTCAAAAATGTTGCGCTCGTCATATGAGGTGCTGATATAGCCTTCCGGAAGATAGGTGTAGCTGCCTTCGCCACAACCGTTTTGACTGTGGGACATTTCCGTTTGTTTTCTGTATACGGTGTATACTCTGCCGCCCCAGCTTTGGAGGCATAGCCAAAAGTCTTCCTTTGACCGCGCTCTTACATGACGACGGCTATACAGCTCGTACAGTTTATCTATAATGGCAGCATAGTCCTGTGTCTGTTCGTCCAATATTTCAAACCGGTACTGGCGGCAATCCGCAAAAGTGTTTCCATACAGGTTTTGGCAGCAATGGCGTATGCTGTCGCGTGTTATGTTGTAATTGTACTTGATGCCTGCCCTCTCGAAGCCATAGTGTTGATAGCGGTGGCGGTTGCCGTCAAGTATCATCAAGTCGCAGCCTGACGCCCTTGCGCTCTCCTCTGCCTGCTTCATAAGCTTTGTCATATAGCCTCTATGCCTGCTGTTGGGGTGGACGGACACAGTGCCTGCATATGCGGCTTTGAGCATGCAATCGTCCTGCTTCAATTCCAGTGGATAAAGGTCGATAAGCGCGCGTATTTTTCCATTTTCTTCTATTATATGGTGCTTCAGCCTGTCTGCCCTCTCCTGCGAATATGCCTTCGGCAAAAGCTCCGCAAAGTTTATTCCCTCGCCCTTTAAATTAAAAACTAAATTCGCAAAATCAACAATGTCCTCCAAGCTTTTCATTCTCATTCTCCTTTTAACAAAAACAAAACGCAAACCGTCGGTCTGCGTTTTATTGTAATCACGATTTTTTTGATGTCTTTGCTTTTGCGGGCTTTTCCGCCGCGTCTTCATCCGTTGGCTTATCATCAGCCTCCTTCTGCTTAGGCGGCTCCTCTACTGCCGGAAATATGCTCTTGATGTCCACATCAGCGTAGCAGAAGCTGCATTTGCCGTTTATGGCGGCGCCGTTGCTTACCTCAAGCGTCCTTGCCTTGATGTCACTGTCGATAATCGCCTTTTCGCCAACGGTCACGCAGCCCTTTATGTCGAGATTGCCCTGAACCGCCCCATCAATTACAAGGCTCTCGGCGTCAATATTTCCCAGTATAACCGTATTTTCCCTTACAACAGCGCCCTGAGTGCAATCGATGTTGCCCTCTATAAACGCGTCCTTGATGTATAAGTCATTCGCCTTGATATTGCCTTTTACATTGCCACAGATGTTTATGCGGTCGCTCGACTTGATATCTCCGTTTACCTCGCCGTACATTTCAAGCCTGCCTGTCATATCAATATTTCCATTAATAATTGTCCCCTTGGGTATGACAGCCGCCACACTGCCTGCTTCTTCAAAATTGTTCATCGCCATTGTGCCACCTCCGTATTTAATTTTGCTTTTGAGGCACGAACTATCCATAATGCCTGACCTATATATATTAAAACTTATTTAGGAATAAAAATCAACACTATAGGAAAAATTTATACATAAAAAATTACACGCGTTCAAACTGTCCTTTAAAAAATATTTAAAATTGTCTATTTCTAAAAAGTCAGTTTGCGATATACTGATTAAGAAAAAAAAGATTATTTTAATCAAAGCATACCAAGAATGGAGGAACATTATCATGGTACAAAAAAACACAAAAACATATAAGTTGGCTCTGACCGGTCTTATGGCAGCGCTCTCATATGTAGTATTTACTTTTCTGCAGATAAAAATTCAGCTTCCCGGCGGGGACGCGACGAGTATACACTTGGGCAACGCCGTATGCGTACTCGGAGCGCTTTTGCTCGGCGGTCCGCTCGGCGGCATAGGCGGCGCTATCGGCATGACTATCGGCGACCTGTTTGACCCCGTATATGTGGCATACGCCCCCAAGACCTTTGTATTAAAGCTGTGTATCGGCTTAATCACCGGCTTTGTAGCGCATAAGCTCGGAAAGATTTCAACCACGCACGACACAAAGAAGGTCTTTAACTGGGTGCTTGCGGCATCGGCAAGCGGGCTTTTGTTCAATGTCATTTTTGACCCGCTCGTAGGTTACCTCTACAAGCTCGTCATTATCGGGAAGCCGGCGGCAGAGCTTACGCTCGTCTGGAACATAACCTCAACCTCCATAAACGCCGTAGTGTCCACGATAGCCGCGACGGCGGTATATATGGCGCTTCGCCCCGCGCTTGCAAAAGCAGGTCTTCTTCCTCCCATCGGAAAAGCCGCCCTCAAAGACAAGACTGCATAACGCGATTCAATAAAAACCCCACCGCTGATTGGCGATGGGGCTTTTGTTTTTCAGATTATTCCAATTCGAACATGCTCGTGTTTGACGAAAGTTTGTCAGACATCTTGATAATCGTATCAACATCACCGCTGCACTCATTGACAATATTTCTAAGCTCCTGCATAGAGGCTGATGTTTCCTCTGTGCTTGCCGCGTTCTCCTCTGAAAGAGTGGCAAGGCTCTCAACTGCCTGAAGCACGTTATCCTTGAGGCCGTTCAGGTTTTCTACTTCCTTGCGGATGTTATCCACAGCTCCGCCAACCTCTTCTATTTCCATATTAAGATTGCTGAATACGGATTTGGTGTTCTGCAGCTCCATGCCCTGTCTGTCAATTACCTCCGTAACCTGGTGCATTGTATCCACTGTGACATTGGAGTTTTTGATAAGTGAATCTATAATGCCCGTAATACGGCTCGCCGACTCCGCCGACTGGTCCGCAAGCTTCCTAATCTCATCCGCCACTACCGCAAAGCCTCTGCCCTGCTCGCCCGCTCTTGCCGCCTCTATGCTCGCGTTGAGTGAAAGGAGGCTCGTCTGATCCGCTATGTCCGTAATGACGTCTGCCGCCGACTGAATGTCCAGCGCGGATTGGTTCGTCATATTCGTCTGCTCATAAACTACGTCAAATGCCTGCTTTGTCTCATCGCTTATCTTGATGAGCTCTACAAGCGTCACGCCGACGCTCTTATTGTACTCGCGCATCTTATCCGTATTGCCTACAAGCTGCTCGACATTCTGAGAAGTGCTCTCTATGGCATTGCCCATGTCCTGTACCTCTGTGCCAACGTCTGCAGTATTCTGAGCCTGCTGTGTAGAACTGTACGCCATCTCCTCAACGGCGCGGTCAACATTGCCTATGTAATCCGTCATACTCTTAAACGAATTCGAGAAGTTGCCCGATATGCCCTCCAAATCGCCCGACGCGCTCTTGATGTCATTGACAATCGTCGAAAGGCTTCCCACAAGCTTATTTACGCTGTGCGCTATATCGCCGACCTCATCGGCACGCTGCAGAAGCTTCTCATCCACGCTGACATTGAGCTTGCCCGCAGCAACGCTGTTTAAGCTTGAGATAACGTTTATTATCACCGAAAGTATGCTCCTTACGCTGATGATGGTCATGAATACGCTGAATACAAAAATCACAGCCAGCACCAAAAGGCTTACCATAAGATTTTTTGAATATATCGCCGTTATGTTTGACTTGTCGAGTCCTACGAAGGTCATGCCGATAATCTCGTCAGAATTCTGCTGATACAGCGGACAGTACATCGCATAATACTCCTTACCCGCGATAACCACATGGTCGGAATAGTAGTCCTGTCCTTCGACTACTACAGTCTGATATATTTCAGGGCTTGCCGTCGTGCCAATCATACGCGTGCCCGTCTCGTCAATAAGGCTCGTCGCCACGCGTATGTCATTGTAAAATACCGTAACCTGCAAATCGACCTCTTTGCTGAAATTATCAAAGAACTCAGTGTTTTCGCTTATGTTTCGTTTGCCCTTGTAAAATTTGCCGTTGGTATACATATATGTACCGTTGGAAATGTTGCCTACCGACACTTCAAAAGCGTACTGCGCAGCGCTCAACTCATGCTTTACCATAGCGTCTATAATGCTGGAGCTCAGCTTCTCCATTGAAATCACCGCCACAGCCGACAGGAGGAGCATCGGAATCAGCGCCAATATCAAAAGCCGCGGCATCAGCTTTAAACCTTTTCTTTTTACATCATTAATTTTTTCTTCCATAATTAATCCTCCATTCTGCCATTAACCTTCAAATACCTATGCCATACGCATTGATATTCAGAGCTTATAATATGTTTTATATGATAGCATATTTTTGTATTTTTTACAACAATTTAATCCGATGTATACACAATTTTATGCAATTTGGCTAAAAAAGGCATGAACTGTGTCGGTTCACACCTTTTTTGAGCTTTAACGCTACGAGCTTTTAAGTTCCTGCGCCAGTTCATATACCGCTTCAAATATCTGCTTGCACTTTTCAACCTCGCTGACTGTGACATTGGAGTTTTCCAAGCCCTCGCTTGACGACGCGGCAACCTCTTCACTTGTAGCCGAAAGCTGTGAAATATGGTCGTATATGTTGTTTGAGGACTTGACAATCTGCTCGGTGCCGCTGCGTACCTCGTCGATATTGCCCGAAAGCGTCTTGACCTCGTCAGAAACGATTGCGAATTTCGCCTTTGTCTCGTCAATGAGTTCATTCTGCTTTGCGACTGAGCCTACCGCGTTCTCTATGCTCTCGTTTGCGCGCTTTGTGTCTTCATTGAGCTCTTGAATTATATTCGTGATATTTGTGGAAGCGTCCTTCGTATCCTCAGAAAGCTTCCTGATTTCCTCCGCTACGACAGAGAAGCCCCTGCCTGCCTCGCCTGCCCTCGCCGCCTCTATGCTGGCGTTAAGCGCAAGGAGATTGGTCTGGCTTGAAATGCTTATGATTGAATCCACGAAGCTCTCTACCTTTTCAACCTTTTCGGTAAGCTGTATGATGACCTCCTCCATGAGCTTGCTGCTGCGGCTTACATTGTCCGCCTGCCTGCCAAGCTCCTGCACTGACTGTACGCCGTCATGTACTGTCGCCGATACGCGCTGTGACGAATTAATCATCTCGCTTGTAAGCTCGCCCGCGTGTTCAGCCTGATTGAGTATCTCTCCGCATATTTCGGCCTGCGCCTGAATCGCCTCCGCCGTACTTTCTGTGCTGCCTGCGATGTTTTCTATAGAGGTATGGCTGTTGCCGAGGCTCTCCCTGAGCGTCTCAAACATTTCCATTGCCTCGCTAAAGTGCTTGATTATGTTCTCTGCGACAGTGACCATTATCTCATTGCTTTGCTTCTGCTTCTCAGCCGCTTCCATAATCGTGTCCGTATTTTCGTGGTTGAATTTGACAAGCAGCGATGTGATTCTGATTGATGAATATGCCGCAAGTATGCATATGAAAATATTTACGACCATCGTCGAGCCGACGGGACCCGTACCGGAAACCAAAGTAATCAGCAGCCGCACTATATTCGCTCCCAGTATTACTATGTTGCCCGCTACAATAATCCGGCTGTTCAGGTATGCCATTGCCGCAAAGAGGATAGGGAGCGCATACATGCATGTGTCCTCTGTGGTGCCTACGAGCCTTACTATTATGTACACGCATGACGCCACGCCAAGCATGCCCCTTGCGCACAGCATGGTTTCGCGTTTCATAAGGAATAACGCGACTATGGCGATTAACGCAATTAGTGAAGCTATCAACTGCGTGTAGCTTTTCCATGATATGGCGGCTTTGTCCGCCGTCCCAAAGAACGCTACGAGTGACAGGAAAATGTAGCCTACAATAACAATTAATACCGGAAATACTACTCCGTTTGCACGTTTTAACTGATTGTCTGTCATCATAATATCATTTCCTTCTTTCTGTATTTAGATTATGTTTTTTCAGAATATTTGTCTTTTATTGTCAAATATACTGTTATTTTATTGTATCACTATTTTTTTGAATTGTATAGTAAAAATTGCCTCGTCCGGTATGGGAAATTTTTAGAAAAATTGTAAAAGCGGAGCGCTGCTCTATTTTATTTTTTTTGCAGCGCTCCGCTTTTTATTTTTATTATGATATTGCTTTAAAGGCTTCGTCCAGGTCTTCAATTATGTCGTCGATGTGCTCTGTGCCAATAGAAAGTCTTACTGTATTCGGCTTTATGCCCTGCTCGGCCTTCTCCTCGTCGCTAAGCTCGGCGTGGGTGGTGGTGTAGGGGTGGATTACAAGCGACTTTACATCGGCTACATTTGCAAGAAGCGAGAACAGCTCGAGGTTGTCTATGAAGTCCTTCGCCTTCTGTTCGCCGCCTTTTATCTCAAATGTAAAGATTGTGCCGCCGCCGTTGGGGAAGTATTTTTTATAAAGTCTTTGCTGTTCCGCGTCCGTCGTAACGGCAGGGTGGTTTACTTTTTCCACAAGCGGGTGCTTTGAGAGGTAGTCCACTACTTTAAGCGCGTTTTCAACATGGCGCTCTACCCTGAGCGAGAGCGTTTCCAAGCCCTGCAGGAATATAAACGCGTGGAAAGGCGAGAGCGTCGCGCCTGTGTCGCGCAGGAGTATCGCGCGTATTCTGGTGACAAACGCCGCCGCGCCTGCCGCATCGCAGAAGCTTATTCCATGGTAGCTTGGGTTCGGCTCTGTGAGCTGCGGGAATTTGCCGCTTGCCTTCCAGTCAAATTTGCCGCTGTCCACTATTACGCCGCCGATTGTCGTGCCATGACCGCCTATAAATTTTGTCGCTGAGTGCACTACTATGTCCGCGCCGTACTCGATTGGTCTTACGAGGTAGGGCGTCGCAAAGGTGCTGTCCACGACAAGCGGGATGTTGTGCTTGTGGGCGACTTTGGCGATTTCTTCTATGTCTGACACTTCTGAGTTGGGATTGCCGAGCGTTTCTATATATAATGCCTTTGTGTTTTCCTGAATCGCTTTTTCAAAGTTGCTTACATCAAGCGGGTCTACGAATGTCGTGTTTACGCCGTAGTCTACAAGCGTATGGGCGAGGAGGTTGTATGTACCGCCGTAGATGTTTTTTGCGGCTACGATGTGACCGCCGTTTTGCGCGAGGTTTTGTATCGTATATGTGACTGCCGCTGCGCCGGACGCTACCGCAAGCGCCGCTATGCCGCCTTCGAGCGCTGCCATTCTCTGCTCGAATATGTCCTCTGTGGGGTTTGTGAGTCTGCCGTATATGTTGCCTGCGTCAGATAGGTTGAAGCGTGCCTCTGCGTGGGCTGAGTTTTTGAATACAAAGGAAGAGGTCTGGTAAATGGGGACTGCCCTTGCGTCCGTTACGGGGTCGGGGGTTTCCTGACCTACATGGAGTTGGAGGGTTTCAAATTTTAGGTTTCTTTCATTATAGGGTTTTTTGCTCATGATTTTTTCTCCGTTTCCGCCTGGGTGAGCAGGCTGATATATATATTTGATGTGTAAATTTGTTATATGATAACTCTTTATTCCTAGTATGTCAATAGGTTTAGTGAGTTTTTTTGGTTTGAAATTTATTTGGGCAGGTAAATGTGTTGGAATAATTTTGGATTGTGGTATAATGGTGGTGATGATGGTTATATTGCGAGGAGATTGTTTTATGAAAAGAGTTGCGTTGATTAATGATTTATCGGGATTGGGGCGGTGTTCGCTTACGGCGGCTATTCCTGTGATTTCCGCTATGGGGGTGGAGGCTTGTCCGCTTCCTACTGCTGTTTTGTCGGCTCAGACGGGGTTTGAGAGTTATTTTTTTGATGATTATACTGATAAGATGGATGTTTTTACAGATGAGTGGGCGAAAATGGGGGTGCGTTTTGATGGGATTCAGTCGGGGTTTCTTGCTAATCCTGCGCAGATAGAGAAGGTGATTAATTTTCTTGATGTGTTTCAGAAAAGCGGTACGCTGTATCTGGCGGACCCTGTGCTTGGCGACGGTGGGGTTAAGATGAAAGCTTTTAGCGGCGGGTTGCTTGATGGTGTGCGAGAGCTTGTGCAGCGTTCGAGTGTTTGTACTCCAAATCTGACGGAGCTTTGTCTGCTTGCGGGGGATGATTATGACACTATTGTCACTTTTGCTGACGATGATGACTATAATGAGCGTATAGGCGAGGTGGCGCGCAAGCTTATAAGTTCTGCGTATGGAAATCAGACTGTGATTGTTACGGGAATTATACGCCAAAGGGGCAATGCGGTGTATGTGGGGAATCTTGCGGTGAGTGGTAGTGAAAGCTTCTATCTGGAAACGCTTTATACCGGCAAAAGTTTTTCGGGTACGGGGGATTTGTTTGCGGCTGTGATTTGTGGAGCTATGGTTAAGGGGTTTTCTGTTGATTGTGCGATGAAAAAGGCGGCTGAATTTCTGCAGCCTGCCATTGAGGAAGCGTCTGCTGAAAATATTGACCGTAATTATGGCATCTGCTTTGAAAAATATCTGCGCCTGCTTATGTAATGGCAGCAGGCGCAGGGCAGTTCAGACAAGCTGAATAAGTTTGATTTTAGCTCGGCAATAAACTTTAAGGCGCTGTATCGCAATTTGCCTAAATTTACAGCTTAACCGAGCCGCTGTTTTTTCAATATCTACATATTAGATAGTTAGCCAGATTTGTCTATACTAAAATATAAGGCAACCGGTTATCAGTCTATCCTGCGTGTGTGCCCTTATAAACATAATAATTTAGGGCATTTATTTCCACAACTATTTTTTAATTACTTTGCTCAATCTTCATAATGTCCTTTGCAGGATTTTACAATAATTTGATTGTTGAATATTTCATATACAAGGCGGTTTGTTTCGTCTATCCGTCTGCTGTATAGTCCTGATTTATTATGCTTTAGCAGTTCCGGCTTTCCTATGCCCTGCATTGCCCCGTCTCGGTCTATGCTCTTTAGCAGCTGATTTATCCTTTTTACGGTCTTTTTATCTTGCATCTGCCATTCTGTGTATTGATTCCAGCCGGTATCAGTAAATAAAATGTTCATGGTTTCAGTTCTCCATAGCTTCCAGTTCTTCCATAGTCTTAACTACTACTTTTCCAGCTTTCAGTTCTTCATCTGATTTATCCAGCATAGCAAGATATTCAGCGTTCCGCTTTGCTTTCTGCAAGGCGTTATATTCGGCTTCATTTATCATGTAGATATTTTCGTTGTGTGGTCTCGAAATGACAACGGTTTCGCCCATAGCGATTTTGTCGCACCATTCTTTGAAGTTGTCCCGAACATTAACAGATTTTACTGCCAGCATATTTTTTACTCCTTTCTCCCACAAAAACATACATTTTTTTGTATTTATTTTTGTACTTTTATTATATTCAAAGTATGCCCATGTGTCAATAAAATAAAAAGGGAAGTTTTGTTTTTTACATTACTCCATCCACAAATAAGACAAAACCGGAATTATTTTATAAAAAATGCTGAAATCCCACATAAATACAGGATTTCAGCGTTTTTACCTATTATTCTTCTTCCTCAAGCCTCTCCTCAATATCATTCACAGGCTTCTGCAAGCCTTCTATTTTGATATTGTTTTTCTCGGCATAATCCCATAGCGCCGCATGGATTGCCTCCTCCGCAAGAAGCGAACAATGCACCTTGACAGGCGGAAGTCCGTCGAGCGCCTCCATTACTGCCTTGTTTGTGACCTGTAGCGCTTCCTGTATGGTCTTGCCCTTTACAAGCTCGGTCGCCATGCTGCTTGTCGCCACAGCCGCGCCGCAGCCGAAAGTCTTAAATTTTGCTTCCTGAATAACGCCGTTTTCATCAATATCAAGGTACATACGCATTATATCACCGCACTTGGCATTGCCTACCGTACCTACGCCGCTCGGATTTTCTATCTCGCCCACATTGCGCGGATTATTAAAATGATCCATTACCTTTTCACTGTACATATTTTTGTTTCCTTTCTATAAATAAAATAAAATATTTTAGACATTTACTAAACTTTATTCGACAACATAGGATTTAGGCAAAATATATAAAATAAGCGGCGTCTCGCAGAGCGCTCATGTACCGTATCTGTGATACAGTACATTGACGCGCTTTTTATATATTTTGACTAAATTTGGACGGTTTAAAAAACAATTCACAATTATCTCATAAAACATTTACGCCTGCTGCTTCACAAAATCCTCATAAAGCGGAGACATTGAGCGCAATCTTGCGACTATCTCCTTTAACTTTTCGACCGTAAAATCTATCTCATCTTTTGTATTTTCCGCCGAAAGCGTGAGCCTCAGCGAGCCATGTGCTATCTCATGCGGAAGCCCGATTGCAAGCAGCACATGCGACGGGTCAAGAGAGCCCGATGTGCAGGCTGAACCCGATGACGCGCATATTCCATTCTGGTCTAAAAGTATCAGAAGCGACTCGCCCTCAATAAATCTAAAGCAGAAATGCGCATTATTCGGAAGTCTTTTTACCGCGTCACCGTTCAAGCGTGTGTAAGGTATCTCGTCAATGACGCGCTTTATCAGATAATCCCTGAGCTCTATCTCCTTTTTTGCATTTTCCTCAAGCTTTTCCTTAGCGATTTTTGCCGCCGCACCAAAGCCGACTATGCCTGCCGTATTGAGCGTGCCCGCGCGCCTTGAACGCTCCTGCGCCCCACCATGTATGAATGAGCCGATACGCACGCCTTTTCTGATATACATAATGCCTACGCCCTTGGGTGCATTAAGCTTATGGCCGCTCGCGCTCAGCATGTCGATGTTCATCTCATTTACATTGATAGGAATATGCCCGTATGCCTGAACCGCGTCCGTATGGAAAAGTATGCCATGCTTCTTTGCAAGCGCACCTATCTCGGCTATCGGCTGGATTGTGCCTATCTCGTTGTTCGCCGTCATAATCGTGATTAAAATCGTGTCGGGGCGTATGGCTTTTTCAAGCTCGTCAAGCCTTACGACTCCGTTTTCGTCGACATTTACATATGTCACCTCATAGCCCTGCTTTTCAAGATACTGGCATGTGTGAAGTACGGCATGGTGCTCTATCGTTGAGGTTATGATGTGCCTGCCCTTGTCCTTGTTAAGCTCGGCTGCCGCCTTTATCGCCCAGTTGTCGGACTCGCTGCCGCCTGCTGTGAAATAAATTTCGTTTGTCTCAGCGCCTATCAGCTCCGCCGCGTTCTTTCTTGCCTCGTCAACCGCGCTCATCGCCTTGCCCGCAAAGCTGTATATTGCGGAGGGGTTTGCGTACTGCTCGCAGAAATACGGCTTTATCTGCTCGAAAACTTCCTCGGTAACACGCGTTGTCGCCGCGTTATCCAAATAAATCATTGTCCTTACCTCTTTTCCTTTTATATATATTGTGTTAATTGGTTTGCCTCAATTCATATATGATTATAGGACATTTGTGCCGTAAAAAATGGAAAATGCTGCGGAAAGATAACCTGTTAATTGGCAGCCTTTTCCTGCTCTATGTCCAATAAATCCTGTATTGTGGTCGTATCTATGACATTGTTGACGGCATCATAAATGCGCCTGTATACCTCAACCGTAGCACATTTCCTGTCACGCTCGCATGGCAGGGCATTTTCCGTCAGACACTCAACCGGCGCAAGCGAACCTTCTGTGAGGCGCAAAACCATGCCGACGGTATAATCCTTTGGCGGTCGCACAAGCTGGTATCCGCCTTGGGCTCCTCGAGTGCTGCGCACATATCCGGCTTTGTTTAACACAGCGATAATCTGCTCCATATATTTTTCCGAGATTTGCTGTCTCGCGGCTATGTCTTTCAGTTTGACCGTCTCACCGATATGGTTTGCCAAATCAGTCATTATCCGCAAAGCATAACGCCCTTTGGTAGATATAATCATGTGCCGCCTCCTCGTTATATTGATTAGAAATTTGTACCTTTCTTTATAAAAATATCCTACATAAAGATATATAGCACTTAATCCCTATTATGTCAATAGGGTTTCTATAATTATGATTTTTATTTATAATTTTCAAAATAAAATCCCATCGGGGCTTGAAAAAACCTGCGCCCCAATGGGATATATGGTTATTTTTTGCAGCTATGCAATCGGCACTATATAAAGATTATCTCCGACCGGCGCGCCGTCTGCTTTTCTGAACAGCAGCGCGTCTACATTGTCCACATCAATCACTCTGTCAAACGCTGACATAAAATAATACTGCGTGGCTGTTTCGTCTGTGTATCCGCTGGAGCCGCCGTCCGCAAGGTATGGAAGCATTGTGCCGTCCTTTAAGCGCACCCCGCAAAACAGCGGTGGATTGGTGTAGCTTTCGCTTGAGCCTTCCTGTGAAATTTTTTCCCCCTGAAAATCATAGTTTACCTTTATGGAAATGGGGGACAGCTCTGCCGTAGCCACTATCGCGCCTGAATCGCCTATTGCCGCGCCAAGTGCGTATGTCCTTGCCGAATTTTTTTCAGTGACGGGAATATCAAACTCCCATTTTCCACTTACCGCAGTTTCATGGTCTGCGTGGTATGTCGTGCCGAGGTTTTCCAGTTCCACATGAATGGTTTTGCCTAAAATTGTCCGGTCATAGGCTGATATGCAGGTAATTACGAATTCAAGCGTGCCGTCGTCGTCCGTATAGTGCGAGATTACCACGCCGTCGTCGTCAAGCTCAATCGGAGTGCCGTCATCATATACCGGCTTACCGTTGCTGTCCGAAACAATTCCGTCATAAAAGCTGCCGTTTACGGCAACCATTCCTTCACATTCCGCGTCCATATGCTCAAAGCCGGGCTCCACCCGCTCGCCCAATGTATAACCTGATATTGCAAAAGATATATGGGCAAAATGGCTGTCCGCGATTATCTCCATTGGCTTGACCGTAACTCCTCCGACTGTGACTTCACTGATTTCCGCAGGCGCACCGCCGCTGTCGTCTGTGTCCTGCGCGTCCAATATGTCCGCGACACCGCTCTGCACCAGCTCTATCTGCTGTATCTCGTCTGCCTGAAGCGTCCCGCTCATGCTGCGGCTCCAGTAATGATATCCCGCCGCAAGCGCGGTTATCCCACCAAGTGCCAAGGCGCATACGGCTGCCGCCGCCGCTGTCGGTTTTTTGAATGCCCTCGCATTTTTTGATTTCTTTTTTAGATTTTCCCTTTCAAAATTTTCCATAGAACCTGTCCCTTTCTTTTTAATCATCGAAAAGGCAGTGTCCGCTTTCTTCTGCACAATCGCAGGCAATTCTATATCCGACGAGAAAATGCTGTGTTCATCTACGCTCATTTCAAACCCTCCCTGCCGTTCATGGATGTTCCATAATATCTCGCAAGCCTTTCCCTTCCGCGCTGCAGTCGTGTTGTGACTGTGCTTTTGGGTATTTTCAAAAGCTTTGCAATCTCGCCAACGCTGTAGCCCTCCCCGTAAAACAAAAGTATTACGATTCGGTACTTTTCATCAAGGGCGGCAAGCGCCTCCTTCAGCTCAAGGTTGCAGCCGTCCTCATAGGCGGGCTCGTCATAATCCTCAAGGCTTGTCAGGCGCGCGCGTCTCCTGCGTATGTCATAGCATTTGTTAATCAGTATGCGCGTGAGCCATGTCTTAAAGTATTGCGTCTTTTTAAGCGTATGCAGCTTCTCCCAACAGGCAAGAATCGTGTCCTGTATGGCGTCTGCGGCATCCTCGTCATTCATAAGGATTGCCAGCGCGGTCTTGTACATGTCCTTCATACAGTATTGCATTAATTGCGTGAAAGCGTCGTACTCGTGCCTTTTTGCCTGATCTGCCAGTTTTTGTATTTCGTTCTGCTTCATTACAGCAGTACCTCCTGTGCGCAGCAGTGTTGTGCAGGCTGTCAAAGCGTCCTTTGTTTTTTTGTCCTGCATACATTAGACAAAAAGGCGTGCCGGAAAATCTCATCAGGCTGGAAAATTTTTTAAGGGACAGTATGTGTTTAATGCATTTGTTAAAATTTTTGAGCCTGCTGCTGCCAGTATGCCACGATTTTGTCAATCATCTTTATACAGTCCTGCTGCGCGGAGGACTCATTATACGGCTGCATCTCGCTGTATGTATGTCCGCAGGGCTCCAGCTCATCATCTTCAAAGCCGCCGCTTACGCCAAGCAGCCATTTCCCAAACATTCCTGTCTTAAACTTAAAAATATAATAGGTCATTTCTCTGTACTCAAATTGTCCCGCACATTCAAGCTTGCTTGGCGCTTTTCCCAACTCCTGCGGATTTGCCAGCCATTCAAGCATATTTTCTTTTGCTGCATTAAGCTGCTGTTGATTCATTGTTTTTTCCTCCATTTTTTTAATTGTATTGTATGAATTATTTCTTGTATCGGCTGTGACGTATGGATAAATTCGGCATATTATCTTAATCCGTTGTTATCCAGTTGTGATTGCAGTAGCTATTATCGGTCTTTATTCGATTGTTACATGATATTCTTCGTCATCTTCTTCATCTGTGCATGGAACGGCATAAAAACGTTTCCCTATGATTGTCCTCAGCTTTCGGATATCCTCTATTTCATCGGAGCCAAATTCCTGATAACACGTCGTTTCACTCTGCTCGTTCAGTTCGTCGTAAAAATCGGTAACATACACATTAAACTCGTCCAGAAGATCCTCAAACGGTATCTGACTGATATCTTGGGGAGAACCTTCTTCTTCACCGTAACACTCCGTCTCCATTTCAAACGAAAGTGAAGTGACAAATATATCCTCGTTCTCATACGGACTTTTTGTCTTATAAATTCCTTCCTCAATCTGCTTAAAATCCGATGAAGAATATTTTTCTGGTGTATAATCCTTAAAATTTTTCATAACTGATTTCCTCCTATACTCATACTACAATAAAATAGTTTTTTCACCTTACCATATATCTTCACACCACCCGTCTGCAAAAACAAATTCCTCCCCACATTCATCGCAAATAATCTTGTCCCATCCATGTAAAATCCGTTTACCTTCGTCATGGGAGCCGTTGCAATATAATAAGCTTCCATATAAAGAGAAAGCATACCT
>CANQSB010000042.1 GCA_947626435.1 uncultured Lachnospiraceae bacterium | reverse complement strand
TGAAAAAGATTGTGCCGAAACATAATGACAGGAGTGTGGAGGAGAAAGTATGGGCAGAGATACTGCAGAAGCTCCCCGGCTTTCCGGAGGACATCCGGCTTATGTACCTGCACCTGTGGGGAGTCGGGCTGCGGATCAGTGAGGTTTGTACGCTGAAAAGGAATGCCTATTACATACAGGGCAGGGATGCATGGGTACAGGTCTACCAGACGAAAATGAGGAGCTACAAGCGCATCCCCATACCATACGCCCTATACCAGATGATGGCGGTATACATGAAAAGGCATCCTGCAGAACCGGACGAATATGTGTTCCAAAGCACCCAGGGGGAAGCCTACCGGAGCGCGACATTCCGGCTGAAGATGCAGGAATGCTGTGAAAAGAACGGCATACAGGGAGGCGGGTACATTTTTAGGTCCCATGACTACCGCCACGGCATTGCCACCCTGTTTTATGACAGCGGGGTATCCCTGCAGGGAGTACGGGATTATTTAGGGCATGTCTATGAGGAAATGACGCGGCAGTATGTGGATTACATGCCAAGGAAGCTGGAAAAAGCGAATGAAAAATATTTCATGGAGCATGGAAGCCTTGCCGCCGGCTTAAAAAGGCAGAAGGGAGGGGAAGGAACGGATGGAAAACAAAATCAGCCTGAAGGAGCTGGAAAGCTATAAACATACGACCGAAGCCCAGCGGAAGCAGATGGGAAAAGATCCTTATTATGATCTGGCGGATATCCCGGCAGCAAAGATGAGGGAAGAACTTGCGGCATTCATCCTGCACAAGTCAGAATGCGTAGCTGCAGTAACCGTTTATAAGGAGAGGCAGTATTATAAAGCGGTGTGCCGTTTCCTGCAGAAACGGGCAAAACGTGCGGAAAGTTTCCATGACCGGGACTCAGATACATGGATGCGGCAGTTTAAGGGATGGATGATGTCGGAAGGCATTCCGCTGTCCTATAATAAATGCGGCTTATACGGGCATCCGGTTGTAGAAACAAACAGGCTTCTGGGCTATTTTACCAGAATACTGAGATTTACGCTGGAGCTTGGATGTGAAGAAACCGAAAAGGACATATGGGAGCTTGACAAGCTGGACATCCCATTCAACGCGAATCCCATCAGGAACTGTAGGACGGTTAATTTCAAGGGGATACCGCAGCGGGAAATCCGTGAGGAACTGAAAAAGGGGATCTGCCTGAACCTGCAGAAAGAGGCGATGGACTGTGTGCAGAAGGAGATGACAGCCATGCGGCGGCTGTCGGGGTACCTTGCCAAAAGGCATAAAGGGGTGCAGTCGTGCAGGGACATCAGCAGGGAGATCCTGGAGGAATACCTGACATACCTGAAAACGGAAAAAACAGAAACCAAGAATTTACATGCAGTCCTGACCAGACTCAGGGCAGTATTGGAGAGCATTGGGAAGGCGTGCGAATACCAGAACCTTGAGTTCCTGTTTTTAAGCAGGGACATTCCGCCGGTCCGACCGTCAGAGTTTAAGGTATATTCTGACGGTGAGATACGCCGGCTGAATGCGGGAATCGCAAAACTGGATGAACAGACCGCCAGAGTGATGGTCATACACCAGATGCTCGGCACAAGGATTTCCGACACGCTGACACTCCAGACAGACTGCCTGTATGAAAGCGGCGGGGAAACCATCATCCGGATACGCCAGATGAAAACAAAGACATATGAAAAACCTGTGAGCCGCGAACTGGCGGAGCTGATCCGCCGGGCAATATCCTATACAGAGGAACGGTACGGCCCGACAAAATTCATATTTGTGGATGAAAAGAACCCAGAAAAACCGCTGCCTTACACCAGACTGCAGTACAAGGTGGTAAGTATGATCCACAGAGAAAACCTGCGGGATGACAGCGGGCAGCTGTTTGGTTTCGGGAGCCATATGTACCGGCATTATTACGGAACAAAGCTGACGGAGATGCATCTGGATGATTTTACCATCGCCAAGCTTCTCGGACACAGCAGCGTCCGGAATGTGAAATATTACAGAAAGATGAGCAACCAGACGCTGGCAGATGAAACAAGGGCGGTCAGGGATATGCTGTCAGAGATCATACTGCAGAATTTAGACGGATGGGAGGAAGAATATGAACAAATACGAGAAGATGCTGGAATGCAACCGAAAATCCAGTGATGAGAAGATTGCGAGGGCGAGGAAGGCAATCTTTGAGCTAATGGATGAAGGGGAAAAGGTCACAGTTCCAAGACTGATGGAGAAAACAGGACTTTCACGGGGCTTTTTCTACAAAAATTCGTTGGTCCGCCAGACGTTTGATAAGGTCATGGAACAGCAGGGCGGCATGAGCCATCCAAGGAAGAACATCCTTGACAAGGCGATGAATCAGGAGATCCTGTCGCTGCAGAAACAGGTCAAAGCGATGCAGGAAGAAATGGAAAAACTGCGGCAGGAGAATGAAAAGCTGAAAAAAGCACTGGACAGGAAGAACAGGGAACTGATCCGTAAGCTGTGACACAGTGCTTATAAAACAGCCAACATCCGGCATACGAAATGGTATGCCTGTTGGTCATTGATGGAAGATATTCTGCGTACATACCCTGTGGATGGCACACCGTATGATGTGTTGCGGGGAAGGATAGAAACACACATATGTAATGAAAAAATGGTTATAATGTCGAGGCGTGGCGAAAGTCAGGCTTTTTTCTTTCCCAAAACGACAGGAAAAGACAACGGCATACACACTTTTGTACGCCGTTAAAGCCAGTGTTTACAAGGGGTTAGGGGATTGGGGTACATTTTATTGACGAGCCGATAAACGGGCTTGACCCGATAGGGATAAGGGAGCTTAGAGATACGTTTCAGCGCCTTAATGCCGAAGAAGAAATCACATTTCTGATTTCAAGCCACATCCTTTCAGAGCTTTATATGACGGCAAACCGTTTTCTGATAATCGACAAGGGGAGAGTGTTAAAGGAACTGACAAAAGAGGAGCTTGATCTGGCATGTATGCGCTGCCTTGCAGTTCAGGCAGGCGACGTAAAACAGGCGGCGGTAATACTTGAACAAAACGGGATTTCCAATTATAAGGTCATCGACGGACAGGAGCTTCGCGTGTATGACGATTCAATGAAACCTGAGCGGCTTAACCGTCTGCTTGTTGAGAGAGGGGTTGACGTGTCGGCGGTGTTTGAAGCTGGCATTTCGCTTGAGGACTATTTTACTTCTCTCGTAAACGGGAAGTCGGAATGATTTTGAAAAATGATTGGAGGTAACGTTATGTTAAATATGATAAAAGCGGATTTTTACAGAATAGTGAGAAGCAAGGCAATCTATATCGCGGCAGTGATGATGCTGGCAATGATAAGCATGAGTGTTTATTTTGTGGAGCCGGGAAGCGTGGGAGTGCGCTTTTCAGTAGATAACGGCATGGGCAGTGGAGTAAACGATGAAATGGCGAAGATGGATTATGAGCAGTTGAACGCGCTCAGCACGAAAGAATACAGAGAATTAATGTTGAAAACGACAGGCTACAGTCTGGACAGAGATATTCTGGCTAGCAACATGAATATGTACTATGTTTTTATTTTTATTGCGGCTGTCGCTGTGGCGGCTGATTTTTCGGGAAGCTGCGTGAAAAATACGCTTTCTTCCGCCATAAGCAGAAAAAAATATTTTCTGTCAAAGCTTGTCTTTGTCATGCTTGTCTGTGCAGTTATGCTTTTTTTGAATACATATCTGATGTATTTTGGAAATCTTTTGCTTAACGGCAGCAATCTGGCATCGGATATTTGGTGCGTGACGCGGATAACGCTTATGCAGCTTCCGCCAATGCTGGCGCTTGCAAGCATCCTGACAGGCTTTGCCTTTATATTTAAGAGGATGGCATCCTTTAATGCCGTAGTTATCCCGTTTGTTATGGTCGTACAATTGGTACTGAATTTTTTAGCCTTTTTGTTAAAGCTGCCCGAAAAAGCGATGCAATATGAGTTACAGACTATGCTTGCCATGCTGGCGGGGAATCCGTCTGCGTCGTATATTCTGCAAAGTTATGCGGTATGTGCGGTGATTATTTTGGTATTCACAGCGGCAGGGTGGTTTTCATTTTGCAAGGCGGAAATAAAATAAGTGGTTCGGCGTGTCTTAGTGTTTGATTTTGTGAAAAATTTTGTAAAAAGGGAGGAAACGGCAAAATGGCGTTGGCGGTTGGAATTTTAATATTTGCCGTGGCAGTTTTGCTGTTTCTTTTGCTTATCTGCCAATATGAAATGAAAAATATTTCGAGGCAGCTTGAGTCGATCATGGAAAGTGACACAAACGGACTTGTCCATACAGTGGGAGCAGGCGGTGCGGGCAGGCGGCTTATTAATGCGGTCAATGCAGTATTAGGCAAAATGCGCAGGGAAGGGATTGCATATCGCCAAAAAAGCCATGACTTAGAGCTGATGATGACAAATATTTCACACGATTTACGCACGCCGCTGACATCGGCAATGGGATATGTCAGCCTGATACGAAGCGGAGAAATTTCACAGGAAGAACAGGCGCGGGAGCTTGAGATAGTGGAGCAGAGATTACTTCGCTTGGAGGAACTTATAAACTCGTTCTTTGAATTTTCAAAAATCATCTCGGAAGACCGCAAGCCGGAGATGGAGCAGATTAATCTGACGGCGCTGTTGGAGGAAGCCATCGCACACTATTATGACGACTACTGCGAGCGCGGGAGAATGATTGTATTTGAAAATGACAGGACAAAATGCATGGCGTACTCAAACCGAAATATGCTGATGCGGGTTTTTGAAAACCTGATAGGTAACGGACTAAAGCATGGAGAGGGCAATCTTTGCGTAGCTTTAAGCAGTTTTGACGACATAAGGATAAGCTTCAGCAATAAGCCTGTGGACGAGGATATCGATGTTAGCCGTATTTTTGACGAGTTTTATACTACGGATATTTCACGCAGCAAGGGTAATACGGGGCTTGGGCTTGCCATTGCCAAGCAGTTCACGCGGATGCTCGGCGGAAAAATAAGCGCCGAAAGCCGCGGCGGGATGTTTACGATAATTGTGGAATTGCCGGGAAATAAAAAACAAGAGGGTATTATCAATTAAAATTTTCCAAAAGCCACCGCGCTACGCCGTCGTCCTCATTACTTTTTATGACATCGGTTGCGATTGCTTTCAGCTCGTCTACGGCGTTTGCTACGGCATAGCAGCGGTCGGCGCCTTTAAACATAGGGATGTCGTTTACACCATCACCAAAAACGACAACCTCGTCACAATTATACATCTGCTTTAACTGGCTGACAGCATTCGCCTTTGTCGCGGTGAGCGGCAGTATCTCAAGCCATGGCTCGCCTGAATAAATGTCATATTGAAAGAAGCTGGTATATTTGTCTTCCATTTTTTTCAGCACATCATAGGCTGATAAAAGTTTTTCCTCTTCACCGACGCAGGTAAAATAAAATACATCACCATCCAATATGACACTTGTGTCATTTAATGGGGTGTTACGCATGTCGTTTTTCCTCAATGCGATAAAGTCAGCAAGCGCCGGATTTATATTATTCCTGTCATATAAAAATTTCTCGTTTCCGTCAATAATGGAGTCAATGCGCGGAAATATGTCGAAGCTCATCAATATATCGTATATTTGCGCCGCCTCATCATCGGTAAAGCAGTTGGTCACATATCTTTCCTTTGTGACTGCATCAATGATAGACGCGCCGTTGTTTACTATTATGGGAAGCTTTACATTTAAGCCCTGTGCGGCTGTCTCAGAAGTGTATATCGAGCGCGCAGTCGCATACGAAAACATAAGCCCTTTTTCAATGAGCGAATTTATCACTTCGCAGCTGTACGGCGAAATCCGCACATCACGACGCAGCAAAGTACCATCCAAATCCGAAACATAAAGAGTTTTCACGCTGATTTTTCCCCCTTGTTGCCTATTGGCGTTTGGTTTAAAGAATCAAATACAACATCATTATATCATATATTTTGCAGATGTAAAATTAAAGAAAAATAAACGCTTGAAAGCATAGCTGCAAAAATTCCATAAAACTTATTGACATATCGGTTTAAAAGCTTTAAACTAAAATTGGTTTACAAAACATAAACCAATCCGACATCAGTAAATTAGGAGGCAGATTTATGCTCACATATATAATGACTCAGGCGGAAAACGAGTTGGCGCAGATTATATGGGAGTCCGAGCCGGTGCAGAGCGGGCAGCTTGTAAAGCTAGCACAGCAGCGTCTTGGCTGGAAAAAGTCCACGACTTATACGGTGCTTCGCAAAATCTGCGAAAACGGAATTTTCAAAAACGAAGATACAATAGTGACTTCCATGATGAGCAGGGAGGAATACGCCGGAAGAAAGGGCGAAAACTATCTTGAAGAAAACTATAACGGTTCGCTTCCGAAGTTTGTCGCGTCATTCCTGCAGCATAAAAAGCTCAACCGCAAGGAGCTTGAAGAACTTGAACAACTAATCAGCGAATATAGCAAAGATTTATAAGCGCCATATATTTCAATGTGACAGGTGGGTAAAATTATGGATAGTATTTTTACAAAATTGTTGGAAATGAGCATAGTTGGCTGCTACAGCACGATAGTTGTAATGCTCGTCAGAAGACTTCTTTGGAAATGCGAGAGGAAATATTCTTATTGTTTATGGATAATAGTATTTTTAAATCTGTGTATTCCGTTCTCAATACACAGCCATTTCAGCCTTATCCCAAAACGTGTAGCAGAATTTTCCATAACAAAGGAAGAAAAAGTGTTATCGGACAGCAAAGTAAACTACGACATAATTTACAGCCAGGCAAATAAAAATCAGTCTTTAAACCGAAGTGACAGTCCAGACTTATCTGAAACCTCTGCTGCGTTGGCGCAGTATCAGGAAAAAAACAATGCAAAAAGCACAAACGGAAACGGGAGAACAGGCACCATTTTTAAAGTAGCAGAAATCATATGGCTGTTGGGAGTGTTTGCAATCATAGGCGTGGATTTGATAGAATATCTGCGCCTTAAAAAACGGATTATGCATGCCGAAAATATTTATTTTGACTCTGAACAGCGTATCTGCGAAACGGACATTGGCGGCGGTGCGTTTTTATTCGGATTATTCCACCCGATAATATATCTGCCGCGCGGACTATCACAGGAGGAGCGCGCATACGTACTTGCGCATGAGCTTTATCACAAGAAGAGAAAGGATTACCTGCTAAAACCCGCCGCGCTCTGCATTACGGAGGTGCACTGGTTCAATCCCTTTGCATGGATAGCATATCTGCTGTTTTGTCAGGACATGGAGGTATCATGCGATGAAAAGGTGATGTCGGACAGTAGCGGAAAGATACGCAGGCAGTACGCGGAAAGTCTGTTGAAATTTGCGGCGGCACAGAGCGGATTTACGTTTACGGCGCTTAATTTCGGCAAGCCCGCACTGGAAAGCCGCATCAAAAACGTGTTAAAAGAAAAAAAGAAAAGCGTTGTATTTACATCCATAGCAGTTGCGGGAGTAATTATAATATCACTGGGACTTATGCTTCGTCCCGCGAACAGAAGCGAGAATAATAATGAGTCAGATATATATACAGAGGCGGACAATACTAAAAATGATACCGCCGAAAAAACAGAAAATAATCAGAAAGATACTGATTTAGAGGCAGAAAACAGTCAAAACGCCGCTGCTGTACCAACAGATGTTTCCGAAAAAGAAAACGCGGCTGATAAAGAGCCGCTTGAGTTCTACGATATGGCAGTTATCGGTACACCTTGCGAACCGGAAAAAGCAGGATGGGATATGAGCAATGTACTTGACGTTCGCAACAGCTTCGGCGGTTTCAGCTATGAGCCGGAGGTGGGAACGGAAAATTACACATATCTGCTGGCGCAGACTTACAATTTTAACTTGTACGGAAAGGGCGATTTCCAAACCATGCTGCTTGAAAAGAACGGCAGCTATGCGCTGATTTTGTGTGAGTATATGAGTAATTGGGGAAATCTGCCCGAAATATGTGAGGCGGACTATGACGGTGACAAAGAGACAGAGCTTTCCATTATTTTAAATCTGCTGCATGGGACAGGAGTTTCCGTTGATACATTTTTTATAGCGGATCAAAGTGCTGACGGGTCGCTTTATGTATATCAATATTTGGACGACGATTATCTGGAAGAATTGCGCGGACATCTCTTATTTGATGAAACAGATGCGGGCACACAGCCGTACGTGGATGGCGAGGTAGCGGGATTTGCGCTGTTTGCGGGTGAAAACGGAAAGCTGTACGACAATGTATCTATTGGAGATCAGGTCAAATTTTCAGCGGATGTTAATTCCGAGGGCAAGAGTGAACTGATCATCAGCGCAGAGATTGCATTTTGGACAAACGAAAGCGCGATTGCTAATTATAACGGGAGCAGCATACGCGCCAGTGTAAAATATGGCGATGGCGGAAATTTCTCGCTACGCGATGTGGGCGTCGTCGTTCACAATGACCTGAATGACCAATTGCTGTATGAAGCTCAAGACTATTATATGCAGGGCTTTGGCGATCCTGCCGATATCCAATATGGAACATCACCTGCAAAGTCCGTTCAAGTGGAAAACATAGATTACATAACAATTTCCGAGACGGAAGTAGAAGCAAGCTGTCAGGTTTTTGTTGACGGGAAAAGACGCCATCTTAATTTCCTGTTGAAACCATATAAAGCCGAAAAGATAAACAGGGTTGGAAACATTGGGACATGGGAAATTGTCCAAGTCTGGGAGACCGAGATAAGGGAAGTGCAGTATCTGAAGCAGCGAATGAGAGACTTTTCTAAAGCGTATTTTACAGGCGATACCGTGGCGATAAAAGAATTTCTGTCGGCTTCATTTGACGGTGATATAGAAGTGTTTGAAGATCCGCAGCAGGCAAACAAGATGATTACGCTTGATGTAAGAGGCTTGAAAGACATCAACGCTTTGGAAGCTTCCGAGGAATATACATTGTCAAAACCGTTTATCGCAGAGGGCGAAGATACATGGACTTATCTTTCCGCAACATTCATAAACGAAAACGGAGAGTGGAAGATAAGCGGATATGGTTTGGAGAAATGAAGTAATTGGAGGAATAAACAATGTTAAAGAAACTGATACCTGTTTTTGCAGGAATATGCCTTATGCTGTCTGCGTGCGGGAAAAATAACGGCTCTGCAATGTCAATTAGCATATCGGAAACAGCAAGCGAGTATGAAACGCTGTCATATGGAGAATTTAAGGAGCGGACAGGAAATGAAGCTGAGTTTTACCACGCGGACAGATTTATCGGAAAAATCCCAAATTCTACGCTCTGCACGATATATGTCGGAGAATATGATGAAAGCATAGAAATGGCAGCATTGTCAGATGATGATATGCCTATTCGTATTCAAGGCGCTTTGGGTGCATTGCTGGACGGAATTGACGAAGAAATGTCCGTAACGGAATTAACTGATGCACTGTCTAAAAACGGTGCGGCTCAGGCTGTTTATGAACTATCGGAAGGCGCGGGCACTGCGTATTATGTAGGCGACAGATACGCGGATATTCAATTTGACAGCAACCTCGACGGCAAAAACGAAAGCAGGCTTTTGATTTCTCTGGACAACGCTGCGGATGAAAAGGTCAATACGGAAAGCATCGCATGGCTTGAGAGAAATACGGATATAGATATCAGCCAATTTTGGGATGAAGAAGCGCCATATGTTGAAAACACTCTTAAGTTTATTACCGGTCTTGAAATAATTTTGCCCGATAGCTGGGACGGTAAAACAATATTTGAGTCATCCGCCGGTGCGGCGAGTGCTCCCTCAAGCGCTACATTTACTGTTTGTGAAAAAACGAATGCAGAAGCGGATGGTTCGGGAGTTTTGTTCTATTTGAGCTTTTACTTACATGAAGATGGCGAAGAACAATATATATTTGAAACAGACAAAGTGCTGGGATTATATGAACAGGGAGATAAACAATATGTATTGGTTTTGGAAATGCCGCGTGAGATGATGTATGTGGAAGGCAACGCCGAATTGCAGGCTAATTATGAGGCAGTGAGCGCAGATATCGATTTACTGCAAATTAAGACGGATGGAATGTCCGGCTTTACAGAATGCGGCGCGGATGATTTGGAATGGGTTGAATATATGTGAGGCTTGATAATCAAATGGTAATTGCTGTTGAATATGCAAAATTTCGGTGGTAGAATATTATTAAAAATACAGTTATTAGCGACACTGTGAGAATTATTTTACACGGAGGTAAGTGACATGAAGTATTTTAACACTGAAGGTTCGTGCAACCCCAAAGAGCATTATATGGTAAGTCTGGACGACAGGCTCGGATATATAAAGAGAATGTTAATTGACAGGAAAAAATATTTTGTAATCAACAGAGGACGCCAATACGGCAAGACCACGACTTTACATGCGTTAGAAGAATACCTTAAAGACGATTACCTTGTACTGTCACTCGATTTCCAGCAGCTTGGGACAGAGGACTTTGCGGACGAATCGGCGTTTTCAAAGGCTTTAGTTGAAATAATCATAAGGGAATTTAAAATAATGAAGTCTGACAGTGGCGAGGCGCTTGAAGTCTTGGAAAGCTTTGACAAGGAAAAATCAGGTATGAAAGATTTGTTTGTCTGTCTAAGCGATATGTGCGGAAAAAGTCCGCGTCCAATCGTACTGATGATAGATGAAGTAGACAGTGCCTCAAACAATCAGGTATTCATAGATTTTTTGGCGCAACTTAGGAGCTATTACCTGAATCGTGACAAGATGCCTATTTTCCACTCCGTAATTCTGGCAGGAGTATACGACATCAAAAACCTGAAATTAAAGCTTCGCCCCGAGTCAGAACACCAGTACAACAGCCCATGGAACATAGCGGCTGATTTTGACATTGACATGAATCTTTCCGCTCTGCAGATTGCGCAAATGTTAGAGGAATACGAAGCTGATAATCAGACGGGAATGGACATAAAATGCGTATCGGAGGAGATATACCGATATACATCCGGCTATCCTGTTCTCGTTTCCTCAATATGCAGACAGCTTGACGAAAAGATTATCGGCAGCGATGGCTTTGAAACAATGCAGAAGACATGGACAAATGACGGCGTAGCGGCGGCGGTAAAGCGGATATTAAAGGACGGTACGCTTTTATTTGAAAGCATGGTAAAGCAGCTTGACATATATCCCGATTTATACAAAATAGTCGAGGACATAATATACTGCGGCAAAAAGATACCATTCAGCCTTGAAGAAAAATCAATAAACTTAGGGCACATGTTTGGCTATCTTAAAGAAGAAAACGGTCATGTCGCGATTGCCAACAGAATGTTTGAGATGTGCCTTTTAAATATGTTCATGGCAAAGGAGGCAATCCACAGTGATGTCTATGCGCGCGGCGGCAGCGACAGAATAGGCTTTATAAAGGACAATAAACTCAACATGGAACTGGTGCTGAAAAAATTTGCCGAATACTTCACAGAGATTTACGGACAGAAAGATGAAAACTTCATCGAAAAGCAGGGGCGTAAAATTTTCCTCATATACTTAAAGCCAATCATAAACGGCGTGGGAAATTATTATATAGAAGCACAGACGCGTGATGAGCGTCGCACGGATGTAATCGTGGATTATCAGGGCGAACAGTTCATAGTAGAGCTTAAAATCTGGCGAGGCAGCGAATACAGCGAGAGAGGCGAGCGTCAGCTTGCCGAATATCTCGACTACTACCACAAAGATAAAGGCTATATGTTAAGCTTTAATTTTAACAAAAACAAGGAAATCGGGGTAAAGGAAATCAATGTGGGAGATAAGGTGCTCGTGGAAGCTGTCGTTTAAAGGGTTAATTCCGTTATTCAATTCAATTTTAATAAAATCATTTTGAATAAAGCTTGAACAAGTTTTCCCGCAGTTCTGCTGCGTAATAAACTAATGACGAGTACTTCTCATCTCTGCTGCGGGAAGTTTCATTAATGTCAGTTATCTATGGCAGGAAGCACATTGGCAAATATGTGTTTCCTGCCGTATTTTATCAAAAATAAAAAATATCAAAATTCTTTGTAACAAATCTCAAGCAAATCGGATATAAGTAATAGAAGGCGCGGATACACATCAGGAATGGGAGATTAAATATGGAAGAATTATACAACGAAAATTCAAAAATTGTATACCATTTTCTCTATTCGCGCTGTCACGACGCGGCGTTAGCCGAGGACTTGACACAGGAAACTTTCCTGCAGGCGTACAAATCGCTTGAACGCTTTGACGGAAGCTGCAAAATTTCCGTATGGCTGTGCCAAATCGCAAAGCATCTGTATTACAGATACCTTGAAAAATCAGGACGCGAAATCCCGACAGATGACACAGCCTTTGCGGACAAGCCATCGAATACTCCAAGCACAGAAAACGCAGCAACCGCAAAATGTGAGCTTTTCGATGTCCTAAAGGAAATGCAAAAGCTTCCGCCGCAGATGCGCGAAGTCATATATCTTCGTGTGACAGGAAGCCTTTCATTCAAGGAAATAGGCGAAATAATGGGAAAAAGCGAAAACTGGGCGCGCGTAAATTTTTATCGCGGCAAGGAGCGATTACTGTCAGTCTTTAATCAAAAATAACCGCAAAACAGCGGAGAAATGAGGGAAATATGAATATAAGCTGTAATATAATCAAAGACCTGATACCGTCATATATAGACCAAATCTGCTCAGACGAAAGCAGACAGGCGGTAGAAGAGCATATCTCGACCTGCCTAGCCTGTAAAACATATATGGAAACTATGAAAAAAGAACTTACCGCAGAAGAAACCGAACCAAAACAGCTTCAATACATGAAAAAAGTAAAACGCCATTATGAGCTAAATGTATTCGCGATAGGAATATTTTTATTTATATGTGCTGTCGGAACAGTTATAGTCATCACAAGGATTGGCAGAATACCAATAAGGATGTATAATATAATCCTGCCTGTCTTCATAATCGCAGCATACGCGTTTCTGCCAAAGGACAGTTTTACGCAGAAAAGGACAAAGCAATCAGCCGCATTGATGATATTGAGTCTGTTTGCGACCGCCGCCGCAATATCACTGTTGCCGCAAAGTCTTAATTGGATAAGCGGCGTTCACACTCCGTTTAATATACCTGTAGACAAACTCGGACCATTTATGACAAAATGCCTTGCAACGCTTGCCATAGCCCAGACCGTCATACTTATAATATCAGTAATCCAAAAATACAGAGATTATCAGATAAACCGCGCAATTTACGCTTTTACGCTTACAGGAATATGCATGTCGCTTGCATTTATCACAATACTTTACCATATGACGACACCCGAAAATTACGCCCGCAATGTATCGGCAAGTCTTTTTTCACTGTTTGCGGAGGGTATCGCGTCAGCAATTATAATTGACTTAATCAGTCGAAAATAAGATATAGTAAAAATAATCCTTTACAGCCCAAGTGCTATGGCGTTATAATAAATTCGGTAAGGGGAGATGATACTATGTGTCAGGCACTAATGGAGATAATGAAACCGGAAATTGAAACAGCAAAACGCGTAGAGAAAGAAACAGCAAAACGCGTAGAGAATGAATTATATATAAAATAAAAGTTTTTATGGGGCGTTTGTCAAAAGCGCCCGGCTAAATAAAAGCTGAAAATATTGTAAAATGGGGAACCGTACAAGTTCCCTTTTTTATAATAATATTAAGCGGCAAACAGACAATTACTCGGCAAATCAAAAATTTACCAACGGAGGCATTAAATATTATGAAAGAAAAAGGAAGAAAAATAGCAGGCTTAATAATTGCAGCATCAGGCGCGTTGGAGCTTATAATCGGAATTAGTGAAAAAATGGGCTCAACGATTATTGTAGGAATATGCTTATGCATTTGCGGCAGTTTATATTTATTTGAGAAAAGAGCGTAAAAAGACAAATTTTGTGGCGGTTGTTCTATTTATTAATGAATAAAAGCAGAGGATAAATGTTTGAAAACAAAAATCTTAAAAAATAATGTATTTTGGTTAAAACATATTTTTCAGGCAAGCAAACCCAGGTTATTTTTAAATATTTTTGTTACGGTTATTCAATCAATATTTAACTTTATTTTTGATGTTTATATTTTTTTAATTGTACTTGACGGCTGGCAGAATGGAGAGGGGTTCTTTTCAATATGTTATAAGGTTATCCTTATTGGTATTGCCCATACAGTGTTTCTTGTAATGAAAAATTGGTATGAAAATTGTTATGTACCTCAGTCAGACTTAAATATTAATCAATATATGAGAAAGCTCATCTTTAAAAAGATGAAAGATATTGATTTATATTGTTATGATACTCCGGATTTTTATAATGGATATATTCTTGCTATGAAGGAAATTGACGGTCGTACAAATGCGTATTTAAATTCGATAAATTTATTCATCAATAACCTGTTCACGATTTCTTCGACTTCCTTTGTAATATTTACAATAGACCCCATTTTTTTTATTATAGCGCTGATTCCGCTATTTGTAAGTTTTTTTATTGGCAGGGCACAGGGAAGGGAACGCTATGTTTATCATATAGAAACGCAGGCGAACGAGCGAAAAAAAGATTATATTCGACGGATTTTTTATTCAAAAGAATATGCTGAAGAAATGCGTACATCAGGGATTTTTAATGTTTTAATAAAGCATTTCGATAACATAATGAATCAATTTCAAGCGATTATAAAAAGGCATGGGCATAAAATGGCATTATACGAGTATCTGGATTATATGCTTATGGATGTTATCGTTTATCTTGGTGCGGTTGTGATTGCCGTATATAAAACAGTTATCAGCAAAGACATTGCTGTTAGCGGTGCGTTAGTTGTGGCTAACACAATCGGCTCCGTATCGTGGTCGATTCGCAGCTTTTCCGATATGTATGTTGAGTTTCAAGAGCATGCTATGTATATCGATAATTTTTCCTCGTTTTTAAATTATAAGTCACGCGTAAATGATGAGCATGCTAAATGGACTCCGTCTCCTAAAAGCGAGTCATTAGCAGTCAAAAACCTTACCTATACATATCCGGGAAATGAAACTCCGACATTGAAAAATGTATGTATCGACATACGAAAGGGACAGAAAATTGCGATACTTGGTCCCAATGGTTCAGGAAAGTCAACTTTGATGAAGGTTATTATGAGATATTATGAGCCGGATTCAGGAAAGATTGAACTTGATGGCAAAGAGATTTCGGAATATTATATAAAGGATTATCGTAAAAATTTTGGAACAGTGTTTCAAGATTATCGTTTATTTGCATTTACTATTTTGGACAACCTGTTACTTAAAGACAATATCGCCGAAGAAGAGAGAAAACGCGCGCTATATGCACTTAATATGACGGAAATGATGAATGTGATTGGGCATTTACCAAGAGGGATAGATACAAAATTGACAAAAGAATTTGATGCGGAGGGAGTGGTTTTGTCGGGCGGAGAAATGCAGAGGTTAGCAGTATCAAGGCTGTTTGCAAAAGAATATTCATTCCTATTTGTTGATGAACCGACTTCTGCTATGGATCCGGTGACGGAATATAATGTGTTTAAAAAAATTTTGGATTACAATAAAGACAAAGCGGTCGTTTTCATTTCACATAGATTGACATCAGCTGTTTTGGCGGATTATATTTACTACATGGATAAAGGTGAAATTGCAGAAGCAGGTACGCACGATGAACTGTTGGCACTGAACGGAAAATATACAGCGTTTTGGCATAAACAGGCTCAGTTATATGGGGAGGTAAACAGAGGCAATGAAAAGCATAATAAATAATTGGAGATTATTTAAGTATGCCCTTAGATTTACTCCTCTGTTTGTTTTACTGACAGTTATTGATAACATTTTTTTGGGCTTTTTAAATTCATATGTAACGGTTATTTTTCTTAAAAGCTTGTTTGATCAGATAGAGACAGGGACGGAATTTAGCAAATTAATGTATTTGGCAGCTTTTCTGCTGCTGTTTTTTGTAGTAGGTTATATCTTCCATGTGATATATATGCACTTTTGCGAACCGCTATACAAGTATAAATTGCATTCTGCTATCCGAAAAATTTTATTTGAAAAGCTCTCTAAAATAGAGGTTGAATATTATGATAATCCGTCGTATTACAATGATTTTGTTTGGATAATGAATGAAGCGGACGGACAAGTATTTTCATTAGTAAAAGACATTGGAACATTGATAAACAGGATAATTTCCGTTAGTACTATTGTTGTATTATTAGCTACGGTGGATTGGATGATAGCAGCGTGTATTTTGGTTTCAGTGATTGTTTCATTATTGCTTAAGCGTCTGCAAACAAAAATACAGTATGAGAGCGAACAAGAGATGCTCGTTTTTAATCGAAAGACAGACTATCTTAACAATCTGTATTTATCAAAAGATTATGCTAAAGAAATACATGCAACCGATGTCAGTAGTATTATAGATCGTGAATTAAATAATGTTATTCTAACGGAAAAAGACATTTTAAAGAAGAATGGAAAGAAAAAATTTTATATAAATTTCAGTTTAAATTTTTTTACCGCTAATTTTTTTAATATTGGAATTTTTCTTCTCTTGCTATATAAAATCCAGGTTTCAAAAAGCATATCGCTTGGTGATTTTGCCGCTTCTGCAGGAAGCAGTTGGAAGTTATTTTGGCAAATCAATAGTTTTGCGGATGTCTTAAGCAGATTTCAAAAAAGAGATTTGTATTCCCAACGCTTTCAAAAACTTATGGCACGCAAAAATGTTTTGTATGAGCGGGCGTCGCAGAGAACAATACCGCAGGGAAATATTGAAATCACATTTTGCAATGTATCCTTTCGATATCCGGGGAGTGAGGAATGGATTTTAAGAGATATAAATTTTCAAATCAGGAGTAATGAGAAAATAGCTATTGTTGGTTATAACGGAGCCGGCAAAACGACTTTGATTCGGCTGATAATGCGATTATATGAGCCTACAGAAGGTGTAATTTTACTGAACGGTTTTGATGTGCGGGAATATAATATAGAAGAATATAGATCATTGTTCAGCACTATTTTCCAGAATTTTAAATTATATGCTTTTTCCGTTGCAGAAAACGTTATGATGAGGAATTATATTGAGGGCTCGGAAGATGAAAAGGTTTGGACGGCGCTTAAGAATGCCGGAATCTCGGATAAGATAAATGAGTATTCCAAAGGTATCCATACTATTATGACTAAAGAATTTGATGAAGACGGGGTTGAGTTATCCGGCGGACAGTTACAGAAGCTTGCTATTGCAAGGGCATTTGCTCAAGATGCACAACTGATTATTATGGATGAACCAACCAGTGCTCTTGATCCAATAAGTGAATATGAGATATATAAGAAAATGCTGGAATTGTCTAATAATCGCACTTGTATTATTATTTCACACAGATTGTCGATAGCCAGGGATGTTGATTGGATTTTATATCTTGAAAATGGAAGAATAGCGGAAAAAGGACCGCATGAGAAGTTGTTGAGTGAAAATGGGAAATATGCCGAAATGTGGAATATTCAAACCAAAAATCTATCAAGTGCTGCCAATGTCAGTAAATAATTCGTCGGGTGCAAATTGAAAGTCAATCAGCAATTGAGTGACAGAAACTATGTTATCCGCTAAAATAGAGATACATAGTAAAAATTTGACAAGAGGAGATTATTGCTGATGGAAATAGGGAATGTGATTAAAGAGTATAGAATTAAAAAAAATATGACGCAGGAAGAGCTGGGGGCTGCGCTGTTGGTGACACCGCAGGCAGTGTCACGGTGGGAAACAGGGATATCTTATCCGGACATCTCTATGATACCCGAAATCGTTAAGGTCTTGGGAGTGTCTGCTGACAAACTTCTGGGATGTGACAGCTCTGCGGCGAACGAAGGCAAAGAACAATCTCCGGCGTTGGATTTTCGTAAATTAATGCTTCCCATAAAAGAAACGGAAAAAAAGGTGTTGAATCAAAATCAGATTGACAGCATATTTGATTATGTGCCGCAGCCTGTTTCGGGGGCGAAAATGGTACTTATTGTTGATGATTCGGATTTTATGAGAATGATGCTTACGGATATTTTGAGCCATGAACATCACAGAGTTATTCAGGCTCCAAGCGGCGAGGAAGGCTTAAAGACATTAAAGGGCGAAACATGTGGAATAGCTGTTGATGTGTGTATTCTTGATATCAGGCTGCCCGGCATGGATGGGTTGGATGTCCTGAAAGTCATAAAGAGGGAATACCCTGATTTGAAAATAATTATGTTGTCTGCGCTGCATACGGAGGAAATCGTGAAAAAAGCCCTTGAGCTGGGAGCGGATTCCTTTGTCGCAAAACCGTTTCAGGCAAGTACGCTCTTAGAACGCGTTTAAAAACGCCGCAGGCAATGTAAAAGCTTTTTGACAGGCATTTTTCAGCAATGTAAAAGCTTTTTGATAGACAAAAACACATTAATTCGCCATACTGTATGCAAAAGGAGGACATTATGGAGATAGGAAAGCAGCTTAAAGAAGCGAGGGCAAAATCAAGCCTTACCCAAGAACAGGTTGCCGAAAAGCTATTCGTATCGCGGCAGACCATTTCAAATTGGGAAAATGAAAAATCATACCCAGATATAATCAGCACCATTAAGCTATCTGACCTGTATTCCATCAGCTTAGACGAATTATTGAAAGGAGACCGTAAAATGATGGAACATCTTGACGAAAGTACAAATGTTGTAAAAAGTAACAAAAAACTGACTGGGGCAGTCATTGTAAATATTGTACTGCTTTTTAGTCTGCTTATTCTTGGCGGCTTAGTTCCGGAAAACAATATGTACTTAATTGCGGGGATTTTCAGTCTTGCAATGATTGGCACAGGTTTTCTGCTGTACCAGATTATAAGAAGGATATGAGGTGTGGATAATGGAAAGATATTTTACAGTAATTGCGGCGATTGGGGCTGCCGCCTTAATCGTCGGCGCAATATTCGCAGAGTATCAGCTATTCTGTCTTGTGAAAGCAGACGCAGTATGCAGAGGACTGAAGCATCCGAATTTTTGGGGAATATTCTCTGCAACAGGCAATAGTCAGTCAGGACTTATAATGTATTTAATCGGAAGACGACGCTTCCCGATTGTTTCAATGACCGAGGAACAAAAAAGCTTTATTGAACGCTGCAAAAAGAAAATCGGAGTAGGAATAATTTTTATTGTAATAGGTGCAATCATGTGTGTTTGGGGAACGATGATGGTAATATAAGCACCATTCACACAGCAAATACAATAAGCACAGTAAACAGCCAGGAACGCCATACAGCCAAAATGCAGTATGGCGTTTTTTGAGTTAAAAAATTTTTTCACAAAAAATGCAACCAAGGCGAGAATTTTCCGTCTATAATAATAACAGCCCAATAATCGATCCGAAAATAATAACCACAAAATATTAACCAGTCAAAAAATCAAAATAAAAAACATAAGCATTTGCAACATATACCCACTGACATAAAAAAATGCTTAAAAAACCACCAAAACGAGGTAAACGCTATGGAAGACAACGCCATAATCGAACTGTACTGGCAGCGCTCACAAAACGCGATAAGCGAGACAGCCGCAAAATACGGCGGCAGACTCAACAGCCTGTCAATGAACATACTGCACAGCAAGGAAGACGCCGAAGAATGCGTAAACGACACTTACCACGCCGCATGGAACACCCTGCCCCCGCAGAGACCAAGCTTTTTCTTCGCATACCTTGCCAAGCTCACGCGCAATTTCTCCTTCAGCAGATACGACTATTACCACGCTCAAAAACGCGTCGCGACAGTAGTAGAATTAAGCTCCGAACTCGAAAACTGCATACCCGCGCCAAACGACCTTGAACAAAAAATGGAAAGCAAGGAAATCGGGCGTATAGTAAGTGAATTTTTACATAGCCAAAGCCCCGAAATGCGGCGTGTCTTCGTGCGCCGATACTGGTACCTCGACTCAATCCAGACCATTTCCGAAGCCTATGGCATCAGCGAAAGCAAAGTAAAATCAATGCTTTTCCGTATGCGCGGCAAGCTGCGTGAACACTTTGAAAAGGAGGGAGTAGTGCTATGAGAGGAAAAGACCTGCTTGAAGCCATAGAATATATTGATGATGAGCTTGTCGAAGAAGCATTGTCCAACACAGTCAACATAACCTCACGCCCACATCTGCCATACAGAAAATATATGTACACAGCGGCAGCCTTTGCTGTAGTATTAGGAATATCTGCATTTGCATATTCCATTTTCGCGCCTTCAAAAAACGCTGAAATAGCGGGCGAAAGCGGAGCGCAGACGGCAGACACTTCCGCCGCAGAATCCGCAGAAGTTACAGAAATCGCAGAAGGCATAGTAGGCATTTCAGAAGATACAGACATTTCAGAAAACACAGGCATTTCGGAAGATACAGTTATTTCAGAAGACACAGGCATGTCACAGGCTGCAGGAGCTTCACAAGCCGTAAGCGCGGCGGCAGACAGTTCTTCCACAGAAGGCGCAACTTCAACGGGCAACCCATATATGTCTGCTGAAATACCCGACAATGAAATAACGGATGCCTCTGCCACTGATGTAGAAACACAGTCTGAAAAAAATTCATCAACAGACCAGCCTATATCAGACAAATCAAAATCAGGCAATGCCGCATCGGAAGAAATATCAGATTTATCTGAAGCAATTTCAGCGGATACAGAAAATGACACAAAATCCCACAGCGAAATCAGTCAATCTGAAAATACAAAACAGTCCCACAGTGAAATGATGCCGACAGTAATAGAAGGCGTGACAATGGAAGCCGCATATATTAAAGGCAGCACAATCACAGTCACAATCACCAACAACACAGACAAAGAAATCGAAACAGGCGACGACTATTGCTTAGAATACTTCAACGAAACAAACCAAAGCTGGGAAGACCTTGACCTCATCATAGACAACGCCGCTTTCAACGCAATAGCCTATATCGTTCCAAAAGATAAACCACTAGAACTGGAAATAGACTATTCCTGGTTTTACGGAGAACTTGCGCCAGGCAGATACCGGGTTTCAAAAACCATTGTTGATTTCCAAGCTACAGGCGATTATGACCAATATACCTATCACGCAGAGTTTACAATCAAATAACCACCACAACATAAATTTTGCACCAAACACCTTACCACCATGTTATTGTGGGTATATAAAAATAGGTTTTGTAAAGGTTGTTTGTAGTAAGTAAAAATAAGTTTTGTAAGGGTTATTGTGATAAATAAAGTAACATTCACGAAGTCTATTCGACAACATAGAGTTTGGGTGAAATATACAAAATAAGCGACGTTTCGCACGCAACTCGTTGCGTTGAGCACCAAGTCGCGATTTTGTATATTTCACCCAAACTCGGACGGCACAGAACACATATATTATCAGCAGTATATAAAAAGCAACAAAAGTTTATTAGACAACATAGAATTTAGGCAAAATATATAAAATAAGCGGCGTCTTGCGCAGCACATATGTACTGTATCTGCGATACAGTACATTGACGCGATTTTTATATATTTTGTCTAAATTCGGACAGTCTTAAACACACTTCATAATTACCAACAAAACTATAATTTTAAAAAAAAGAAAGGAACCAATCCAATCATGAAAAGAAAAAGCATCACAGCCCTTTTATTAAGCTCAGCAGTCAGCATTACAGGCATATGCGGCTGCACCTCACAGCAGGCAAACCGGTCGCCTGCCAGTCAGCCCGCACAGTCAGACATAAGCCTTGAAAACAACATAATTAAAACAACAAACAAAAGTCACGAAAACAACACAACCAAAGCAACGAACAACACCTCTGTTAAAAATCTTACTGATGACCTAGGCATAGAAGTCTGTATAGATTACGAGATAGACAATTACGCCCCCGTTCAGGATTTTAGCTACAGGCTTTTTAAGGAAAATATCGACTCTGAAAACCCCGTACTTTCTCCTATATCGGCATATTTAGCTCTGTCTATGGCAGCAGAAGGCGCGTCAGGAGATACCGAAAAGGAATTTATTGACGCGCTCGGAGGCGGCGAGGACAATATGCTCGTATATTCAGACAGCATAATGAACAATATGCACGCAGAAAGCGAAGGAATAAAGCTTTCCATAAATAATTCCGCATGGCTTGACGACAGCCTTGACGTAAACACGCAGTGGCTCGGCACAGTCAAATCACTGATGGACGCAGAAATATTCCAATCGCAGCTCTCGGACACAGCCACAATGGACGCAATAAACGACTGGACAAACACAAACACCAACGGACTTATAGACAAGCTGCTCACAGAACCGCTAAGCGACGCGGCAAGGCTTGCCCTCATCAACACAGTATATTTCAAAGCCGACTGGCAGGAGCCGTTTGACGCAAACGACACAAGAACAGAAGAATTTACGCTCGAAGAAGATAAAGGCAAAGTAGAAGCGGAGATGATGAACAAATACTGCGAACCATGCCAATACATAGCCAACGACTTTGCAGAGGGCGTAATACTTCCATACAAAAGCCCGTCGCCAGACGAAAGCAAAGCACAATGCAACCTCGCTTTCGTAGCGCTCAAACAGCGTAACTATGCATTAGCGGATGGTGACTATAACCTTTATTGTATCCCCGCTGACGACATGTATAGCTCAGCGGATATGATAAGCAATGGCATAAGAGAGGATGTATACAATAAATTGACTACAGAAGTCATTACAGATTTATTGGTCAATGCCTCGACTGAAACAGTCAATTTAAAATTACCTAAATTTGAAATAACCTTTGACAAAATTCTCAACGACAGCCTTGAAAATATGGGCATAAAAAACGCATTTGACGCAGGGCTTGCCGATTTCAGCAACATAGGCGCAGACAAAGACGGACAAAACATCTTCGTATCATTAGTGCGCCAAAAAGCAAAGATAATAGTAGATGAACAAGGCACAGAGGCAGCCGCGGCAACAGAAGCAATAATGGAGTGCGGCGCAGCCGAAGCCCCACAACAGCCCATAGAGCTATATTTTGACAGTCCCTTTGTCTATATGATAATGGACATGGACACAAAAGTGCCGCTGTTTATCGG
>CANQSB010000041.1 GCA_947626435.1 uncultured Lachnospiraceae bacterium | reverse complement strand
AAATTCCAGTAACCAGTAAGGAATAAGAAAGATATATAGCTGAAAGATAAGCTGTATTCGGTTTTGAGGGAATAAATCTATGATAAAAAAGTGTTTATAATGATGTTATGTATGGCGAGATAGCTCAGTTGGCTAGAGCATGCGGTTCATACCCGCAGTGTCGAGGGTTCAAATCCCCCTCTCGCTACTTAATTTGAAAGTGGGCGAGACTCTGTTAATATTAAGGGTTTTGCCTTTTTTAATCATACTTTTTGAATATTGATGTTGTTATGTTTTTATAAAAAAGACTATTTTATTGAGCTGAGTATATTGTTTGAGGTATTATTACAAATATTGACATCCATAATATTAGGAAGCTATAATAAATCAAGGAACTGTAAATTTTTACTAATGGAGTTAAAAAAATATGCCAGATTGGTTTTCGAGGACAGAATTGCTTTTGGGAAGAGAAGCAATGGAAAAACTGTCAAAATCACGCATTGCTGTATTCGGAATAGGCGGCGTGGGCGGTTATGTGTGCGAGGCGCTTGCAAGGAGTGGAGTAGGTGCCTTTGACCTGATTGACAGTGATAAAGTTGATATTACCAATATTAATAGGCAGATAATCGCGACACAGAAGACAATCGGCAGATACAAGGTTGATGTCATGAAGGAGCGCATATTGGAGATTAATCCTGAAGCTGTAGTGATGCCACACTATTGTTTTTTTCTGCCTGAGATAGCGCCTCAGTTCAATTTTTACGAATATGATTATGTAGTTGACGCAGTGGATACAGTTACTGCAAAGGTAAGCCTAGTGATGACAGCGCAAGAAAAGCATGTGCCTATTATAAGCAGTATGGGCGCCGGAAACAAGCTTGATCCAAGTCGCTTTAAAGTAGCCGACATATATCAGACCAATGTATGTCCGCTTGCCAAGGTAATGCGCCATGAACTGAAAAAACGCGGAGTGAAGTCGCTGAAGGTAGTATATTCTGATGAAACGCCGATAAGCTCAAGTACAAATACACTGGAAAATTCTGAAAACGGGGCTATATGTCAGACTGATATGCAAGGGGCAGATACAAGGCGCAAGGCTGTTCCGGGCAGCGTGGCATTTGTTCCGTCGGTGGCGGGGATGATTATTGCGGGTGAGGTAGTAAAGGATTTAGTTCAAACAGTATAAAAATCTTGATATTGTTGATGTGTCAAAATAATAAACATACGTTAAAGCGACGTAAAAGTATGCATTAGCGGGAAAGAGGAAAAACATGTATTACGAAAACAATAGAGACCGATTAATTGAAATATTTAATGATACAATCAGCCTTTGCCAAAACAACGATAAACTAAAATCGTCGATAAAAGAATCAATAAACGGGCAAAAAATAATTTTGGAAAGCGACAAAATAGACATTGCACAGGGAGGTAGGACTTACGAAAATGATTTAAAATTGACAGTTTCAAAAAGTCGAAGTTTTGAAGCTGCTCAAAAATATAATGGTAAAAAAGTATGCGTACTTAATTTTGCATCTGCGACAAATCCTGGTGGTGGAGTTGAAAGAGGGGCAAGCGCTCAGGAAGAATGTCTTTGTCGCTGTAGTACCCTTTATCCTTGCATAAGCGAAGGAAAGACAAGAAATATTTTTCATAATTCGCATAAAAGTATGCTGCACAATGGCACTATGAGTGTCTTATACAATGATGACTGTATTTATACGCCGGATGTGCTTATATTTAAATCGGATACAAAACATCCAGAGCTTATGCCGCAGGACCAATGGTTTACAGCGGATATAATCACTTGTGCGGCACCAAACCTAAGATCGCGTCCAAGCAACTACGCGAATCCTGATTCAGGCTATGAAACAATTAATATAGATGATGAAGCTCTGAAAACATTGCATATAAAGCGTGCAAACCGTATTTTAGACATCGCAAAAGCAAATAGAGCAGAAGTAGTAATTCTCGGTGCTTTTGGATGTGGAGCTTTCAGAAATCCCCCTGATATCGTAGCGGAAGGAATGTATGAATCAGTAAAGCAGCATATTCATGATTTTGAGATTATCGAATTTGCCGTCTACTGTTCACCTAAGGACAGCATAAACTATGATACATTTTACAAGCACCTGATAAAAAACAGATGATAAGTGGCAGGGAACAATCAACAAAGCATAAGCTTACTATAGTCAATATACAGTCTTGGCAGGGTTATATATTCCATGAAGGCCTTTGGAGAATGTCAGCATTTAGCGAAATAAGCAGTAAAAGCTTAGCTGAATGAAAAATAATAAAAATTTCACCTTGCAATAATTACCGAACAGGTATATAATAAATAACAGCTTGACATCAGTTCCGGGAGGAATGCGCCGTAGGCGTATCGTCAGTGTCTAGGTTCAAACAAATAGATTATCCCGTAGCACACGTGACGGCTGATGCCATACTGCAGGATTAGTACATCGGTAGTATGCCAGCTTCCCAAGCTGGAGAGGCGGGTTCGACTCCCGTATCCTGCTTTCGGCACATAATCATTCAATATCTTCAATATTTCCTGCAAAAAGGTGTGAATAAAACAGCACCTTTTTGTTTTTCAATGAAAAAATGTGGACTTTTCCACTTTAATGTGCTAAAATACAGATAATGTGCGGTGTCATGACATTTGTAAACGCCAAAACGCCCACAAAGCTTATTGCTCATTATATCAGTTTTTTACTATTACTTATGCCGTCAACCTAAAGCGGCAGAATGGAGAATAAAATGAAAGAATTATTAAACCTTATGGAATACCGCCCCAGCGTCAAGGTAATCGACGCCACGCTCAGAGACGGAGGGTTGGTAAACGATTTTTATTTTACGGATGAATTTGTAAAGGCGCTTTACAAGACAAATATAAAAGCGGGTGTAGACTACATGGAGTTTGGCTATAAGGCGTCAACCGAGATATTTGACGAAAATAAATTCGGTAAATGGAAATTCAGCAAAGATGACGACATTAGGGCAATAGTAGGCGACAATGATACAAACCTAAAAATATCAGTCATGGCAGATGTAGGCCGTTGCGATTACAAAAATGATATAATCAATAAGGCGGACAGTCCTATAGATGTAGTGCGTGTGGCTACATATTTAAACACCATCCCCGCGGCGGTAGATATGATAGAGGATGCGGCAAAAAAGGGCTATGAGGTATGCTGCAACATCATGGCAATCTCAAATGGGCAGGAAAGCGATTTGAGAGCCGCCCTTGATATACTCGGCAAAACTCCTGTTGATGTGTTTTATATAGTTGACAGCTACGGCTCGCTGTATCCTGAGCAGATAGAGCGGCTTGTGGGCATTTATTCGGAGTTTGCGGCAAAATACGGCAAAAAACTCGGCATACACGCGCACAACAACCAGCAGCTTGCCTTTGCGAACACAATAGAGGCAGTGGGCGACGGCGTAGACTGGCTTGACGCTACATATTCATCAATGGGGCGTGGCGCGGGCAACTGCGCGATGGAGCTTTTGCTCGGTTTTCTCAAAAATCCAAAGTACAAGCCCTACTATGCAATCCGATTCGTGGAGCAGTACATGAACAGGCTTAAAGCGGAGGGAGTAGTATGGGGCTATGATTTGCAGTACATGATGACGGGGCAGCTCAACCAGCATCCGAGGACGGCGATTCAGTTCACCAAGGAAAAGCGCACAGACTATTCAGAGTTTTATAAGGAGGTCGTAGCGCAGGATTGAACTCAAAATCTGAATCAAAATCGACTTTTGATTTGATATATGATGTGGTGAAGCAGATTCCTTACGGACAAGTGGCGACCTATGGGCAGATAGCCGCGATAGCCGGCAATAAGCGTTGGGCGAGAGTGGTAGGCTATGCTCTCCATGCCAATCCTGACCCTGACAATATTCCATGTTATCGGGTGGTAAACAGGGAGGGCAGGGTTTCGGACGCATTTGCCTTCGGCGGAGGCAATCGTCAGATAGAACTGCTTGAGGCGGAAGGCGTCGAGCTTACCGATGGATATGTAAATATGGAAAAATGCCAATGGGAGAGACCGGCATACTAAAATTATATATTCAATAAAGGAAAATGCTATGATTTTTATAACAGGGGGCGCTTATCAGGGAAAGCTGAGTTACGCAAAAAGCAATTACGGGCTTTCTGAGGACGATATAATGGACTGTGCCAATCTGGAATTAGACATGGACAGACTGTGTGAAAAAAGGTGCATTACAAATTTGCATGCCATAGCTCGAAACGAGGAAAGCAAAACCATTGACACATTTGAAAATTTTGTGGGAAGGCTTGCGTCACTGGAAAAAGCTACAGGTACTGAATATATTTTAATTATGGATGAGGTAGGCAGCGGTATAGTTCCTCTCAAAAGGGATGATAGGGATTACCGAGAGAGGGCAGGGCGGATGGGCTGCTTAATTGCTCAGTATGCCAATACGGTGATACGCGTCACCTGCGGAATAGGACAGAAAATCAAATGAAAATATATCTTATACGCCATGGAAAAACACAAGGCAATCTTGAAAGACGCTATATAGGCGCGACGGACGAGCCTCTCTGCAATGAGGGGCTTTTATTATTAAAGAAAAAGAAATATCCAAGCGCGGAAATTGTTTTTTCAAGTCCCATGAAGCGCTGTCTGATGACGGCAAAAGTCATTTATCCCGCGCAGCTTCCTATAATATGCAATGATTTAAGGGAGATGAATTTCGGCGATTTCGAGGGCAGGTGCTATGAAGAACTGAAGGACAAGCCTGAATACATCAAATGGATTGAAAGTCAGGGGAACGCTCCGTTTCCAAACGGAGAGAGCAGGGAGGAGTTTGCGGCGCGCTGTCAGAGCACTTTTGAGTTCTGTCTTTCACAGATAAAAAAACGACAGTCGGCGGCTTTTGTAGTTCATGGAGGTACAATTATGTCAATAATGCAAAAGTACGGCATTCCCGGAGGCGAATACTATAAATGGCAGATAGAAAACGGCGAATGGCTTGAACTTGATATGAATTTTTGAAATACTCTAAATATTTGCCAATGACTGTCCGATATAAAATATATAGTTTAAGGGTTCAGGTGTTTGTGAAAAATGATTAATATTTTTCGTTATTGAGTAAAGGGAAATTTTATTCGGACGGTTAAAAAAATGTTTCGCAATTACCTAGAGCCAAATCCAAGCAAAAGGAGCACTTCACTATGGATGCAAATATACGCGCAGCGCGTTTCCTTGCCAAGACTATGATGATGAAGTCCGCGGTCAGAAGCCGTTCGGAAAAGATTCATGACAAGGACGGTTCGTCCGCTTCATCCGACAAGACAAATAAATCAAGCAGCAGTTCAAGCGCATTGGACAGATACACCCAATCCAAACAGACAACGCTGTATGAGAAGGTCGAAAAGTCCACTGCCGACCTTGGAAGCTGCATAGGTAAAATGCTTGAAATAGGCAAAAAGACCGAGAGCGATGAAAATGACAAGGACGCCATGATGGCTTATGTAAATGATTTTGTTTCGAATTATAACACAGCCTATTCGTCACTGAACAGCTTGTCGGGCACTTTAAACCAGCTTTTCAGAGACCAGCTTAAAGACCTTACGGCTTCTCATTCAAAGGAGCTTGAGAAGCTCGGCATAACCGTTTCGGACAAGGGCGAGCTGGTTGTAGACGCGGAAATATTGAAGTCCGCGGAATATGACGACATAAAGGCGGTATTTGGTACGGCGGGCGGATACGCGGATGCGCTGAATCAAAAGCTTGGCGTCATAAATAAGTCCGCAGCGTCATCTCTTAATTCTATGGATAATCTTTACGGCGCAGGCACATACGACAAATACGGCAACAGCACAGACTATACAAACTGGTGGGATCAGTTGTAAAATACGAGGCAAAAAATAAGAGTTCGCACTTAATCTGTGCGAACTCCTTTTTTCTTTTTCTTATCCTCGTACATGACCTTGTCCGCCCGCTTGTAGGTATCTTCAAGTGAAGCGTCAATATCGGACGAATATATTGCGCAGCCTGATGAAATCTGCATGTGCAAGTTCTTATTTTCAGGCTCGCGTCCGCATGCGTCAATGCTTGACTCGAGCATAGCGAGATAGTGCGTTATATCAACGGTTGAAGCGTCGGGTACAATTGCCACAAATTCATCGCCGCCTACGCGGTAGCATTTGCCTATGCTTGAAAAAATTTCATTGATAATCCGCGCGCAGTTTTTGATATATCTGTCGCCCGCGTTGTGGCCGTAGGTATCGTTTGTGCGTTTGAGATGGTTGAGGTCAAAGTCGATAACCGCTATGTCATTTGGCTTTTTTTCATGCTCCGCGAAATCTATGTTAAAGCAGGTGCGGTTGAAGAGCCCCGTCATCTGGTCGGAGTAAGCAAGCCTTTGATACGCGTCAGCCTGCTGCCCCATCTGTATAAGCGAGGCGGTATCGTTTGTGGATGTTATGCCGAGCACTATTATATATGCCAAAAATCCAATTCTGCCAAATGTGTTGCTGTCCCATACATTCATATAATAGCCGATTAGGTCGAGCAGGAGTGAGGTCACACATATTATCATGCACAGCAGGTGCATTTTTACCATCTTGGTACTCTTTGAGTTGCACAGGAGAGTGTATGACCTGTAAAACACTATCGCAATAAGTATGCCCATAATAACATGCGTCGTCCAGAGCGTTTCCCTCAAATCATATGCATGGGCTAACTGCAATGCTATACAGACTACAATCTGGCTGATATTAAGCCTGAAAAATATATCCCAGTTCTTGTTCGTGTCATTGTAAAAATTCTTTACAAAAATCGCAAATGGCATAGGAAGCAGCATAAGCGACAGAAACGAAAGGTACGAGGTGGCAATATTATTTTGCATAATAAGAGTAGTCACAGGACACTCATTGATTGACCATATTGAAAGGAATACCGCGAAAATGCCAAGATAAAGCATATTGGCATTGACCATCTTATTCTTTTTGTGTATGACGAGATAATAAGCCGCCATAACCAATCCAAGGAAAAACATAAGTATGCACAAAATAAACTGAAAAAGGCTGGTATCTATAATGTGCGATGTTATTGACGCGATATTTCCGACATAAAAATCGGGAATTTTTTTGTTTGCGTCCTTGTATGGGGAGGTAAAAATTATCTGGATATTGTTTAAGGTCTTGGGAAGCTGTACAAAATTCCAGCAATATCCGGGCGTCTTGGCAATCGGGTTGTTGTTTTTGACGGGATATTGGTAAATAAGCTCGTTGTCTTCGTAGACCTCAATGTTCTGGTGCGAAGAATAAAATGCGAGAATATTGCCAAAATTCGCGCCGGCCTCAATATTTCCCTTAACAATAGTCTTGGTGTATGTGTTCACGACACCGTATACGGTCCACTTGTTAAGCGCCTGAACAGGCTGTTCTTGTCTGGTGTCGGCAGCCCTGTCATAAAAAAACATTCCGGCGATAAATGTATATATAACCACTACCAGAATCACAAAATACCAGAAGTATTTTTTGCTTATGTTCATATTCTGTGTTCTCCTTGAAAATCAGCTTAGTTTGAGGTAAAAATGAATAAAAATCCAATAAGTAAATATAGTATAACACTTTTTTGCCCAATATGCTATTTATTTGCTAAAAAATTAATAAACAATGATAAAGAAAATACGGAAAATTTATTTAAACAGTTCACGAATCATCACAAATGATGTAAAATATTAACATAATTTTGAACCGCTGCGGCGGCATAGGAGGAATGGCGATGAACAATGGATTTGACAAAAAAAAGCTAAGGCAAATCAGGGAGCTGATTATATTTGTGGCTGTCATATGTCTGGCGCTGCTTTACAGGGCGGAGGTCATTATAGCGCTGGGCATAATGATAAATATTTTGAAGCCTTTCATCTATGGTGGCGTTATCGCGTTTGTGCTTAACATACCCATGAACCTTATTGAAAAAGGGCTTCTGGGAAAATGGAAAGGTAAAAAGGCTGATAAGCTTAAGCGCCCGCTTAGCATAGTTATGAGCATTCTTTTGGTGATTTTGATATTTGCGATAGTGGTAATCACGATAACTCCTCAGATAGGCAGGACGATAGTAGAATTGGGCAATAAGATACCAAACTTTATGAACGGTCTGTCAAAAAGCCTTACGGAGTTTAGTGCTAGCTATCCGCAGCTTCAAGGCTATGCGGCGCAGCTTCAGGACATAAGGATTGACTGGAACAGTCTGCTTGAATATGTATGGAAATTTATGCGGACAGGCATGTCCGATATGCTGGCGTCGACATTTTCGGTGGCAGGCAGCATTATAGGTGGATTTTTAAACAGCTTTATCGGCGTTATCTTTGCAATTTACATACTCGCGGGGAAGGAAACGCTGCAAAATCAGGCAAAGCGCATAATGTCAGCGTACTTGAAGCCTGGACTTGAAAAGAGCATAACAAAGGTATTGAGCCTGCTGAACAGGAATTTTTCAAATTTTGTGTCGGGACAGTGCCTCGAGGCAGTGATACTCGGCAGCATGTTTTTCGTATCAATGACTATAATAAGGCTTCCGTATGCCGTACTTGTCGGCGTGCTTATTGCGTTTACTGCGCTTATTCCTATAGTTGGCGCGTTTTTGGGGTGCGTGATAGGTACATTCCTTATTCTCGTAAACGACCCTGTAAAGGCGATAATTTTTCTAGTGCTGTTCTTTGTCCTGCAGCAGATAGAGGGCAATCTCATATATCCGAAGGTCGTCGGCAACAAGGTAGGGCTGCCCGCAATCTGGGTACTGATGGCGGTAAGCGTCGGCGGCAGCCTGTTCGGGGTGTCGGGAATGCTCACTTTTATACCGCTGGTATCGACTGTTTATATGCTGCTTAGGGACAGTGTCAATGAAAGAAACGCGAAAAAGCTTGAAAAGGCGGAAAAAAAGAGGGCAAAAGAGTGAAAAGCGGATTTTGAAAAAAGAAAGCTTCATGCGACGATTAAAGTATTGAAATAAATATTAAGATGTTATAAAATATTTCTTAGGATAAAATTTCTTTACTTGGGGTTAAAACTACAAAATTGGAAAGGGAGATTGACTGTGAAAAACAAAACATTAAGAAGGCGTTTATGGGCGGCAGTCCTTACGGCCGCAATGGTTTCGGTATCTCTTTGCGGCTGCGGCGGCGAAAAGACGGATGATGGACAGGAAGCTTCTGAAAGCGAGACGCAGACGGCCGCCGAGGAGGAAGGCGAGCCGGCGCTTGAGTCAGGCAAGGTCGAGCTGACTATATGGGCGGGCGATTCATATGATGACTGCCTTTTTGAGATGGTGGAAAGCTTCAAGCAGGAGTATGCGGGGCAGGCTGATTTTGAGATTAATGTTATGGAATCAAGTGATGCGGACACGAGAAACGCCGTACTGAACGACATATATAATGCGGGCGATATTTTTTCGATGCCAGACGACCAGCTTTATAGTTTGATAGCGGGCGGCGGACTTTCACCTGTTGAAAATCAGGAGGCGATAAAAAACGCTAATCTCGCGGAGGCGGTGGAGGCGGCGTCTTACAATGGCACATTGTACGCATATCCTTATTCGGCAGATAACGGTTATTTCCTATACTATAATAAGGATTATTTGACGGCTGACGATGTGAAGACTATGGATGGGCTTCTGGCGGCGGCAGAGGCGGTGGGCAAAAAGGTTTCTATGGAGTTCAATTCAGGTTGGTATTTGTATTCCTTCTTTGGCAATACGGGACTTGAATTTGGCATAAATGATGACAGTATTACAAACCATTGCAATTGGAACAGTACGGAGGGCAGCATAAAGGGTGTTGATATTGCCGAGGCGCTGCTTAACATTACCGCAAGCCCCGCGTTTGTGCCCCAGCCTGATGGCGATTTCGTCACCGGTGTACAGTCGGGAGACTTCATAGCGGGCGTAAGCGGCGTATGGAATGCGGCGGCGATTAAGGAGGCATGGGGCGATGCTTACGGCGCGGTCAAGCTTCCTACATATACATGCGCGGGGCAGCAGATACAGATGGCTTCCTTTACGGGCTATAAGATGTATGGCGTAAACGCGTATTCTGAACATCTTGGCTGGGCGCATAAGCTTGCTGAGTGGATTACAAACGAGCAGAATCAGACGCTGAGATTTAATGCAAGAAGCACAGGACCATCAAATATAAACGCGGCGGCTTCGGAGGATGTAGCAAAAGACCCTGCGATAGCGGCAATCATAGACCAGTCCCGGTACGGCGTGCTCCAGAGAGTAGGCAACAGCTATTGGAACGCGTGTACGAGCTTTGCGGATATCATCGCGGCGGGCAATACGGATAATCTGGAGCTTCAGGATTTGATGGATACGCTTGTAAGCGGCATAACGGCATCCGCAGTACAATAAATGGAGGGAGAAAATAAGCTATGGAACAGAAAAAACGCGTTAGTATTAAGGTAATTATTATGCTCCCTGTATTTATACTAGGTATAGTGGCGATTTTTTCAAATGTTGAGGCTATTACCAATCTTGGCAGGGTAAATAATACGGCGGTAGTAATATCAGACGAACACATGACGCATATGTCGGAGCTTAGCGACATTCAGAAGGAAACTCAGGCGATACACAAGATGGCGCTTTCTCATATTATAGCGACTGACCTTGATACGCTTATCAATCTTGTCGATTCTGTGCGTGCCGAGGAAAAGGTGCTTGAGGATTATCTTGAGCAGTACGGCGATGAACTGCGCGAGAGCGACAGCGCGGCGTTTGAGGCGCTCGTCACAAATTATGAGAGCATGAAACACGCGATAGGCAGTCTTTTGGCATACAGCGGAAATAACAATAAGGCGGCGGCATTTGAGCTTGCAAATGGCGAGATTAAGCAGTACAGCGATGCCATTCAGTCAAACATTGACACAATGCTGGAGGAGGCAAAGGTGAGCGCGTCAGAGGCAAGCGATGCGCTTGCAAAGGAATATAAGTTTGCGGTAATGAGAAATCTTGCCATAGTAGTAGTATGCGTTATTGCGATAATATTCGCTTTCTATGCGGTATTCGTGCTCGTTATCAAAAAGCTTACCATTACGAGCCGCGAGCTTCATGACATAATAGACGGCATTGACAAGAAAGAAGGCGACCTGACAAAGCGCGTAAGCATACTTTCAAATGACGAAATATCCGACTTGGGCAGGGGTATCAACACCTTTATGGAGAAGCTTCAGGAAATCATGAAGATGATTATTGAAAATTCCAAGAAGCTTGAGCTGGTTGTTGACGAAGTGCAGCAGAGCGTAAGGACTTCAAATGACAGCGCTTCAGACCTTTCGGCAGTTACGCAGGAGCTATCCGCTACAATGCAGGAGGTAGGTCATTCGGCTGCGGTTATCAATCAAAACGCGGATTCGGTAAGGACGGAAACAGAAGAAATTGCCGAAAAGTCAAGCAGCATTAACGATTACTCTAAGAAGATGAAGGAAAATGCCGACAAGATGGAATCGGATGCCCGCCACAATATGGAGGAGACAAATGTCAAGGTGCAGGAAATCCTCAATGTATTAAATGAAGCAATCGAGGAGAGCAAGAGTGTTGAGCAAGTAAACGGCCTCACAAACGACATCCTGAACATTTCAAGCCAGACAAACCTACTTGCGCTGAACGCTTCAATAGAGGCGGCGCGTGCGGGCGAGGCAGGCAAGGGCTTTGCGGTAGTCGCGGACGAAATAAGGCAGCTTGCTGATTCAAGCCGCGCTACGGCAAACCGTATTCAGGAGATTAACGGCGTGGTTACAAACGCGGTACACAATCTCGCGGGCAACGCCAATGATTTAGTTCAGTATATGACGGAGTCGATACTTCCTGAATTTGAAAACTTCGTAGACAGTGGAGTTCAGTATAGAGAAAACGCTACTTATATTGAGAGCGTTATGAATGAATTTAATACGAAGACAGATTCCTTGAAGAGTGCGGTTGACGAGATAGCAGGTTCAATCGGCACTATTACGGACGCTATTGAGGAAGGCGCAAGGGGCGTTACGGGTGCGGCAGAAAGCACGCAGGTGCTTGTCGAGGATATGGAAAATATCAGCAACCGCATGAATGAAAATCAGGAAATCGCGGCAGAGCTTCAAAAAGAGACAGATGTATTCAGAAAATTTTAGACATCAAACAAAACCGTCGTTTGAATAACGGCGGTTTATTCGTGACAATAAGGTGTCTGCAAAGCGGGAGTATACGGATATGTGCGAAAAAAAATGCGTCATAATGGGCGCGGGAGATTTTGACCTTGCTTATGTTAAGAGCGAGCTGGCGGTAAATGAGGGAGATTTTTGCATAGCGGCGGACGGAGGGCTTTTGTATCTTGATATGCTTGGAATTACGCCGGACCTTGTCATAGGCGATATGGATTCCTTAAATGACGACAGGCTTCTTGGAAGAATTGAAAAAAACAAAGATATCGTTATAAAAAAGCTTCCGACGGAAAAGGACGATACGGATATGCTTGCGGCAATAAAAGAAGGGCTTTCGAGAGGCTGCAGGCGCTTTGAAATGTACGGTGCTCTTGGCGGGCGCTTCGACCATGCGATAGCGAATATCCAATGCCTTGATTATCTGTTGAACAGTGGCGCGAGCGGTATACTTTTTGGCAATAAAATACGCGTGGAAATGCTAAAGGACGGCAAAATACTTTATCCATCTGATTTTAAGGATAAATACAACAAAATTTCAGTTTTTGCGTATGGCGCGGAAGCGTATGGGGTTACGGAGAAGGGCTTGAAATACAGTCTTGATAACGCCGTATTGGAGCAGGACTTCCCAATCGGGGTGAGCAACGAATTTACGGGACAGGAGAGCATGATAGAGGTTAAGAAAGGCAGGCTGCTCATATGTGCGGGCGATTTTATATAAGGGACATCACAAAGGCGGGCGGAATACGCGAGGTCGCGCCATCGGACAGCACGCTTATAATGACTGGCTTGACAGGCGAATGGAAAAGCGTAAAATGGGGGTATAAAGGCAAACAGGGACAGCTTATCATAAACGCGAGGGCTGAGAGCGTAAAGAGCAGACCAATGTTTGGGCGCGACTATCTAAAGCGCAGATGCCTCGTACCTGCGAGCGGCTTTTATGAATGGGACAGCGAAAAGCTGCGTTATTGTGTCACAGACAGCGAGAGCGCGGATGAAATATATCTCGCAGGCATACAGACAGGGCTTCCGGACGACGACGGGCGTTTTGCCATACTCACTGTTCCTGCCAATGAGCAGTTAAAGGCTCTGCACCCGCGAATGCCTGTGCTTATAAAAAAATGTGAATTTGACCGCTGGTTTGGCTCATTTTCAGAGGCGGACAGGCTTGTTGCGGAAAAAATACAAGGAAAACAGACATTTTATATAAAAAGGGACTTGGAAATAAATCAAATAAACGATACAATAGAAATATATGTGCAGCAGAATCTGATGAGCTACATTGATGAACTGAATGAAAATCAGCTTTGCCACAGAGAGGATAAAGCCTAGGCTGCTAAAGAGGTATGGAGGAAATAAAATGATATACACATTTTCCACATGGCTTATATTTTTTTACTTTTATTGTTTTGCGGGCTGGATATGGGAAACCTGCTATGTTTCAGTCAAAAAGGGCAAATGGGTAAACAGAGGTTTTATGCATGGTCCGTTTTTGCCGATATATGGTTCAGGGGCAGTAGTTGTGCTTATCTTTACTTTGCCATACAGGACGAATGCCGTAGCGGTTTTCTTTGTAGGCATGATAAGCGCCACGATTCTTGAATATTTTACGGGGGTGGCAATGGAAAGCTTATTCCATGTAAGGTACTGGGATTATACAGGTAAGCCGCTCAACCTAAACGGTCATATATGCATAGTGTCCTCGCTTGCGTGGGGAATATTTTCAGTGCTTTTGACGCTTTATGGGCATGAGCCGGTGGAGCGGTTTGTGCTTGGCATGAACATAAACGCGATTGAGTTTTTGGCGTTTGCGTTGACCGTATATATTTCGATAGATATGGCGTTCAGCGTGCGTGAAGCTATCAACCTGCGCGAGCTGCTTGAAGGCTTGGAGCAGAGCAGCGAGGAGTTCCGCCACTTGCAGAAGCAGGTCGAGGTGCTTTATGCTTTTTATGGACAAAGCGTAAAGGCAAAATCCGAGGCGGGGCTGAAAAAGATAAATTCCGCGCTTGGCACAGTAAGCAAAGGAGCGCCCAACAAGGCGGCTATTATGGAGAAGCTTGAAAACAGAAAAAAGCGCAAGGAATACGCAGGCATACGCTCTATCCTGCAGCGTAATCCTTATGCGGTGTCCAAAATGCACAGGGAGGCATTTAACAACTTTATGACATTTTCAGAAGAGGTATCGAAAACAAATAAATAAAGGGTGGTATAGTTCTATGTTAAGGGAGTATATAAAAAAGATAAGGGCTTATGTGCTTCGAACTAATTCGCAGCTTCTGAAATTCAATACGATTGTGCTTGTCGGCATAATTGCCTGTACGCTGGTGCTGGTGATAGAGTCCATTATGAAGTATGACAGCGACGGCATTATCACGCTTGCGGTTACTTGGATTTATCTCGTAATCATATTTGCCGCCTGCAATCTGCACCCCAAGCTGCTAGGGCTGTTTTCGGCGATTACGATAAGCTTTGTGAATCTTCTGGCATTTCCCTATATGTTTTTGTATGCAAACGGAGGCGGCATAAAATCAGGCATGCCCGTATGGCTTGCATTTGGCTTGATTCTGCTCTGTATGCTTACAAGCGGCTGGTATTTTAAGATTTTAATGCCCGTTACCGCCATCATAGATGTGATTATGCTTATTTTTGCGTACCATCACCTGTATTTGTTCGAGTACGATTTGGCTGAATATTATTATTATCAGGACAATATTATAGCAATCATTGCCGTAGCGGGTTCTACGGGCTTGGTGCTGAAGTACCAGCAGAGTATAGAGGAAAGGCAGAAGAAGAAAATTGAGGAAGCGATAAATTCCGCGGAAGATGAAAAGGTAAACGCGCAAAACGCCAATGTGGCGAAAACCAACTTCCTTGCCAACATGTCGCATGATATCCGCACGCCAATGAACGCGATTGTAGGCATGACGGATATTGCCAGATACAATATTGACGACAAGGAAAAGGTGTTGGAGTGCCTTGACAAGATAAACGCCTCATCCACGCAGCTTTTAAATCTGCTGAACAATATTTTGGACATGTCGGAGATAGAGTCGAGGGATTTGAAGCTGAAGGAAAGCCAGTTTAACATAATAGAGCTTGTAGAAAACGTGCAGCTTGTGCTTTCGCAGATGGCGCGCAGCAGGCGGGTGGATTTTGATGTGAACTGCGATATAAGGGAAGGCAATTTAATCGGTGATTCTGTGAGGTTCAGGCAGGTGCTTATGAACATAATAAGCAACAGCATAAAATTTACGGAAACATTTGGCAGGGTAAGCGTGGACATTAAGCAGACGCAGGATTCAAGGGATGGCTATGAAGGCTTTGATATCATTGTAGAGGACACAGGCATAGGCATGAGCGAAGAGTTTGTCAAGAATGACATCTTTAAGCTTTTTGAGCGCGGCGATTCAAAGTTTGTGCGCAAGAGTGAAGGCAGCGGCATAGGCATGAGCATTACAAAGAGCATAGTTGACGCGATGGGAGCCGACATGAAAATAGACAGCAGGCTTGGCGAGGGGACGCGCTTTTTGTTGCATTTCACTTTTAAAGCGGACCATAATGTGATGATGGAATTTAAGGATGACAGCGATGGTACGAGGGTGCTTAATGCGAAGGACAAAAATATACTGGTAGTCGAGGACAACGAAATAAACATGGAAATCATAAAGGCAATACTGGATCGGACCAATGCAAATATCGTGTGTGCATGGGATGCGGAGGAAGCTATAGACATTTACAGTGAATCTCAGGAGAATTATTTTGACTTGATTCTTATGGATATTCAGATGCCGGGTATGGATGGATACAGCGCGACAAAGGCGATTCGCTGTATGGAAAGAAGCGATGCGTTGACAATGCCGATTATAGCTATGACGGCGAATGCTTTTGCGCAGGATGTGGAAAAGGCGATTGCGTCAGGGATGAACGCGCATATTGCCAAGCCGATAGATGTTGATGAGCTGTTTCAGAAGATGTATCATTATCTTTATGTGGCGTAATAGCGGATAAATATGCAGTTGCGAAAGGAGTCGTCGTTATGATTAGGGTTGAAAAGCTGGTGCGTTTGGGAGAGCTTTTGCAGGAGAGTACGGCGCGTGGGGAGATAGCTGGGGCAAATGTAAGCGTTATTTACAAAGGTGAGGAAGTATATTACGCGGAGGCGGGTTATGCGGATATAGCAAATGGCAGGAAGATAAGCCGCGACAGCATTTTCAGGCTTTACTCGATGACGAAGCCGATAACTTCCGCCGCGGTGATGCTGCTTATGGAGCGTGGTGTTATAGATTTGCTCGATCCGATAGAAAAATACATACCGAGCTTTAAGGATATGATGGTGGTGTCTGAAAAGGGGGATGTGCCTGCCGTCAGAAAGCCTGATATCAAGGATTGCTTATCCATGACATCGGGGCTTCCATACAATAGTGACCCGGATTTGGCGAGTAAAGACGCAAAAAAGGTTTTTGACGAGTTGGACGAAAGGCTTTATTCCGACAATCCTATGACGACGCTTGAGGTCGTGTCAAAGCTTGGGAAAGGGCGTCTTGCTTTTCAGCCCGGCGAGGGGTGGCGGTACGGTACAAGCGCTGATGTGCTGGGTGCTGTCGTGGAGGTTGCAAGCGGTATGAGCTTTGGCGAGTTCCTCAAGAAAGAATTTTTTGAGCCTCTTGGTATGAAGGATACGGATTTTAGGGTGCCTGCCGAAAAAAGGGACAGGCTTGTAAAAGCATATGAGCATACTCCGGACGGACTTATAGAATATCATGGAAATAATCTTGGCATAGTGAACCATATGGATGCGGATATCCGTTTTGAGTCAGGCGGGGCAGGGCTTGTGTCTACGATTGGGGATTACGGTCATTTTGCCCGGATGCTTTTAAACGGTGGTACATACAAGGGGCGTACATATTTGTCGCCCGCTACAGTCAGGTATATGACGGGCGCAGCGCTACAGCCGCACCAACAGAAAATGATGGAAAGCTGGGAAAATCTTGCGGGCTTTACATATGGCAACCTTATGCGCATAATGAAAAATCCGTCGCTTGGAATCATAAACGGCTCGATGGGGGAGTACGGTTGGGATGGTTGGCTTGGCCCGTATTTTACGAATATGCCTGCCGAGGATACGATTTTTCTTATGATGGTGCAGCTAAAGGACGCGGGTACATTTACTCTGACAAGGAAGCTGCGCAATGTATTGGCGGCGGCGCTGCAGTAGCGTGTTTGATTATAAAGACATATAGAGAGGAAATGAGGAAAATGAACGCGGGCATTACATATACGGCGAAAGAAGCTGTCAGTAAGTTAAAGGAAGGAAATTTACGCTATATCAGCGTAGACAAGAGTGAGGGCGATATTTCTCCGTCAAAACGCCTGAAAACCTGTGCCGAGGGGCAGACGCCTTATGCGATAATAATTACCTGCTCGGATTCGAGAGTGATGCCGGAGAGCATTTTCAGTGCGGGGATAGGCGATTTGTTTGTCATCCGCGTAGCGGGCAATGTGATTGACAATCACCAGCTTGGCAGCATTGAATACGCGGCGGAGCATTTAGGCTGCCGATTGATTCTGGTGATGGGACACAACCATTGCGGGGCGGTGGACGCGGTAATCAACCACAACCCTGAAGGCTACATAAAGTTCATAACCGATGAGATAAAAAAGGCGATAGGAGATGAGACCGACACATACAAGGCATGCTGCCTAAATGTCAAATACTGCATGAAGCTGATAGAGGACAGCTTTGAAATTAAGAAAGAGGAAGAAGAACATGGCCTGCGCGTGGCGGGCGCGATATATCATCTGGAGGATGGGAGAGTTGATTTCCTGTAAATGAAAATTATATGATAAATAAATTAATGCATGATAGCAAGCATGGAAATTTAGCAGCCATAATGATAATACTGGCAGTAAGCCTGTTTATAGAAATCGTCATATGCAATGCCAATGCGTTTCGCATCAAAAGCAACGGTCAATACGAACAGAAGACATATGGCATAGCAGATTTGGGAATTTCAGGCGCCGATGTAAATATAAATGACAACGAAATCATATATCGCAAGGATTATGGCGCAAGTGTTTTTATCGAATTAAATAACATTGACACAAAAATCGGGACAGTATATATGGATTTAGAGATACCTGATTCAGTGCTAAAATATGTTGTTGCCTATACAGATGAAACAAATGAAAGTTTTTATCGGAGTTTCGAGAGAGAATTTGTAAGCGGCGTATATAAAACAAAATGGTTTACCTGTCATTTGAGGGGTGAATCAAAGCGGCTTATTATAAGAATTGATAACCTTGAAGACGGCTATGCATTTAAGGTAAAAAAGATACAGATTAATGAGCCTGTGCCGATGGATATATCAGCGGTTCGGATTATTGCGATATTTTTGATGATTGCTGTCATATATGGTTTGCGGCGAATGGAGTTTTTCAGGACTGATAAAAGAACTATGGTGCATAATGCCGTATTGTGTCTTACGGCTTTTTCTTTTGTGATGATTGCGGTTTTGTTTTACAATAATTCTTTTAGTGAAATGAAATTAAATCTTATATATAATGTAGACCTTACCGATGCGTTGATTAAGGGTCAGACAAATTTGGACATTGAAGTCAGTGAGGAATTGAAGGCGCTTGCTAATCCTTATGATACGAGTGTAAGGGAGACCGAGGGCATTAAATATTCTTGGGATACGGCATATTATGATGGAAAGTATTACTGCTATTATGGGGTTGTTCCGGCTGTTTTATTTTTTGTGCCATATAAGTTGGTTACGGGGGAATATCTCCAGTGCAACATTATTGTTATAATTGCATATTGTTTATATATTTTGCTGTTAGATTTTCTTTTGGTAAAAATAATGAGACGCTGTGTGCAAGGGGTGGCATTCGGCATAGAGCTTTTGGCAATAATTGTGGTAAATTCTGCTACAAGCCTGTTTTTATATGCGACAGAGCCGACCTTTTATTTAGTGCCGTATGCAGTGGGGCTGTTGTTTATTATGTTGGGACTTGTGTTCTTCACGGTTTGGTATACGGGAAAAAGGACAAATGCTTTCATGCTTTTTATGGGTGCTGTGTTTATGGCGCTGGCTGTAGGCTGTCGTCCGCCGCTGCTGTTATATACGTTGATTATTGTTCCGTTTGGGATTAAGGTGATAAAAGAAAAGAAGAAAAAATGTATTAGAAATATGATTATGCTGCTCATTCCCTATATAATTATTGGCAGTGCTTTGGCGGCATACAATTATTTGCGGTTTGACAGTATTATGGAATTTGGACAGACATATCAACTTACGGCGCAAGACCAGGCGCACAATACGCATACTATTTATGAAGTTCCTATATTGCTTTGGCTGGGACTTTTTCAGCCTCTGAACTTTAGTGCCGTGTTCCCATTTGTGTCGCAGGGTAATCCCGTTAATAATTATGCGGGAAATTTTTATACAGGTCATCTTACAATCCCCTTGTTTAGCGCTGTGCCAATATTGTTTGTACTGTTCAGTCCTCTAATGTGGAAATCATGGCGCAAAAATAAAACAGGCTTTTCTACAGGTGTGCTGGCGTATGTTATGGCAATAGGTATTGTGATGCTTGTGCTGGAACTATTAAATGCCGGCGTTGAATGGCGTTATACAGCGGAAGCGGCGCCTTTATTATGTATTGTGGCAATTTTGCTTGTTGCAGATTTCTTAAGTGAACGCAGCGCGGAAATAATGACGGCAGGCATGACGCTGATATTCTTGTTTGCGTTATATTCGTTTTTTGTTTCGCTTTTCACGGGTATAGCAGGAGACCAAGAATATATGTTGGTGTATCATCCTGAATTTTATTACAGCATAGAAAGATTATGCTGCTTTTGGAAGTAATGTAAAATTTCAAAATAGGCAGAGCTAAAAGGCTCTGCCCGTTTTTCTATACCACGTCTTTAAGCTGTGCCGTATACAGCTTGTAATAGGCTCCTTTCTTTGCCATAAGCTCTGCCGCGTTTCCTTCCTCGACAATGCCACCCTTGTCAATCACGAAAATCCTGTCCGCTTTTTGAATAGTGGACAGCCTGTGCGCGATGACGAATGAAGTCCTGCCCTTTAAAAGCGCTTCGATTCCGTCTTGCACAAGTAGCTCGGTCTTGGTGTCGATGCTTGAGGTCGCCTCGTCAAGTATCAGAATCTTTGGCATACTGACCATAGTGCGCGCAAACGCAAGAAGCTGTTTCTGACCGACGGAGAGACCGCCGCCCCGTTCTTCAAGCTTAGTGTCATAGCCGTCAGGAAGTTTGCTTATAAATTCATGCGCGTGTACGGCTTTTGCGGCGGCGATAATTTCATCATCAGTCGCGTCAAGCTTTCCGTATGCGATATTTTCCTTTATAGTGCCTGTAAAGAGGAAATTGTCCTGCGTCATAATGCCCATCTGCCGCCGCAGGCTTTCAATGCTGACGGATTTTATGTCATGTCCGTCAATCTTTATAGTGCCGTACTGTATGTCATAAAAACGGCTGATTAAATTCACAATCGTAGTCTTGCCTGCTCCAGTAGGACCTACCAGCGCGATAGTTTCGCCCTGTTTTATATGGAAGCTGACATTGTCAAGCACATTTACGCCCTCCTCATATGAAAAGCTGACATTCTCAAAATCAACCGTACCCGAAATTTCGGGCATTTCAGACACGCCATCATCATCAGTAATTTCAGGCTTGGTGTCAAGTATCTCAAAAATCCTCTCAGCGCCTGAAATATTTGTTATTAGCTGATTATAGAAGTTGCTCAGATTCATAATCGGCTGCCAGAACATTGAGATATATGAGGCGAATGCGATAAGCGTGCCGACGGAAACCTCGTCAACGCCAAGTATCACGATGCCGACATACCATAGCGATATGTTGCCAAGCCCCCAACAGAAATCCACTACCGAGCCAAAAGCGTCGGCATACCGCACGGCGGACATAAACGAACCCCTATGCTCGTCAACAAGCCTATAAAAGGTATCATGCGTTTCTGCCTCCGCGTTGAAGCTCTGTATAATGCGTATTCCCGACAAGTCCTCATGTACAAAGGCGTTTAAGTTGGAGCCTTTTTTCCTGTAAATCTGCCAACGCTTGTGCGAGCGCAGCTGTATAAACCATACGCCGACAGTCATGAGCGGAATGCTGATAAGTGCAGCTGTCGCAAGCCTTGCGTTTTTCACGAACATTATCCCGACTACGGAGCATACCGTTATGAAATCGGGTATAAGTGTAGTCACACTGTTTGAAAGCACATCCCTGAGCGAATTGATGTCGCCTATAATCCGCGCAAGAATTTTGCCTGTCGGTCTGCTGTCAAAAAACTTGAAGTCCAAGGTCTGAATGTGTGTGTAAAGCTGTTGGCGTATTTCCACGAGCACTTTATTGCACACCTCCGACATTATATACATTCTCAGCTTGACAAGGACTATCATCACAGCGTTTAGGCATACGGCAATGCCGACGAGCCTGTAAAGACCAGTCAAATCGCCGACAGATATATGCTTGTCGATAGCCGCCTCGATAATCAGAGGATTGATAAGGCTTACCGCGACGCAGTACGCCATTATAAAAAGCACGCAAACCAAAGGCGCCTTATGTTTGAGCAGGTATGCGAAAAGCCGTCCGAGTGTCTGAAGCTTGCCTGCTTCATTCAGGCTTTCGTCCTGTTTGTATGAATTAACTGCCATTAAATATTACATCCCCCTTCTTCACCGTATTGTGACACATATGTCATATAATATAATCCCTTCTGTGCCATAAGCTCCTCGTGCGTACCATGTTCCGCGATAGCGCCTCCGTCAAGCACGATTATGTTGTCTGCGTGGCGTACGGCGCTTATCCTGTGCGCGATAATGAGCTTGGTCGTGTCTGGAAGCGCGTTAAGCGTCTTTTGTATCTCGTGTTCCGTTTCCATGTCGAGCGCCGAGGTTGAGTCGTCCATTACCAATATCGGAGTGTGTTTTGCGAACGCACGCGCGATACTTATCCGCTGCTTTTGACCGCCCGAAAGTCCTACGCCGCGCTCCCCGATAACCGTCTCATATTCGTCTGCCATCCGTTCAATAAAGCCGCTTGCCTGTGCGTCCCTTGACGCCCTGCGCACTATAGCCTCACTCACCGATGCCTTTTTGCCGAGCTTGACATTTTCGTTAATAGTATCAGAAAAAAGAAAAACATCTTGCATTACAAGTGATATGCTGCTTCTAAGCTGTGCGAGCGAAAGCCTTGTGATATCGATTCCGTCAAGGTAAATCGCCCCGTCCGTAGCATCGTAAAGCCGCTGTAAGAGCTGTACGACAGAAGTTTTGCCCGCGCCGGTTGCCCCCATAATGCCGACAGTAGAGCCTGCCTCGGCTTTAAACGAGATATCGTGGAGTATCTCGTGCATATCTTCCTTGTGGAAGGACACATTGCGAAATTCTATCTCTCCGCGTACCCTGTCAAGCACGACAGGATTTTCGGGCTCCTTTATAGCAGGCTCTGCTTCGTAAATTTTGTTGAGCTTTTTGTTTGAAGCAAGCCCTGCCGACAAATCATTTGAAAGCCAGCCGAGCATTTCCATGGGCCATACGATATTGTTTGAGTATTCGAGAAAAGCCCCAAGCATTCCAAGCGTAATCCTGCCATTTATCACAAGCCTTCCCCCGATTAACAGCACAAGCATCAAGATAAGCTTTGTGATAATCTGCAGGTACGGATAGTAACGCACAAGCACCTTTGACTGCTTCATATTCAGCTCATAATACCGTTCATTATGCGATAAAAATTTCTTTATTTCAAATTTTTCACGCGCAAACGCCTTGACAGTGCGCACACCCGCGATATTTTCCTCAGCAACAGTATTGAGCCGCGAGTTTTCATCGCTTATTTCTTCGTAGATATCGCCAAGCTTCCTTTCCATACGGATGGCTACAGCCGCCGACATCACCATGGCGGCAGTCGGTATGACGGCGAGCGGAGCATAAAGCCGATACATGCAAAAAAGCACTACGCAGGTGTGAAAAACGACCTCGATAGTAAGCATGCCGACATACGAAATTGTATTCCATACTCGGTCAATATCATCCTTGACGCGCGCCATAAGCTCGCCAGTGTTTGTCTTGTCAAAAAAGCTTGCGCTAAGCCCCTGGATATGGTCAAAAAGACTTTTTCTCATGTCGGATGCGATAGCAGAGCCTGCCCTGTCAAAGGTGTACTCCTTCGTATACTGAAAAATGCATCTGCCGATGCCGACGGCCAGAATACCTCCAAGCAGCCGGGGCAGCATAGCGACATTTCCGCCCGTTATGACGTCGTCTATTATGTGCATTGTGAGCATGGGCGCGAGCATATCAAGCGACACGCTTATCACAAGCGACATTATGGCAAACAGATAGCTCCATTTGTATTCCCATATGTAGGTTGATAGTTTCTTTCTCATTTTTCCCCCTTATTTTCATTCTCCGAAATAAAATCCCAGATAAAACTTCGCAGCCGAAACCGCGTTGAATTCACATTAATCATGAAAGGCACAAAAAGCACAAAAAAACACGGAAGCAAAACTCCCGTGCCAAATATACATATCCTTAAAATAAATGTGCCTTTAATAACATATGAATGTAAATGCAATACACAATCTAACTAAGATTATATTCGGAGGTAATTTTACTGATAAAATACATTATTGATTTTGTTGATACAACTGTAACTGATTTAATCATA
>CANQSB010000040.1 GCA_947626435.1 uncultured Lachnospiraceae bacterium | reverse complement strand
TTTGTTAGTTATTACAGCGAAAATTTCCCTGCTTTTTTATTTTAGCACTGAAAGCGTTTACATTCAAGTCTTTTTTTTGTGATTATATAAAATTTTTAGTGTTTTTTTGTGCAAACTGTCGTCAGGAGTAGGCAGAACGGCGGTTTTCATTTTGTGAATTTGCGAATGTTTTGCGCGTTTGACGGCATTAAAGCTGTGCAGAACAGCCAAAAGAATCATATACGACTGTTCCGTTTATTATAGTATATTTAACTTCGCCTTTTAATTTTTCGCCCGTAAACGGAGAGTTTGAAGACCTTGAAGCGTAGCCTTTTACTTCCCGTAAAGCGCTTACATCAAATACAACCACATCGGCGGGAGCACCTATGGAAAGCGTGCCCGCGTTTAAATGGTAAAGCCTTGCGGGATTCAGGCTCATTTTTTCGATTATTTCGCTTATTGTGAGCGCGCCAGTGTCAAGCAGGTTAGTTATTGCCAGCGGCAGCGCCGTTTCGAGCCCGATTATGCCGCTTGGCGCCTCCGTAATCGGCTTCGCTTTCTCCTCTGCGCTGTGCGGGGCGTGATCGGTGGCGATAATGTCGATGGTGCCGTCCTTTAAACCCTCTATTATCGCAAGCCTGTCCGCTTCCTCGCGCAGCGGCGGATTCATCTTGGCAAGCGTGCCGTATTTTATTGCCGCCTCCTCTGTGAGGCTGAAATGGTGCGGCGTCGCCTCCGCGTGAATGTTCGCCCCGCGTTTTTTTGCCCTGCGTACAAGCTCTACGCTCTCCTTTGTGCTTATGTGCTGTATGTTTAGCGATGCGCCCGTCTCCAAGGTGATTTCAAGGTCACGCTCTATAAGCGATATCTCCGCCTCGCGCGGCGAACCGCCTATGCCAAAATACTTCGACGCTTTCCCGCGGTTTATGCCGTTGTTCGTTATCATGGCGGGATTTTCCTCGTGAAGGCTTATTGGTACATCAAGCGCTGCCGCTTTCCGCATTGCCCTTGTTAGGAGCTCTTTATCCATCAGTGGCGCTCCGTCGTCCGTAAAGCCTACAGCGCCCTTTGAGTGCAGGGCTTCCATATCGGTAAGCGCTTGTCCTTTCATACCTTTTGACACTGTGGCACATGTATAGATTTTTAAGTCTGTGGTTTTTCCCTTTTCTATGACATATCCGAGCGTCTCCTCATTGTCAACGGGCGGTTTCGTGTTTGCCATGAGGACTACGCTGCCGAAGCCTCCCTTTAAGGCAGCTCTTGCGCCTGTGTGAATGTCTTCCTTATATGTGAAGCCCGGATCACGAAAATGAACGTGGACGTCCACCAGCGCGGGAGCGACTATGCAGCCTGCAGCATCTATCTCTTCGCATTTGCCGCTTTTGCGGGCTTCCTCCGCGATTGCCGCATCGTCTGATATGGCTTTGATTTTGCCGTCCTCTATGATGAGACAGGCTTTTTTTTCGATTTTGTTTGAAGGGTCTACTATAGTGCCGTTTTTGATTATGAGCATGCTTTTTCCTCTTTTCCGTACTTATTTAGGCGGCGCGGCTTTTCTTCGTCCGTCCGCGCCGCATGTTTTATTTTTGCAGACAAATAGCCCAGCCCCGCGCAATAGGACAAAAGGAGGTAATGAACAGCGCGGCGGCTGAGCTTTGGGTATTGGCACATCAAACACTGCGGATTCAGTGAAATTCTATTAGTTTGTCGTCTATGTTTTCCGTCTTTATTACAATATATGGGTAAGTTACCGTATTGGTTACACTTTCGGCGTTTTTGGGTCCGATTAACGTGGTGTCTATACTGAGCGTCGTCTCACCCTCATAAAATTCGTCTACGGTTATGCTGTACCCGCCGCTTTTCTGCTCACCATAGCCTATTGCTATATAGAGGTCGCTGCCGAGAGTATAGCTTATCTGAAACGGCTCCTTCTGCTTTTCCGCGATTATTTCCTTTAGTTCTTCGGGCTGCTCGTCTGCGCCAAGTACAGTGAAGTCAAGGTCGCGGATTTTGTCAACGCTTTCTTCTTTTTTGCCGCAGGCTATAAGCATGGCGCTCATGACCGCCAACAGCATAAAGATACGGCTTTTATGGCTTAATATTCTTTTTGACATAGGATAGGCTCCTTTTGCGTTCGTCTAAAGAATATCTATGCGCGTTTTGGGTGAATTATGCTTTGTTTTGACTGGCAGCTTTATAATAGATAATTGCGAAATGTGTTCTAAACTGTCCGAATTTAGGCAAAATATATAAAAACGCGGCTAGGCGCTTCGCGAGACGCCGCTTATTTTATATATTTTGCCTAAATTCTATGTTGTTGATAAAGTTTCGCAAACACTTATAGCTTTATAATTATAGCATTGGAGGAGAATTGTGTAAATAAGATAAAGTAAAAATGAGGCAGAAACACAAATAAAACAGATGACAAAAAAGCGAACATATGTTACAATTATTTTAGGTGTCGTCGGGAGCGGCAGCGGTTCGCCTTTCGCCAAAGATAGCGGAAATCTACAAACAAAGGCATCAAAAAAGCAACCGCGACTCCCAAGGTTAAGTTGCTTTTTTGATTTACTATAAACCGAGGTGAACCGCTATTCCCGATAACACCTTTTATAAATATATATTAGCAGATATTTATCATATTGTCAAATATCAATGGAGGTTCTATGCTTAGATTATTTTTTGTGGGTGGATTTGTAGTTTTATTTTTGATTTTGAGTATTCCTATTATGATTGTTGAGTGGATTATAGGGAAGTTTAATCCCAACGTCAAAAGCCGCTCCAGTCTTGCGGTTGTGAACTGGGCGTTTAGGTGCGTGCGATTTCTGGCAGGAGCCAAGGTCGAATATGTCGGCGAGGAAAATATTCCTTCCGACAGCGCCGTTTTATATGTAGGAAACCACAGGAGCTTTTTTGATATCGTACTCACATATCCGAGAGTGCCGCGCCCTACAGGCTATGTGGCAAAAAAGGAAATTGAAAAAGTGCCTCTGCTGAATGTATGGATGCGCAACCTCCACTGCCTTTTCCTCGACAGGAACGACGTGAAAGCGGGGGCGAAAATGATTCTTACGGCTATTGATATGATTAAAAGCGGCATATCCGTATGCATTTTCCCCGAGGGCACGCGCAGCAAGACTGAGGGAGAGTTTTTGCCATTTCATGAGGGGAGCTTTAAGATTGCGTCAAAATCAGGATGCCCCGTCATTCCTATGACGATTGTAGGGAGCGCGGGCATATTTGAGGACCATTTTCCAAAGATTAAAAAGGCAAAGGTCATCATTGAATATGGCAAACCCATATATGTAAAAGAGCTGCCCAAGGAAAACCAAAAGCAGCTCGGTCCGTATGTCAGAAATATCATCATGGAGACCTATGCGAAACACAAATAACGGCTGTCCGGCTTAAATATCTTAAATATGCTCGGACAGCTTCTTAACCACTTCGTCAAAGCCCATTCCATGCGATGCCTTTACAAGCACCGTATCGCCTTTTTGGAGCAGCTTATCCAGCGCAGCAAGTAACTGCGCCTTGTCTTCAAAATAGTGCAGTTCCATGGCGGAGTTATCCTCGTTGTGGGCAGAATTGTACATATGTGCACACAGTTTTCCGGTGCATATGAGGACGTCAGTCTTGCCGCCCGCGGCATACTCGCCTATCTGGGCATGGAGGGCGTTTTCATTTTCACCGAGTTCAAACATATCTCCAAGCACCGCGACTTTGCGCGCGCCTGACGAGTGTGAAAGCAAATCAAGCGCCGCTTTCATTGAAACGGGATTGGCATTGTAGCAGTCGTCTATCACTGTGTACCTGTCTGTACGTATTACATTGCTTCTCCCGCCCACAGGCTTCACGCCGCCAATGCCTGCCTTGATTTGTTCAGGGGTTAATCCAAACAATGTGCCTACAGCCGCCGCCGCGAGGGCGTTATACACCATATGCCCGCCCAAAAGAGGTATGTGTGCGTCAAACGCCGCTCTATCGCCGCCCGCGTTTATATGTATCCGCACGCTGCTGCCGTCCAGCCCGTTATCCTCATAATTGTCCGCGTATATGTCATTTTGGCTGTCCATGCCGAAAAACAGCGGTTTTCTGCCGTTTACCTCCTTTATCGTAATAAGCTTGTCGTCATCACCGTTCAGACATACGCTCCCGTCTTTATTCATAAACTCAAAAATCTCCGTCTTTGCCTTAAGGATTCCGTCGCGCGTGCCAAGGTTTTCAAGGTGGCACTGACCTATATTGGTTATGACACATATGTCAGGTTTTGCGATTTTGCTAAGGCGCGTCATTTCGCCAAAATCGCTTATGCCCATCTCCAGCACCGCCGCCTCGCAGTCGTCCCTGATACGCAGCACCGTCAGCGGAAGCCCTATCTCATTGTTGAAATTTCCTTCCGTCTTAAGCGTATTAAAGCGCTCCGCCAACACGCCCGCTATAAATTCCTTGGTGCTTGTTTTGCCGACGCTGCCGGTAACGCCCACTACCCTGATATCCAATTGGCTGCGGTAAAACTCGGCTATATCCTTTAACGCCTGAAAGCTGTCCTCCACAAGAATATATGCGCCTTTAAGATTATCCGGTGCCTTCTCGCATACTACGCCGATTGCGCCTTTTTCAAATGCGCTGTCTATAAAGCTATGCCCGTCAACTCTCTCGCCGCGCGTGGCTATAAACACAAAGCCCGCCTCTATTTTGCGCGAGTCAATGACTACTCCTGCCGCCTCCGTTTTTTCCGCGTCAATCCCCATGGCGATATTGTCTGTGCAAAGCCTGCCGCCCGATGCCTTTGCAATATTTTTCAATGTCATATTTTTCATAGTATGCATGCCCCCCGTTAAAATTCCGCAATCGCCCATAGATTATTTATATTTCTCCATGGAAATCTCTATTATTTTCCGGCACAGCTCCTCAAAGCTCATGCCTATTACAGCCGCCTCCTGCGGAAGAAGCGATGTGGGCGTCATGCCGGGCAGGGTATTTGCCTCAAGACAGTAAAAGCTGCCTTCTCTGTCCATCCGAAAGTCCATCCGCGCATATGTCTGAAGCCTCAGCACTTTAAACACAGCTTCAGCGCATGACTGCATTTTCTTCGCAATGTCTTCGCCAAGCTCCGCAGGACATGTTTCTACTGTAGAGCCCGCCTGATATTTGTTCTTATAGTCGTAAAAGCCGACCTTGGGCGCAATTTCTATAATCGGAAGCGCTTTGCCGTCTATCACGCCTACCGAAAACTCCCTGCCGTCTATGTACTGCTCGATTATGACGCGGTTTTCAAGCGCAAGCGCCGCTTTCAGCGCTTCCTCAAGCCCGCGCCTGCTGTCCGCCTTGTATACTCCTACGCTTGAGCCGCCCGCGTTTACCTTGACTATGCATGGGAAGTCTTCCCACTCGGCCGCGGCTTTTTGCGCCTCCGCAAGACCGTTCACTACGATTCCCTTAGCTGTGGGAATGTCGTATTTATTAAACAGCTCCTTTGAAATCGCCTTATCCATGGCAAGCGCGCTTGATAAGTAGTCAGTCCCCGTATACTTAATGTCGAGCAGGTCAAACATTGCCTGAATTTTTCCGTCCTCGCCGTTCTGACCATGAAGCGCCAGAAATACGATGTCCGCCTGCTTGCATATCTCAATGACATTCGGCCCTACGATACAGTTTGGATTGTCCTTCCTCAATGCTTTTACCGCGCTTATGTCGGGATTTATCTCAGATATTCTGCCAAAGCCTTCGCTCCAATCCTTGTCCTCGTCAAAAATGCCGCCGATATCGCCCTCATACCCCAGATAAACATCAAGCAGCATAAGCTGATGCTCTCCCGTCTTTTTTAACGCCTTGTAAATCATTGACCCCGTCACAAGCGACACATCTCGCTCCGTACTTATGCCGCCCGCCAAAACTACTATTTTCATTTCTTATATCCCCCGTTTCAAACAAACTTACTCAGGCACCGCAAAACCTCATGCGCTGCTTTTCATATCATTTAGATTTTTTAACATGTCGCTGTAGCCAAAAAGAAGTATCGCGTTCCATTCAAAGCCTCTGTCCGCCGTTTCTTCCGCAGACTGCCAAACGCCTTCGCCTGAAATGTAGCACTCGCCTTTTTCGTTCAGTCCGCCCATATATTGTATGGTATTCTCGATTATCGCCGTATATTCCTTGTTTGGCGTTATATAATTCGTAAAGCCGATAAGCAGGATGTTTTCAAGACATTCCCTGACCGAACGCCCGCCTATGCCAAAAAGCGCGTCATTTTTTGCCTCATTGCCCAACTGCTCCGTATCGTCCACAAGCCCTATCATTATCTGTGTGCATAGGTCGCGGTCCGCTCTCTGTGAGTTCATATAAGCGATAGCGCCGTAAAATACAAAGCGGTTATCACTGTAGCTGTCTATTTCGCCCTTAAGAAATTCCAACACTATATTCCTGTACTGTTCTTTTCCCTCTGATTTGAAGAGCTGTGCCGCGGCATAAAAGCGCGCCGCTTTTCTGACATCAGTGTCACAATTTTGCCGTTCAAGCCATTCCCACGCTTTTTGGGCGGAATCCGCGTATTCCTGCGCTACGCTTGACTGATATACTCCAAAGGTGTCCAAGCTCATAGTGATTGCGCCGCAGAATGCCGCCGTCGCCTCATAATCGCCGTACAGGCTGCCGTCAGCTTCCTGCCTTGACAAAAGCCACTGCGCCATCTGCAAAAGCTGCGTCACCATATCGCCCTCATATCCGCCGTCAGACAGATGCGTGTACGCCTCCTCATATAAAGCGCCGTTGCACTGCAGCGAATACATCAAAATGTCCATTCCAAAGCTTATGTCACACACGCCCTGCACGCTTTCCTCCGGATTGGCGTCAGACATGTTGCGCAGCAAGCCAAGGAATAAATTTTCATATGCGTCCTGCGCTATCGTGAATGGGTATGAACGCCCTATCGTATCGCACTCTATGTAATATGTGCCCGCCTGCGTTAGCTGTGAAAAGTCGCCCGTACCAAGCGTGGAAGCATTGCCGTCAGGCTGCTGGAAGGGCACGATTTCCCCCGTATATACCACTTCTTTGTCAGAGGCTCTCACTACCCTGAATCCGCTCACGCCGTCCTCCAGCACGAAGATTGCCTTTTTGCCGCGCTCGGAGCTGTAGCCTGCCTGATTTACATAAATATGCGCACGACTTTGCGGAAGCTCTATGCCCTGCTTTGCAAGCGCCGCCGATAGACTTCCCGCGCTCCTTTCCTCAACAGGCTGCTGTGCCTTGCCGTTTTCCAAACTCTGCTCATTTGGCGCGGCACTCCTGCAGCCATTTAGGGAAAGTGCGATGCACAAGAACGCGCACACAAGCCTTAAGCTGCGATTTATCTTGAAATTTAACATGTTTTTCACCATTTCCGCCGCTTTCGCGGCTATTGCATGGGAAGCCGTATTTCGCTTCCGCTCTTTATTGTACACGCATTTGCCCGATTAGTAAAGAGCGCGAAGCGCTTTATCATTCTTATAAACTATTTTTCCGTCAATTATCGTCATAAGGGTGTTCGTGAAAATCTCCATCGGATTGCCGTCATATATCGCTAAATCGGCATCTTTTCCGCGTTCTATGCTGCCTATGCGGTCATCCGTCCCGCAGATTTTTGCGGCGTTTATCGTCATCGCGCGGTACCCTTCCTCTATTGGCAGCCCTTGCTTTACGCACATTCCTACGCACAGCGGCAGCGACTGTATCAGCGATACCGGGTGGTCCGTCGTGACCGCTACCGTCAAGCCCGCCCTTGCCAAAACGCCTGCCGTCTTGAAAGCCATATTTTGGACTTCTATTTTATTTCTGCTCGCAAAATCGGGTCCGACAATTGCGGGATAACCCTCGGCCGCAAGCTCGTCCGCTATCAGATGTCCCTCGCTGCAATGATCGAGCGTCATTTTCAACCCAAATTCCTTGGCTATGCGTATCGCCGTAAAGATATCGTCAACGCGGTGCACATGCGCCTTTATCGGGATTTTGCGCTCAAAGACGGGGCGCCATGCCTCATAATGCAGGTTATACGCCGTTTTGTTTTGCCCATAATCGTCAAGATACTGCCTTGCCTTTGTCAGCTCGTCGCGCAGCAGCCCCGCTATCGCCATTCTCGTGACCGGCGATGTATTGAGCCCCGCGTAATTGACCTTGGGATTTTCGCCAAACGCGACCTTCATCGCCGAAGGAAATTTCAAAACCATATCGTCAATGCGCCTTGCGCCGCCCGTCTTTACTACGGCGAACTGCCCGCCCACGACATTTGAGCTGCCGGGACCGATATTCGCGGCTGTGATGCCCGCCTTTACGGCATCGTGAAACGCCGCGTCCATCGCGTTTATCGCGTCTATCGACCTGAGCAGAGGGGTTATCGGGTGAACAGTCTCATTGCAATCGTCGCCTTCCTGCCCTTTCTTTTCCTCCGTTATGCCCATATGGCAATGAGCCTCTATAAGCCCCGGCATCACTGTATTGTGTTTTAAGTCAATCTCCTCACAATCCGCGGAGGCGGGAAGCTCAAGCTTCGGCGCTGCCTCGGCTATCTTGCCGTCCTTTATAAGCACGCTGCCCTCAAAGGTTCCCGCTTTTCCCATTGTGCGGACTGTTGCGTTTTTTAATAACAGCATCTTCCCTTACCGCTCCTGGGCGCCCGTCAAATCCATGGGATTTACAGGCGCGCCGTCCTTGGTCAGCTTCACATATATATTTGTGCCTTCCTCAGTGTAATATATCGTCGGCTTTGCCACTTTGCCAACCATATCTCCCACCGCCACTGCATCGCCTACCTGCAGGTTAATGTCCTCAAGCTGCCCGTAGGTAAGCTCATAGCCGTCGCCGATATTAAAGCTTATAGTGTTGCCGGTCTGCGCGTCATTATATACATTCGTCACCACGCCGTCCGCTGCCGCCGTAACTATCTCGCCCTCCGTCGCTTCTATGACAAGCGCGGGATTATAGCGGTACTGCTGCATTGTAGCGTGATAAACAGCCTTGTCCATGCTGTAATCCAAGAGCACATTCCCAACTATGGGAAGCTGCAGCGTCTCGCCGTCCGTAAACGAGGGCTCCAAAGTCGCGGATGCCTCGCTGTCAGAGGTAAGCTCATTTTCGGAGGATACTTCATTTTCAGAGACAGCGTTTTCCGATGAACTGCCCTCGCCCATAAAGACTGCTGCCTTGTCCGTTCCCTCTATAGGAGTGTTCGTCACCTGTGCCGAGTTTACTTCCGTATACGCCGGGTCTACATCCATATCATTATTGTCGCTCAAATCATCAATTTCTTTTGTAAAGCGTGTATCTGTCCCTGCATCCGCCTGCTGTAAGTCTGTATTCTGCTTACCTGCGTCTGCCTTTTCTGACGCCGGGGTGCTGTTTTGCGTCAAATCCCCGCTGCCGCTTCCCTGCTGCGCGTCCTGCTGTTCAAGCTTTGCGAAATCTATGCGGTTTTCCTGTGAGCCTGCCTTGTTATGAGCCGCCGTATATACGCCTGCAAGCGTAAGCGCTGAAAGCACGAATACTGACGCCGCTATTATGCCCGCCTTTTCCTTCTGTGCGGCGGTGCGCTTTTTATTACCCTTATCCATCTTCAACCTCCATCTCCATACTGACTGTTTCCAATTTACTTGTGTTTTTTACCACAATAGTAGCATTTCCTAAATTTATTGATTTATTCAGTCAGCAGTCAATTTCCAGTCGGGATGTTTATACGAATATTCTCGTAAAAGCAGTTGAGTATGTAATAAAAATCCTTTCCCTCCTTTGCAAGCATCGCGGCATAATTAATTGAAAGTCCGTCTCCGCTCCCCGCGACGCCAATCTTCATGTCCCAGTCGGAGGTAGTATAAAAAGGGGCTGCAATTACTGTGCCTTTTTCAGAATCCGCATCCGTAATTACAGCTCCAAAGGTTGCCAGCGCCGCTTTTTTTGCCTCGTCAAACTGTGACGGGGCGCCAAAGTCTTTTATGCACAGCCCGCTCCCGCGTATGTCAAGCTGCAAAGGACGCCCCCGCTGCTCCCATATGCATACGAGGTTTGTGCGGCATACTATCGAGAGCGCCTTAAGGTACTCCTGACGCTTCGCCTCGGGGTCCACTGTGTCTTCAAACTCCGCAAGGCTGTCCCATGGCGTCAGCGCGTTCACCATGTAGGGGATTATGTTTTCCGGCGTATATTCATAGCTTCCCTTGTCGTCCTTAATCATGACTGTAAAAGGAAATATTATGACATCTGTGTCATTTTCTTCTTCCTGATTATCCGTCTGATAAGGTTTTATTATTATGCTTGCTATGATGGGCAGGCATATGATAAACGCCAGCGCTTTAAAGAGCTTTTTCAAAATGTTCCTCCATTGCGGTCTATGAAAAATCAAGCTCTTTGTTATTTTATGTTTTAATTGGCGGCTTATTCGTTATTTTGACGCCGTATAGAAAATAATTTCACAATCCTGTCTAATATCGCGCTGCACACTATTACTACAGTGTTGTCAAATATTATCGCCATCACAAGGCATACCGCCAATGTCAACACAAGTGTCGCGGCTATGCCCCCGATACACCCAAACCGCAGAGCCGTAACATGAAGCTTGCCCTGCACTACCACAAAAAGCGCATACCAGTGTATCAGTATTATTGAATAGCTGTATTTTGACAAGAGCCGTATCACATGGTTTGACTTGTCCGCGAACCGGTTTTTTTCCTTCAAAAAGAGAAAGAAGATTCCGCAGGATGCCAGCACCATTGTAGGCGTACTGTTGTATACATAGTTCATCTTTGACGAATCCGCAAATACCACCGCGACCATAATTATATATGAAATAATCGCGGCAGAGATTATCGCCGCACTTCGCTTTTTGTCCGCGCCGCCGCTATTTGTATCATTATTGCCGCGCCTCGTCATAATATATCCGAGCAGAAACACTCCCTCCCAGCCTGCCAAAAAGTTAGTCGCTCCAAACGCCATTCCAAAAAGGGGCAGATATGTGGTGAGCATATTCATCACAATTATGACTGCCGCAAGCGACATTAGCTGCCTGTCGCTTAGCTTCTGAACCATAACGCGGAAAAACGGCGTCACAATATAAAGCGCGACTATCGTATAAATCAGCCAAAGGTGCGGTCCCGCATCGGGCGCGCCCGTCACCACGCGTTTTAGCGACGCTCCAATATTTTCAGGCGGCAGGAAGCTCACCTCATGATTTAGCGACAGCAGCAAAAGGTAATATGCAATCAGCGGAATTATTACCTTTGAAGCCCTTTTTACATAAAACGAGCCGACCGTCTCCCTGCCTGCATCCGCGTTTAAAAACAGCGCGCCCGACAGCATCACATATATCAGGTTGCAGCATAAGCCCAGACTCAGACCGCATACAAGGACGAAGCGCTTCCAGTCCGCGTCGGCAAGCTCCACCATCGGCGAGCAGGCATGCGCCAGAATGACGAGCACTGCCGCCAAGACGCGCATATAATCAAAGTATACCGCCCTATCCTTTTCAGGCTTTGCGCCAAAGAAAATGTACGAGGCATATCCGCCCGCGCTTAATGCCAGCTTTTTGCGTTTTGCTCCATGCGCCCAAAATATCAGGCAAAAGCCTATGATTATTGCCGGGAAATACCATAGGCAGCGGTTTATCGTCTCGTTTGACGCATACGGGGTCGAAATAGTTTTCCCTGTCGATACGCTGATTTCTGAAATTGTGAAGCTGCCGTCTATGTCAATGCGGAACATGTCGTAGCCGTCAAGCGGAACAGGGATTATGACGCTGCTCTTGCCTTGGCGCAATTTAGTTTTCACAGAATTTTTCTCGCTGTAGTCCTCGTTTTCCTTTGCGTAAAAAAGCTGTATAGGAAGCTCCGGCTGTGTCGCGGGCGCGGCATTGTCAAGCGCAAGCTTTACGCCGCCTATGCTTTTGCCATTAAGCGCCGGGGTGTTACCGAGCGCAAGGTAAAGCTGCGGGTCGTCGCCGTCCGCCTCAAAACGCTCCGCCCCGCCTGCCTCAGAAACCGTATAGCCTTGCGAACCCGCATAGCATTTTTCAAATATGCTGATTTCTTCGCCCTGCTGCGTATAGCTGTAATCCAGATTAGCATAAAACACCGCGCACATCGCTATTATCATCGCCGCCACCGGTAAAAAGTATTTTTTCATGATTTATCCATACCTCATGGTTTTTATTATAATTTCATATAATATAGAATAACCTTAATTTTTAAATAAATCAATCATAAAATACCGCCGCATCCCCATCCGGCAGCCTCATGACGCGAAAAGACTGCCGCACTAAATCAATCAGCGCGGCAGCCTCGTTGTAACCCCATTCAAATATATTATACGTTCCTGCGCTTTTCAACAAATACGGGATAAGAATCTGTGCCTTTGAGCTCCTTGTATGCGGAAATATGCACATTTTTGTCGGTAATCGCGTACTCTACATGAGCGCCCGTCTCAATAACCGTATCCTGCATGAGCACGCAGTTTCTTACCTTCGCGCCCTTGCCGACCTTTACGCCCCTAAAGAGGATACTGTTTTCAACCTCGCCCTCGATGATACAGCCGTCAGCAGCCATCACGTTCTTAACATGCACGCCGTTCATATAGCGCGTCGGGTTGTCATCGCGAATCTTTGTGTAAATAGGATTCGGCGCGAACAGTCCTTCAACGTTTTCAGCGTTGAGCATCTTCATATTCTCCTTGAAGTAGCTGTTTATGCTGACAATGCGGGCATAATAACCCGTATGCTGATAGCCCCGCACGTTGAGCGTGTCAAGCTTGGGAGCAATTATGTCACGCTCAAAATATGTCCTGCCGCTTACATAAGCCTCCTCAACCTGATCTATAAGGAGTTGGCGCGAGATGACATAAATATTCATTGAAACATTCTTCTCGCCGCTGTCCTTATTGTTTACCACGATATTTGTCACTCTGCCGCTGTCGTCTATATCAAGCGTATAGTACAAATCCTTTTTGGTGATGTCGATATTTACCAAATCCGCGGGAATTTCTTCCTTTGTGTAGGCAATCGTCACATCAGCCCCGCTGTCGATATGCTGCTGCAAAAGCGCGCCAAAGTCAAAGTTTACGGCGATATTTGTGTCCGCCATGATGACGTATTTCTCGCTCTGGCGTTTGAGATAGTCGATAATGCTCGCTATCGCCTCGACCCTGCCATTATATACGTTTACGGTTTTCTGCGCAAACGGCGGGATAATGTTCAAGCCGCCTTTTTTACGCGTCAAATCCCACTCTCTGCCTGAGCCAAGATGGTCCATGAGAGAATGATAATTTTTCTTTACGATAAGAGATACATTGTCAATGCCGCTGTTTACCATGCTCGAAAGCATAAAGTCAACCATTCTGTAACGGCTTGCAAACGGTATTGATGCCATCAGACGCTCGGCAACAAGCTCAGGCACCAGTGAATCATAGCTGTTTGGGAACAATATACCCATTGCTGAATCTGCATTTGAATTTACCATATCTTGCCGCCTCCCTCTACATCACTTGATACCATAGCTTTCGGTCCGATTACCGCGCCCTCGCCTATGGTTACGCCCGAGCCTATAGTAGCCACGCCCTTCTCGTCGCCCTCGGGCATAGCGCCTACTACGGCGTCCTTCTCAATTACTACGTTTTCAGCCACTATACAGTGCTTAACCTGCGCGCCTGCCTTGATAACGCTGCCGCCCATTACGACTGCGTCCTCAATAACCGCGCCTTCCTCAACCTTTACGCCCGCAAAGAGGATAGAGTGCTTAATCTCGCCCTCGATGCTGCAGCCGTCTGTAATCATTGAGTTTTCAAGCACCGCATTAGCGCCTATCCTGTGGCCGGTCATACCACTGTTCCTGCTGTATATGCGCCAATCCTCGTCAAAGAGGTTGATGCCGCTGTTTTCGGGATCGAGCACTTCCATATTTGCCTCCCAGAGTGAGGAAATGGTGCCGACGTCCTTCCAGTAGCCATTAAAGCGATATGCGTACATTTCCCTGTTATCCTGAAGCAGATTGGGAATAATATTCTTACCGAAGTCGTTCTCGGAGTTGGGATCATTTTCGTCTTCGATAAGGTACTGTTTGAGGATATTCCAGTTGAATATATAAATACCCATTGAAGCAAGATTTGACTTGGGCTCCTTCGGTTTTTCCTGGAACTCTGTGATCTTGTCGTTTTCGTCAGTAACCATAAGGCCGAAACGCCCTGCCTCCTCCCAAGGCACCTCCATAACGGCTACGCTGAACTCGGCTCCTTTTGACTTATGGAACTCGAGGAAATCGCTGTAGTCCTGCTTGCATATCTGGTCGCCTGAGAGAATGATGACATATTTGGGATCATACCTCTCGATAAAGTTGATGTTCTGGTAAATGGCGTTTGCCGTACCCTTATACCAGTCTGAACCGCTTGCCTGCTGATAAGGCGGGAGCACATGTACGCCTCCATAGAGTCTGTCCAGATCCCATGGCTGTCCGTTTCCGATATACTCGTTGAGCACCAAGGGCTGGTACTGTGTAAGTATACCTACTGTATCAATTCCCGAATTGACACAGTTTGACAGCGGGAAGTCGATTATTCGATACTTTCCGCCAAAGGGGACAGCGGGTTTTGCCAGCTTTTGCGTCAGGGTGTAAAGGCGCGAGCCTTGTCCTCCGGCCAGCAGCATTGCAATCATTTCTTTTGCCATAGTCTACCTCCTCATATTTTTTATTTTATTGAAATTATACTATAAATTTCCAAAAAATGATAGTGGTTTGTGTAATTTTAATATATTTTTTCCGGATGATTTTTAAGTTTCTTGAAATATTTACAAAAATAATGTTAAAATCGGGGTGTGTTTCCAATGAGTGTACAAATGGGGTGATAAGCTATATCTATTTTATGATTGCGGGAATGAATTTATGAGGACAAACTTTTAGAAAAAAATTGTAAAAAATTGGATAGTGGTAACAGATCGCCCGAACAGAGTAATATACCCCATTCAGACCCGCTTGCGCTCCGTGGGAAGCGTAGCGGACACTAAGCTCAATGACGCTGTAAAAGGAGCTACGCTTTTACAGCTTATTTCGCTAAGTGCCGACGCTCCCCAAGGGTCTTCATGGGGTATATTACTCTGTTCGGGCTAGGTTGTTGGTATACTGTAGTTGAATTACTGTAGTTTATTTTCTTAAATATGCCGTTAGCTATTTTGTTGGTATGGTTGTAGTCAAATTTACTGTAGCTTGTTTTCTTGAATATGTCATTAATTCGCTGTATTCATCTATACACCAAATATTTATTAACTCTCTGGAGCATATTCCTGTTTTTCTGTGCCATTGTATGCACATTTACTAATCACTATTTGTGTACAACTTTAATTTATTCCACAACATTACCATTCAATAATTCCAGCTAACATTTAAAATACACTATTGCTCACTGCCTACCTACTACGGCACACACACCATCTTACGTAAACGCCACCAATACAGTAGCCTGAGCAGGGACATATACCCCATGAAGACCGTTGGAAGGCGTCGGCACTTAGCGAAATGAGCTGTAAAAGCGCAGCTCCTTTTACAGCGCCATTGAGCTTAGTGTCCGCTACGCCTTCCATAAGCGCAAGCGGGTCTGAATGGGGTATATGTCCCTGCTCAGGCGGACAGTTTGACACAACCCAAAACAAAAAAGCCCTTAAATCTGCAAGTTATGCAAACATAAGAGCTTTTTCATAAATATTATTTATTAAATTCTATTATAGTTAATCAGGCATCCCTTCAAAATAATCTGCCTTTCCTCGTCAGTAAGCTCGCCAAGCGTAAGCTCAAACTCCGTATTCTTTCCGCCGCCTACGACATACGCCTTTACAGTGTCCGCCTTTTCCTCGACTGCTTTTCTTATATCAGGTATAAAAATATAATCAAGGTTCTTAAACGGCAGCTCGCCCTCTTTTATAATGAAAGGCAGCATACCCCAGTTTATAAGATTAGAGCGGTATCGCTTTGTAGCATACTCGTTTGCAATGTTCGCCCATCCGCCGAGCACCTTCTGGCAGCTTGCCGCCTGCTCGCGCGCCGAACCGTCGCCTGGCTTGACTGCAAAGATTGTGCTACCGATGCCTGTGTTTTTGCTGTCTGCATCCGCCTTAATCTTCTTCATCTCATTCCAAGGCATCTCAAGCTCAGGCAGCTTCTCCAAAGGACATTCGCCGTCCTCTCTTGCCTTTTCCGCAGCCTGAACCTCCTTTGCAAGCCCTACATAATTCGGATCTTTTCTCGAAAGCGTAAACTCTGCCAATCCAAGCGGATTTGAGCGGTATGATGATGTCTCGCCTGACGGAATAAGCTCGTCTGTGGTCGTTACAGGGTCGTGTATCTCGGAAACTACTTTCAAGAGAAGATTGTCTGTCAATGCCACCATGGCGGGCCAGTCTTTGATGTTAGGTCCGAATTTTATCTCTACGGACTCATCTGCAACGCCTTTTGAGTCAAATACGCGGTTCTCGTAAATCTTCTTGTCAAAGAAATATTTATATTTATTAAACTCGCCATCAAATTCCGTAGCGGGAGTAAGATAACCCTTATTAGCCGCCGTCGCCGCGATTGAACGCGCGTCCATAAGCGCAACTGACGCAATCTGACCGCTCTGGAGCTTAGAGCCTTCGCGGTTAGGGAAGTTTCTCGTAGAGTGGCGGATTGAAAATGCATTGTTTGCGGGCGTGTCGCCTGCACCGAAGCACGGGCCGCAGAATGCCGTCTTTAACACCGCGCCTGTCTGCATAATCTTTGCCGCGCAGCCGTTTTTGACAAGCTCCATATAAATAGGCATAGAAGCGGGATAAACGCTCAGCGTAAACTCATCAGGTCCAATGCTTGCGTTTTCGAGAATGTCCGCCGCCGCGCAGATGTTTTCAAAACCGCCGCCCGCGCAGCCTGCGATAATTCCCTGCTCTACATATAGCTTTCCGTTTCTCACCTTGTCCTTCAGCTTAAAATCAACCGCGCCGTCAAGGCTTACCAGCGCCTTTTTCTCGCAGTCGTCGAGTATGTCCATGAGGTTGGCATTCAGCTCCTCGATAGTGTATGTGTTGCTCGGGTGGAAGGGCATCGCTATCATAGGCTTGATTTTGCTCAAATCTATCTTTATGCAGCCATCATAGTATGCCACTGTATCAGGATTAAGCTCTGCATATTCCTCGCTTCTGCCATGGATGTCGTAGAACTCCTTAATTCTGTCGTCTGTCTTCCATATTGAGGACAGGCAGGTGGTTTCCGTAGTCATTACGTCAATGCCGATACGGAAATCAGCCGAGAGCGACGCGACGCCAGGTCCTACAAACTCCATTACCTTATTCTTTACATAGCCGTTTTTAAATACCGCGCCAATAATCGCAAGCGCCACGTCCTGCGGGCCTACTCCCTTCACGGGAGCGCCCTCAAGGTAAACGGCAACTACTCCCGGCATATTTATATCATAAGTCTGGTTCAAAAGCTGCTTGACAAGCTCGGGACCGCCCTCGCCCATAGCCATAGTGCCAAGCGCCCCATAGCGCGTATGAGAGTCTGAGCCCAGAATCATCTTGCCGCCGCCCGCAAGCATCTCGCGCGCAAACTGATGGATAACCGCCTGATGAGGGGGCACATATACGCCGCCGTATCTCTTTGCGCAAGTCAGCCCAAACATATGGTCGTCTTCATTGATAGTTCCACCCACGGCGCAGAGCGAATTGTGGCAGTTTGTGAGCACATAAGGCACGGGGAACTTGGTAAGTCCCGACGCGCGCGCCGTCTGGATAATGCCTACGAACGTGATATCGTGCGAGGTAAGCTTGTCAAATTTTATTTTAAGCTTATCCATGTTGTCAGAGGTATTGTGGCTTTTGAGTATGCCGTAGGCGATAGTGCCTTTAGCCGCCTCCGCTTTGCTTATCTCTCTGCCAATCCTTGCCTTTACCGCCGCCTGCGCGTCTGCGGAATCCGCGATAAGCTCCGTACCGTTTACGAGGTAAGCTCCGCCTTCAAATAATTGTATCATTGATAAAACACCGAACCTTTCCTTATTTATATTACACATTATAGTTTTGACATTTGCAAAACGCATTATCAAGCGTTAGAATTTAGAAAAAGCCAAATTCCATGTTATCGAAAGACCTTTGCAAATACCTGTTGTTTATATATGAATAATGCCGCAACCCCTCTCATAAGAGATTAGATTACGGCATTTATCACTATTCTATTACTACCTTGTCAAGATGCCAGATATCGTCGACATACTCCTGAATAGTCCTGTCAGACGTAAACTTGCCGACATTCGCTACATTGAGCATTGCGCTCTTTGCCCAGCCGCTCGTGTTTCTGTATGCCTTTTCAACACGCTTCTGAGCCTCCGCATATGAACGGAAATCCTTCAAAATAAAGTAGCGATCCGCCTTGTCCGTGCTCTGCGTATTGAGCAGGGAATTGTACAGGCTTCTGAAAAGCTCCTTGTCGCTTGAGTATGTACCGTCAACAAGCTGGTCAACTAACTTTCTGATATCAGCGTCGTTATTGTAGATATCCATGGGATTGTAGCCGCCGTTATTCTCAAAATTGATAACCTCGTCTGAGCTCAAGCCAAATATAAACGCGTTATCCAAGCCGACTTCCTCTACAATCTCAACATTAGCGCCGTCCATCGTGCCAAGCGTGAGCGCGCCGTTAAGCATAAATTTCATGTTGCCTGTGCCGCTCGCCTCCTTGCTCGCCGTAGATATCTGCTCTGAAATGTCAGCCGCCGCAAAGATAATCTCGGCATTTGACACTCTGTAATTTTCAATAAATACAACCTTAATCTTCTTATTAACCGCGGGATCGTTGTTAATCTTTTCAGCCACTGAATTGATAAGCTTGATGGTAAGCTTAGCATTCATATAGCCTGCCGCCGCTTTCGCGCCGAATATGAATGTCCTGGGATAGAATTCCATATTGGGGTTAGCCTTAAGCTGGTTGTATAGGTACATTACATGCAGAATATTCAAAAGCTGGCGCTTGTACTCGTGAAGCCTCTTGACCTGCACGTCAAAGATTGAATCTGGATCGACATCAATACCGTTATGCTCCTTGATGTATTTTGCAAGACGCACTTTATTCTTGCGCTTGATTGCCATAAACTCCTTCTGAGCTGCGGAATCTGTAGCATACTTCTCAATGCCCTTGATTACAGGAAGATTTACAATCCACTCGTCGCCTACCTTGTCAGTTACCCAGTCCGCAAGCAGCGGGTTGCCATGGAGCAGGAAACGCCTCTGTGTGATGCCGTTTGTCTTGTTGTTGAACTTCTCGGGGAACATCTCGTAGAAGTCCTTGAGCTCCTGCTTTTTAAGTATCTCCGTGTGAAGCCTAGCCACGCCGTTTACGCTGTAGCCTGCCACAATCGCCATATGAGCCATCTTTACCTGGCCGTCCGAAATGATTGCCATCTTCTTAATCTTGTCTGCGGGCTCGGGATATCTGTTTACGATATCGAGCAGGAAGCGGCGGTTAATCTCCTCAACAATCTGGTAAATTCTCGGGAGAAGCCTCTGGAATATGTCGATGGGCCACTTTTCAAGCGCCTCCGCCATAATCGTGTGGTTTGTGTATGCGCAGGTCTTCGTCGTAATCTCCCACGCCTCATCCCATTCAAGCCTGAAATCGTCAAGCAGTATCCTCATAAGCTCGGCGATTGCCACCGTGGGATGCGTGTCGTTTAACTGGAAGGTCACTTTTTCATGGAATTTGTGAATGTCATGGTGCTTTGACATATATTTCTCAATCGCCGTCTGTACTGATGCTGATATGAAGAAATACTGCTGTTTCAGGCGAAGCTCCTTGCCTGATATGTGGTTGTCGTTGGGATAAAGCACCTCCACTATGTTCTTTGCAAGGTTGTTCTGCTCCACTGCCATCTGGTAGTTTCCCTTGTCAAACGAGTCAAGGTTGAAGCAGTCCATAGGCTCGGCATCCCAAATTCTAAGAGTGTTTACAATGCCGTTGCCATAGCCTACTATGGGCAGGTCGTAAGGGATAGCCTTAACCGACTGGTAATTCTCCTGATAGAAGATAAGCTTGCCGTCTTCCTCCCTGCACGCAACGTTGCCGCCGAACTTGATAACCTTCGTATACTCGGGGCGTCTAAGCTCAAACGGGTTGCCGTCCCTGAGCCAGTCATCGGGAACCTCCTTCTGATATCCGTCCTTAATCTCCTGCTTGAACATGCCGTACCTGTAACGTATGCCGCAGCCGTACGCCGCATAGCCAAGCGTGGCAAGGGAGTCCAAAAAGCATGCCGCAAGGCGTCCAAGACCGCCGTTGCCGAGCGCCGCGTCAGGCTCCTGATCCTCGATTACGTTGATGTCAAGTCCGAGCTCCTCCAAAGCCTCTGAAAACTCCTTGTAAGCCATCAGGTTAATCATGTTGTTGCCAAGGGCGCGTCCCATAAGGAACTCCATTGACATATAGTATACAATCTTAGGATCCTTTTCGTCGTAAGCTTCCTGTGATTTAAGCCAGTTGTCAACGATAGCATCCTTTACCGCGTATGATACAGCTTGAAAAATCTGCTGCTCCGTAGCCTCCTCGAGATTTTTTCTGTACAGCGTCTTTACATTGTACAGTACGCTCCGCTTAAAAAATTCTTTGTCGATAATTGGTTTTTTAGGCATATCGTCGTTACCTCCCAGTTTTGTTTTTTGTCCGTCCGAGGGCACATTTTTATCCTGTCCCTCGAATAAACCGCTTAATTTAGTTATTAATCTGTTATTTTTTAAAAATTCCGTCTTCATTCTTTACATTATACTATAAAAAGTAAAATTTTTAAACATTTTTATTTTTCATTGCACCAATCTTGGCAAATTGTATATAAATGTGTGAAAATTTTATACAATTTACCGTCAATATCACGAAATTTTTGTGAAACGCATGCTTCTTTAGCGGATTTTTTGTGCAGTAAGCTCATTTTACATTATCTTTGCCGTGTCACCATGACTGCGCCGCTTTAAACTGCTTTAAATGTAATGTTTTGGCTGCATTATATGGCTTAACCGTATTACATTGCCATGGTTTAAGCCTTACGCATTTTTTGAGGATTTCTCATGAAGCAGGCTCATCTTCATGTCATAATAGTCGGGAGTCATATCCATGTAATGCACATGAGGATTTATAAACCGCTGCTCCTCCTCCCAAATCTCGTCCGCAAGCTGCGTCTTTACATACGCCCTTATCTCCTCAAGCGTCGGCAGGTCGTACACGCGCTTTCCGTTTTCAAATATCTTTACCTGCAGCGGTTTGGCCGTACAGTTCACAAATTTGAGATTTCTCCATGGCATCTGCGGATCTACGAACCTGAACTCCCCGCTCATGTCCACTTCCTCGTCAGCCTTTGCGAGCAGATCCGCCTTTGCCTTGCCGTTCTGATCGTAAATGCGGTATACCTTTTTGAGCCCGGGATTTGTGATTTTTTCAACTGTACCCGAAATTTTTATGCGTGGAACAAACGTGCCGTTTTCCTCAACCGCCGCTATTTTGTATACGGCGCCGAGAAGCGAGAGGCTATCCTCCGAGTAGTCGCTTGAAGCCCCGGTGATAAGACGTTCGCCTACGCCGTAGCTGTCTATGCGCGCTTTCTGGCTGTTAAGAGATGTGATGGTATGCTCGTCAAGGCTGTTTGAAACTATGATTTTGCAGTCGGCAAGCCCTTCGTCGTCAAGCATTTTTCTCACCCTTATTGACTGATACGCAAGGTCACCGCTGTCTATCCTTATTCCCTTGAGGCGCTTACCCATTGGCTCTAAGACCTCGTGCGCCACGCGGATTGCGTTTGGTATGCCCGATTTGATTGTGTCGTAGGTATCGACTAAGAGCACTGTGTTGTCGGGATAATTTACGGCGTAATTTTTGAATGCTTCAAACTCGTCCTGATAGTACATTACCCAGCTATGCGCCATAGTGCCGCTCACAGGTATACCGAACATCTGCCCCGCAAGCACTGTCGCCGTACCTGACGCGCCTCCTATGTACGATGCCCGCGCCCCATAAACCGCCGCGTCCATATTGTGCGCGCGCCTTGCGCCAAAATCCGACACCGCCTTGCCTGCTGCCGCCCTCACTATGCGGCTTGTCTTTGTGGCTACAAGCGACTGGTGGTTTACCTGCGCCAGTATGGCGGTCTCTACAAGCTGTGCGTCAATGAGCGGCGCGATTACCGTCAGAATCGGCTCATTCGGGTACATGATAGTCCCCTCCGGAAAAGCGTAAATGTCGCCATGAAACTCAAAATTCTTGAGATAATCGAGGAACGCGTCTGTGAATGTGTTTAATGAGCGCAGATACTCAATGTCTTCGTCTGAAAAATGCAGATTTTCGATGTATTCCACTATCTGCTCCAGCCCCGCAAAAATCGCAAAACCGCCCCTGTCGGGATTTTTTCTGTAAAAGACATCGAAAGCCACCTTTGACTGCATATCGCCGTCATTAAAATAACCGTTTGCCATGGTAAGCTCGTACAAGTCCATTACCATGGTCAGATTTCTACTGTCTGCTTGTTTCATTTCCCTACCTCCGTAATTAATATTGCTTAAAACCACTCTACTATTTCCCAGCAATATTGTTCTAATGACGAAATAACTGGATTTATTAAATTTTGATCAAACGCGCCTATAATGGCAGCGTAAGCTATTAAAGCAACAAAATAAATCTTATTGCTTCTAACCCTATCCATAAATAACCTGGTGGCTTCTTTTACATTTGTATCATTCATCAGGTTTAATACCCATATGATTGCAAATTCGTAAAACAAAGCCGCATATGTCCACCGTCCGTAGTCATTATGCATAATATACATCGGCACAATTGTAACCACCCCTAGCGGCATCAAAGCATATTTAACATACCCCCCCCCATGTGATTTTGCGCTGCTCACTATCATTTTCCAATATCTGTATGCTTCTAATATAAATGGGATAAACATTATAATTGTCAAAAGCAATATAAACTTATATGAATTTATCACAAACTGAATTCCGCTTACTTCTCCTTCTCTAAACAAATATCCTTTTATTGTCTCTGCGCCTTTTACATTCTGCCCCAAAAATTCTGATGTACGCCTAATAACATAATCCGATGTAACGCCGCTTGACGCATGTAAAAAAAACATCATATATATAAATAATACTGAACCTACGATAATAGTAACAACAGAGCTTATTAAGCACTTCTTTTTATCGCACTTTTCATCCAGAAATAATTTATAAAAGAGGCAGCATAATACCAGATTAAAATACATAAATACATATGCTGTATGTATGCATACCCCTACAGCTGCTATGATAGGAACTGCCCAAAAATGCCTTCCACGCATAACAATATACATACCAAGCAGTGATACCATAAGCGCCCACCAGTCTGCTGCCGCAGAGAATTCAAAAAATGTGCACCAGCCTGTCCCGGCAAAAAACACTAATGCTAAGCCCATGAAAAAAGGCAGGTATTGCTATCTATAGCTTTTTTGTTAATAGATTTATAGGCTATAAGAAACAATACAAATGTAAATATAACTAATGTAGCCACTACATAAACATACCGCATATATTGCCATGGAATAGAAAATAGCTGCGATATTATGTCCAAAACAGAACCCATAAAAGCACGCTGTATAAACCCATATCTATAACTGAACGAAAGCTGCGTTTGATTCCAATCACCGAATTTAAACGGGAAATATCTCAATGCTTGTACTAATATAAGAAACAATATCACTGTAAAATATTTTAAATTCTTTTTATTCAATAGTTTCAAATTGTCTTCCTCCCACTTTATTTAACTATATTAAGCATAGAATACTTATCTTTTATAATAGCCCTATTATATTGTAGTTGGCAAGTTATTTTTGCCTACTTTGAGAAAATAATGACGAAAAAAATATATCAACTACTTTTTCTATTCCTATATATTCAACTCCTGCTTACTTTTTTCTATTACTCCAAACCTCTAAGAGATTTCTGTAAGGTAACTAAAGTTCCGGATACTTCTAAAATTGCTCGTTCTAAACAGGATTTTCTTAAAGATTTTCGGACTACATCAAGGACTTTTTATCTTCTCATCCTGATGCCTAGTTCTTTTCCTTTTAATGATTTTCCCATATGTGTTTCGCTCCTTTTATTAGAATATCAATTTATATATACATTGTAACACTTTATATGACAATTTTGGTAGTACAACAGGCGGGTATATTTTTCGCGGTCTTGGGCATGAACCGCATATATGTTTTGACGATTTGTGTATATTTTTGTATAAAAAAGAATCGGCATTGTTGCAGTGATTACAATGCTTTGCGGGGTGTCTTGTGTAAATTTTTTTTGTAATTTGTGAATATTTTTCGTCTTTGTTCCTTGGCGCGTGCATGCCCAAAGGGGCTAAAGCCGCATATTTACTGCATTTGCGCCGTGTTGTGGCTTGAAATATTTGAAAAGCTCGGGATTACAAGTGTGCCTGTGAAGACAAATCCGGAGCTCAGGCCCTCGAGGCTGTTCAACAGCATATGGGGGTATGTGAAGAAGTCCATGATCACGATACTGCGGGCGTATATGATGTATAAGCCGCTTAAGTGCTTTACGTTTCTGATGCTGCCGCCTATGGCGCTGGGGATTGGGTATATCGTGAGGTATTTCTG